>NZ_JBTNLS010000009.1:0-308755 GCF_059047085.1 Chromobacterium sp. INPA-IVC | reverse complement strand
GTGAAAGTAGGACACCGCCAGACGCCCCATACGCAGAACCCCAGCTCAGACGAGCTGGGGTTTTTGCTTTGCGCGCGCCCCGCGCGCGACTTCCAGCCCCGACCGGACCCCGGCGGGGCTTTGGCGTTTATGGATGGTCATTTGTGCGGGTAACGCATCCGCTTGAGCGGCGCGTCGTTGACGCCCATTGGCATCCCTCACACAATCAGCCATCCGCATTCAAGGACGCAGCAGATGGCACCTCGAACCAGCAAACCCGCGCGGCGAATAGACGCGGGCGGCCGCAGCCTGTTCATTCACAGCCTGCCGCGGCATTCCCTGCACGATCTCTACCATTACTGCATGACCATCAGCTGGCCGCATTTCTATTTGTTTATCGCCGCCTCTTTCATCGCATTGAATCTGTTGTTCGCAGGGTTGTATCAAGTGCAGCCAGGCGGCATCGCCAACCAGTTTCCGCAGGGTTTTCTCGGTGTCTTCTTTTTCAGCGTCGAGACCCTCGCCACCGTCGGCTATGGCGACATGCATCCGCAGACGCTGTACACCCATTGGATTTCGATGCTGGAGATCTTCATCGGTATGATGAGCATCGCACTGATTACCGGCATGACTTTCGCCCGCTTTTCGCGGCCGAGGGTGCGCATCGTGTTTACCAACAGCCCGGTGGTGCGGCCCTTGAACGGCGAGCCGGTGCTGATGCTGCGGGCGGCCAATGCCCGCAACAATGTGATCATCGACGCCAGCGCCCGGCTGCGGCTGCTGCAGCATGAGACCACGGCGGAGGGTACGACCTTTCGCAAGCTGTATGACTTGGACCTTGTGCGCGACCAGCATCCGATGTTCGTGCTGGGGTGGACGCTGGTGCACAAGATAGACGAGCGCAGCCCTTTGCATCAGCGCGATGCCGCGTCGCTGGCTGCGAGCAAAGCGCAATTGATTCTGTCGGTCAATGGCATCGATGAGACCACCATCCAGCCCATGGTGGCCAGGCACACTTTCTCTCATCAGGATATCCGCTGGAATCACGCCTTCGCCGACCTGATCTATACCGACGAGGATGAAAACGATCATGTCGACTATCAGCGTCTGCAGGAGGTGACGCCGCTGCCGCCGCGCGAGGATCAAGCGGAAAGGCTGCGTCCTGAGCCGGGAGCGGATTAGCGAGGATTGGCCGGGAAAGTGATGATGAATGCCGCTCCTTGTCCGGCTTCGCTTTCCAGGCGGATGCGCCCTTTCAGAATGGCCTGGACGATGCTGTGGACCAGCGCCAGCCCCAGCCCCATGCCGCCTTGGCCCATCCGGGTGGTGAAGAAGGGGTCGAATACCTTGCTGTGCAGTTCCTGGCAGATGCCTTTGCCGTCGTCGGCGTAAATCAGCGTGAGTTCGTCCTGATCGCGGCTGATGTCGATGCGGATCGCGCCGCCGCCTTTTTCGTCGAAGCCATGGGCCAGGGTGTTGGCCACCAGGTGGGAAACCAGCTGCTCCAGCGCGCTGGGATAGTTTTCAATCACCAGGTCGGCCGGAATCCGCAGCTCTATCCGGATGTGGGGATGGTGTTCGGCCGGCAACAGCGTCTTCAGCAGATTGGAGATGACTTTGGCGGGATGGAAGCTGCGCTTGGGCTGGTCCAGCTGGTCGACCGCGATCTGCTTGAACCGGCCGATCAGGTCCCCGGCCTGTTCGCTATTGCGTTGCAGCAGTTCGCAGGTTTCGCCGGCTTTTTGCAGAAATTCCTGCAGCCCCTTGCGCGATAGGCGCTTTTCCGCGTCGGCGGCGAAGATGGCATCGATGTCGGCTCCCATCTGAGACGAGCACAGCAGCACATTGCCTATCGGCGTGTTCAGCTCGTGGGCCATGCCGGCCACCATCCGCGCCAGCGCCGCCTGCTTTTCGGCGATGCTGATCTGCTGCATCGCCGCTTGCAGTTCGGCGCCGCGCGCCGCGACTCTTTCTTCCAGATGATTGTTCAGCAGGAGCAGCTCCGCTTCGGCCTTTTTGCGCGCGGTGATGTCGGAATACGTTCCTATCATCCGCATGGGGCGGCCGTGGATGTCGAGGCTGACCACCATGCCGCGTCCCAGTAGCCAGATCCATTCATCGCCTCTGCGGAAGCGGTGTTCCGAGACGAAGGAGCCTTCCGGCCGCTGAAGATAGCCCGCCAGCTCGGCTTGGACGGCCGGAAGCTCGTCGGGATGCATGTGGGTCTGCCACAGCTGGAAGCCGACGATTTCGGCCGGAAGGAGGCCTAGCAGCTGCTGGCAGCGGCTGGAAAGGAAAACGCCTCCGTCGGACAGGCTCCAGTCCCATACGCCGTCGCCGGCGCCTTCCAGCGCGAAGTGCCAGCGCTCCTCGCTCTCGCGCAAGGCCTGCAGCGCCTTGTGTTCGCCGGCGCGCAGTCGTTCGAACTCCCGGCGGACCCGTTCCGCCTCGTCGGCGCGCAGCGCGGCGTCTTCCTGCGCGCGGGCCTTGTCGTTGTAAATCTGTCTGAGGTCGCGTTCAACCATCGCGCGGAACTGCGCCAGAAGCTGACGGTAGGTGGCGTTGTAGGGGTTTTCCTCGCTGTCGAGCACGCAGATGGTGCCGAACACGTCCTGGTTGGGCCAGACCAAGGGCAGGCCCATATAGGAGATCATGCCCAGCTTGATGTCGGGGTTGTGGTCCCAGTCGCGGTCGGACAGGGCGTTGGCGACGATGAGCTCGCCGCGGCGGGCCATCACGGTCTCGCAGTAGAGGCCGGTGCCCAGGTCGGCCAGTTCGTCTTCCTCGTAGGGATTGCCGTCGCTGCGGCTGGACAGGAAGACCTTGATCCGCGGCGGCTGCGCCCGCATGATCAGCGCCGCCGGGATGCGCAGCAGCCTGGCCAGCAGGTCCAGCACTTCTTGCCATTTCTCGGCGTAGTCGTGGCCGACGGCGAGATTAGCGGTTTTCACGTCGATGGCGGCGCGCATCGGCCTCTCCACAGTGACTCCGGTTCACCGCTTAATCATAAGCCAAGGGCGGCAAAAAGCCCCGCGGGAGCGGGGCTGTGGGAGGCGCTTACAGCATCAGGTTCAGCATTCGGTCTATCCGCACCCGGCTCAGGCGGGTGAGCAGCTTCTTGATCTGCTCGGGATAGGCCCGCACGTCTTCCAACTGGCGGTAATGCGAGAGCGGCGCGGCATGGCGCAGGATGTTTCGCTGCTCGGCATCGCCCTGTGCGCGCAGCGCGCCTTGCGGATCGCGCAGCAGCAGCGCGTTTTCCAGGTCCAGCCGGAAGGCGCGCGGGTTCAGGTTGTTGCCGGTCAGCAGAATGTAGCGGTCATCGCTCCAGATGCCCTTCAGATGGTAGGTGTTGTCGCCATCTTTCCACAGGTGGATGCGCAGCTGCTGCCGGCTCAGACATTGGCGTTGCCGCTTGGCGAAACGGCGCAGATTCATCTCGTACAGATAGGGCAGCGCGCTGATTACGCGGAACGGCTGTTCCGGCGGAATGTAGAAGTCGTTGGCGGTCTTGTCGCCGACCACGATGTCGATTTCAACGCCGCGGCGCAGCGCTCGGTTGATTTCCAGCACCACCGCGCGCGGAAAGTTGAAATAGGGCGTGCAGATGAACAGCCGGCGCTGGGCGCTGGCGATCACGTCCAGAATCACGCGGTTGAGTCGGTTGCCCTTGCCGATGCCGACCACGGGGCTGATGGCCAGCTCGTCCGGCGCGGGGATGCGGGCGGCGGCGGGGCGGTACTGGCTATGGGCCAGCTTGTCGCGGAACTGGCGGATTTCCTTGCGGATGCTGCGGGTGGACGGCGTGGGCTTGTCCAGGCGGAATACGGCGGGGTCGTTGAAGAACTGTTCGTTCATGAAACCGGCCATGGCATCCGCCAGCTCCGGACTGCGGACCAGGTGATAGCGGTCGAAGCGGTATTTGTCCAGCTTGTGCAGGTAGACGTTGTTCAGGCTGGCGCCGCTGTAGAACACGGTGTCGTCGATGACGAAGCCTTTGAGATGCAGCACGCCGAACAGCTCGCGCGTTTGCACCGGCACGCCGTAGATCGGAATGTCCAGATCGCGGCGCAGCGCCTCTTCCCGATACCAGCTGGCATTGCAATGGGATTGGTCCTCGCCGATGCGGCCGCGTTGCGCGCGGTGCCAGTCCACCATCACCCTCACGTCCAGTTGCGGGGAGCGTTGCTTGGCCTGGTACAGCGCGTCCAGGATTTCCTGGCCGGCCTCTTCGTTTTCCAGGTAGAGCGCGCACAGATAAACGCGCCGCGTCGCCGCCGCGATGGCCTCCAGCAGACGGAGGCGGAAATCGGCCGTCTGCAGCAGCGTGGTGAAGTCCTCGGGCCGCAGGGGAAGCCAGGGCAAGCGGGACAGCGTGGGTCGGTTCAGCAGGGTTGCCATGAATGCGCAGTGGAATGACGTTCAATCGGCGAATCGTAGCATCGTTTGGGCGGTTTGGGGGAGTGCCCGCCCGGCCATGGTGATATGGGTCAAGCGGCTTTAGGGAGAGGGGCGGAGCGGGCGCGCGTGGCAAGGCGGGCTGAAATGTGCAAAAATTCGGTAACTAACGAATTGCAGGTTTTTTCCATGCTGGACCGGGACGGATACCGCCCAAACGTCGGAATCATCCTCACCAATGCCAAAAACGAGGTGTT
Source organism: Chromobacterium sp. INPA-IVC (assembly GCF_059047085.1). NCBI lineage: Bacteria > Pseudomonadati > Pseudomonadota > Betaproteobacteria > Neisseriales > Chromobacteriaceae > Chromobacterium > Chromobacterium sp. INPA-IVC. The sequence goes on along the minus strand of NZ_JBTNLS010000009.1, from coordinate 304,121 downwards.
CTGGGGCAAGCGCGTGCGCGAGCATTCCTGGCAGTTCCCGCAGGGCGGCATCAAGCCGGGCGAAAGCCCGGAGGCCGCGATGTACCGCGAACTGTTGGAAGAGGTGGGCTTGTTGCCTCAGCACGTGAAGATACTGGGACGCACGCGCGACTGGCTGCGTTACGAGGTGCCGACGAATTGGGTACGCCGCGAATGGCGCGGCAGTTACAAGGGCCAGAAGCAGATCTGGTTCCTGCTCAGGCTGGTGGGGCGGGACAGCGACGTCTGCCTGCGCGCGACCAACCATCCGGAGTTCGATGGCTGGCGCTGGAACGACTACTGGGCGCCGGTGGATGCGGTGATCGAGTTCAAGCGCGACGTTTACGAGCGCGCGCTATCCGAACTGGCGCGCTTCCTGCGCGGCGTGGAAAGCCATCACGCCTACTTGGCGCGCACCTCCACCCAGAGCGAGCAGTGAGCGGCGGGAAGATTGTTTGCAGTACAGCGACGGCGGGCGATGCCCGCTGTCTTCATTTGAGCCGCCCATCGCGGGCGGCGTCGACGTGACGCGCCGACAGGGCAAGACCAGAACATGACTCAACAATACGACGAATCCTCGGTACGGGTGCTGAAGGGGCTGGAGCCGGTGAAAGAGCGGCCCGGCATGTATACCCGCACCACCGACCCCACCCATATCTGCCAGGAAGTGATAGACAACGCCGCCGACGAGGCGCTGGGCGGCTTCGCGCGCAAGATCGCCGTCACCGTGCACCAGGACGGCTCGCTGAGCGTCGAGGACGACGGCCGCGGCATTCCGGTGGGCCTGCATCCGCAGGAAGGCGTGCCGGTGGTGGAACTGGTGTATACCCGGCTGCACGCCGGCGGCAAGTTCGACAAGAAGGACGGCGGCGCCTACGCCTTCTCCGGCGGCCTGCACGGCGTAGGCGTGTCGGTGACCAACGCGCTGTCCACCCGGCTTGAGGTGGAGGTGAAGCGCGAAGGCGGCGTGCACCGCTTGGTGTTCTCGGGCGGCGACGTGATCGAGCCTCTGGCCCGCGTCGCCGATTGCGGCCCGCGCACCAGCGGCACTCGGGTGCGGGTGTGGCCGGACGGCAAGTATTTCGAAAGCCCGCGCTATTCGATGCAGGAGCTGGAGCGGCTGCTGCGCGCCAAGGCGGTGCTGCTGCCTGGCGTGGCGGTGACGCTGACGCTGGAAAAGCCCAGCGGCGATGAAGTGAAGGCATGGCAGTATCCGGAAGGCCTGAAGAGCTATCTGGCCGAACTGTGCAACGGCGACGAGCCGGTGGCGCCGCTGTTCGCCGGTGAAGCCTATATCGGCGACGACCACGAACAATTCGCCAAGGGCGAGGGCGCGCAGTGGGCGATGGCCTGGTTCGAGGACGGCGCCAGCGGCGAGAGCTACGTCAACCTGATCCCGACTCCGGTGGGCGGCACCCATGAGGCCGGCCTGCGCGCCGGCGTCTACGACGCGGTGAAGAGCTTCATCGACCATCACAACCTGCTGCCGCGCGGCGTCAAGCTGATGGCCGAGGACGTATGGAGCCGCGTGCGCTTCGTGCTGTCCGCCCGCGTGCTGGACCCGCAGTTCCAGGGCCAGACCAAGGACAAGCTGACCAGCCGCGACGCGCTGAAGCTGATTTCCGGCCTGGCGCGCGATCCGGTCGAGCTGTGGCTGAATCAACATGTGGAGGCCGGCAAGAAGATCGCCGAGCTGGCGATCCGCCAGGCGCAGAGCCGCCTCAAGTCGGTCAAGAAGGTGGAGAAGAAGAAGGGCTCCGGCGTGGCGGTGTTGCCGGGCAAGCTGACCGACTGCGAGAGCGAGGACATCGAGCGCAACGAGCTGTTCCTGGTGGAGGGCGACTCCGCCGGCGGCTCGGCCAAGCTGGCGCGCGACAAGGAATACCAGGCCATCCTGCCGCTGCGCGGCAAGGTGCTGAACAGCTGGGAGACCGACCGCGACCAATTGTTCTCCAATGCCGAAATCCACGACATCTCGGTGGCTATCGGCGTGGACCCGCACGGTCCGAACGATGCGCCGGATTTGTCCGGCCAGCGCTACGGCAAGATCGCCATCCTGTCCGACGCCGACGTCGACGGCTCCCATATCCAGGTATTGCTGCTGACGTTGTTCTTCCGCCATTTCCCGCGCCTGGTGGAAAACGGCAACATCTACATCGCCCAGCCGCCGCTGTTCCGCGTCGATGTGCCCGGCCAGGGCAAGACCCGGCCGCCGCGCAAGCTGTACGCGCTGGACGAGGGCGAGATGACCGCCATTCTCGACCGCCTGCGCAGCGAGGGCGTGCGCGAGAGCGCGTGGAGCATCTCCCGCTTCAAAGGCCTGGGCGAGATGAACCCGGAGCAGCTGAAGGACACCACGATGAACCCGGACACCCGCCGTCTGGTCAAGGTGCAGGTGCGCCCCGGCATGCTGCAGGAAACGCTGGACATGTTCGTGATGCTGATGGGCAAGGGCGAGGCGTCCAGCCGCCGCGGCTGGATGGAGGCCAAGGGCAACGAAGTCGAAGCCGACATCTGATCCCGTCCGGTCGCATGCCCCGCAACCCCGCCGGCCTGAAAAGGCCCGCGGGGTTTTTTCATCGTCAGTCGTAGCGCGCCAGCAGCGCCGCCATCCGGGCGCGACCCTCGGGAGACTGGCAGGCCGCTTTCAGCCGCGCCAGCGCGGCCGCGTCCTTCGACAGCGGATGGGCGCGCGATACGTACACCGCCATCGGCTCGCGGCTGATCGCCAGCTCCGCCCAGCGGTCGGCGGGCGTGGAAATCTCGCGCAGCACGCGGCCGCAGCCCGGCCGCACGCACATCATCGCGTCCAGCCGGCCGATGCGCAGCATGCCCAGGCCCTGGCGCATGTCGCTGACCAGCACCGGCTCGGCGCCGCTTTGGGCGATGAAGGCGTCCAGCGTATGGGTGCCGCGCAAGATGCCGACGGGACGGAGTTTCAGATCGGCGGCCCGCAGCTCGCGGGCGCCGAGGCGGTAGACCACGGACAGGCGGATGTCGGCGGGGCGGCATAGCTCGAGCCCGAAGGCGTCGCGCTCCGGCGAGGCGGTGATCAGCGCCAGCGCGTCGCGGCCGGCTTTCATGTCCTCCACCAGCCGCGGCAGCGGCCGGATGTCCTGCTTCAGCCGCAGGCCGCCTTGTTCGGCCAGCCAGCGCAGAAACCGCGGCGTCAGCCCGTCGCCGCTGGCGGCGTCGCCCCAGGGCTCTATTGCCTGGCTGTACGCCGGTATCGGCTCGGCATGGAGAAGGGGCAGGCACAGCAGCAGCGCCAGCCCGCTCCACAGTTTGGCTTTCATCGCGGCGTCCTGTGCTTGGCGGCTGATGCAGTATAGGCTTGGCGCAGGCGCGCGTTCGGCGCCTGGATGCAGTCGCGCCGCCAAGAGGCGGCTTGTTCCCTGCATGAGAAGCGTGCGATGCCCATCGCCGTTTTCACGCCGGCGCCGGCTGATTCTCCCGACATGCTGGGGCTTGGTGCGCGTCCCCCATCATTTTTCGGCCGGCATGGCATCGCCGCCATGCTCCCGGGGAGGGGGACGGAGTTCGATGTCGCCGGCGGGCCGTTTCCCTTGCTGTGTCTGGCGTAGAGGCTGCGCGTCGCCAGGTGATCGTGGGAGCGCGCTGCCAGGGCTTACCAAACCTTGAACACTTGCCCGGTTTCCACGCCCTCCACGCTGCGTTGATAGGCGCGGGCGACACGGGCCGCCGGCACGGCCTCGAAACCCGGGAAGTAGCTTTGCAGCGGCTCCCATGATTCCTGCAGCACGCTTGGGCAAACCGCGTTGATGCGCAGCCCGGCCGCCAGCTCCACCGCCGCGCCGCGGGCGAAGCCCTCTATCGCGGCGTTGACGGCGCAGGCATTGCTGCCGTGGCGCAGCGGAATCTCATTGCCCATGCCGCTGGTCAAGGTGATGGAGCCGCCCGCATTGAGAAAGCGCTGCCCTATCAGGGCCAGGTTCACCTGGCCCATCAGTTTGCTGTCCAGGCCGATGCGGAATTGCTCAGGGGTCATCTCTGTCAGCGGACCCAGGTGCAGCAGCCCGGCGGCGCTGACGATGGCGTCGACATTGCCTGTGCGTTCGAATAGCGCCCGTACGCTGTCAGGCTGGCTCATGTCGACGCGCAGCTCTCCGCTGTCGCGGCCGGCGGCCAGGACTTGATGGCGGGACAGCGCTTGTCGCACCGCGCGTCCTATGGTTCCGTTCGCGCCGACTAGCAGTATTTTCATATGCGGTTTCTCCACAGTCATGGCGCGGCTTACCACACCGTCAGCGTCTGGCCGTTGGCGATGCCTTCCACGCTGCGCACGTAGGCCAGCGCGGCGCGCGCGGCCGGCACCGGCTCGAAGCCCGGGAAGTAGGGCGCGTAGCCGTCCCACGATTCCTGCAGCGCGTTGGGGCTGACCACGTTGATGCGGCGGTCGCGGCCCAACTCCTGCGCGGCGGCGGCGGCGAAGCCTTCCAGCGCGCGGTTGACCGCGGTGGCGTTGGCGCCCTGGCGGATGGGCTGGGCGCTGATGATGCCGCTGGTCAGCGTGATCGAGCCGCCGTCGTTCAGATAGTGCTGGCCGGTCAGCGCCAGGTCGATCTGGCCCAGCAGCTTGTCGTTCAGGCCGATGCGGAAGTCGGCGGCGCTCATTTCGGCCAGCGGGGCGAAGTGCACGTTGCCGGCGGCGCTGACGATGGCGTCCAGCCGGCCGGCCTGTTCGAACATCCGCTGCACGCTGGCGCTGTCGGTGATGTCGACGCGCAGGTCGCCGCTGCCGCGGCCGGCGGTGATGAGCTGGTGGTGGGACAGGGCCTGGCGGACGGCGCGGCCCAGCGTGCCGCTGGCGCCTACGAGCAGGATCTTCATCGGGATTCTCCATTGCGGTTGCGATGTCTGCAGTGTGCGCGGATTCCCTGGATTGATTAATCCGCTATGATGAACAGGATTAATAACCTGGAGTTTTTAATCTGTGGATCGCCTGCTCAGCATGGAATTATTCGTCGCGGTGGTGGATAAGGGCAGCTTCACCGCCGCCGCCGATGCCCATCGGCTGTCCCAGCCCATGGTCGGCAAGCATATCGCCGCGCTGGAGGCGCGGTTGGGCGGCAAGCTGCTGGTGCGCACCACCCGTCGCCAGCAGCTGACCGAGCTGGGGCAGCACTATTATCAGCGCTGCCGCGCCATTCTTGCCGAACTGGCGGCCGCCGAAGACGCGGCGGCGCTGTTGCGGGCGCAGCCGCGCGGCGTGCTGAGGATCAACGCTTCCGTCACCTTCGGCACGCTGCGGCTGGCGCCGCTGCTGGCCGAATTCATGGCGCGCTATCCGGACATCGGCGTGGAGCTTGAGCTTGGCGATCAGTTGGTGGACTTGGTGGCCGACGGCTACGACGCGGTGTTCCGCATCGGCCGCCTGGCCGACTCAGGCATGGTGGCGCGGCGTCTGCGGCCGTACCGGATGATGATCGCCGCTTCTCCCGCCTATCTCGCCGCGCGCGGCGCGCCGGCGACGCCGGCCGATCTGGCGGATCATGATTGCCTGGGCTTCAGCCGCTGGCGGCGCGACGACGGCTGGGACGCGCTGGCGCAGCCGCACGGGGTGCGGATGCGCGCCAGCCGCTTCCAGTGCAACCAGGGCCAGGCGCTGCGTCAACTGGCGTTGTCCGGCGCAGGACTGGTGTTGCAGGCCGAGGCGCTGCTGGCCGACGACGTGGCGGAGGGACGGCTGGTGTCGCTGCTGGACGGCTATCTGCCTGATCCCAAGCCCATGCATCTGATCTACCCGGCCGACCGCCAGCCGCTGCCCAAGCTGCGGGTTTTCGTCGATTTCATTGTCGAGCGGCTGGGCGAACTGTGAGGACAGGTGACGGCCCCTGTCAGAATTTCTCGTTTGTATAGTCTTTCGGCGGCGAGTAGTGTCAAGGCATGAATAGCGATCTGATTCTTCCCAGCCGGCGCGAATTGTTCGCCGGCTTCTTTTCCATCGGCGTCAGCGGTTTCGGCGGCGTGCTGCCGCAAGCGCACAGCATGCTGGTGCTGAAGCGGCGCTGGCTGTCCGAAGCCGACTTCGCCGAACAGCTGGGTCTGTGCCAAGTGTTGCCCGGTCCCAATATCGTCAATATGGCGGTGTCGATAGGCGCGCGCTTCCACGGGCCGTCCGGCGCGTTGGCGGCGGTGTGCGGCCTGCTGCTGGCGCCGATGGTCATCGTGCTGTTGCTGGCCTCCGCCTATGGCCGCTACCGCCAGCTGCCGTTGGTGGAGCACGTGATGCACGGCCTGGCCGCGGCGGCGGCCGGCCTGCTGCTGGCGATGGCGCTGCGCTTGCTGTCCAGGCTGGAGAGGCGCTTGTGGAGCGCGCTGGTGGTGGCCGCCACCTTCGCCGCCATCGCGGTGTTCCGCCTGCCCCTGCTGTGGGTGCTGCTGGCGTCGGCGCCGCTGGCGCTGGCGCTGGCCTGCTTGACCAAGGGGAGAGCGGCGAAATGATCCTGCTGGTGTTGCTGTGGCATTTCAGCCTGATGTCGCTGCTGGCGGTGGGCGGCGCCAATGTGCTGCTGCCGGAGTTGCAGCGGCTGGTGGTGGCCGAGGGCTGGATGAGCGCCGGCCAGTTCGCCGAGCTGTTCGCCATCGCCCAGGCCGCGCCGGGCCCCAATGTGCTGGTGGTCAGCCTGGTGGGCTGGCATGTGGCCGGCGTCGCCGGCGCGCTGGTCAGCATGCTGGGCATGTGTTTGCCGTCGTCGCTGTTGAGCTTCTACGTTTCCCGCTGGTGGACGGCCAACCAGGGCGGCGAACTGGCCGGGTTGCTGTCGCGCGCGCTGCTGCCGCTGACGGTGGGGCTGGTGGGCGCCAGCGCCTGCCTGCTGCTGCAGGCGGCCAACCGTGACTTGGGCGGCTGGATCTTGAGCGCCGCGGTGGCGCTGCTGGCGTGGAAGCGGAACTGGAACCCGGTGTGGCTGCTGTTGCTGGGCGGCGCGGCGGGAGGCTTGGGCTGGCTGTAAACCGTTGCCATAATGGCCTTAGTGTTTCCGTAAAGGCGAGACATGGCGAAATTGCTGCGGATAGGGATGCTGTGCCTGTGTTGTTTGTGCGCGCGGGCGGAAGGCGTGTCCATCACTTACGCGCTGGTGTCCGGCGACAACGATCCGCATTGGCCGTATATCCAGGCTTTGCTGCAGCTGGCCTGCAGCGAGATGGGGCAGCGCTGCGCGCTGCTGGCCGCGCGCGACATGAACCAGGGCCGGGCGATGGAGCAGATGCAGCGTCCGGACAGCCGCGTGGATCTGTTCTGGGGCATGACCAGCCGTGAGCGCGAACGCAAGCTGCTGACGGTGCGCATTCCGCTGGACAAGGGCCTGATAGGCTGGCGGGTGCCGCTGATCAACGCCGACCGGCCGCAGCTGTTCAAGAGCGTCAAGACCTTGCCGCAGCTGGCGGCCTTCCGCGCCGGACAGGGGCAGGACTGGCCGGATACCCAGATCCTGCAGCATGCCGGCTTGCCGGTGCTGACCAGCCCGGACTATCCCAATTTGTTCTCCATGCTGCGCCAGCATCGCTACGATTACTTCCCGCGCAGCGTGATCGAGGTGCAGCAGGAGCTGGAGTCGCCCAACAGCAAGGGGCTGATGCTCGACCCGTATCTATTGCTGCACTACCCGACCGCCTTTTATTTCTTTGTTTCGCCGCAGCGGCCGGAATTGGCCCGCATGCTGCAGCAAGGACTGGAGAAGGGCGTGCGCGACGGCAGCTTCGAGCAGCTGTTCAAGGCGTTCAACAGCGACCATCTGCGCGAGCTCAAGCTATCCGGCCGCGCCATCATCGAATTGCCCAATCCGCTGTTGCCGGAAGCCACGCCGCTGGCGCGGCGCGAGCTGTGGTTCCACCCCTGAGCGTTCTCCAGGCCGGCGTCACACCATGTCTTCGGGCCTGACCCAGGCGTCGAACTGTTCGGCGCTCAGATGGCCCAGCGCCAGCGCGGCCTCGCGCAGCGTGGTGCCGTGATGGTGGGCGTGCTTGGCGATGGCGGCGGCCTTGTCGTAGCCGATGTGCGGATTCAGCGCGGTGACCAGCATCAGCGAGCGCTCCATCAGCTCGGCGATGCGCGCGCGGTTGGCCTCCATGCCGTCCACGCAGTGCTCGCGCAGGCTGTCCATGCCGTCGGCCAGCAGCCGCGCGCTCTGCAGGAAGTTGTGCGCGATCAGCGGCTTGAACACATTGAGCTCGAAGTTGCCCGACGCCGCGCCTATCGCCAGCGCCGCGTCGTTGCCCAGCACCTGGCAGCACAGCATGGTCATCGCCTCGCACTGGGTGGGGTTGACCTTGCCGGGCATGATGGAGCTGCCCGGCTCGTTTTCCGGCAGCGTCAGCTCGCCCAGGCCGCTGCGCGGGCCGGAACCCAGCCAGCGGATGTCGTTGGCGATCTTCATCAGCGCGGCGGCCAGCGTTTTCAGCGCGCCGTGGGCGAACACGAGCGGCTCGTGGCCGGCCAGCGCGGCGAACTTGTTGTCGGCGCTCTGGAACGGCAGGCCGGATTGCTCGGCCAACCGGGCCGCCACCGCGCCGCCGAAGCGCGGATCGGTGTTGAGGCCGGTGCCGACCGCGGTGCCGCCGACCGCCAGCTGGCACAGCATAGGCTGCGCCGCGTGGACTGCCTGCTCGGCCAGCGCCAGTTGCGCCGCCCAGCCGGACATCTCCTGGCCCAGCGTCAGCGGGGTGGCGTCCTGCAGGTGGGTGCGGCCGATCTTGACGATGCCGGCGAAGGCCTGAGCCTTGGCCTCCAGCGCGCGCCGCAGCAGGCCCAGTGATGGCAGCAGCCGTTCGGTCACTTGCGTCGCGGCGGCGACGTGCATCGCGGTGGGGAAGATGTCGTTGGACGACTGGCCGCGGTTGACGTCGTCGTTGGGGTGGACCAGCCGGTCCGGGCCGCGCCGGCCGCCCAGCAGCTCCGACGCGCGGTTGGCCAGCACCTCGTTCATATTCATATTGCTCTGGGTGCCGGAGCCGGTCTGCCACACCGACAGCGGGAATTCGCCGTCGTGGCGGCCGGCCAGCACCTCGTCGGCGGCGCCGACGATGGCGGCTGCCTTGGCGTCGTCGAGCTTGCCCAGCTCGCGGTTGGCCTCGGCGCAGGCGCGCTTGACCCGGGCCAGCGCCAGGATCAGCTCCGGCGGCATCTTTTCGCTGGAAATATGGAAATGCGCGAGCGAGCGCTGGGTCTGCGCGCCCCACAGCGCGTCGGCCGGAACGTCGATCGGACCGAAGCTGTCGGTTTCGCTGCGTACGGTTTTCGTCATGCCATCATCCTTTCCTGTTCGAACTTGCGCCGGCAAAGCCGGTCCTAATCTATCCTGATGCAGGATGTCAGACCCTGGCGGCGGATGCGTTCTTATCCGCCCTTCGCGGCCCAGCCGGCCTGAATGGCCGGCGCTTACCGGAGTTCACCATGTCCCTGCAAGCGCAAGACAGTCTGCGAGATTTCCAATTGGCGTCCGGCCACAGCGTCCGCTTCCATTCGCTGCCGGCGCTGGCCGAACTCGGCGTCGGCGATGTCGGCCGGCTGCCGGTGTCGCTGCGCATCGTGCTGGAGTCGCTGCTGCGCAATCTGGATGGCCAGCGTATAACCGAAGCGCATGTGCGGCAACTGGCCGGCTGGCGGCCCAGGGCCGAACGCAGCGAGGAGATTCCCTTCGTCGTCGCCCGCATCGTGCTGCAGGATTTCACCGGGGTGCCATTGTTGTGCGACCTGGCTGCGATGCGCGGCGTCGCCGCCCGCTTCGGCAAGCCGCCGTCGGCGGTGGAGCCGCTGGTGCCGGTGGACCTGGTGGTGGACCACTCGGTGCAGGTCGACCATTTCCGCGAGGCGGGCGCGCTGGATCTGAACATGAAGCTGGAGTTCCAGCGCAACGCCGAACGCTACCGCTTCATCAAATGGGGCATGCAGGCCTTCGACACCTTCAAGGTGGTGCCGCCGGGCATCGGCATCGTCCACCAGGTGAACCTGGAATACCTGGCGCGCGGCGTGCTGCATGACGGCGACGTCTACCACCCGGATTCGCTGGTCGGCACTGACTCCCACACCACGATGATCAACGCGCTGGGCGTGGTGGGCTGGGGCGTGGGCGGCATCGAGGCCGAGGCCGGCATGCTGGGCCAGCCGGTGTATTTCCTGACGCCGGACGTGGTCGGCGTGAACCTGAAGGGCCGGCTCGCCGCCGGCGTCACCGCCACCGACCTGGTGCTGGCGGTGACCGAGCTGCTGCGCAGGGCCAATGTGGTCGGCAAGTTCGTCGAGTTCTTCGGCGCGGGCGCGGCGTCGCTGACGCTGCCGGACCGCGCGACGCTGGCCAATATGGCGCCGGAGTACGGCGCGACCATGGGCTTCTTCCCGCCGGACGAGCGCGCCGCCGACTACCTGGCCGCCACCGGCCGCAGCGCCGAGGAGGTGGATGCCTTCCGCCGCTACTTCCTGGCGCAGCGGCTGTTCGGCATGCCGGAGGAGGGCGACATCGATTACAGCGAAACCCTGGCGCTGGATCTGGAATCCATCGTGCCCAGCGTCGCCGGCCCGCGCCGGCCGCAAGACCGTATTGCGCTGACGGAACTGAAGCCGCGCTTCGGCGAGTTGCTGCAGAAGCCGGCCTCCGCCGGCGGCTACGGCAAGACGCCGGGCGGCGCGGCCGCCTCAGGCCTGAAGCACGGTTCGGTGCTGATCGCGGCGATCACTTCCTGCACCAACACTTCCAACCCCGGCGTGATGCTGGCCGCGGGCTTGCTGGCGCAGAAGGCCGCCGCGCGCGGGCTGGCGGTGGCCCCGCACATCAAGACCTCGTTGGCGCCGGGTTCGCGCGTGGTCACCGACTACCTGGCCAAGGCCGGTCTGCTGCCGGCGCTGGAGCGGCTGGGCTTCGGCGTGGTCGCCTACGGCTGCACCACCTGTATCGGCAACGCCGGTCCGCTGGCGCCGGCGATCGAGTCGGAAATCGCCGCCGGCGATCTGGTGTGCGCGTCGGTTCTGTCCGGCAACCGCAATTTCGAGGCGCGCATCCACCCGGCGATCAAGGCCAATTTCCTGATGAGCCCGCCGCTGGTGGTGGCCTTCGCCATCGCAGGCCGCGTCGACATCGACCTGGAGCGCGAACCGCTGGGCGAGGGCTCGGACGGCCAGCCGGTGTTCCTGCGCGACGTCTGGCCCAGCCTGGACGAGGTGGGCGCGGCGCTGGCGCAGACCGCCGATCCGGAAACCTACCGCCGGCTGTACTGCGATCTGGCCGACGCCAATCCGCTGTGGGCCGGCATCCGGGCGGCCGGCGGCGAGGTCTACGGCTGGGAGCCGTCCAGCTATATCGCCGAGCCGCCGTTCTTCGCCGGCTTCGAGCTGAAGCCGGCCGCGACCCGGCCGGTCAAGGGCGCGCGGGCGCTGGCCATCTTCGGCGACTCGGTCACCACCGACCACATCAGCCCGGCGGGATCCATCAAGCCTTCGTCGCCTGCTGGGCTTTATCTGCAGGAACAGGGCATCAAACCGGTAGATTTCAACAGCTACGGCTCGCGCCGCGGCCATCACGAGGTGATGATGCGCGGCACTTTCGCCAATGTCCGCATCCGCAACCTGATGCTGCCGCCAGACGCCGACGGCCGGCCGGTGGAGGGCGGGCTGACGCTGCGCCAGCCGGGCGGCGAGCGCTTGTCGATCTACGACGCGGCGATGGCCTACCAGGCCGAGGATACGCCGACCGTGATCTTCGCCGGCGAGGAGTACGGCACCGGCTCCAGCCGCGACTGGGCGGCCAAGGGCACGCGGCTGCTGGGCGTGCGCGCGGTGATCGCCAGAAGCTTCGAGCGGATACACCGCTCCAACCTGGTGGGCATGGGCGTGCTGCCCTTGCAGTTCCAGGGCGGCGACAGCGCGGCCGGCCTCACCGGCGACGAGACTTTCGATCTGGAGGGGCTGGACGGCGAACTGCGGCCGCGGCAGAACGTCACGCTGGTGATCCGCGGCGCCGGCGGCATGGAGCGGCGCCTGGCGCTGACGCTGCGCATCGACACGCCGGTGGAGGTCGATTACTACCGCCACGGCGGCATCCTGCCCTATGTGCTGAGGCAGATATTGTCCTGACCGCGCCTGGAAGGATGGGAGGACGGCCGGGTTTTCCGGCCGTTTTCATTTGTCCGCGCCGGCGGCAGGGTCGGCTGGGATATAATGCCCGCTGATTTCCATAGCCGCGTGATGCCATGACCCAGCTGAAAAACGATACCTTCCTGCGGGCCCTGCTGAAGGAGCCGGTCGAATACACTCCGATCTGGATGATGCGCCAGGCCGGCCGCTACCTGCCGGAATACCGCGCCACCCGCGCCCGCGCCGGCAGCTTCATGGGCTTGTGCACCAGCCCGGACTACGCCACCGAGGTGACGCTGCAGCCGCTGGACCGTTTTCCGCTGGACGCGGCCATCCTGTTCTCCGACATCCTGACCGTGCCGGACGCGATGGGCCTGGGTCTCTACTTCGCCGAGGGCGAGGGGCCGAAGTTCCAGCGTCCGCTGCGCGACGAGGCGGCGATCCGCGCGCTGGAGCCGGCCGACATGGGCAAGCTGCGCTACGTGTTCGACGCAGTGGCCAGCATCCGCAAGGCGCTGGACGGCCGCGTGCCGCTGATCGGCTTTTCCGGCAGCCCGTTCACGCTGGCCTGCTATATGGTGGAGGGCGGCGGCTCCGACGATTTCCGCCACGTCAAAGCCATGCTGTACAGCCGTCCGGAACTGCTGCACCACATTCTGGAGGCGAATACCCAGTCGGTGATCGCCTACCTGAACGCCCAGATCGACGCCGGCGCGCAGGCGGTGCAGATTTTCGACACCTGGGGCGGCGCGCTCAGCCATGCCGCCTATCGCGAATTCTCCCTCGCCTACATGCAGCGCATCGTCGCCGGTCTCAAGCGCGAGGCCGAAGGCCGCAAGGTGCCGGTGATCGTGTTCACCAAGGGCGGCGGCCAGTGGCTGGAAGACATCGCCGCCATCGGCGCCGATTGCGTGGGCCTGGACTGGACCACCGACATCGGCCAGGCGCGCGCGCGCGTCGGCGCCAAGGTGGCGCTGCAGGGCAACTTCGACCCCAACGCGCTGTTCGCCGAACCGGCGGCCATCGAGCGCGAAGTGGCGCGCATCCTGGCCAGCTACGGCCAGGGCAGCGGCCACGTGTTCAATCTGGGCCACGGCATCTCGCAATTCGCCGACCCGGCCCACGCCGGCGCGCTGGTGGACGCGGTGCACAGGCTGTCGCGCGACTATCACGGCGCGGCCTGACGCGCCGAAACGGGGCGGGCGGAAAACGCGCCGCCCCATGTCGGTGCGTTGTGACTGCCGTTTTGAGCGAAGCTGATTAAAAGGCGCTGTTTTTTTAAAGGTTTATTAATTTTCCCCGGAGCGGCCGCATGGCCGAGCCCGGGGGTATTCAGCCGCTTGCCGTCGTTCCTGTTGCATAAATTCGCCTGCTGACAATCTTGATGCCTGGCTACGGGAAGATGCGGGTTGACAGCGGACGCGGCTGGTGTTCTTCGAGTTATGCACACTGCCTAGACCCTGGGTCAAACCTTGTCAAGCGCGGCGGTTAAAAAAAATTAATATTCGTAAGTTATTGAAATAAAAGACATTTTACGTTTGATTAATTTTTGTGCAATCCAGTGGAAACACTGATTTCACGGCTTTTTGCCCGATATCACCATGGTTGTTCACAAAGTTATCCACAAGATCTGTGCACAGCGGATGCAAAGCCTTGTCGCAGCAGGGTTTGCATCTAGCGAGGGGCAATCATGAACGGGCCGGTCCGGATTCAGGTCGCGGTGGATGTGCCGTTGGCGGGAACGTTCAGCTACCTGACTGAATCGCCTGTCATGCCAGGCTCCCGAGTCAGCGTTTCCTTCGGCAATCGCCGGGTGTGTGGCGTGGTGGTCACGCCGATACCGGGGGAGGGTGTGCCCGAGCTCGACGCCGCCAGATTGCGGAGCATCGACGGCGTCCTGGATGGACTGCCGCCGCTGCCGGAAGAATTTCTCGCGCTGGCGCGCTTCGCGTCCGATTACTACCACCACCCGCTGGGCCAGACGCTGTTCACCGCGCTGCCCACCGGCCTGCGCGAACCGCGCGATGTCATCAGGCCGGACCGCCGGCCGTTTGCGCTGACCGAGACCGGTTTGGCCGAGGCGCCGCCGGCGCGGCAGCGCGCGCGGCTGGCCTTGTGGCAGGCGCTGCAGGACGGTCCGCTGGACCTGGCCGCCGCCAAGGCGGTGACGCCTCAGGCCGGCAAGCTGCTGGCCGACTGGCTGGCGGAGGGCAAGGCCGAGCGCGCGACGCTGGAGCCGCCGCCGCTGCGGCTGGGCGACGCGCCGGCGCTGAACGGCGAGCAGCAGGCGGCGCTGGACGCGCTGTCGGCGAGCGAGGGCTTCCAGCCCTGGCTGCTGCACGGCGTCACCGGCAGCGGCAAGACCGAGGTCTATCTGCGCCTGATCGCCGAGCAACTGGCGGCGCGGCGGCAGACGCTGGTGCTGGTGCCGGAAATCAATCTGACGCCGCAACTGATCAACCGTTTCTCCGATCGCTTCCCCGGCAGCCGCATCGTGGTGCAGCACAGCCACCTGGCCGACGGCGAGCGCATGCACGGCTGGCTGGACGCTTGGCACGGCGACGCCGACGTGGTGATAGGCACCCGGCTGTCGGTGTTCACGCCGCTGCCGCGGCTGGGGCTGATCGTGGTCGACGAAGAGCACGACGGCTCGTTCAAGCAGCAGGACGGCCTGCGCTACCACGCCCGCGACCTGGCGGTGTGGCGCGCGCGCCGCGCCGGCATCGCCATCCTGCTGGGATCGGCCACGCCCAGCCTGGAGACGGTGGCCAATGTCGAGGCCGGCCGCTACAAGAAGCTGGCGTTGAACCGGCGCGCCCACGGCGCGGCCAGGCTGCCCGACGTGCGGCTGGTGGACACCCGCCGCAAGAAGCTGGTCGAGGGCCTGTCCGAAGCGGTGCTGGACGCGCTGAAGGCCAGGCTCGCGCGCAAGGAGATGAGCCTGGTGTTCATCAACCGCCGCGGCTTCGCGCCGGTGGTCGCCTGCACCGCCTGCGGCTGGACCAGCGGCTGCCCGCATTGCTCGGCCAAGCTGGTGGTGCACCTGATGGAGCGCAAGCTGCGCTGCCACCACTGCGGCTGGGAGGAGCCGGTGCCGCGCGCCTGTCCGGACTGCGGCGATCCGGACATCAAGCCGCTGGGCGAAGGCACGCAGCGGCTGGAGTCGGCGTTGCAGCGCATGCTGCCGGAGGCCAGGGTGCTGCGGATAGACCGCGACACCACCAGCCGCAAGGACGCCTGGGACGAGGTTTACCGCAAGGTGCACGGCGGCGAGGTGGACATCCTGGTCGGCACCCAGATGCTGGCCAAGGGGCACGACTTCGGCACCTTGTCGCTGGTGGCGGCGCTGGGCGCGGACGGCGGGCTGTACTCGGCGGATTTCCGCGCGTCCGAGCGCCTGTTCGCCCAGCTGATGCAGGTGGCGGGCCGCGCCGGCCGCGCCGACGCGCCGGGCGAGGTGCTGGTGCAGACGCAATGGCCGGACCATCCGCTGTACCAGGCGCTGGCGGCGCACGATTTCGACGGCTACGCGGCCGCATTGCTGAACGAGCGCCGGCAGGCCGGCTTTCCGCCATCCACCTTCCAGGCGCTGCTGCGCGCCGACAGCCCGGCGCTGGCCCAGGCCACCGCCTTTCTGCGCCAGGCGCGCGAGGCGCTGGAGCCGTTGGCCGCGGGCGTGCTGATTTCCGGGCCGGCGCCGGCGCTGATGGCCAGGCTGGCGCAGCGCGAGCGCGCGCAGCTGGTGCTGGAATCGCCGCAGCGCGGCGCGCTGCACCGGCTGCTTCATCAATTGCCGCCGCTGCTGGATGGCCTGGCCAAGGCGCACGGCCGCGCGCTGCGCTGGTCGCTGGACGTGGACCCGCAGGAATTATGAGAGGAAACGATATGGCAATCGCGAAGTGGCCGGCCTTGTTGGCGCTGGCCTGCGCGCCGGCGCTGGCGCTGGATCTGCATGGCCTGAAACCGGATGAGATCGCCGTATGGGCGGCGCCGGTGGAGGGCGGCGAACCGCTGGCCAGCCACCGGGCCGACGAGCCGGTCAACCCGGCCTCGACCATGAAGCTGCTGACCGGCTGGGCGGCGCTGAACCGGCTGGGGCCGGACTACCGCTGGAAGACGGCGCTGCTGTCGGCCGCGCCGGTGGAGGGCGACGCGCTGAAGGGCGACCTGTACTGGCTGGGCGGCGGCGACCCGCGTTTCGACAACGGCGATCTGCTGAGCCTGTTGTACAGCCTGAGGCTGCGCGGCATCCGCCAGTTGGATGGGCAACTGCTGCTGGACAAGCGCGCCTTCGGCAATATCGGCGGCGCCGACGATTTCGACGGCGATGCCGGCCGCGCCTTCGTCGTCGGCCCCGACACCCATCTGACCAACTTGAAAGTGGCCTGGCTGACCTTCTTCAACGACGGACAGGGCGCGCGCGTGGTACTGGACCCGCCGCTGGCCGGCGTAGAGCTCAGCGCATCGCTGAAGCCGGGGCCGGACGAGGCCTGCGCCGATGTGCGCCGCTTCGTCTCCATCGAGAACGATGGCCGCCGCGTGAGCGTGGCCGGCAGCCTGCCGCCGGCCTGCGACGGGCAGCGCGCCTACGTCAACGTGCTGGGCCACGACGCGTTCGCCGGCCAGGACTTCGCCGCTCTGTGGGCGGCGCTGGGCGGCAGCGGGCCGCTGCGGGTGGCGCGCGGCCGCGCGCCGGACGGCGCGCGCGAGCTGGCTTCCTGGCAGTCGCAACCCCTGGCGGTGGCGCTGTCCGACATCAACAAGTACAGCAACAACACCATGGCGCGCACGTTGTTCCTGACGCTGGGGCGCGAGGCCGGCGGCGAGGACACCGCGGCGGCAGCCGAACGCGCGCTGCGCGAGGAACTGAGCCATCGCGGCATCGCCGACATCGGCGCGCTGCGGCTGGAGAACGGCTCCGGCCTGTCGCGGCGCGAGCGGGTGACCGCCCGCTTGCTGGGCGAGGTGCTGCTGGACGCCGCGCGCGGCCCGTACGCCGGCGAATTCATCGCCAGCCTGCCGATCGCCGCCACCGACGGCACGCTGAAGAAGCGTTTCGCCGACTTGGGGCCGCGGCTGCGGATGAAGACCGGCACGCTGAACGACGTCAAGGCGCTGGCCGGCTACTGGCAGGCGGCCGACGGCAGGCGGCTGGCCATCGTCGCCATCGTCAACGGCCCGCGGGCCGGGGAGTCGGGCAAGGCGCTGGACGCGGTGGTGGCCGATCTGGCGCACGGCTTCAATACCGAGACGATGCGATCCAGCGCAAGGCGCTGAGCCGCGAACCCGGCTATAATCGTCGGCGATCGAATTTTCAGGCGAGAACCATGAAACCGGTAACCATGTACACCACCGCGGTCTGCCCCTACTGCGTGCGCGCCAAGCAACTCTTGGCCAGCAAGGGCGTCAGCGGCATCACCGAGATCCGCATCGACCTCGATCCGGACGCGCGCGACAAGATGATGGCGCTGACCGGCCGCCGCACCGTGCCGCAGATCTTCATCGGCGAGACCCATGTCGGCGGCTGCGACGAGCTGGTGGCGCTGAATCATTCCGGCAAGCTGGACCCGCTGCTGGCGGACTGAGCGGCGGGGCTTTGCAGCGATTGGCCGCCGCGCGGCTTTCGTGCGATGATGCCCGCCGATGTACCCATAAAATTCTGCCGTCATGAGACGGTTTTTGCGAGAAAGAACATGAGCGAACAACAAGAGCTGCAACCGGCGTTTTCCATCGAAAAAATCTACGTGAAGGACATCTCGCTGGAGGTGCCGAACGCGCCGCAGGTGTTCCTGGAACAGGCTCAGCCGGAAATCGACATGCAGCTGGCCAGCGCCGGCCAACAGCTGGACGACGGCTATTTCGAAGTGACCCTGACCGTCACCGTGACCGCCAAGCTGCCGGAAAAGAACATGTTCCTGTGCGAAGTCGCCCAGGCCGGCATCTTCCAGATCCGCAACATCCCGGGCGAAGACCTGGATCCGATCCTCGGCGTCGCCTGCCCGAACATCCTGTTCCCGTACGCCCGCGAGACCGTGTCCAGCGTGGTGAACCGCGCCGGCTTCCCGCCGGTGCTGCTGGCCCCGATCAACTTCGAAGCGCTGTACATGCAGCAGCGCGCGCAGCAAGCCGAAGCCGGCAACGCCTGAGGCCAGCCATGAAGCGTCTCGTTCTGCCGCTGTTGCTGGCGTCCGCGTTGGCGGCCCCGTCCGTCCATGCCCTGGAATTCCGTTCGGTCAAGGAAACCGGCGTCGCGCTGTACGAGGCGCCTTCGCTGAGCGCGAAAAAGCTGTTCGCGGTCAGCCGCTATTATCCGGTCGAGGTGTTGCAAAGCCAGAAGGAGTGGTCGCGCGTGCGCGACGCCACCGGCGGCATCGCCTGGATTCCGGCCGCGGCGCTGTCCAAGCAGCGCTGGCTGCTGGTGGTGTCGGCCCAGGCCGGCGTGCGCGACCGGGGCGCGGAGGACGGCAAGCTGCTGTTCACCGTGCCCAAGGACGGCGTGCTGGAGCTGCAGGAGGCCCCGCAGAACGGCTGGGCCAAAGTGCGCCACCGCGACGGCAGCGTCGGCTATGCTCGTATTACCGATCTCTGGGGCTTGTAAGGACCGCGGATGAAACTGGCGATACTCGGCGCCGGCGCATGGGGCAGCGCGCTGGCGATAGCTTTTGCCCGTCACCACCAGGTGACCTTGTGGGCGCGTGACGCTGAACAGATCCGGCGGATGGACGCCGAGCGGGTCAACCAGCGTTACCTGCCCGACTGCCCGTTTCCGGAGCCGTTGACGCTGTCGTCGGATCTCGTGGCCGCTACGCGCGACGCGGAGCTGGCGCTGATCGTCACGCCGATGGCGGGGCTGCGGCCCACGCTGAAGTCTCTGATGGCGCTGGACGCGCCGCCGCCGCCCATCCTGTGGGCGTGCAAGGGCTTCGAGGCCGGCTCCAGCCTGCTGCCGCACCAGGTGGCGGAGGAGGAGCTGCCAGCAGAGCACCTGTACGGCGCCTTGTCCGGCCCCAGCTTCGCCCGCGAAGTGGCGCAGGGTCTGCCGGCGGCGGCGGCCATCGCCTCCGACCACGCCGAATTCGCCGCCAGCGTGGCGCGCGAGCTGCACAGCCCGCTGCTGCGCCTGTACGCCAACGACGACCTGGTCGGCGTCGAGGTGGGGGGCGCGGTTAAGAACGTGATGGCGATCGCCACCGGCGTCGCCGACGGGCTGGATTTCGGCTTGAACGCGCGCGCGGCGCTGATCACCCGCGGGCTGGCCGAGATCACCCGGCTCGCGATGGCGCTCGGCGCCAGCCCTCAGACCATGATGGGCCTGTCCGGCATGGGCGATCTGATCCTCACCTGCACCGGCGCGCTGTCGCGCAACCGCCAGGTGGGCCTGAAGCTGGCCGAAGGCAAGCCGCTGCAGCAGGTGCTGGACGAACTGGGCCATGTGGCCGAGGGCGTGGCCACCGCGCGCGAGGTGCTGACCATGGCCGAGCGGCTGCAGGTGGACATGCCGATCACCGCCGCGGTGTGCGGCCTGCTGTACCAGGGGCACGATCCGCAAAAAGTGGTGGATGGCCTGCTCAGGCGCTCGCCGAAGTCCGAATCCGGCGGCTTGCTGGATTAGGCGCGAAAGACATCAAGGCCGCTCCCTTCCGGGCAGCGGCCTTTTTCATGCCCGCCGTTCAGCGCTCGATCGCGCGCAGGAATTCGTTGCGGGCGTTGGCGTCGGTTTCGAAATCGCCGGCGTAGCATTGCGTGATCACCCGTTCGTCGCCGCGCCGGTTTTCCCCCATCAACAGACATAGCTGCTCGGCCTCGATCAGGCAGGCGGCGCCGCGCGCCCCGCCATGCTCGACCAGGGTGCGGGAGATCTCGTGGGTGATCCATTCCTGGTAGGTGTAGCGGTGGCTGATGGCGTCCACCATCCGCGCGATGCGGCCGAAGCCGTGCAGCCGGCCGCCGGGCAGATAGGCGACGTGGGCGACGCCGCGGAAGGGCAGCAGGTGGTGCGGGCACATGCCGTGGACCGCCAGGCTGCGTATCACCACCATGTCGCGGCGGTCGTCGGCGAAGCCGCTGCCCAGCGCCTCGGCCGGGACGGTGTCGTAGCCGTCCAGCAGGCGCTTCTGCCACAGCTCGCGCACGCGCTGGGCGGTCTTGCCGGTGTGGATGGGGTCGATGGCGATGCCGCTGGCGGTCAGCATGTCGGCCACCGCTTTTTCGAAGGCGGCGGCGTCGAAGGGCCGGACGCGATCGAGCGGGCGCTGGCAGGCGGAGTGGTCGTGATCGTCGATGAAAGACATGGCGCGGCTCCATTGCGGTGGGACGGAGGGCGGCCGGGCCCGGAGATAGGCCGGCCGCCTGTGTTTGCATGGTATCGGGAGGCGGGCCGTCTTGACGATCGGATTCCGTCCGTTTATTTCGATTTCTGCGCGCGGGGCGGCGCGCTCCGCTTATTTTTTAGCGACTGGGCATTCCTGCGGCGCGTAGGGATAGCGCGGCCGCAGCCGCAGCCCGCCGGCGTCCAGGTCGGGCAGCCGCGGGGGAGCGGCTCGCGCCTGTCCCGCCGCCAGCGCTTCCAGCGGCGCCAGGCAGGCGGAGGGAAGGTCGTAGGTGGCGGCGAGCGTCCACAGGCCCTGGGCGTTGCGCTGGAACAGCGACAAGCGGGCGGCAAGCTTTTCCGCCAGCAGCACTTCCGGCTTGCCGCCGCCGCTGTAGTCGCCGACATAGGCGTCGCATTCATTGCGGCCGTCCAGCAGGCAGGACGGCAGTTCGCCGGTCCGCTTGGCGGCTTGCTTCCAGTCCTGGGCCAGGAAGTCGGCCGGCAACGGGGCCGGTCCGCGCGGGCGGACCGCCTGGGCGGGAGGCTTGGGCTGGGGCTTGTCCTCGCTGAGCGCGTCGCCGGCCTTAAGGCGGACAGCGCCGTCGACGCCGGGACCGTCCCTCAGCCGCAGCAGGGCTGCATGGCCATAGCGCAGCCCGCGGTAGCGCAGGAAATCGAAGTCGAAGCGCTCCGCGGCCACGCGGCCGGCTTGCAGCCGGGACAGTTGGCTGGACACCGAAATCCGCGCGGGATCGGCCAACGGCGTCAGCACGGCGGCCAGCAGGGCGAGCGACAGCCAGGCGGCGCCGATATTGGCGCAGGCCACGCCGGCGAGCCCGGCCTGCCGACGCAAGGCCGCCCAGCCGTAACCGGCGGCGTAGCAGGCGCCGAGGATGACGAGGCAGGCGGCGAACACCCGGTCCGGCGACCAGCCGTACTGGCCGACGCGCAGCGCCAGCGCGTAGGCGGCCAGCGCCTGCAGCGGCGCGAGCAGCAGGCAGGCGGCGCGCAGGCTGAGCCGGATCACGCGGCCGGGCGCTTCGCCGCCGTCCTGGTAGGCGGTGTTCAGCAGGAAGATCAGCAGCCCGCTCGCGCCCAGCAACAGCGCGGTGGCGTGGCCGGTCTTCCACAGGCTGTCCAGTCCGGTGAAGGGCAGCAGCGCGAGAAAGGCGGCGATCAACAGAGCCAGCAGGGGCAGTAGCCAGGACAGCAGGGTCAGCAGCAGCGAGCGCAGCCCCTGGATGATGCCTGGGCGGACATCGCTCAGATGCAGGCCGGCCGACAGCGCCAGCGTGCTGGCTGGTATCGCGAACTCGGCTTCTCCTATCAGCCGGCGCAGGCCGTCTATGCCCACCAGGGCGAACAGCTCGGCGCCCAGATTCAGGATCAGCCAGAACACGCCGACGAACAGGCCGGAGAACATCAGCTGCAGGCCAAGCTTCCAGGCGGTGTCGAAATAGGCGGGGTAGGACGCCCGCCAGCGCCGCTCGCTTTCGCCGGCCAGGATCAGCGGCCAGGCGATGAACAGCAGCATGGCGACGCCCAGAATCGCCAGGGCCCCCGGCATCAGGTCCGAGCGCGCGGCGTGCTCCAGTCCGACGCGCCAGCGGTCATGCGCGCCGACGACTGCGATGGCCAGGGCCAGTCCCGCCAGCCAGGCCGCCAGCCGGGAGGGGCGCAGCGCGCCGAGTCCGGTCTGGCACAGCAGGGGCAGCGACGCGGCGGCGAGCAGCAGCGGCGAGAACAGCAGCGGGTGGAGGGATAGCCAGCCGCCATGGTCCGACGCGCGGTACAGCGCGTAAAGCGCGATCCCTTGCAGCAGGCCGATGGCGGCGCGAATGTGGAATGGGTTCATGAACATGCCGGGAGGGGAAAAAGTTTCCCGATCCTAGCATGAATGGAAAAATCGATCAGGCGCGCAGCCCCAGCGCGTAGCGTATCGCCTCGCGCTTCAGCGGACCGGCCTTGTCCGCCAGCCTGAGCCCCAGGCCGCGCAGCAGGCGCAGCGGACCGATATCGTTGGAAAAGCCGTAGCAGAACGCGTCCATGCCGGCCTGCATCGCCAGATTGGCCGGCTTGCGCGCGCGCTGGTAGCGCGCCAGCGTCTTCCCGCTTGCCCAATCCTCTCCCTTGGCGCGAGCGTCCAGAATGGTCCGGGCCAGCATGGCGGCGTCCTGGAAGCCCAGGTTGACGCCCTGGCCGGCCAGCGGATGGATGGTGTGGGCGGCGTCGCCGGCCAGCGCCACGCCGTCCTTGACGTAGCATTGGGCATGGCGGCGGGTCAGGCCGAAGCTGCCGCGCGCGGTCAACTCCCGGATGCCGGGCAGCTTGCGTGGAAAGGCCTGGCTGACTGCGGCGATCAGCTCGTCGTCGCCCAGCGTAAGCAAGCGCTTCACCTCTTCCGGCCGGTGGTACCACACCAGGGAGGCGGCATCGCCGCATAGCGGCAGGAAGGCTTGCGGGCCGTCGGGTGTGAAGCGCTGCCAGGTGATGTCCTGTTGTCCGCAGTCCATGCGGCAGGTCAGCGCCAGCGCGTGCATCGGGTAATCCCAGCCGGTGACGCCGATGCCGGCGGCATCGCGCACCTGCGAGCGGGCGCCGTCGGCGGCGATCAGCAGCCTGGCTTGCAGCCTGCTTCCGTCGGACAGCGTCAGCTGGGAGGCTTGGGGCCGGTAGACGATGTCCGACACTATGGCCGGACAGCGGTAATCGATGTCGCCCTTGTCGAACAGCGCCGCGGTGGCGGCCAGCTGCACCACGCGGTTTTCCACGATGTGGCCCAGCTCCGCCACGCCGGCCTCGGCGGCGTCGAACAAGGTGCCGGCGGCCTCGTCGCCTTCCCATACCTGCATCCGGCGGTAGGGCGCGGCGCGCATCGCCAGCGCCTGCTCCCAGGCGCCTATGGACTGCAGAAAGGCGGCGGAGGCCGGGCTGATCGCCGACACTCGCAGATCGGGCGCCTGTTCCGGCGCGAATGTCGCGGGGGCCTCTCTTTCCAGCACGCAGACCGACAATCCCTGTCCGCTCAACGCGGCGCCTAGCGCGCTGCCCACCATGCCGCCGCCGACGATGACGATGTCGCGATGTTCCATTGCATTCTCCTGATTTAGAGCCTGTTCAAAGTCTGCCGCGCGTCGGCGATGCAGCGTAGAAAACGTCTTCAGAATGCTCATGTGCCGTATGTGCATTCCGCTTCTTCAACCATTTTCGCCTTGTCTCGCGCGAGTTCGCGTGACTTTGAACAGGCTCTTAGGCCGGCGCGGCGCCGGCGCGAATGGCGCTCATTCTGGCGATGGCGGCCGAATGCCGCTTTGGCCTGGATCAATGCCGGCTTCCAGCAACGCGCGCATCCGCGGCACCACGTGCTGGATGAAGGCTTCGTATTTGCGCGGCAGCGGGTGGCGATAGGGGTAGACCAGGTAGACCGGCCAGCAGTCGTGGCTCCAGCCAGGCAGCACCGGCGCCAGGCGTCCGCTTTTCAGATGCTCGCTGGCGACATAGGCCGGCAGCAGCGCGACGCCGCTGCCGGCGATGGCGGCGGACAGCAGCGGCGCGTACTGGTGGCTGCTGAGCACTGGCTGCACCCGCACCTGCTTCTGCTGGCCGTCTTTTTCCAGCAGCCATTCCGGCGTGTCGCGCAGTTTGGGGCGGCTGGTGTCCAGCAGGATGCGGTGCAGCGGCAGATCGTCGGGCGTCTCGAGCGGCGGCGCCTTGGCCAGGTAGTCAGGGGAGGCGAACGCCCACTCGCGCACCAGGCCCAGCGGCTTGGCCACCAGCGCGTCGTCATGGACGCTGCGGGTGCGGATGCAGAAGTCCAGCCCCTCCGAGATTGGATCCTGCAGCCGGTTTTCCACCTGCAGCTTCAGTTGCAGGCCTGGGTGCAGCACCGCCAGCTCGGCCAGGATGGGCGCCAGCAGATATTGGGCGAAGGAGGTGATGGAACTGATCACCAGCGGCCCGCTGACCTCGCCCTCGGCCTCGTTGATGTCTATCCGGGCCCGCTCCAGCAAACAGCGCAGCTCGCGAGCGTGCACGGCCAGCCGCTGGCCGGTTTCAGTCAGCGCCACGCGGCGGGTGTTGCGCAACACCAGCACGGTGCCGAACTGCCTCTCCAGCGCTTTCACCAGCTGGCTGACGCGGCTTTTGGTGCAGTCCAGCTCTTCGGCGGCGGCAGTGAAGCTGCCGCGGCGAACCAGCGCGTCGAAGGCGAGCAGGGCTTGGGAGTCGGGTAAGTGGTCTGTTCTCATTTAATGAACAGTGTGTCATGACGAATGGGCTTTTTCAATAAAATCAGCGTGTATACGATACGAGCAATGATGAATGATTGAACAGTGGAGGCGAAATGAGCAAGTTGCTGAGCATGCTCAGACATTGGCGGGACTGGTGGTGGCAGGGGATGACCATCCATGCCCGGCACGCCTGCCGAGATGAAATGGAGACGCTGGAGCGCATCCGCAACCGCATGGAGACATGGTAATGAGCAGCAGGACGACGAGAGACGTGGTGTTGGGGTTTTTGAAGGAGGTGCGCTCCGGGGCTAACCCGGACGCGGCCGACCGCTATCTGGCGGCCAGCGTCGCCGCGCACCAGCTGGAGTCGGAGAATCCGCGCACGCTGGCGCGCAGCCCGGCCAATTACGCCGAGCATGTGCGTGAATTCAAGCGCCTGTTCGGCGATTTTGAACTGCGGATAGACGAATTGCTGGTGGATGGCGACCGCGCCTACGCGCGCTGGACCCAGTTCGGCCATCATCTGGCGGAGATGGACGGCTATCCGCCCAGTGGCGCGCCGGTCGTGCTGATAGACAGCGCCTGTTACCGGGTGGAGGGAGGCAAGATCGTCGAATACTGGATACAAGCGGACAGGATGGGGCTGGCGCCGCAATTGAGGACACGATGATGCATCGTTAGACATCCGTCATTCTCTTCTGAAACAATACCCCCTCGACAGGGCCGCGCAGACGGCCCGTGAAACCGCCGAGGAGCCGTATTGCCTTATCTCGCCCTGACGCTGGCCATGTTCCTGTGGTCCAGCGCCTTCATCGTTCTGAAGTACGTATTCCAGTTCTACCACCCGCTGGCGGTGTTGTTCGCGCGCATGGCCATCGCCACGCTGTGCTTGCTGCCGTTGGCGATGGGGGGGCGCATCGCCTGGCATTACCGCAAGGGCGACTGGCCGTGGCTGCTGGCGATGGGCCTGTGCGAGCCTTGCCTGTACTTTCTGTTCGAGGCCAACGCGCTGATGCATACCAGCGCGTCGCAGGCCGGCGTGATCACCGCCACGCTGCCGATGATGATGGCAGTGGGCGCCGCCCTGTTTCTGCATGAGCGCCAGCCGCGGCATGTGTGGCTGGGCATCGCGCTGTCTTTCGCCGGGGTGATCTGGCTGAGCATGGACAGCCAGGCCGGGCCTGGCGCGCCGGATCCGCTGCTGGGCAATGCGCTGGAGTTCTGCGCGATGATTTGCGCCAGCGGCTATGTGCTGATCGCCAAGCGCTTGTCGGTCCGTTATTCGCCGCTGGCGCTGACCGGCGTCCAGACGCTGGCCGGCTGCGCCTGGTTCGGTCTGGCGATGCTGACGCCGTGGGGCGTCTGGCCGGACAAGCTGCTGCTGGTCCCCAGCCTGTGGGTGCTTTACCTGGGCGCGGCGATCACGCTGGGCGCTTATGGGCTCTACACCTGGGCGGTGTCGCGGATTCCGGTGGCGCGCGCCGGCGCCTTCAACAATCTGATACCGGTGTTCACCGTCGCCATGGCCTGGCTGTTGCTGGACGAGAAATTGCAGGCCTGGCAGGGCGCGGCCGGGGCGCTGGTATTCGCCGGGGTGTGGCTGAGCCAGCGGCGGCAGGCGTGAAAGGCGGCTGGCGGCTTTCCCCGCCATGGTCGATGATGCAGAATAGAAATGATTGTGAATGACGTAAGGAATCGAGCATGAGCCCACGGCTGATCGGATCTTGCATGATGTTGCCGTTGCTGCTGAGCCTGCAGGCGGCCTGGGCCGACGACGCGTCCGGCAACCAGGTGCAGCAGGTGATCAAGCTGCCGCTGAAGCTGAACACGCCGCCGCAGGCCGCGGAGCACGGCGCCGCGCCGGCCGCGAAGCCGGCCGCCGAGGCGAAACCGGCGGAAGGCAAGCCGGAAGGTAAGCCCGCGGAAGCCGCCAAGCCCGCGGCGGAAGCGGCGAAGAAGGCTGAGCCGGCCAAGGCCGCGCCGGAGAAAATGGAGCCCGGCGTGCAGATGGGCAAGCCGCCGGCGCGCGATCTGAGCCAGCCCAGTCCGGAAGTGCGGGCGCCGGGCGGCAAGCCGCGGGCCGCGCACCGGGTCAAGCCGCGCCATCCGGCCAAGCGTGTCGAGAAGGCGGCCGGCGAAGCCGGACAGGTGAAGGGCGTGGTCGGCAGCATCCTCAAGGCCAACAGCGCTTATATCGCCAAGCATTCGCCAGGCTATCTGGCCAAGCTGGGAGAGCGCGCCGCGCCCAGGGCGACGGTGGTCGCCTGTTCCAGTCCCGGCGGCAACGTCGGCATGCTGGGCGGGGAGGCCGACGCCGACCTGTTCGTGATCAGCAATCTGGGCAACCAGCTGGCCAGCTCCGAAGGATCGATAGAATACGGCGTCCGCGACCTGCACACCCCTCTGCTGATGTTCGTCAGCCATACCGGCTGCGGCGCGATCAAGGCGGCGGCCGGCGACTACAGCAATCTGGGGCCGGCGGTGCAGAAGGAGCTGGACAATATCGAGATTCCCAAGGGAATCGACGCCACCAACGGCGCGCTGATCAACATCAACAACCAGGTGGAGGGCGCCATCCTCAAGTTCTCCGGCGAGGTGGAGGCGGGCAAGCTGGCGGTGCTGGGCGGCTATTACGACTTCAACAACGATCTGAAGCAAGGCCGCGGCAAGCTGGTGATCACCAATATCAACGGCGAGACCGATCCGGCGCGCATTCGCGAGCTGACGCGCAGCGGCCGCTACTTCCACTACGGTTTCATGGGGCGTTGAGTCCGCTCCGGTAGCATGCTTGTTACAACGGTCTGTTCCGGGACCATCCAAAGAGCGCCCAAGCGGCGCTCTTTTTGCGGGAAAAGCGGAAATTGTTTGGCCATGCGCAAAAACGAATATCCGAAAACGGATTAGGATAGTCGTGAATCAAGCGAGCCAGCGGCGATACGCGATGAACCCACTGAATTTCATCAGGGTATCGCGTTTCTGATGTAATGGCTCCGCTACAAAGGGTTGGATGGCGTCGTCATCGCGCGGCGGTGGCGGATGGGGTTTTGGCTGATATTTTTTCGAATTCGAAAATTTAACAGCAAAAACGAAAATCAAGCGCTCGGCAATTTCATTTGGTTCTTGGAGAGACAAAATGGCAGTCAGCAATCAGATCGAACTCGACGCCCTGGTGGCCCGCGTCAAGAAGGCGCAGGCGGCGTTCGCGCAGTTCACGCAGGAGCAGGTGGACCACATCTTCCGCAGCGCGGCGCTGGCCGCCGCCGACGCCCGCATCCCGCTGGCGCGGATGGCCGTTTCCGAAACCGGCATGGGGGTGATGGAAGACAAGGTGATCAAGAACCACTTCGCCTCCGAGTACATCTACAACAAGTACAAGGACGAGAAGACCTGCGGCGTGCTGTCCGAGGACGACACCTTCGGCACCATCACCATCGCCGAGCCCATCGGCGTGCTGTGCGGCATCGTCCCCACCACCAACCCGACCTCCACCGCCATCTTCAAGGCGCTGATCTCGCTGAAAACCCGCAACGGCATCATCTTCTCGCCGCACCCGCGCGCGCGCCGCTCCACCTGTGAAGCCGCCCGCCTGGTGCTGGAAGCCGCCGTCGCCGCCGGGGCGCCGCAAGACATCATAGGCTGGATCGACGAGCCGTCGGTGGCGCTGTCCAACCAGCTGATGCACCACCCCGACGTCAACCTGATCCTGGCCACCGGCGGCCCGGGCATGGTCAAGGCCGCCTATTCCTCCGGCAAGCCCGCCATCGGCGTCGGCGCCGGCAACACCCCGGCGGTGATAGACGAAACCGCCGACATCAAGCGCGCCGTCGCCTCCATCCTGATGTCCAAAACCTTCGACAACGGCGTGGTGTGCGCGTCCGAACAGTCGGTGATCATCGTCGATGAAATCTACGACGCGGTGCGCGATCGCTTCTCCAAGCACGGCGGCTACATTCTGTCCAAGAGCGAAGCCGAGGCGGTGCGCAAGGTGATCCTGCAGGACGGCAGCCTGAACGCAGCCATCGTCGGCCAGAGCGCGGCCAAGATCGCAGCGATGGCCGGCATCGAAGTGCCGCCGACCACCAAGGTGCTGATCGGCGAGGTGACCGAAGTGTCGGAGAAGGAGGCCTTCGCCCACGAAAAACTGTCGCCCACGCTGGCCATGTATCGCGCCAAGAACTTCCTTGACGCCTGCGACAAGGCCGCCGCGCTGGTGGTCATGGGCGGCATCGGCCACACCTCGGCGCTGTACACCGACCAGGATCTGCAGGAAGAACGGGTGCGCTATTTCGGCGACAAGATGAAGACCGCCCGCATCCTGATCAACACCCCGTCGTCGCAAGGCGGCATCGGCGACCTGTACAACTTCAGCCTGGCGCCGTCGCTGACGCTGGGTTGCGGCTCCTGGGGCGGCAACTCCATTTCGGAGAACGTCGGCCCCAAACACCTGATCAACAAGAAAACCGTCGCCAAGAGGGCTGAGAACATGCTGTGGCACAAGCTGCCGAAGTCCATCTACTTCCGCCGCGGCTGCCTGCCGGTGGCGCTGGAAGATCTGGCCGGCAAGAAACGCTGCCTGATCGTCACCGGCCAGTATCTATTCGAGAACGGCTTTGTCGACGAGCCGATCCGCCTGCTGAAGAAGATGGGCCTGGAGGTGGAAACCTTTTTCGAGGTGCCGGCCGATCCTACGTTGGCGGTGGTGCGCAAGGGCACCGATCTCGCCCATGCCTTCAAGCCGGACGTGATCATGGCGATAGGCGGCGGCTCGCCGATGGACGCCGCCAAGATCATGTGGGTGATGTACGAGCATCCGGAAGTGCACTTCGCCGATCTGGCGCTGCGCTTCATGGACATCCGCAAGCGCATCTACCAGTTCCCGAAACTGGGCCGGAAAGCGATGATGGTGGCCGTGCCGACCACCTCCGGCACCGGCTCGGAAGTGACGCCGTTCGCGGTAGTCACCGATGAGACCACCGGCGTGAAATACCCGATCGCCGATTACGAGCTGACGCCGAACATGGCCATCGTCGACGCCAATCTGGTGATGAACATGCCCAAGTCGCTGACCGCCTTCGGCGGCATCGACGCGGTGACCCACGCGCTGGAAGCCTATGTGTCGGTGATGGCCAACGAGTATTCCGACCCGCAGGCGCTGCAAGCGCTGAAGCTGTTGAAGGAATACCTGCCGTCGTCCTACCTGAACGGCGCCAAGGACCCGAAAGCGCGCGAACAGGTGCACAACGCCGCCACCATTGCCGGCGTCGCCTTCGCCAACGCCTTCCTCGGCGTCTGCCACTCGATGGCGCACAAGATCGGCGCGGAGTTCGGCCTGGCGCACGGCCTGGCCAACGCGCTGTTGATCAGCAATGTGATCCGCTACAACGCCGCCGACGTGCCGACCAAGCAGACCGCCTTCAGCCAGTACGACCGGCCGAAGAGCGTGGCGCGCTACGCCGAGATCGCCCGCCACCTGGGCCTGGAGGCCAGCCGCGACCACCAGCGCGTCGAGAAGCTGATCGAGTGGGTGGATGAGCTGAAGCAGACGCTGGGCATCCCGGCGTCGATCCAGGCCGCCGGCGTCGCCGAATCGGACTTCCTGGCCAAGCTGGACGAAGTGGCCGAAGCCGCCTTCGACGACCAGTGCACCGGCGCCAACCCGCGCTACCCGCTGATCAGCGAGCTGAGGCAGCTGCTGCTGGACAGCTACTACGGCCGCCCGTACAAGGAAGCCTGGGAGCGGGAGGAGGCCGCGGTCGAGGACAAGCCGGCCAAAGGCAAGTCCAAAGCCAAGGCCTGAAGCGGCTTGTAGCCGGATATTGATCGAAGCCCGGAGGAGAGTCCGGGCTTTTTTGCGTCCGCGGCATCGGGCGCGTGTCATTCATCTTGACGCGATGGATGGATTGTTTGGCTTTTTGTGTGCTTGAAAATGTTGAATCAAGGTTTTAATGTGCTCGATTATTCATATCGATATGAATATATGTAAAATGATTTGTCATTGACCGGCAGAAAAATAAGCCGCAACAGAAAGCCTGAGCGCAGGCGCGCCAACGCAGGACCAGGCGCTCTGTCCGCGGCGACAAAACGACAGCCGGGACTTCAACGCTTACACAAGGAGCATTGCATGCCAGGAGAACAACAGACCCTGCACCGCGGGCTAGAGGAGAGGCATATCAACCTGATGGCGCTGGGCGCGACGATAGGCGTCGGCCTGTTCCTCGGGTCCGCCACCGCGATCAAGATGGCCGGCCCGGCCATCATGCTGGCCTACGGCATCGGCGGCCTCGCCATTTTCATGATCATGCGCGCGCTGGGCGAAATGGCCATCCACAATCCGGTGGCCGGCTCGTTCAGCCGCTACGCGCAAGACTACCTCGGCCCCTTGGCCGGCTACCTCACCGGCTGGAACTACTGGTTCCTGTGGCTGGTGACCTGCATGGCGGAAATCACCGCCGTCGGCGTCTACATGGGCATTTGGTTCCCGGACGTGCCGTCCTGGTATTGGGCGCTGGCGGCGATGCTGGCGATGGGCGGCGTCAATTTCATCGCGGTCAAGGCCTACGGCGAGTTCGAATTCTGGTTCGCGCTGATCAAGATCGTCACCATCGTGCTGATGATCATCGGCGGTTTCGCGATGATCCTGTTTGGCTTCGGCAACCACGGCGTGGCCACCGGCATCTCCAATTTGTGGGCGCACGGCGGCTTCCTGCCCAATGGCTTCTCTGGCGTGCTGATGTCGCTGCAGATGGTGATGTTCGCCTACCTGGGCGTGGAAATGCTGGGCCTGACCGCCGGCGAGGCGAAGAATCCGAAGAAGGCGCTGGCGCGCGCGGTGGATTCGGTGTTCTGGCGCATCCTGATCTTCTACGTCGGCGCGCTGTTCGTGATCCTGTCCATCTACCCGTGGAACGAGCTGGGAACCCGCGGCAGCCCCTTCGTGCTGACTTTCGAGAGCATGGGCATTCCGGCCGCCGCCGGCATCATCAACTTCGTGGTGCTGACCGCCGCGCTGTCCTCGTGCAACAGCGGCATCTTCAGCACCGGCCGCATGCTGTTCAACCTGGCCGAGCAGAAGCAGGCGTTGCCCGTGTTCGCGCGCGTTTCGCGAAGCGGCGTGCCGGTGCCGGCGTTGCTGATGTCGGTGGCCGCGCTGCTGCTCGGCGTGCTGCTGAACTACCTGGCGCCGAAGGAGGTGTTCACCTGGCTGACGGCGATCTCCACCTTCGGCGCGGTGTGGACTTGGCTGATCATCTTGTTGGCGCAGCTGCGCTTCCGCCGCTCGCTGTCGGCGGAGGAGTTGGCCAGCATCAGCCACCGGATGCCGCTGTGGCCGTATGGTTCTTATCTGACGCTGGGCTTCCTGGCGCTGGTGATCGCCCTGATGGCTTACTTCCCGGACACCCGCGTCGCGCTGATCGTCGGGCCGGGTTGGCTGGTGTTCCTGGTGGCGGCCTACTATCTACTGGGCTACCACAAGCAGGACGCGGCCTGGCGTCTGGCGCAGCAGTCGCGCTGAGCGCGCGCCGCTCATTTCGTCCAACCCGCCGTCTGGCGGGTTTTTTACGCCTGCGGCAGGCCGGCGCGCTCGCGCAGGAAGGCGATCAGCGCCCTGAGCTTGGCCGGCTGCCGCGGCCGGTGCGGGTAGTACAGGTACAGCGCCTCGGCCGGCGGCATGTGATTATCCAGCACCACGGCCAGCCCGCCTTCGGCGACCCAGGGCGCGATCAGCGGCTCGGCCAGATAGGCCAGGCCGGCGCCCTCCAGCGCCGCGTGCAACAGCGCTATATTGTCGTTGGCGATCAGCGGGCCATCGACCGCCAATTGCAGCGGCTGGCCGCCGGCGGCGAACTGCCAGCGGTATTGCCCGCCGCCGCCGAAGCGGTAGCCCAGGCAGTCGTGCTCGGCCAGATCCTGCGGTTGTTCCGGCGCGCCGCGGCGGCGCAGATAGTCAGGAGAAGCGGCGACGACGAAGCGCAGCGGCTGGCTGACCGGCAGCGCCTGCATGCCGGGCTGCAGCGCTTCGCCGAAGCGGACGCCGGCGTCGAAGCGCTGGGCGACGATGTCGACCAGGCCGTTATTGACGTCCAGCTCCAGCCGCAGCTTGGGATGGCGGGCGGCGAAATCGGCCAGCGCCGGGTAGAACAGCAGCTGGGCGGCGGTGTGGGGCAGGGTGACGCGCAACTGGCCAACCGGCTGGCCGCGGCTCTGCCGGGTTTCCTCCAGCGCCTCGGCGATTTCGTCCAGCGCTGGCGATAGCCGCGCCAGCAGCGCCTCGCCGGCCTCGGTCGGCGTCACCTGGCGCGTGGTGCGAGTCAGCAGCGGCACGCCCAGCGCCTCTTCCAATTGGCGCAGGGTCTGGCTCAGCGCGGAGGCGCTGACGCCCAGCTCCGCGCCGGCGCGGGTGAAGCTGCGGTGGCGGGCGATCGCGCGGAAGGCCTGCAGCGTGTCATGCGGAATTCGCGACATTGTGAAGCCTGGCTAAATAATGATTGTCATTTTGGGCCATTTATCGGCCCGTCGCCATCTCCTATGCTGACGTCACTTTCCACATCAGGAGCGATGGCGATGCAAAAACGCACACTGGGCCGGGGCGGCCCGCAGGTTTCCGCGCTGGGTCTGGGTTGCATGGGAATGAGCGCTTTCTATGGCCCGCACGACGACGCCGAATCGCTGGCGACGCTGGACGCGGCGCTGGATCTCGGCGTCAATTTCCTTGATACCGCCGACATGTACGGTCCGCACACCAATGAACAGTTGTTGTCCCGGTTGCTGGCGCGCCGCCGCGGCGAGGTGGTGCTGGCCACCAAGTTCGGCATCGTGATGGACTCGGCAGATCCGGCCAAGCGCGGCGTCAACGGCCGCCCGGAATACGTCCGCGCCAGCTGCGAGGGCAGCCTGAAGCGGCTGGGCGTCGATCATATCGACCTCTACTATCAGCACCGCATCGATCCCGACGTGCCCATCGAGGAAACCGTCGGCGCGATGGCCGATCTGGTGCGCGCTGGCAAGGTGCGCTGGCTGGGCCTGTCGGAAGCGTCCGCCGCCACGCTGCGCCGCGCCGCGGCCATCCATCCCATCCACGCGCTGCAGAGCGAGTATTCGCTGTGGACGCGCGATCCGGAAGACGGCGTATTGGCCGCCTGCCGCGAGCTGGGCGTCGGTTTCGTCGCCTATAGCCCGCTGGGGCGCGGCTTCCTGACCGGCGCGATCAAGAGCCCGGACGATTTCGCCGCCGATGACTTCCGCCGCGGCAACCCGCGCTTCCAGGGCGAGAATTTCCAGCGCAATCTGCAGCTGGTGGACAAAGTGAGGGAACTGGCGGCAGCCAAGGGCTGCAGCCCGGCCCAGCTGGCGCTGGCCTGGCTGCTGGCGCAGGGGGAAGACATCGTCGCGATCCCCGGGGCGCGCAAGCAGGCGAATCTGCGCGACAACCTGGGCGCGGCGGAGGTGGCGCTGAGCGCCGGCGATTTGGCCGCGCTGGACGCGGCGTTTGCCGGCGGCAAGGTCAGCGGCCTGCGCTACGCGGCCGAGGTGATGGGCATGCTCAACCGTTGAACCGGGCGATTCAGCGCAGCTGATGGGGCGGCAAGGCTGGCAGCATGTGCATCGGTATGGCTTGTTTCCGCCCGGTTTGCGGGTCTATCGTCAGGCCGGGCGTGAACGGCATGCCGTGCTGCCAGCCGCGAGACGGTTGGTAACCCTGTTGCGGCTGCAGGTGGAGAGGGCTTGTCTGATTGAGCGTATGGCCTATGGAGAAACTGTCCGGCTGCATCGGATTGCCGCGAGAGCCGGAGACGGTGGGGGGGCGCATCTCGATCAAGGGACTGTCGAGATCGCCCAGGCTCACCCGGGGCTGGACATCCAGCGGCTTGGGTTTCTTGTCGGCCTTGAGCGGCTTGATGCGCTGCGTCGGCGCGATTGCCGGCTTGGACGCGAAATCGTATGAGGGAAATGTGCTGGCCGCCAGGGACGCGTTGGAAAGCGCCAATGGCAGCAGGAAGGCGTGTAGGCGCATTTTGATTCCTGCCAGAGGGGGCCGCGCGAGGCTGGCCCGGTGTTGCGTGGATTGGGTGGCTGGCGCGTCGGCGGAACCGGACGCGTGGCTGACTGCGGCAGAGGCGGCGGAATTGGCCGCTCTGAAAGATAGAGTATTCTATCTAAGTTGGGCGGGAAGGGCAAGGAACTAGACTGTCTGGATGTTGCGGGTGCGTCGGGGCGAGTCTACGATGATGCGAAAGGCATGCGCGATGGCATGGCGTAAGTGAAATTCTGCTATGGTATCGCCAGCCTGCGGCAGGCGGTCCCACCCGGGGCCGCGCATGCCAGTTTTTGCCGACTAGATATTTGTTTTTCATGCCAAGCACAACCATACCAAGCATTCTGGATTTCAAGACCACCCTGCTCAGCACCACCGGCTACACCGCCATGCTGACCCTGGTCGTGCTGATGTTCTGGCTTTACAACCGGAACGAAAGAGCGCTGCTGACGCTTGGCATCGCCGGCTGCATCGCCGCCTGCGGCACCTTGGTGGCTTATTTGCCCCTGCCCATTCCCGCCTGGCCCAATCTGGTCCTGGACACTTTCCTGCTGCTGCTGTACCACCCGCTGGCCGTGGTCGCCACCCGCCAGTTGCTGGGCCTGCGCAACGATTGGCGCTTCCATCTCGCTGCTCTGACGATCATCATGCTGTGCTTCGTGTTCTGGGCCGGGGCCGGCAGCTATACGCGGCGGGTGGGCGTCACCGCCTGCGCGCATGTTTTTTATTGGTCGATGATCGTTGCGCTGCTGTATCGCGGACGACAGTGGCGCACCATGATGGGTTACCGGCTGGCGCTTGGCCTGGCGACGACGACGATAGGGGTTGCTTTGTTTCGGCTGGCCATGTCCTGGCTGGAACAGGGAAACAATTTCTCCAGCGTGAATCAACTGCTGGCGCTGTTTACTTCGCTCAGCCTGTTCTGGCTGACGTTCTGCTACAGCCTGAGCCTGCTGTTCATCAGTTATGAGCGCCTGTTGCTGCAGGTCCGCCAGCAGGCGCAACAGGATGGCTTGACGCAGCTGTACAACCATCGAACCTTTCACGAACAGGCCGCGGCCATGTTTTCGCGATCGCGGCAGCGCGGGCAGGCGCTGGCTCTGCTGTTGATCGACCTCGACCATTTCAAGGAGGTCAACGATCGCTACGGCCATCAGGTGGGGGACGAGGTATTGCGCCAACTGGCCGATTGCCTGCGGGCGGAATCACGTCAGGGCGATGTGCTGGGACGCCACGGCGGCGAGGAGTTCGTGGTGATGCTGCCGCTGGCCAGTCGGGTGGAAGCTTGCAATGTGGCGGATCGCCTGCGGCTGGCCATCGCCAATCTGCAGCCCCGCGTGGGAGAGCTGCAATTGTCGATCAGCGCCAGCATAGGCGTGGCCTGCCTCAGGCCGCCGGAGCACGAGAACCTGGCCAGCCTGTTCCTGGAGGCCGATCTGCTGCTGTACCAGGCCAAGCGCAAGGGCCGGAACCGGGTGGAGATAGAACGCGAGCCGGAGCCGGAGGCGCAGCACTAGCGCGCTATCGGCCGCCTTGCTCCCGGTGGGCGTCCCGCAGGTAGACCGGCAGGTCGGTCGTCGGCGGCGTGGCCGGCACCTGGTACAGCATGTCGGCGACGAAGCCGCGGTGATAGTTCTTGTGATTGACGATGTGCAGCAGCATGTCGCCGCGCCGCATGCTGCCGCGGCCGCCATCGACGAAGGCGAAGTCCACCACCTCCTCATGTGCGGCCGGATCCAGGCCATCGGCGTAATCGACATACCAGCGGTCCAGTTCCGCCTGCGCCCGAGCGAGTTCTTCCAGGCTGGGCGTATCCGCGGTGTTGCGGCCGCTGTAGCCGTGGGGCCGCGCCAGCAGATGGCCCTGCCAGATGCGGTCCACCACCAGGTTGTGGTTCAAGGTGGACAGAATGCTGCCGAACACCGTGGCGCGGGGTTTGAGCAGCTCCTCTTCCGGCAGCGCGGACAGCGCGTCGAACAGGCGGAGATTGGCCCAGGCGCTGTAGCGGGCCAGCATGCGGATATCGCGTAGCGGCATGGTTGAATGGCGGGTTGTGGCTGACGGGCCAAGCATACGGACAAAACTAATCGCTATCAATTACATTGGCATTGGACGGGCGGCTCAGCCGTCCAGCCGATAGCGGGCCAGGATGCGCTGATAGTCGCCGCTTTGGCGCAACTGCCGCAGCGCTTGGTTGAAGCGATCGCGCAGCGCTTTGTCGCGGAAGGCGGCGGGGAAGACGGTGGTTTGCGGAAAGATGTCGTAATAGGCCACGGCCGCGCCGGTGGGCAGGCTGCTGGCCAGCTTGTCGCGAAACCAGCTGAAGACCGTGCGGTCGATGATCAGCAGTTCCACGCGATTGGCCCAGAACATTCGGCACTGGCTTTCCTGGTTGGCTGTTTCATGATAATTGCGGCGGAAGCGGCCGGACGAGTCGGGCTGGTAGGCGGCTTGGAAAGCGGGCCCGAGGTCGCGCCAGCCGTGTTGCCAGATGGCGAAGCTGTGTCTCGCCAGATCCTGCTGCGAGCGGATGTCCAGCCGCTGTTCCCGCTTGCCGATGGCGATATTGTGGTATTCGATGAAACCGTCCGAGTAATACACGCCCTTGCCGTCTGCTCCGTGTTCGTGCACCGCGGAAGCGATGTCGGCCTGGCCGTCGGCGACTGCCAGCAGCAGCCTCGAGTTGGGGGCGATCGCCGTTTTCATCGAATAGCCCAGCCGTTGCAGCGCCGCGCGCATCAGGTCCACTTCGATGCCGGTGTCGCCCAGCTTGTCGTCATGGAAGGAAAAGGGCGGCCGGCCGGAGGAAAAAACCACCCGCAGCTCGCGGCCCGACGCCTGCGTTTCTGAGGCCAGCAGCCCGCAGAGCAAGAGCGCGGCGATAGGGAAAAGCGGTTTCAGAAGCAATCCTTTCCGCGGCGGGAAGACAATTTCTCGGGCCGGCAACGCCCAGTGGCGGGCAGGGCTGGGCGCCGCAGGGCGGCGCAGGCTGTTTTCGGGAACTCGCTCATCAACACGGGCCCGGACCGGCATGCCCTGATTATCGGTCAGAGATCGGGCAAGACAAGCCGTCTTCTAACTGGATTTCTGCGCCGGCTTGGCCTCGCTTTTGGCCGATTTGCGCGCCGCGACGGCGGGCGCGCCTTTCTGGATGTTGTTCAGCCGGCGGCGGATGCTGTCGCTGTCCAGCCAGATGTCCTCGCCCTTCAGAATGCGGTCCAGTTCCTCGTCGGTGAGGAAGGGCCGGCAAACGTGGCGCATCACCTTTTCGAACCACTTGCCGCTGGCCGCTACCTGAGCCTGCTGCTCATTGCCCTTGCCGATCAGCGCCGACGAATAGTTGTGGAACATCAGCTGGCAGGTGTCGTGCACCACCAGCTCGTCGCCGGCGAGGAAGATCAGCGCGCCCATCGAATACGCCCGCGCCTCCAGGATGGTGACCACGTGAGCCTGGCTGGCGGTGATGTTGTTGATGATCTGCAGGCCGGCGTCGAAATTGCCGCCGGGGGTGTTCAGATGCAGATAGACGATGTCGGTGCTGTTGGCGGTGCGCAGCGTGTACAAGAGGTCGGTGTAGTGGATGGCGGCGCCGATCTCGTCGGACAGATAAAACGATATCTGCCGCACCGTGCCCTGGGTTTCGTACTGGCGGTACAGGGGGACGGGCTTGTCGTCGTCGTCGCCCGTTTCGGCATTGCGGCGGGGCATGGCGGCTCCTTGTTGGACTTGTCTTTCCAATCTAGTCCCGGAGAGGGGGGCTTGCCTTGGGTTGGAGCAAATTGAGCGCTTGTGGAGTCCGCTGCGAGGATGATGTTTTTCATGGCGGGGCTGCCCGCCGGACAGGTCGGGGAGCTGTCTCGCCAGCTCCCCGACACCCCTAGGCGACCCCAACAGCGCGGCGAAATCCCGTCTTCCAAGCCATCTTCGGGGAGCTGCCGGAACTAGCGGGGCGCTACCGTCACCCCGCGTCGAATAGCCGGCAGCTTAAAGCCCCGGAGATGGCTTGCAAGCCGGCTTGCGCTGATGGGGAGGACGGCGCATCGAATACGTTCAGCTCTTGGTGCTCGGCTACTAAGCTGTCAGTTCTGAACATCCACAGCATGTAGAGTGGATCCGACTTGCCGCACCTCCCACCAGCGCAAGCCGGGTTCAGAGCCATTTTCAAGGTTTAAGACGCCGGTTGTCCGACACCGCGCGATGTTAGCGCGCGGCTAGTTCCGGCGGCGCCTTGAAAATGGATTTGAAACCGGGGTTTCGTAGCGCTGTTGGGGCGGCCTGGGGTGGTGAGGGGGCTGGCCGCGCAGCCCCTCACCCGTTTGCCGGGCGGAACCGGCATCTGAATCATTATCCGCGTAGCGGATACATCTGGTTATTATGGATTATGAAGTGGTAGATGATAGTTTGAGGGTTGAAAATAAGGCCGGCTTTGCTATTGTCATTTAAATGGTCGATTGTGTGAGCATGCTTGGAGCTAAATAAATGTATATTTTTTATGCTGCCAGGAGTTTTATTCTAGTTGTGATAGCTAAGCTGATCCGGCTGTTAGTATTGCTGAGGAGGTGGCTGTCAATAAGTGCAGATCCAATCTCAAAGTGGGTGACTACACTTGCTATTTTGGTCGGTGGGGGATGGGCAGTATATCAATTTGACTTGGCAGGATCTGATGATTGGGTTGTTAATATGTCACTTTCAACCGAGGTGCTGCCATATAAAAATGATCTCGTTTTACTTTTAATTCATGTGAAGATGAAGAATCCTACAGGGAAACGATTTGATTTTTATGCTGATAACTCAAAATACAATGTTGAGGTGCGCAGGGTTCCTGATGGTTTGAAGCTAGGGAGTTCACCAGGCCCAGATCGGGATGATAATATCATGGGTGATTTAATCGGATCGATAAATATGCTGCCAAGTGATGGTTATGAGTTGTTGCCTAATGCTGATTTTGATGACCTTGCCAGTGTGGTGGTTAGAAATAATAGCTTGGTTTCTGTTAAGGCTAGTTTGGAGAGGCGGAATGGTAAGTTGAAGAAGGGTGGGGTTTTGGATTCTGATTATGTTTCAGTGAGTGATATTGTAAAGGTGCATCTTGATCGGGTGGCTAAATAGAGCCGTGCATTAAGTTTAAGTGTGCTTGGTCTGTGGTGTTGTGATTGGGTAATTGTTTGACTTTGATATGAACTTGGTTAGCTATGGAGAAATTTTTAAAAAGCAACTATATGAAAACAGCCCACTCAATCGAGCAGGCTGCTGTTCCATGATGAGAATCGCGAATAGGCGCGCCTACGCGCTCAACTCCTTCAACACTTCCTTCACCTTCACGATCCGCTGCGCCACCTCCGGCAGCGCCTGCTCGATGCGCAGCTTGTCCTGCCCGGCCAGGCGGTAGTTCTTCTTGCTCTGGATCAGCATGATGATCTTCACCGGGTCGATAGGCGGGTTCTTGATGAAGGTGATCTGCACCGCCACCTCGCTGGCGTCCAGCTTCTGCACGCCCAACTCCTTGGCCACCAGGCGCAGGCGGTGGCTTTCGATCAGCGTCTTCACGCTTTGCGGCGGCAGGCCGAAGCGGTCGATCAGCTCTTCGTGGATGTCGTCGATCTCGGCTTCGGTCTCGCAGCTGGCCAGGCGCTTGTAGATCAGCAGCCGCTCGTGCACGTCAGGGCAGTAAGCGTCGGGCAGCAAGGCCGGGCTGTGCAGATTGATCTCGGTGGTGACGCCCAAGGGCGCGTCGAGGTCGGGCGCGCGCCCCTTTTTCAGATCGCGCACCGCCTGCTTCAGCATCTCGGTGAATAGCGAGAAGCCCACTTCCTGCATCTCGCCGGACTGGCCTTCGCCCAGCACCTCGCCGGCGCCGCGGATTTCCAGATCATGCATCGCCAGGTAGAAGCCCGCGCCCAGCTCGCCGGACAGCTGGATGGCCTCCAGCCGTTTCTGCGCGTCGCGGGTCATGCCGTCCGGCGTCAGCAGGTAGGCGTAGGCCTGGTGATGGCTGCGGCCGACGCGGCCGCGCAGCTGGTGCAGCTGCGCCAGGCCGAACTTGTCGGCGCGGTTGATCAGGATGGTGTTGGCGTTGGGAATGTCGATGCCGGTTTCGATGATGGTGGAGCAGAGCAGCAGGTTGAAGCGCTGCTGCAGGAAGTCGCGCATCACCTGTTCCAGCTCGCGCTCGCGCAGCTGGCCGTGGGCGACGCCGATGCGCGCCTCCGGAATCAGCTCGGCCAGCTTTTCCCGCATGTTCTCGATGGTGTCGACTTCGTTGTGCAGGAAGAACACTTGGCCGCCGCGTTTCAACTCGCGCAGCACCGCTTCGCGGATCACGCCGTTGGAGAGGGGGCTGACGAAGGTTTTCACCGCCAGCCGGCGGGAGGGCGCGGTGGCGATGGCGGAGAAGTCGCGCAGGCCTTCCAGCGCCATCGACAGCGTGCGCGGAATCGGCGTCGCGGTCAGCGTCAGCACGTCCACATTGGCGCGCAGCCGTTTCAGCTGTTCCTTTTGCCGCACGCCGAAGCGATGCTCCTCGTCGATGATGACCAGGCCCAGGTTCTTGAACTCGATGTCAGGCTGCACCAGTTTGTGGGTGCCGATGACGATGTCGACGCTGCCGTCGGCCAGCCCTTGCAAGGCTTGCTTGGTCTCCTTGCCGCTACGGAAGCGCGACAGCTCGGCGATGCGCACCGGCCAGTCGGCGAAGCGGTCGGAGAAGTTCTGGAAGTGCTGTTCGGCCAAGAGCGTGGTGGGCACCAGCACCGCCACTTGCTTGCCGCCCATCACCGCGACGAAGGCGGCGCGCAGCGCCACCTCGGTCTTGCCGAAACCGACGTCGCCGCACACCAGCCGGTCCATCGGCTTGCCGGAGCACATGTCTTTGATCACCGCTTCGATGGCGGTGGCCTGGTCCGGCGTTTCCTCGAAGCCGAAGCCGGCGGCGAAGGCGCTGTAGTCGGCGGGGGACAGCTCGAAGCTGTGGCCCTCGCGCGCGGCGCGCTGGGCGTACAGGTTCAGCAGCTCGGCCGCGGTGTCGCGCGCTTTTTCCGCCGCGCGCTTCTTGGCTTTTTCCCAGGCGGGATTGCCCAGCTTGTGCAACTGGATGTCGTCGGTGGCGCCGCCGGCGTAGCGCGAGATCAGCTGCAGCTGCGACACCGGCACGTACAGCGTGGCGCCGTCGGCGTACTCCAGCTGCATCAGCTCGGTTTCGCCTTCGCCCAGGTCCATCGTCACCAGGCCGACGTAGCGGCCGATGCCGTGCGCCTCGTGCACCACCGGGTCGCCGGCCTTGACCTCGGCCAGGTCTCGCAGCATCGCGTCGGAGCCGGCGCGGCTGGCTTTGCGGCGGGTGTGGCTGCGGGCGACGTGCTGGTACAGCTCGCTTTCGGTGACGACGGCGATGGCCGGATCGGCCAGCGCGAAGCCGGAGTAGAGCGGCGCGACGGCCAGCGCCAGCGCGGCCTTGCCGCCGGCGAAATCGGCCCAGCTGTCAATCGGCGTCGGCTTGATGCCGTTTTCGGCCAGGAAGGTCAGCATGGTTTCGCGCCGGCCCAGGCTTTCCGCCGCCAGCAGGACGCGCTTGCCGCCGGCGGCGATGAAGGCTTGCAGCTTGTGCAGCGGCGCGTCGGCGCGGCGATCCACCGCCAGCTCCGGCAGCGCGGCGCCGGTTTCGCCGTCGCCGGAGAACTCGATGCGGGCATAGGGCTTGAGCCTCGCCATCAGCTCGTCCGGGCGCAGGAAGATGTCGGCCGGCGCCAGCACCGGACGGTCGATGTCGCCGCGCGCCATCTCGTAGCGGCCCTGCGCGTCGCGCCAGAAGGTTTCCGCCGCCGCCTGCACGTCGTGGTGCTGCACCACCAGCGCGTCGTCGCCGACGTAGTCGAACAGCGTCGCGGTTTCGTCGAAGAACAGCGGCAGGAAGTACTCGATGCCGGCCGGCCACAGGCCCTGCGACACATCCTTGTAGACGCGGCTCCGGCTTGGATCGCCTTCCATCTTTTCGCGGTAGCGCTGGCGGAAGGCGGTGACGCCGCTTTCGTCGGCCGGGTATTCGCGCGCCGGCAGCAGCCGCACCTCGGGCACCGGGTACAGCGTGCGCTGGGTATCGGGGTCGAAAGTCTTCAGGCTGTCGATCTCGGCGTCGAACAGGTCTATCCGGTACGGCAGCGGCGAACCCATCGGGTAGAGGTCGATCAGGCTGCCGCGGACGGAGAATTCGCCCGGCGCCATCACCTGGGTGACGTGCTGGTAGCCGGCGGACACCATATCGGCGCGCAGCTTCTCCACATCGAGTTGCTGGCCGGTCTTCAGGAAAAACGTCCGGCCCAGCAGGTAGCTTACCGGCGCCAGCCGCCCCAGCGCGGTGCTGACCGGCGCGATCACCACCTGGCACTCGCGCTGGCGGATCTGCCACAGCGTGGCCAGACGCTCGCTGACCAGGTCGCCATGCGGCGAGAAATGGTCGTAGGGCAGCGTTTCCCAATCCGGGAACAGCGCGATGGAAAGGTCGGGCGCGAAGAACGGCAGCTCGGCTTTCAGCCGCTGGGCGGCCTGGGCGTCGGCGGCGAGAACCAGCAATGGGCGCCGCTGCTTGGCAAGCGCGGCGATGGCATGGCTGTCCAGGCCGTCTGGCAGGCGGCCGCAGCGGGTTTTCTGGCCGGCGGGCGGCAGGGTCGGGAGCGTATCCAACTTGATCTGGCTTCTGTGCGGGGTTGTGCTTGTCGCGATTATAACAGTGCGCCGGGCGGCCTTACGGCTTTGCCTGCGGCCGGCGCTAGCCGGCGTCTGGATTCCCGGCTATCGTATGCGTTTGTTTCAAGCCAGTTTTAATTTTGCATGAAGAAAATTGGCTGTTAATGCTAATCAGATATCAGAAAAAATAATAGTCATGTCTCTGAAACCGCCCAGGGTTGCAGAGCCGGGATGGAGCAAGATCCGGTCAACCGGACGACAGTGGAGAAGGATGGGAGCGTGAGAACCACACCTAGGGTGGAGGAGTTGCTGGTATTCCTGGGCTTTGTCGCCAGCGTGGCCTTGTGGCCGCGCGGTCCGCATGCGGCATTGTCCCTGGCGAGTTTCGCGCCGCACGGTTTGTTGTGCTGGCAGCTGCTGGCGCGGGAGCCTAGCCGCGCGTGGTGGTGGCCGCTGGCGGCCGGCATGGCCGCGGCGGCGTGGATGCCGCCGCCATGGGCCTTGCTGATGGCGGCGTCGCTGTGCCTGATCCGGCCAGGCTTGCGCCTGGGCGGCCTGCTCGGCGGATTGGAGCGCCCGCGCACGCCGCAGCAGCTGCGCCATCTGCTGCTGGCGTTGTTTTATCCGGCGCTGGCGGCGACCCTGTTGCTGGGCGGCTACGCCTGGGCGGCCGGCGGGCTGGCCGGCCATCCGTGGTCGTGGGCCTGGCAATGTTGGGCGGCGCTGGCGTCGGCGCTGTTCCTGTGCGCGCCGCTGGCCCGCCCGCCGCTGCGTCCGCTGCCGGTGCCGCTGCGGCTGGAGCTGGCGTTGATCCTGCTGCTGTCGGCCGGCGGCGTGGGCCTGTTGCTGGCCGCCGGCGAGCCGCCGGGCGTGCCCAGCCAATTGCTGTTCTTCCCGCTGATCCTGTGGGCGGCCTGCCGCACCGGCCCCGGCGGCGCGGCGCTGACGTCCGGCATGGCGTCGCTGCTGCTGTCGCTGGCGGCGCTGCCGCCGGCCGGCCTGGTGCGCGTGGGCATGGGCGACGCGGCCACCGATCTCTTGCTGGCGCTGGCCTTGAACGTGTCCGGCCTGCTGGTGGGCATCCTGATGGATGGCCACCGCGCCGACGGCGAGACGTTGCGCGCGTTCCGCGCCCGCATCGAATCGCTGGTCAACCACAGCCCGACAATGATGTCGCTGAA
Organism: Chromobacterium sp. INPA-IVC; assembly: GCF_059047085.1. Taxonomy (NCBI): domain Bacteria; kingdom Pseudomonadati; phylum Pseudomonadota; class Betaproteobacteria; order Neisseriales; family Chromobacteriaceae; genus Chromobacterium; species Chromobacterium sp. INPA-IVC. Next base: position 259,579 of record NZ_JBTNLS010000009.1, on the reverse strand, counting down.
GGACATGGACGGGCGCTACCTGCTGGTGAACGCCGCTTACGCGCGCCGGGTCGGCATGTCGGCCGATTCGCTGCTGGGGAAGCGGCCTGAGGATGTGTTCGATCTTGAGGATGCGCAGCAGATACGCGAGCAGGACCAGCAGGTGTTGAACCTGCTGTCGCCGCGGCAGTTCGACGAGCATTTCGCGCTCAACGGCGTGGAAACCTATCTGTTGGCGTCCAAGTTTCCCCTGTTCGACGCCGACGGCCGGCCGGCCGGCGTCGGCAGCGTGGACACCGACATCACCCAGTCCCGGCGCGAGCAAAAGGCCAAGCGCGAGGCCGAGGACCGGTATCTGGCGCTGGTCGAGCAGTCGCTGGTCGGCATCTACATCATGCAGGACGAGAAGCTGGCCTATGTGAATCCCAAGCTGGCCGAAATCATGGGCTACCAGCCGGAGGAAATGGCCGGCATGACCATGGGCCAGATCCTGGTGCCCGGCGAGGCCGAGCGGCTGCGGCAACAGCTGCTGCGCCGCTTCCGCGACAATATCGCGGTGATGCATTACTCCACCCGCGGCTTGCGCAAGGACGGCGTGCTGGTGGACATGGAGGTGCACAGCCGCCTGTTCGAGCTGAACGGCCGCAAGGCGGTGATCGGCGTGGTGATGGACATCTCCGAGCGGTTGCTGGCCGACACCAATCTCAGGCTGGCCGCCAAGGTGTTCGAGAATTCCGCCGAGGGCATCCTGATCCTGGACGCCGGCGCGCGCATCATCGCCGTCAACGACGCGTTCTCCCGCATCACCGGCTATGCCGAGGAAGAGGCGCTGGGCAGGGCCTCGCGCATTTTCAACATCGAGCAGCAGGCGCGCGCGGCGATGCAGCAGGCGCTGGCCGATTGCGGCCACTGGCAGGGCGAGATGCTGGACCGGCGCAAGGGTGGCCAGTGGTATCCGGCCGAGCTGTCGATCTCCGCGCTGCGCGACGAAGACGGCGTGCTGTGCAACTACGTCGCGGTGTTCTCCGACATCACCCAGCGCAAGGAGGCCGAGGAGCGGCTGCAGTTCCTGGCCAACCACGATCCGCTGACCCGGCTGCCCAACCGCAGCAGCCTCACCGCCAGCCTGGACGAGGCGCTGACGCGGATGGACGGCGAGGACGGCCGGCTGGCGGTGATGTTCATCGATCTGGACCGTTTCAAGCTGATCAACGACTCCTTCGGCCACCAGGTGGGCGACCAGCTGCTGTGCGAGATCGCGATCCGCCTGTCGCGCGTGGTGGGCGAGCGCGGCCTGCTGGCCCGTCTGGGCGGCGACGAGTTCACGTTGCTGATGAGCGGTTTCGACAGCCACCACCAATTGGCGGACATGGCGTCGGCCATCCTGGCGGCGCTGGGCAAGCCGCTGTGTCTGGAGGCGCACGAGGTGTTCATCACCGGCAGCATAGGCATCAGCGTGTTCCCGCACGACGGCCGCGACGCGCGCACGCTGCTGAAGAACGCCGACGTGGCGATGTACCGCGCCAAGGAGGCGGGCAAGAACACCTACCAGTTCTTCGACGTCGGCATGAACACCCAGACCTTCGAACGCCTGCTGCTGGAGAACGGCCTGCGCATGGCGCTGGAGCGCCACGAGTTCGAGCTGCACTACCAGCCGCAGCTGAGCGCGGGCAGCCGGGCGCTGGCCGGGGCCGAGGCGCTGCTGCGCTGGCGCCATCCGCAGCTGGGCCTGGTGCCGCCGGCGCGCTTCATCGCGCTGGCCGAGGAGACCGGGCTGATCAAGCCGATAGGCGACTGGGTGCTGCGCGAGGCCTGCCGCCAGCTGGCGGCCTGGGACGCGCTGGGGCTGCGGGTGCCCCGGCTGGCGGTGAACCTGTCGCCGCGCCAGTTCGGCCAGCCGTCGCTGCCGGCCAAGGTGGCGGGCGCGCTGCAGGCCGCCGGCCTCGCCGCCGGGCGGCTGGAGCTGGAAATCACAGAGAGCATGATCATGCAGAGCCCGACCGAGGCGGTGAGCCTGCTGTCCGAGCTGAAGTCGCTGGGCGTGTGGCTGTCCATCGACGACTTCGGCACTGGCTACTCGTCGCTGTCGCACCTGAAGCGCTTCCCGCTGGACACGCTGAAGATAGACCAGTCTTTCGTCGAGGGGCTGCCGGACGACGACGACAACGCCGCCATCGCCGAAGCCATCCTGGCGATGGCCAAGAAGCTGAAGTTCCAGGTGGTGGCTGAAGGGGTGGAGAACGAAGCGCAGGCGGTGTTCCTGGAGGGCAAGGGCTGCCATGTGCTGCAGGGCTACCATTTCGGCCGCCCGTTGCCGGCCGACGAGTTCGCGAAGCTTGCCGCCGGCTGGCGGCGCGAGGCCGAGCCGGCTTAGCCGACGCGCGCCAAGGCTGGGCCGGTGGGCGGCTTGCGGCTACAATGGCGGGAATTGAGAATTCGAGACATCCCCGCCATGAGCAACAAACGCCTGATCCACGGCTTCCACGCCATCAACGCCCGCCTGTGGCAGAACCCGAAAAGCCTGCTGGAAATCTGGCTGGCCGGCGGCCGCCACGACGCCCGCGCCAAGGCGGTGCTGGACAAGGCCGGCGCGGAGAACGTCAAGCTGCACATCGTCGACAAGGAACGCCTGGACAGCATGAGCGGCAACGCGCGCCACCAGGGCGTGGTGGCGATGATAGACGCCAGCATGAATTACGTGGACCTGGACGACGTGCTGGAAAACCTGTCCGAGCCGCCGCTGCTGCTGATCCTGGACGGCGTCACTGACCCGCACAATCTGGGCGCTTGTTTGCGTGTCGCCGACGCGATGGGCGCGCACGCCGTCATCGCCCCCAAGGACCGCTCCGCCACGCTGAACGCCACCGTGTCCAAGGTGGCCTGCGGCGCGGCCGAGGTGGTTCCGTATATCACCGTGACCAATCTGGCGCGCACGCTGCGCGACCTGAAGGACGCCGGGGTGTGGATCGCCGGCACCACGATGGAGGCCGACACCGACCTCTACCACTTCGACGCTTCCGGCCCGCTGGCCTGGGTGATGGGCGCCGAGGGCGAGGGCATGCGCCGCCTGACGCGCGAGCACTGCGACGTGCTGGTGTCCATTCCGATGTTCGGCAGCGTGGAGAGCCTGAACGTGTCGGTGTCGTCCGGCATGGTGCTGTCGGAAAGCCGCCGCCAGCGGGTGCTGAAGACGCAGGGCTGATCGCCCTCCGCAAGAAAAGGCCGCGTCAGCGGCCTTTTTCAATCCTGCCCGCCCAGCGTCTCCCGCGTCAGCGCCAGCCAGGCTCGGGCGGCGTGGGACAGATAGCCGCCGCGCTGCCAGATCAGCGCCAGGTGCCAGTACAGCTTGTTGTCGTACAGCGGCACCACGTCGAACAGCTGGCGGTCCAGCCGCTCGACGATGCTGCGCGGCAGCAGGGTGACGCCCAGGTTGGCCGCCACCAGCTCGACGATGAAGTCCCAGTGCGCGCTGCGGCCGACGATGTTGGGCGTCTTGCCCAGCTCGCGGAAGGCGTCGCCGACGCGGCGGCTGAGGGTGAAATCGTCCGGATACAGCACCAGCGGCTGATCGGCGATGTCCACCAGACGCACCAGCGACTTGTCGCGCCAGCGCGAGCCGGCGGGCGCCACCAGGCACAGCGGGTCGCGCACCACCGAGTAGTGGTCGAACAGCTGGCTGTCCACCGGCAGCACCGCCACGCCTATCTCCAGCTCGCCGCTCTTGATGCGGTTTTCGATCGCCAGCGCGCCGTCTTCCACCATCTTCAGCTCGATCTGCGGATAACGGCGGCGGTAGCGGCTGACCACCGGCGCGAAGAAGGCGACCCCCACCATCGGCGGCAGGCCCACCACCAGCTCGCCGTGGCTGAGCGAGGCCAGATCGGCCAGCTCGTGCTTGAGCTTGTTCATCGCCGACAGCACGTCCAGGCCGCGCTCGTAAGTGACGCGGCCGGCATCGGTCAGGCGGAAGCTGCGCCCCTCGCGCAGGATAAGCGGCATGTCCAGCTCTTCCTCCAGCTGCTTCACCATTTTGCTGATCGTCGGCTGGGTGACGAACAGCGCGTCGGCGGCGCGGGTGAAGCTCTGGCATTTCACCAGCTCGACGAAATAGCGTAGCGCGCGTATGTCCATTTGCATTCCTGAGTGGAATCGTCTTGATAATTTTAATTCATTTTTAGAATGAATGCCGGCTGGCTATACTTTGCTCAACTCCTAAGTTGATGGAAGCCAAGCATGGCCCGCCTGTTTCACCGCCTGTCGCAACCGCTGCAAACCTTTTCCCAGGTTCTGCTGCTGAGCCTGGTGTGGATGGCGGCCAACCAGCTGAGCCACCGTTTTCTGCCGGCGATGCCGGCCGGCGTGCTGGGCATGCTGCTGGTGCTGGCCGGGTTGTGGTCTGGCCTGCTGCCGGTGGATTGGCTCCGCCAGGGCGCCCGCTGGCTGCTGGCCGAGATGCTGTTGTTCTTCATCCCGGCCGTGGTGGCGGTGGTGCAGTACCCGGACGTGATTCTGTCCGCCGGTGTCCGCCTGCTGCTGGTGATCGTCGCCTCCACCGCACTGGTGATGGCGGTGACCGCGCTGGTCGTGGACCGCTGCTACCGGCTGGAAATCCGGCTGCGCCGCCGCGACAGCAACCGCAAGGCGCAGATGAGGGCTGAAGTCCATGGAGCATGAGATTGCGTTGATCTCCTTCGTACTCACCGTGGTGTTGTACTGGGTGGTCAAGAAGTATTACCTGAAGACGCGCAGCTGGTGGAGCACGCCGATTTTGGCGGTGCCGCTGCTGATCATCGGCCTGGTGGTGTTGGCGCGGGTGCCGTACCAGACCTACTTCGCCGATACGCGTTGGCTGACCTGGCTGTTGGGGCCGGCGACGGTGGCGTTCGCGGTGCCGATCTACGAGTACCGGGCGCTGATCCGCAAGCATTGGCTGTCATTGGGTTGCGGCGTATTGGCCGCGATTCCGGTGGCGGTGGCCAGCTCGGTGATGTTGGCGCGCTGGCTGGATCTGCCGGATCTGATGCAGAAGAGCCTGGCGCCCAGATCGATCAGCACGCCGTTCGCGCTGGCCGCGGCGCAGACGCTGGGCGGTTCGACCGATTTGACCGCGCTGTTCGTGGTGGTGACCGGGGTGTGCGGCATGATGCTGGGCCAGTTGATGCTGGCGCTGCTGCCGATCCGCTCCAAGCTGGCGCGCGGCGCGCTGTTCGGCGCGGCGGCCCATGCGGCCGGCACCGCGAAGGCGAGCGAGATAGGCGCCGAAGAAGGCGTGGTGGCCAGCCTGACCATGATGCTGGCCGGGGTGGCGACGGTGTTCGCCGCGCCCTTGATCAGCCACTGGCTGTAACGATTTTGTTGTGACCTGACTGCCGTGGGGTGGTGGTCAGTGGGTTTCTCCTCTTCCCCAAACGAGCGTTGATTTAGGGCCGATCCTTGTTGGATCGGCCATTTTTTTTGGCCGCGTGGTCGTAATCCTGGCTGTGGCCGTGATTGTCCTGGCCGAACGGCGTGTGGCAGACGCAGGGCGCGCCCTCGGCCGCCTCCACCAGCGTTTGCAGGATGCCGCAATCCGCGGCCGCGTGGCTTTCGTGGCATTTGTCGCGCAAGGCCAGCAGCTGCTGCTCCAGCAGCCGCAGCGCCTCCACTTGTTGATGCACCTTGGCGATCTGCTGATCGATCAGCAGATTGATGTCCTCGCAGTCGTGATCGTGGTCGGCCTTGAACGCGGCCAGGTTGCGGATGTCGGCCAGCGACATGCCCAGCGAGCGGCAGTGCAGAATGAAGTTCAGTTCGCCCAGCTGCTCCGCGGTGTAGCGGCGGTAGCCGGAGCTTGAGCGCTGCGGCGCGGACAGCAGGCCCTCGCGCTCGTAGTAGCGGATGGTTTCCACTTCGCAGCCGGTCTGGCGGGCCAGTTCTCCGATCAACATGACACTCTCCCGAAAGAAACGCTTGACCCTGTAGTGACTACAGGGTGTGCAATGTGCCCAGACTACCAATGGAGGCGCATATGTCAAGCGTGACGCGTTACCGCAAGGCCGTACCGCCGCATCAAGGCCATCAACACGCCCGCGGCGGCGATTGCTGCTCGGCCAAGGCCGAAGCCGCGCTGGCGCTGAAGGGCGCGGACCCGCATCAGCATGCCCATGGCGGCTGCGGCCACGAACACAAGCCGGGCGACAAGCACGGCCACGACCATCATCAGCACGATCACCAGCACGATCACCAGCACGATCACCAGCATGAGCACCGGCACGGCGAGGGCTGCGGCCACGCGCATGGCCACGAGCATGCCGAGCCGTCCCGCGTGCAACTGGGCGAGGGCAAGGGCGCGAATCTGTCGCGGCTGCAGATCCAGGCGATGGACTGCCCGACTGAGGCCAGGTTGATCGAAAAGGCGTTGGGCGGGATGAGCGGCGTGGTGGCGCTGGAATTCAACTTCATCGAACGGGTGTTGCTGTTGCGCCACGACCTGCCGCATCTGAATGGCGTGAAAAGCGCCATCGCCAAGGTGGGCATGCAGGCGGTGGAGCTGGACGCGGACGCCAAGCTATCGGCGCCGCAAGGCCATGGGCGCCGCGCCAATCTGTTGTTGATCGCTTCCGGTCTGACGGCCGCCGCCGCGGAAGCGGCAGCCTGGAGCGTGGGCGACGGCCGGCTGGAAGTGGCCGCGCTGGCGCTGGCTTCCATCCTGCTGGGCGGCATTCCCACGTTGAAGAAGGGCTGGATCGCGCTGTCCACCCGCACGCTGAACATCCATTTCCTGATGTCGGTCGCCGTGATCGGCGCGATGCTGATCGGCCAGTGGCCGGAGGCGGCGATGGTGCTGTTCCTGTTCGCCATCGCCGAGCGGCTGGAGGCGATGTCGCTGGCCAGGGCAGGCGAGGCGGTGCGCGCGCTGATGGCGCTGGCGCCGGAAACCGCCTGGGTGGCCGACGGCGCCGGCTGGCGCGAGGCGCAGGCCGCTGAGGTGGCGGTGGGCAGCCGGGTGCGGGTGCGTCCCGGCGAGCGGGTGCCGCTGGACGGCCGCATCGCCGACGGCCACAGCAGCTTCAACGAGGCCAGCATCACCGGCGAGAGCCTGCCGGTGGACAAGGGGCCGCAGGACGCGGTGTTCGCCGGCAGCATCAACGGCAGCGGCGTGGTGGAGATCGAAACCACGGCGCCGGCGTCCGGGTCGGTGCTGGCGCGCATCATCGCCACCGTGCGCGACGCCCAGGCGTCCAAGGCGCCGACGCAGCGCTTCATCGACCGCTTCGCTGGGGTCTACACCCCGGTGGTGCTGGCGCTGGCGGCCTTGTTCGCCGTATCCGCGCCGCTGCTGGGTCTGATGCCGTGGCACCAGGCCATCTACAGCGCGCTGGTGATGCTGGTGATCGCCTGCCCGTGCGCGTTGGTGATCGCCACGCCGGTGACGGTGGTGAGCGCGCTGGCCTCGGCCGCGCGCCACGGCCTGCTGGTCAAGGGCGGCGCGCCGCTGGAGATGGCCGCCCGCATCGACACCGTCTGCCTGGACAAGACCGGCACGCTGACGCTGGGCGAGCCGCGAGTTACCCGCGTGGCGGTGCTGGACGGCGGCGACGAATCAACCGTGCTGGCGCTGGCGGCCGCGCTGGACAGCCACTCCACCCATCCGCTGGCCAAGGCGGTGCTGGACGAAGCCGCGCGGCGCGGCCTGGCGTTGCCGGCCGCCGAGCAGGTCAGCGAATTGGTGGGCCGCGGCGTGCGCGGCCGGGTGGATGGCCGAGCGCTGCAGCTGGGCAGCCGCCGGCTGGCGGAAGAGCAGGGCGCGCTGACGCCGGGGCTGGCCGCCGAGCTGACCCGGATGGCGGAGGCGGGCGAGGGCGCGCTGGTGCTGCTGGACGGCGAACGGGCGCTGGGCGTGCTGGCCGTCGCCGATCAGGTGCGGCCGGAAGCCGCCGCCACCATCGCCCGTCTGGGCGAGATGGGCGTGCGCGCGGTGATGCTCAGCGGCGACAGCCCGCAGGTGGCGGCCGCGGTGGCGGCGCAGACCGGCGTCTCCGCCGCCCACGGCGGCCTGTTGCCGCAGGACAAGCTGCGCTTCATCGAGCAACTGCAGGCCAGCGGTAAGGTGGCGATGGTGGGCGACGGCGTCAACGACGCGCCGGCGCTGGCGCGCGCCGACCTGGGCGTCGCGATGGGCGCGGCCGGATCGGACAGCGCCTTGGAAACCGCCGGCGTGGCGCTGATGGACGACAAGCTGTCGCGGCTGGCCGACCTGATCGCCCACGCCCGCCGCACCGCGTCGGTGCTCAAGGTGAACATCGCGATCGCGCTGGGCATCAAGCTGGTGTTTTTCGGCCTGGCGTTGGCCGGCGTGGCCAGCTTGTGGATGGCGGTGTTCGCCGACGTCGGCACCAGCCTGATCGTGATCGCCAACGGCCTGAGGCTGGCGCGGCGGGTTTAACGCCTGCTCAATCCTTTGATCAGCATCGGGCGCGGGCCTTGGAATGGCCAAGGCCTGCGCCTTTCGCTTTGCATTCAGTCTTCAGGATGGCGTTGCGAGGTTCGGCAAGAGACTTGGAGCAGGCCCTAGGCGTAAGTGTCGACATTGCCGCCCTTGGCCTGTTGGCTGGCGGCCGGATCGGAGGCTTGCTGCATCTTTTGCAGCGGGCTGAGGTGCTGGTTGCCGCTCTGCTGCTGCAACAGCTGCGTCCGCGCTTGTTGTTCCATCTGTGAGGCCTCGGCCGCCACCGCGCGGTCCTGGCCGGACGGGTCGGACGGCGCCAGCGCGGCGGCGCGCACCGTCTGGGCATTCTGAATGGTTTCCTGCGGGGTGTTGCCCTTGCTCAGCTGGATCGGTACTTCCCCCCCTATCGCGTACTGCTTGCCGTCTGGCCCCAGCTGGTAGGTGAAGCTGGCCGCGCCGGCCAGCGCGCCGCCGGCGGCCTGGTGCGCGGCTTCGTGGCGGCGCACGTCGGTGTCGCGCGACTTCAGCTCTTCCACTTCCTTCTGCTGCGCGTCGTTCAAAGGTTTGCCGTCCGGCGCCTTGGGGGCGGCGGCATTGGCTTGCTGAGAGGTTTGCGCATTGCTGGAGCTATTCTGGCTGGCGGCATCGTTGCCGGTTTGGTCCCCGGCCGACGCGGAAGGCGCGGCGTTGGCGGTTTGCGGCGAAGAGGAGGCTGACGCGCTCGGAACAGCGGCAGCCTGCGAGCGTAAGGCTTGGCAGGCGGGACACTGGCAATTGGCGCCATGCATGCTGAATCCGTAGCTGGAAGCGCTGCCGGCTACACTGGAAATGGACATGAAACGCGTTCCTCTGTCCATTCAGTATAGAAGCGCCTGCCCGCTATTCCAATCGACGTGGCAGAATGTCCGCTTGTACACATTGCAGGAGCAGACGATGAGCGAAGAGGCCCAGGGACAAAGAGAGCTGGTGATGTCGGTGCTGATGACGCCGGACATGGCCAATTTTTCCGGCAACGTGCACGGCGGAGTGCTGCTGAAGCTGCTGGACCAGGTGGCCTACGCCTGCGCCAGCCGCTACGCAGGCTGTTACGTGGTGACGCTGTCGGTGGACCAGGTGCTGTTCAAGCAGCCGATACATGTCGGCGAGCTGGTGACCTTTCTCGCCAGCGTCAACCACGTCGGCCGCACCTCGATGGAAGTGGGGATCAAGGTGGTGGCGGAAAACATCCAGCAGCGCAGCCAGCGCCACACCAACAGCTGCTATTTCACCATGGTGGCCTACCAGGACGGCAAGCCGATGGCGGTGCCGACCCTGGTGCTGGAGACTGAGGAGCAGCGGCAACGCTTCCGCGCCGCCGAGATGCGCAAGCAGTTGCGGATGGAGATGCAGCAGCGCAAGGACGCCGGACAGTGACGCCGGCTACGCCGCTACTGTTTCCCCGAAGGCAGCTGGCCTACAATGCCATGCTTTTCCTTTCTCTTCGGCTGTCATGTACACCCTGATTCATCAAGATTCCCGTTTCTATCTCGTCGACAAGCATCCCGGCGTCGGTTTCCACCGCGAAGAAGACCAGCCGGGGCTGATGGACGCCCTTCGAGAGGGGCTGGGCGATGCGGCCTTGTGGCCGGTGCACCGGCTGGACCGCATCACGTCCGGATTGATTCTGGTGGCGCGTTCGGCCGAGGCCGCGCGCGCGCTGGGCGACGCATTGGCCGGGCGGGAGATGGAGAAGTATTACCTGGCTTTATCGGACCGCAAGCCGCTGAAGAAGCAAGGCAAGATATCGGGCGATATGGCCAAGGGACGCGGCGGCGCCTGGCGCTTGACGGAGGGCAGGGAGAATCCGGCAGTCACGCAGTTTTTCAGTTTTTCGCTGGAGCCGGGGTTGAGACTGTTTCTGCTGCGGCCGCGCACCGGCAAGACGCATCAGCTGCGGGTGGCGATGAAGTCGCAGGGCGCGCCGATACTGGGCGACGCGTTATATGGCGGCAGCGCGGCGGATCGCGGCTACCTGCATGCCTACGCGCTGCGTTTCGAGCTGGACGGCGAGCGTTTCGCCTTCGTCTGTCCGCCGGCGGCTGGCGAGAAATTCGCCGGGGAGTCTTGCCGCGCCAGGCTTGAGGAGCTGGGCGAGCCCTGGCGGCACCCCTGGCCGGGCGCCTGAGCGCTCAGCCCTTTAAGCGGCGACGGCGGGCTCGGGCTGGAAGCGGGCGATGCTGACCCGGTGCTTCAGGCACAGTTCGGCGAAGGCGCCGCCGGCCAGGTAGTCGAATTCGCGGCCGCGGCTGGCGGCGATGGGGTCGGAGGCGTCGGCGGCGGGCAGGCCGGGATGGCACATGATCAGCGCCCGGTCCGGAATCTTGGCCAGCCAGGCCTGCATCAGTCCGGGGAAGTCGGCTTGCGGGCTCAGCGAATACATGCCGCCGAACCACGGCGAGGTGGCGAAGCCGCGCTCGCGCGCCTGTTCGTCGAAATTGGTGCACACGCTGCGCAGCACCAGCGCCTTCAGCCGATTGTCGCCCGGGTGGCCAAGGCGATCCGGCGAGCGCAGGTAGGGCAGCGGATCCTGCTGCCAGCGCCGCAGGATGGCGTCGAACAGCGCGTCGCGTATCACCGGCAGCGCGTGCACGTGCTGGTGGCCGTCGACGAAGTCCGGCAGCCGGCCGAAGTGGTCGGCGAAGCGGTCGATCTGCGTCAGCGCCTCGTCGCGCAGCGTCGCCAGCGACAACTGGCGCAGCTGACTCTTCATCAGCCAGTGCGACAGCGGCTTGACCGGCGCGTCGAACGGATGGGTGAGGTTGAAATGCAGGCCGACGTCGACCCGCTCCGCCCGCGCCTTCAGTTCGCCGGCCAGCTCCGGCCAGTGCGGAGACTGGCTGAGTACGCTGGTGGCGGACAGGCGGCCGGCATCGATCAACTGCAGGATGCCGGCGCTGATGCTGCCGGACTGGGCGAAGTCATCGGCGCAGAGTGTCAATCGTTTCGTCATGCGCGGTAGGACTGTCGTCGATTCCAAAAGTTTTCCGTCGTCATCGCGACAGCGTTAATTTGTTTGCGGCGCGGAGGCGAACGCCCACAGCTTGCCCAGCAGGAAGGTGAGCGCCGCCACCGCGAACAGCACGACGGCCAGCGAGACCCGATAGTCCAGCGGAGTGAGGCGCAGCAGCGCGAAATACATGGCCTCGTTGACGCAGAAGCTCAGGCAGGAGACGCCGAAGAAGCGCGGCAGCGCCTGGCGGTGCGGCACATGGCCGGCTTCGAAGGTGAAGCGGCGGTGGCCCCAGTAGCTGAGCTGAAAGGCGCCGAGGAAACCCAGCGCGTTGGCGACGAGCGGCGGCACGCCCAGCGGCACCAGAACCAGGGTTACCAGCGCGAAGTGCAGCAGCATCGCCGACACGCCGACGACGCCGAACCAGAACAGCTGCTTCTTCATGCGTCCTGCCCGTCTTTGCGTTTGGAGATGCGGCTGATCAAATAGGTGGGCCGGCCCTTGACCTCGTTGAAGATGCGGCCGACGTATTCGCCGAGTATGCCGATCGACAGCAGCTGCACGCCGCCGAGGAAGGTGACGGCGACGGCCAGCGTCGGCCAGCCGCTGACCGGGTTGCCGAACAGCAGCGTGTGCACCAGCTCCCAGATCGCGTAGCCGATCGACAGCATCGAGATCACGCAGCCGACCAGCGTCCAGATCCGCAGCGGCATATTGGAGAAGGCGGTGAGGCCGGTCAGGCCCAGATTGAACAGGCTGCGGAAATTGAAGCTGCTTTTGCCGGCGCGGCGTTCTTGCGTCTGCGTCTCCATCGCCAGCTGGGTGAAGCCCACCCAGTTATACAGGCCTTTCATGAAGCGGTTGCGCTCCGGCATCCGCCGCAGCGCCTCCAGAATGCTCTTGTCCAGCACGCGGAAATCCTGGGTGTTTTCCGGGATCTTCAACGGCGCGCCGCTGTTCAGCAGCGCGTAGAACACGCGGGTGAACGCGCGCTTGGCCAGGGTCTCGCCGTCGCGGTTGGCGCGCACGCTGTAGACCATGTCGTAGCCTTCGCGCCATTTTTCCAGGAATACCGGCACCATCTCCGGCGGATGCTGGAAGTCGCCGTCTATCAGCACGGCGACGTCGCCGCCGATGTTGTCGATGCCGGCGGTCAGCGCGATTTCCTTGCCGAAGTTGCGCGACAGCTGGATCACCGTCACCGGCAGGCGCTTGGCGGCTTCCAGCGCCTTGGGCACGGTGTCGTCGCGGCTGCCGTCGTCCACCACCACCAGTTCATGGCGGTAGCCGTGCTCGGACAGCAGCCGGTGCAGCGTTTCCAGCATCGGCGCGATGTTTTCCGACTCGTTGTAGGCTGGAATCAGGCAGCTGACCAGCGGGTCGGCCGGGCGCTCGGCGGCGTGCAGCTCCAGCAGATAGGGCGGAACGAAGTTGCGTGCGTCGGTCATGGCGGTTTGCGCTTTCACTGGGCCGCGGCCGGTTTCAGCAGCAGCATTCTGTCCTTCATCACCGGGAACTCCCCGGCCTTGACGTAGCCCGCGGCGATGGCCGGCGGCAGGCTGGCGAGGTCGCGCTGCTCAGTGACGATCCAGCTGCCCGGATGCGCGGCAAGCTGCGGAGCCAGCGCATGGGCGTCGGCGGTGGTGCGCACCTTGCCCTGGCTGTAGAACTCGGCGGAGAACTCGCGGCGGCTGTCCCAGTAGAACAGCCGGGCCTGTTGCGCCGGCTGCTGCTGGAGCCAGGCCGCGATCACCGGCTTCTGGGTGCGGAAGTAACGGGCGCCGTCATGCCATTGCAGGCCGATCGCGATCAGCACCAGCAAGCCGGAGGACAGCGCCAGCCACGGCAGCGCGCGGCCGGAGCGCTCATGCCGGCCGCGATGCCACAGCTCGGCCATCAGCAGCGCCGCGCCGGGCAGCATCGGCAGCGAATACGGGAAGATGATGTTGCCGGACATCGTGAAGAACAGCAGCGTCATCACTGTCCACAGCGCGAGGTAGAGCAGCCAGCCGTCGTTTTCGCCGGCGCGGACGATGGCCGGCAGCCGGCGCGCGCGGCAGGCCAGCCAGGCCAGCATGGCGATGGACCACGGGAACAGCGCGCCCAAGGCGTACGGCCAGATCATGCCGCGCGGCGTGGCGTGGGCGAAGCCGTACTTGTCGCCCTTCCAGCCGGAGTCGAGGAAGCGGCTGACGTGCTCGCCCATGATGAAGTAGTTGAGGAAGCCCGGTGTGCGGATTTCCGCCCAGGCGTACCAGGGCAGGGCGATGGCGGCGGCCAGCAGCGTGCCGGAGATCCACGGCAGCTCGCGCCACAGCGCCTTCCATTGATTGCGGATCAGCACCCAGAAGAAGATCGGCATGCCCACCAGCACCACGGCCAGCGGACCCTTGGCCAACAGGCCCAGGCCCAGGCCGGCGAAAAAGGCGTAGCGCCAGATCCGGCCGCCGCCGTTCATCGCGTGCCAGAAAGCCACCTGGCTCAGTGTCACGCAGAACATCAGCGAGGGGTCGGTCATCACGGTGCCGGCCGCGCCGTAGAACAGCAGACCGCCGGCCAGCATCAGCGCGGCGGCCATCGCCGCGTCGTTTCCGGCGCGGCGGCGCATCAGGTCGGCCGTCAGCCACAGCGCGCCCAGCGCCAGCAGCAGCGCAGGCAGGCGGGCGGCGAATTCATTGACGCCGAACAGGCCCATGCTGGCCGCGGACAGCCAGGTGGACAGCGGCGGCTTGGCCCAGAACGGCACGCCGTAGTCGTGCAGCGGCGTCACCCAGTTGCCGGTTTCCAGCATCTTGCGGGCGATCTCGGCGTAGCGCGCCTCGGTGGTGTCGGTGAGCGGGATCGCCCACATCGCCAGCAGGCGGATGGCCAGCAGCGCCAGCAAGGCGTAGCCGGCCGCCTTCCGCCAGGAAGAAGTTGCAGCGGTATTCATCCGTAAACTTGTTTTCAAAACGGGGTAGAGGATCGGCGCAAGGCTATCACAGACCGGGATCGGCGTCTGCCCGTTCAGGCAGCGAAAACGCCGCCCGGAGGCGGCGTTGGCTTGGATGCGGCAAGCGGCGGGTCAGCGGCCGTGCATCATCTTTTTCAGCACGGAGGACAGCGCGAACAGCACCAGCGAGCTGGCGCCGGCCATCATCACGAACAGCATGAAGAAGTCGTGCAGATTGGTGACCGCGTAGCCGAGGAAGTGCGGCACCGGCTTGGCCGGGTCCGGGTACAGTTCCGACAGCGTGCCGGCGAACTTGTTGGCGGCGGCGTTGGACAGGAACCAGATGCCCATCATCAGGCCGGTGAAGCGGGCCGGAGACAGTTTGACCACCAGCGACAGGCCGATCGGCGACAGGCTCAGTTCGCCGAAGGTGTGCAGCACGTACAGGCTGACCAGCCACAGCATGCTGACCTTGACGCCCGGCGCCAGGCCGTCGACGCCGAAGGCGATCACCAGATAGCCGAGCGCGAGGAAGAACAGGCCCAGCGCCATCTTGGCCGGAGACGAGGGCTCCATGCCCTTGCTGCCCAGCTTGGTCCAGATCCAGGCGAAGATCGGCGCGAAGATCACCACCGAAACCGGGTTCAGCGACTGGAAGTAGGACGCCGGCACGGTGAAGCCCAGAAGGTTGCGGTTGGTCTGCTCTTCGGCGAAGAAGGTCAGCGAAGCGCCGGCCTGCTCGAAGGCGGACCAGAAGAAGATCACGAAGGCGGACACGATCAGGATCACCGCCAGGCGCTGCTTCTCGATGCGGGTCAGCGGCTCGTGCACCACTTTCTCGCCGCTGTCGTGATGGCGCTTGGGCGCCAGGCCGATCGGTTTGCCTTCCGGCGTCACCAGGTATTTGTTCTTGAACAGGGTGAATACGATCAGCGACAGCAGCATGCCGAAGCCGGCGGCCATGAAGCCCCACTTGAAGTCGCCCGGATTGCCGGTGTCGCCCAACGTGCCGCATATCAGCGGCGCGATCAGCGAGCCGGTGTTGATGCCCATGTAGAAGATGGTGAAGGCGGAGTCCACGCGCTTGTCGCCCGGGGCGTACAACTGGCCCACCATCGACGAGATGTTGGGTTTGAACAGGCCGTTGCCGGCGATCAGGAAACCCAGGCCGCCGTACAGCAGCCAGGAGGCGGCGGCGACGTTGGTCTCGTGCATCGAGCCGGAGAAGAACAGCATGAACTGGCCGATGGCCATCAGCACGCCGCCGGCGAGGATGGAGCGGCGGTTGCCCCAGTAGCGGTCGGCGATATAGCCGCCGACCAGCGGGGTGAGATACACCAGGCCGGTGTAGGTGCCGTAGATATCCGAGGCATGGGCCTTGTCGAACAGCAGCGCCTTGATCATGTACAGCGTGAAGATGGCGCGCATGCCGTAGTAGCTGAAGCGCTCCCACATCTCCGTCACAAAGAGCAGATAGAGCCCTTTGGGATGCGATTGTGTAGACATAAGGGTTTCCTTCGAGTGACTTGAGATATCACCAGCAACGAGCGGTGTTTTTGTTTTTTATGCATGCCTTGGCTTTTGTAGGCAGCGCAAGATCATATCGATTTAATGTTGAGATGTGAAAATTTTTTTTAAGCCAGATCAATTACATTGTAATAAATGGAGCAAATACTTTTCTTTGGCGATGATTTTTTGCTAGTTAATACTCTAGGCGTAATGAGTTTATTGCATAGTGGTTATTGTTGACTGTATACAAATCAATGTTGAAATAGTTTTTATCAGCCATAAGTTGTTGTGCAGTCTGACAATCGTGCCCTATCTTGAAGGTACGCCCGCGTCCGGGCGATCATGCAACTGCCTCAAGGTGTGGCGATGAATATCGAGCCCCATGCTGGCCAGGCGCTGACTCACCTCAATGGCCTGCGCCCCAACTGGTACACCGTCGACATCATTCTGACGTTCGACTTCCCGCGCGCCTGATCTCCTCCGGCAATCGTTTCCCTATTTGTTTCGACCGCATCACGGCCCGCCGCCGTTCCGCCCGCGTTTGTCCAGGCGGCGCGCGGCCGCGCCGAGGAGAAGATCATGGCGCAACGCATTCCCGAACCGTTCCGCATCAAAATGGTGGAGCCCATCCGGCAGACCTCGCCGGCAGACCGCCGCCGGGCGCTGGCCGACGCCGGCTGGAATCCCTTCCTGTTGAAAGCCGAGGATGTCTACATCGACCTGCTGACCGACAGCGGCACCGGCGCGATGTCCGACCGCCAATGGGCCGGTTTGATGATGGGCGACGAGGCTTATGCCGGCAGCCGCAATTTCCTGCGCTTGGCCGACACGGTGCGGGAGTTGTTCGGCTACGCGCACACCATCCCCACCCACCAGGGGCGCGGCGCGGAGCAGATATTGTTTCCGGAACTGGTGAAGCGCTGCCGGGGCGCGCGCCCGGTGTTCCTGTCCAACTACCATTTCGACACCACCAAGGCCCATGTCGAGCTGGCGGGCGCCCGCGCCGTCAACGTGCTGACGCCGCAGGCGCTGGACACCGGCACGGCATACGACTGGAAGGGAGACTTCGACCTGGCGCGGCTGGGGGAGATCGTCGCGGCCGAGGGAGACAACGTCGCCGCCGTCATCGTCACCATCACCTGCAACAGCGCCGGCGGCCAGCCGGTATCGATGGCCAATATCCGCTCGGCCAGCGCGCTCGCGCGCTCGCGCGGCATCCCGGTGGTGATCGACGCCGCCCGCTTCGCCGAGAACGCCTGGTTCATCCGCGCGCGCGATCCGGCCTACGCCGGCGCCTCCATACCGGCCATCGCGCGCGAGATGTTCGGCCATGGCGACATGTTCACCATGTCGGCGAAAAAGGATGGGCTGGTCAATATCGGCGGCCTGTGCTGCTTCAAGGACGATGAGGCGCTGTTCCGCGCGGTGCAGGTGCGCTGCGTGCCGATGGAGGGCTTCGTCACCTACGGCGGCCTGGCCGGACGCGACATGGAGGCCTTGGCGATAGGGTTGAGGGAAGGGCTGGACGACGCCTTCCTGGACTACCGCATCGGCCAGGTCGCCTACCTGGGCGAGCGGCTGCGCGAGGGCGGGGTGCCTATCCAGCATCCAACCGGCGGCCATGCCGTTTTCGTCGACGCCGCGCGCCTGCTGCCGCACATTCCGGCCGAGCGGTTTCCCGCGCACGCGCTGGCCTGCGAGCTGTATCTGGAAGGCGGCGTCCGGGCGGTGGAGATCGGCTCGCTGCTGCTGGGCCGCAATCCGCAGACCGGCCTGCAAGAACCGTCGCCGTTCGAGCTGATGCGGCTGACGATACCGCGCCGGGTCTACACCAACGACCACATGGACTACATCGCCGACTGTCTGATCGAGGTGAAACGGCGGGCGGCAGCGGTGAAAGGCCTGGCCTTCGACTACGAGCCGCCGATACTGCGGCATTTCACCGCGCGGCTGCGGCCGGCGTAGCGCTGCTTGCTCGCCTTGCGCGGAGGATGGCGTCCGTCGCGCAAGGCTTTTGGAACGCCGTTATGCCTTGCTTGCTTGCCACTGGGCGGCCTGTTCGGCGGCGCGCAGCAGGGCCGGCCGATTTTTCAGGCCATCCCAGTAGGCGACCAGTTCCGGCCAGTCGCGCATGCTGCCGAACTCGATGCCGTAACCTACCGTGCGGCCGACATACACGTCGGCGGCGCTGAAGCGGTCTCCCGCGAGATAGCGGCGGCCGGCCACGGCCTTGGCCAGCGTGTTCAGCGTCGCTTCATATGAGCCGTAGCCGAACATCCGCTGCTGTTCCTGAGTGGGCGTGAAGCCGGCGGCCTGGTTGCTCCAGGCATGCTCCACACAACTGGCGGCGAAAAACAGCCAGCGGTAATAGTCGCCGCGCGCGGCCGGCTCGGGAGCGAGTCCGGCTTCGGGAAAGGCATCGGCGAGATAGGCGCAGATGGCCGCGCCTTCGGTGACGACCTGATCGCCATGGCGGATGGCCGGCACCTTGCCCATCGGATTGATGGCCAGATACTCCGGCGCTTTCATCGAGGCGCCGTACTCCAGCAGCACCGGGCGGTAGGGCGCGCCCACTTCTTCCAGCATCCAGTGCACGATATTGCCCCGCGATTGCGGGTTGGTATAGAAGACAAGCTCTTTCGACATGATCTCCGGCCTTTCTATGTGGTGGCTGCAGGGGTGGCGCTCATGGCTGGATGGCTGTTCCCGCCATGGCCCGGCTATGCATCATGCATTGCCGGCTGGCGAGGGGCAAGCGGCTTGCTCGCATGGGCGTCATCGCCAGGCAGGCATCCGCTCGGATGCTTCAGCCGGCGAAAGCCGGTTTGCGTATGCGCATCACGAACGTGCAGTCGCCGATCACGTTGTAGAAATTTTGCACCGCCAACGCGATGTCGCCTTCGGTGAGCTGGCCGCCGTTGAAACGGCTGGCCCAGGGCTCCAGGATTTTCACGTCCGACGATTCCAGCGCCCAGTCGACATTCAGATAAATGCCCAGCGGCGTGCTGGAGCCGCCCTCCGCGATGGTTTGGCGGTTCAATTCCTGATTGAACATCTGCAGGCCCATCGCGGTGATCGGCCGCACATGGGTGGGATCGGCCAGGTAGTTGTCGCTGCGCGGATGCGGCACGGTGATGGCGACGCGGGCGTCCGGCGCGCACACCCGGTACAGCTCCTTGATGATGCGCAGATAGGTGTCGGTATCGGCGCCCAGATGCTCCAGCACGTGGCTCATCACGATCTCGTCCACCGATCCGTCGGCCCAAGGCCAGGGAAATCGCTCCAGATCGACCACCTGGTCTGGCTGGCAGGCGGCCTGGGAGTCGATGTTGACGAAGCCGGGCCGCCGGTCATGGCCGCAGCCGAGGTTGAGTTTGAGCACGCGGATATCCTGAGAGGCTGGCTGATGCCAGTGTGCAATGAACGGAACGATAGCTTCAAGGGAGAAGACCGCTGTTCGTGCAGGAAGGGAGGGAGGTGTGACGATTGTGATGCGGGCAGAGTATTTTTCGATTAAATGACAATTGAATTTAAAATAAACGATTGTCCAACTATAATCTCGACTTTGTAAAAAAATATGAACGCTGATCAATGAGTCGGCGGAAAGTTAAGCGAGGTCCGTGATGAAGGTATGGCAAGGCTTGTCCATGCTATTGATGGTGTCGATGTTGTCCGCATGTGGCGGAGGCGGAGGCGGGGGAGGTGGCGGCGGCGGCGGTTCCGGCAATGCCGCAAGCCATGTGCAGGAGGCGCTTCCGCCATCAGCAGTCCAGCTGTCTCCCGCCTCATTGGGGGGCAACCAGAGCGCTGGTTCGTCGCAGACCTGGACGATACAGGCGAGCGTTTCCGATGCCAGTCGTTTTAACAGCTCTATCTATCTTTATGTTGTCGACAGTCAGAAGGTGCTGGCCGGTACGCCACAATTGAACTGGCTGGGAGGCAACCAGATGGCGTTGACCTTGCATACGTCCGGCACGCTGGCTACCGGTCATTACAAAGGCACGTTGCAGTTCCAGCTGTGCAGGGATCCGCAATGCGGCTCTTCTTTCCTCAGCGGGCCGTTGACGCTGCCTTATGACTTTTCGGTAGCGGCTCAACCGTTGCAGGCAGTATTGTCCGGCGTGCCTTCTTCTACAGCGGTGATCGGCCAGCGCTCCAACTTCAGCTCCTCGGTTTCGGTGAGTGGTTTTAGCGGCAAGTGGACGGCTAAAGCCAGCAGCAATTGGTTGTTGTTGAGCAATGCCTCCGGCCAAGGAGCGGGCAGCTTCAATGTATCGATGTCGACCGAGCGGCTGGCTGCCGGCGCCTATACCGACAATGTGACCGTTACAAGCGACGATGGCCAGACGGTGACGTTGCCATTCAGCGTGAATGTGCGCCCGGTGCAGTTTGTCGCTTCTCAGGACAGCTTCAGCTTCAGCGGCATCAACGGCAGCGAGCTTCCGGGACAGATCCTGCAACTGAGCCTTAACAACAACGGCGAGGGCACCTGGACTGCGTCCAGCAACGCCGCTTGGCTGCAAGCTGGGGCTGTCAGCGGGATCACGCCATCCAGTATTCCGTTATCTGCCGATCCAAGCCGAGGTTCTTTAGCCAGCGGCAACTATAACGGTACCTTGCATCTGAGCGCGGCAGGCGTGGAGAGCAAAGATATCGCCGCTTCGCTGTCATTGACCAAGGCCAGCTTCACGCTGCCGGCACAGGGTATCGTGCTGGGCGGCGACAAGGGGCGCGATCTGGACACGCCGCAGAGCCTGCAATTCGCGCTGAATACCGGCAACAAGTCCTGGTCGTGGAAAGTGTCGTCGCAGCCGGCATGGCTGAAGACTGGCGTTGTCAGCGGCAGCGTCAACCAGACTGCGCAAGCCTTGCAGTTGAGCGGCGACTCTTCCCAAGCAACGGTTGGTTCGACTACAGCGGCTTTGAAACTGTCCGCTCAGATCAATGGCGATGCGGTTGAGGGGATTGTGCCAGTGACGATCAACCGCGATCAGCGCCGCTTGCTGCCGTCCAAATGGGGCGTGGCCTTCTCCAGCACGCCGGCTGGCAAGGTGCTGAGCAAGACGTTGACCATCAAGGACAACTTTGGCGGTACGCTGAATTGGACTGCCACTTCCGACGCGCCATGGTTAAGTGTGACTGCCAGCGGTCAGACGGGTAATGGCTCTACTTTGCAGTTGCTGGCGGATGATTCTCGTTTACCAATAGGAAAAGTGAGCTATGCGAATGTGACTATCCGTTCAAGTGCTAGTTATGTTGAACCTGCGATTGTAAAGGTTGCAGTTTGGCGCGATGAGTCATTTTTGAAAACGACTACTGTGGTAAGTGGTCAATATTCGAAGTTGGTGGCAGACCCAATAAGGCCATATTTTTATACAAATATGGGTGAGAAAGATGTTCAGGTTTTTAACGCATATACCGCTTCTCAGGTTGCTACAATTAGAGATGTGGCCAGCGCTGCTGGTGAAATGGCGGTTTCGCCTGATGGCAGTTTTCTCTATGTTGTGGATTTGGAAAATAAAAAATTAGTTGTTATCGACTTGATCAGGCAGACGAAAGTTGATGTATGGGAAATGCCTAAGGATGATTGGGGAGATCCATTAAAGGTTCACATGGGGATAGCTGTCGTTTCCTTAAGGGTTAATGGAGTCGAGATAGTACTTTTAGGAAATGGTGCCTCATGGAAGAATGGTAAATCGTTGGGGTTGTGGTCATATGGAAATTATTCAAAATTACAAGCTACAGATGATGGCGGAAGAGTGTATAGCTATGCCAATAATTGGGTGCAAGCATTTGATGTTGATTTTTCAGAGGTAGGTGGTGGGACGTTTTTTTCAGATAAAAATGGCCATCTTCTTGACTTCGTGACGCGAAATGGTTTGCTTGTTACATATAATGATTTTTCGGCATTGGGTGACGGAAGTTCAGTCATGGTAACAGGGATAACTGCACAGCAATCATGCATGAGATATGATGCGAAGAGTCTCTCTTATTTGGATTCACTGGTTGATATGGCATCATTTGCAAATTCTGTTCTTGTTTTAGGTGATGCCAGAGTGATTTGCGCATGGTCTCATGCACCAAATGTGTCTATCTCAGGCTCGCAGCCTGACATGGTATCTCTTTATTCTCGGGATGGTGTGCCATTAGCCAATCTACCTATTCCAGGTTATGGAGATATGGTGGCTAGAAGCTGGGTTGCTCTGGGTGATAGCTCTATCGTAGGTTTTTTGAACTCTCATTTTCTTTATGATGGAGGTAAGGTTGCGAATTCCTTGGTTATCTTTCCAATCGGGCTTGATGGTCCCCAAGTGAAGGGTAACTAATCTAGTAGAATGTCGGACATCTGCAGCAGTGGGGGCTTTGGGGGGGCGTACGAGGCACGCAGATTTTAGTTTTCCCCCTTGTTAAACTTGTCTGTCAGTAGCCCGCCCCCATTTGCCAACTATGTCCAGCATGCGCTAAGCGGGAGGTCCGATGTTTGAGCATTTGAGGCAATGGCTGGAAGCGGGCCAAGCCCGCTTTCGGGTGATAGAACATCCCGCCGAGGGCAATTCGCACAAGGTGGCCGAGATCCGCGGCACCGAGGTGGGGCAGGGCGCCAAGGCGATGCTGTGCAAGGTGGCGGAGGCGCCCGGCCAGTTCGTGCTGGCGGTGCTGCCCGGCGACGAGCGGGTGGATTTCGCCAAGGTGGCCGCCGCCGTCGGCGCGCGCAAGGTGAAGTTGGCCGACGCGGCCGACGCCGAGGCCGCCACCGGCTGCGTGATCGGCTCCATCCCGCCGTTCAGCTTCGATCCGTCCATCCGCTTGGTGGTGGACCCGCAGCTGTTGGCGCGCTACCGGGAAATCGCGTTCAACGCAGGCCGGCTGGACGCGTCCATCGTGCTGGACGGCGACGACTACCGCCGTCTGGCGCAACCGCTGCTGGCCGACATCCACAAGGAGAGCGTTTGATGGCCGACGCGAGCGAGCCGCTGGCCGGTTATGCGCGGGCGATCATGGGCGGCGCCGGCGCGGAGCGCATCGTCGGCCGCGAGGATAGGCAGGACAGTTGGCGCGAGGCCGATTGCGAGGTGACGCTGCGGGAGCGCGTGTACCGCTTCGACAACGGCGTGGCGATCCGCCGCAGCATCGAGGTGGACGATTACCCCAGCGAATTGGCCTGCGCCGAGAGCTGGATCACCTATGAAGTGCTGGAGCTGGGCGACTCGCCGGGCATCGAGCCGATGCGCAAAAGCTTCGACAACGGCTGCCGCGAGGCTTTCTGGCTGCGCTATCACTCGGACGCCGCCATCTGAGCCAGGGCTGACTCAGTGCGGGGGAGCCAGCCACGCTTTGCCGAAGTCCATCCAGCCGCACTGCGCCAGCGTGACGCCCCGCAGCTGCGGCGCGAATTCCATCGTCTGGACATGATGCCGCAGCGGAATCAGGCTGGCTTCCTCCACCAGCTTGCGTGCCAGCGTTTCGTAGCCTTGCCAGCGCCGCTCCGCGTCGGGTTCCATGGCCAGTTTTCTTTCCGCTAGCCGGATTCTGTGCCGGGCCCCTTCCTCCAGCCAATGGCGGTAGCCGGCATCCTGGCACAGCCATTGGTAGACGCCGAAATCCACATCGTCGGCCATCACTTCGCCGGTCAGCAGTAGGTCCGCGTCATCCAGCCAGTCGTAGCGGGCGAAATCGGGATAGGACATGACGGTCAGCGCGGTCCGGCTGCCGGCGTCGCGCAAGCGGCGCGCCACGGCTTCCGCCAGCTCGATATGGGCCGGCAGTTGGTAGGTGACCAGCCGCAGTGTCGGCGGCAGGCGCGGGGGTTGCGGCTGGACGGGTGTCGGACGGTGCCGCCATTGCGGCAGCATGCCCAGCGCCGGCTCGCCTGGAAGCGCGGCTTGCCAGACGGTTGGGTGCAGCCAGTCGGCCAGCGCCCGCCGTTGATCAGAATCCAGCCGGGCCGGGTTCGCCGCCAGATAGCTGCAGCCGGCCTCCAGTTGGTACAGCGATGGCCGGACGGCGGGCTCATCCGGGTGGCAGAAGCGGGCATCCAGCCGCGCCCGCACGTCCGGGTCGTCGACGACCCATATGTCCACCGTGTCCAGCAATGGCCTTTCCTTCCAGTGGCGGTCGAAGGCGCGCAGCGTGGCGCGGTAGTCGTTATTGACTTCCAGCTTGAACGCGCCGGTGCCGATGGGGAAGCGGCCGAAGTCCGCTTGCTGCCAGCATTCGCGCGGCAGGATGGAGGCGGCGCTGTCGGCCAGCCGCCGCGGGAGCAGCGCGTCGGGGCATTTCAGACGGATGTCGACGGTCAGCGGCGCGGGCAGGCTGGCGTCTTCAAGATGGGATAGCAGGCCCTGGTGGGGACCCGCCTCGTCGCGCAGCCGCAGCAGGGTCTGGCGAACGTCTTCGCCATCCAGCGCGCGGCCATGGTGGAAGGCGACGCCGGGGCGCAGATGGAAGCGCCAGTTTCGCCATTCGCCGTCATGGCTCCAGTGATGAGACAGCGCCGGGACGATTTGCCCCTGCGCGCGGTCGTAGCGGGTCAGGCCGTCGAAGATCTGGCGGATCAGATGGCATTCGGTGCGGCGGTTGATCTGGAGCGGGTCCAGGCTGTGCAGCGGCCGGTAGAAGGGCAGGCGCAGCGTTTGCGGTTCGGCCGGCGGGACGCCGAGATAGGCAGGCAGCAGCTCGGCCACTTGGCGGCGCGCTGCCGTGGGCAGCAAGCGCAGCGCCTTTTCGATGTCGCCATCGGCCAGATGGCCGAGCACTGCTTCCATTTCCAGTTGGCCGGCCGGCGCGAGCAGCCGCAGCCGCGACGCATGGCCGCGCCCCTGGCCGGGCCGCCATCGCAGCCAGCCCTTATCCGCCATGCTCTGCATCAGTTCGCGGGCGTGGCGTGGGCTGCAATGCAAGGCGGCGGCGATGTCGGCCAGCCGCGCCGGGCCGTCGTGGGCGGGGAAGGCCAGACTCAGCCGCTGGTAGTGTTGGAGCAGGCGCATAAAAGGGGAGGAATGGTTTTGATCTGTTCCATTTTTGTCTCCGCTTTTGTGCCGGATACTGCCGCTTCTGTCAAATGTCATGGAGCGCGCATGTCCGCGGTTTCTTCCCCTTCTTTATGGCGGCAGCCGGTGTTCGCCGGCCTGTTCGCATCCACCGCGCTGCTGGCGCTGGGCGGCCAGATTTACCAGCTGGCGCTGCCGCTGATCCTGTACGAGCTGACCCATTCGTTGGCGGCGATGAGCAATCTGCGCGCGGTGGAGTTTCTGCCCAATCTGCTGCTGGCGGTGTTCATCGGCGTGTGGGTGGACCGGGTGTGCCGCCGCCGCTGGGCGCAGCGGGCCTTGCTGGCGATGGCTGGGTTGCTGGGCGTTTGCGCGCTGGCGCTGGCCGGCGGCCGGATGGCGTCGTGGCTGTTCTATCCGCTGACCTTCTGCGTGATGCTGTGCAACTACGTGACCGCCATCTGCCGGATGGCCCTGGTGAAGGAGAGCGTGCCGCCGGCGCAGCTGGTGCAGGCCAATGGCTATCTGGGCAGCTTGTTCGACGTGTTCGCCGTCAGCGGCCCGATGCTGTCCGGCCTGCTGATTGCCTGGGCCAGCCCGCACTGGAGCCTGGGCGCGCCGGCGTTGATGTTTCTGTTGTCGGCGGCGCTGATGGCCAGAGTGCCGGCGCAAGGGCCGGGACAGGCCGGCGAGCGGCGCTTTCTGGCGGAGTTGGCCGCCGGCTGGCGGGCGCTGCGGGGCAACGCGGCGCTGTGGCAGTTGAGCTGGGTGGTGGTGCTGGCCAACGGCGCGGCCGGCGTGGCCGAGGTGTTGTTCCTGTTTCGCGCCCGCGACCAGCTGGGCTTTTCTCCGGGGCAACTGGGGCTGCTGTTCGGCTGCGCCGGCGCGGGCGGCATCGCGGCTGGCTTGTGCGTGGCGCGGGTGCGGAAGGCGCTGGGCCTGGGGCGGATGATCTGCCTGGCACTGCTGCTGGAGGCTGCCGGCATGGCGGCGCAGGCTTTGTTGAGCGAGATGCCGTGGCTGGCGGGCGCGATGGCGCTGCAGAGCTTCGTCGTGGTGTGCGGCAATGTCGGCGTGTGGAGCTACCGGCAGGAGGCGACGCCGGCGGCGCTGATCGGCCGCGTGTCCGGGCTGACCGGCTCCTTGTTCAAGCTGCTGATGCCCTTGGCGCTGGTCTTGGGCGGCGTGTTGTCTGCCGGCATGCCGCTGCGGGATTTGATGCTGGCGACGGCGGCGTGGCAGGCGGGCGCGGGCGCGCTTGCCTGGCTCAGCCGGGTGAGGGCGGTGGCCTAGTCCGGAAGTCGGCCAGGCAAGGAAAACGGCCCGCATGCGGGCCGTTTCGATAGGGGAAGTTTGGCGCTCAGTGCTCGACCGGCTCCAGATGCGGCTGGCCCAGCATCGCCATCTGCCCGGAGCCCGGCTTCCATTCGCCCTGGATCCGCCATTTCTTGTCATGGTCTTCCAGCTGCACGTACCAGTGGTTGGCGTTGACGGGGATCTTGGGCAGGATGCCCTGGTACAGATTGGGGCCGGCCATGGTCATCACGGCGGACAGGTCGTAATCGTCCTGGGCCGGGTGGATCATGCTCAGCGACAGGGTGTCGGGCAGCTTGACCTTGCTGGTGGTGACCAGGCGCAGGCTGCGGCCGTCGCTGCCGAACATCAGCTGGGCCGACAGGCCCATCTGCGCGGCGGCCTTGTCGCGCCGCAGCTCCATATTGATCGCCTTGCCCTTTTTGTAATAGTCGTCGGTGACCAGGCCGTCGTCGGACTTGATCGCCGCCATCAGAAAGAAGATGCCGACGACGACGGACACCGCCGGCAGGCCGAACAGTATCCAGGGCCAGGGTTCCTTGTACCAGGGGCGGGACGGGTGGTGGGCGGTGTGCTGCATGTCATTCTCCGATGAAGCTGGATTTTTCTTCTACCCGCAGCGAGGGATCGCCGGCGGATTCTACGATGAAGCGGATCGGGTGGCTGCCCTTGGTCGCGTACTGCGGGTCGGCCTCCACGTGCACGGTGGCGCTGTCGGTGGCGGCGGCGGGAATGGCCACTAGCGGCGTTTCGGTCTTGACCTTGATGTCGGGCAGGCCTTCGGCTGTGATGCGGAATTGCTGCGGACGTTCCGTGGTGTTGATGATCTTGATGATGTAGGTGTTTTCCAGCCAGCCTTCATCGGTCTCGCGCACCAGCGAGGCGCGGTCGCGAAGGATGTCCACCTTGAATGGCTTTCTCATCGCCAGCGAGGTGACGGAGGCGATGATCACCGCGCTCAGCACCAGGATGTACAGCACCACGCGGGGCCGTTTCAGCCGCGACGCGATTTCCTTTTCCGGATATTTCCCTTCCAGCGCGTTCTCGGTGGTGTAGCGGATCAGGCCGCGCGGATAGCCCATCTTGTCCATCACTTCGTCGCAGGCGTCGATGCAGGCGGCGCAGCCTATGCATTCGTATTGCAGGCCGTTGCGGATGTCGATGCCCACCGGGCACACCTGCACGCAGATGCTGCAGTTGATGCAGGAGCCTAGGCCCTGTTCTTTCGGGTCAGACCCCTTCTTGCGCGCGCCGCGCGGCTCGCCGCGGGCTTCGTCGTAGGAGATGATCAGCGTGTCGGCGTCGAACATCACGCTCTGGAAGCGGGCGTAGGGGCACATGTACTTGCATACCTGCTCGCGCATGAAGCCGGCGAACAGATAGGTGAAGCCGCCGTAGAAGAACATCCAGAACGTCTCCCACGGGCCGTAGCCGAAGGTGGGCAGCGCCGCGATCAGGCTGCGCATCGGCGTGAAGTAGCCTACCAGGGTGAAGCCGGTCCACAGCGAGAAGACGATCATGATCAAGTGCTTGGCGGTTTTCAGCCTGAGCTTGCGCAGGCTCATCGGCGCGGCGTCCAGCTTGATGCGCTTGTTGCGGTCGCCCTCCACCCATTGCTCTATCCACAGCATGATCTCGGTGTACACCGTCTGCGGACAGGAATAGCCGCACCACAGCCGGCCGGCGATGGTGGTCCAGGTGAACAGGCCGAAGGCGCAGCACATCAACAGCGCGGCGAGATAGACGAAGTCCTGCGGCCAGACGGTGAGGCCGAACAGGTAGAACTTGCGGTCGGCCAGATCGAACAGGACCGCCTGGCGGCCGTTCCATTGCAGCCAGGGCAGGCCAAGGTAGACCAGCTGGGTGCCGAGCACGAACAGGATGCGGAGATTGTTGAACATGCCTTTGGCGGCACGGACATAGATTTTCTGGTGGGATTCGTACAGCGAGACGGTTTCGTTGTCCTGGCCGGCGCCTTCAACCTTGATCGGGATTTTCTTCAGCGATTCGGACATGTCGTTTTCCTGAAGAGGGTTTGGTGAAACTCACCGGTCGATGCGCTCTACCAAAGCCTCTGGGTGGGGGAGAGGCGAAGCGCGCCGCCCGCGCGGAGCGGACGGCGCGCCGTACAAGGCGCCTACTGCTGCGCCTTGGGGTTGTTGGACAGGCTCCAGACGTAGGCGGCCAGCAGGTGGACCTTGCCTTCGCCGAGGAAATCCTTCCAGGCCGGCATCTGGCCGCTGCGGCCGTTGGTGATGGTCTCGATGATGGCCTTCTCGGTGCCGCCGTACAGCCAGCTGCCCGACGGGTGGGTCAGGTTGGGCGCGCCCAGTTGCTGGTTGCCCTTGCCGTCAGGACCATGGCAGGTGGCGCATACCGCGGCGAAGGTTTCCTTGCCGCGGGCCGCGCGCTCCGCGTCGAACTTCTTCTTGTGCTCGGACAGCGACATCACGTAGTTGGCCACATCCTTGACCTTCTCCTCGCCGAAGGCGGCGCCCCAGGCCGGCATCTGGCCGTGGCGGCCATTCAGGATGGTGGTCTTGATGGTGTCCGGCTCGCCGCCGTAGATCCAGTCATGGCTCACCAGGTTGGGGAAGCCCTTGGCGCCGCGGGCATCCGCGCCGTGGCACTGCACACAGTAGGTCTGGAACAGGCGCCGGCCCATTTCCTGGGCTTTGGGGTCGGCGGCGACCGACTTCATATCCTGCTTCAGGTATTTGTCGTACAGCGGCTGGTATTTCTGCTCGGCGGCTTTGCTCTCGGCCTTGTACTGGTCGATCTGGGTCCAGCCGAAGGCGCCCTTGTAGTCGCCCAGGCCCGGGTACAGCACCAGATAGACCACGCCGAAGATCAGCGTGATGTAGAACATCAGCATCCACCAGCGCGGCAGCGGGTTGTTGTACTCGGCCAGGTCGCCATCCCAGATGTGGCCGGTGATGTCGACTTCCTCTCCCTTTTTGACCGTGGTCTTGGATTGGGTGAATACCAGCAGCGTCAGGCCGATGATGCCGCCCAGCACGATCACGATAATCCAGATATTCCAGAAACCGCTTGTGAATTGACTCATTTTCTTGCTCCGTGGGAAGCCTCGTCATGCGGGGCTTCCTCTACCTTGTCGTCGTCGAGGAAGGGCAGGTTGGCTGCCTCCTCGTACCGGTTCTTGGAGCGTTTGCTGTAGGCCATGATCAACACCATGATGAAGAACGCGAAGCAAACCACGGTGAACAGCGAACGCCCGAAAGTGACCCAGTCCATGGCTTAGCGCCTGTTCTTCACGGCAAGGCCCAGGCCTTGCAGGTAGGCGACGACGGCGTCCTGTTCGGATTTGCCTTCCACCTGGGATTTCGCTTCGGCGATGTCCTTGTCGGTGTAGGGCACGCCGACCAGGCGCAGGGCTTCCATCTTCTTCGGCACCACGTCGGCGTCGGCCAGGTTCTTGGCCAGCCACGGGAAGGCCGGCATGTTCGACTCCGGCACCACGTCGCGCG
Source organism: Chromobacterium sp. INPA-IVC (assembly GCF_059047085.1). Lineage (NCBI taxonomy): Bacteria > Pseudomonadati > Pseudomonadota > Betaproteobacteria > Neisseriales > Chromobacteriaceae > Chromobacterium > Chromobacterium sp. INPA-IVC. The sequence continues at coordinate 229,950 of NZ_JBTNLS010000009.1, read as the reverse complement.
GGTTGTTCAGGTGCACGCGATGCCATTCGTCGGAATAGCGGCCGCCGACGCGGGCGAGGTCGGGGCCGGTGCGCTTGGAGCCCCACAGGAAGGGATGGTCGTACACGGATTCGCCGGCCACGGAGTAGTGGCCGTAACGTTCGGTTTCGGCGCGGAACGGGCGGATCATCTGGGTATGGCAGGTGGTGCAGCCTTCGCGGATGTAGATGTCGCGGCCAGCCAGCTGCAGGGCGGTGAACGGCTTGACGCCGGCCACCGGTTCGGTCACGGATTTCTGGAATGCGAGCGGCAGGATTTCCACCAGGCCGGCCACGCTGACCACCAACAGGGTCAGCACGATCAGCCAGCCTACATGCTCTTCAATCAGTTTCTGGATTCTGTCCATGATTATTCTCGCCTGTTAATGTGCTTCTGCGGTGATGGCCGGGATCTTGGCATCGACGGCGCGGCCTGCGACGACGGTGCGGTAGGTGTTGTAGGCCATCAGCAGCATGCCGGAGAGGTACAGGAAGCCGCCCAGCAGGCGCACCGTGTGGTACGGGTAGGTGGCTTTCACCGCCTCGACGAAGGCGTAGGTCAGGGTGCCGTCCGGGTTCAGCGCGCGCCACATCAGGCCTTGCATCACGCCGGAGATCCACAGCGCGGCGATGTAGAGCACCACGCCGACGGTGGCCAGCCAGAAGTGGGCCTCGATCAGCTTGACGCTGTGCATGGTTTCGCGGCCGAACAGGCGCGGGATCAGGTAGTACATCGAGCCGATGGTGATGAAGCCCACCCAGCCCAGCGCGCCGGAGTGCACGTGGCCGATGGTCCAGTCGGTGTAGTGGGACAAGGCGTTGACGGTCTTGATCGACATCATCGGGCCTTCGAAGGTGGACATGCCGTAGAACGACAGCGACACCACCAGGAACTTCAGCACCGGGTCGGTGCGCAGCTTATGCCAGGCGCCGGACAGGGTCATGATGCCGTTGATCATGCCGCCCCAGGACGGCGCAAGCAGGATCAGGGAAAACACCATGCCGACGGACTGGGTCCAGTCGGGCAGAGCGGTGTAGTGCAGGTGGTGCGGACCGGCCCACATATAGGTGAAGATCAGCGCCCAGAAGTGCACGACAGACAGACGGTAGGAGTACACCGGACGGCCGGCCTGCTTGGGAACGAAGTAGTACATCATGCCAAGGAAGGCCGCGGTCAGGAAGAAGCCCACCGCGTTGTGGCCGTACCACCATTGCACCATCGCGTCGACGGCGCCGGAGTATACCGAATAGGATTTCCACATGGTCACCGGCACGAAGGCGGAGTTGACGATGTGCAGCAGCGCCACGGCCAGGATGAAGGCGCCGTAGAACCAGTTGGCCACGTAAATGTGCTTGACCTTGCGGATGGCGATGGTGCCGAAGAACACGATCGCGTAAATCACCCAGATCACGGCGATCAGCAGTTTGATCGGCCATTCCAGCTCAGCGTATTCCTTGGAGGTGGTGAAGCCAAGCGGCAGCGTGATGGCCGCCAGCACGATCACCAGCTGCCAGCCCCAGAAGGTGATGGCGGCCAGCTTGTCGGAAATCAGCCTGACGTTACAGGTACGTTGCACCACGTAGTAGGAGGTGGCGAACAGACCGCAGCCGCCGAAGGCGAAGATGACGGCGTTGGTGTGCAAGGGACGCAGGCGGCCAAAGTGGAACCAGGGCCCGAAATTGAGCTCCGGCCACACCAACTGGGCCGCAATGATGACGCCCACCAACATGCCGACTATGCCCCAAACTACGGTCATGATGGCAAATTGGCGCACCACCTTATAGTTATAAGTGGATTGCGTTTCCATTTAAGGTTTTCTCCAAGGTTGCTAACTCAGAACATGACAAACCAAGGCAGCTTGAACTTTTCAACCTCATCCCAATCTGGAAATTGGAAAGGCAAGCCGCGGGGAACCGTGTTGTGAAAGTCGAATCAGGTGCTTGACCTGTACCGATAGGCTTTGATGTCTGTATTAGCAGTTTGCCGGCCTTTTCGATAGCACCAAATTTCCACGTATCCAATGCCGTTATTCTAAATCAAATGCCTTATGCGAGCCAGTTGCATAGTCGGCTTGGATCGATTCTCGTCTGTCCTAATTCTCGCGGTATTACGAGGGTAGCGATACGAATAGTGCATGTTGCTACGCATGCAATTGTATTGTCGTATTGGTATGACTTCTTGACATGGATCAATACGCCATGAGGGCAACCGCCAAAATCGCGGAAATGCTAGAATCATCAAGTTTTGCAACGCTTGCAGGCTGATCATGACCCAACCCGTCCCAGTACATTACACGCTGCGCCCGGTGTCTCCGGAAGCGCACCTGTTCGAAGCAACCGTCACAGTCACGCACCCGGCCAAGGATGGCCAGGTGTTTTTTTTGCCGGCGTGGATTCCCGGCAGTTATATGATCCGTGAATTTTCCAAGCACATCGTCGAGATGGAGGCCCGCGCCGGCGGCAAACCGGTGGCGCTGCGGCAGCTGGAAAAGAACCGCTGGCAGGCGGCGCCGGCCAAGGGCGCGCTGACGCTGCGCTATCTGGTCTACGCGTTCGATCTGTCGGTGCGCGGCGCCTATCTGGACGGCGAGCGCGGTTTCTTCAACGGCACCAGCGTGTTCCTGGCGGCGGAAGGCTACGAGGGCGAGCCCTGCGCCGTGGAGATCCACGCGCCGGAAGGCAAGGCTTACGCCGGCTGGAAAGTGGCGACCAGCCTGCCGGCCGTCGACGTCAAGAAAAAGAGCGGCTTCGGCGGCTACCTGGCATCCAACTACGATGAGCTGATCGACCACCCGGTGGAAATGGGCGAGTTCCAAAAGGTCAGCTTCAAGGCCTGCGGCGTGCCGCACGAGTTCGTCGTGTCCGGCCGCTTCCAGGGCGATCTGAAACGGCTGGCCGAGGATACCCGCAAGATCTGCGAATACCAGATCAAGCTGTTCGGCGAGCCGGCCCCGTTCGAGCGCTACGTGTTCATGCTGTTCGTCGGCAAGGACATCTACGGCGGCCTGGAGCACCGCGCGTCCACCGCGCTGGTGGCCAACCGCGACGACCTGCCTGCGCCTGGCGCGACCGACATCGGCGACGGCTACCTGAAACTGCTAGGCCTGATCAGCCACGAATACTTCCACAGCTGGAACGTCAAGCGGATGAAGCCGGCGGCGTTCACGCCCTATGACTTGAACCGCGAAGGCATGACCCGCTTGCTGTGGGCGTTTGAGGGCATCACTTCTTATTACGACGATCTGACCCTGGTCCGCTGCGGCCTGATCGACGAGAAGCGCTACCTGGGCCTGCTGGCCGAAACCATCACCGGCGTGCAACGCGGCGCGGGCAGAATGAAGCAGACGCTGGAGCAATCCAGCTTCGAGGCCTGGACCAAGTACTACCGCCAGGACGAGAACAGTCCCAACAGCATCGTCAGCTACTACACCAAGGGTTCGCTGGCCGCGCTGGCGCTGGACCTCACGATCCGCCGCGACAGCAAGGGCAAGCAGTCGCTGGACGACGTGATGCGCGCGCTGTGGCGCAAATGGCTGGCCGACGGCAAGGGGCTGGAAGAGGATGAGTGGGAAAAAATCGCGATCGAAACCACCGGCCTCAAGCTCAAGCCTTTCTTCGACCTGGCGCTGCGCAGCACCCAGGACCTGCCGCTGCTTGAACTATTGAAGAGCCAGGGCGTGGAGCTGAAATTCGAGGCCGCGCAGGGCGCGTCCGACCGCGGCGGCGTGGTGGATGCCTTCGCCGGCAAGCCGGCGCCGCTGACGCTGGGCGTCAAGACCGCGGCCGACGCCGCCGGGGTCAAGCTGACCCAGGTGCTTGATGGCGGCGCGGCGCAACAGGCCGGCCTGTCCGGCGGCGACGTGGTGGTGGCGGTGGACAAGCTCCGCGCCTACGATTTGGACAAACAGCTTGCCCGTCTGTCCGCGGGCGACAAGATCAAGCTGCACGCCTTCCGCCGCGACGAACTGATGACGTTCGACGTGGCGCCGCAGGCCGCGCCGGAGGATACCTGCCGCCTCAAGCTGGAAGCCGACGGCGGCAAATGGATTGCAGGCCGCTGACAGAACGGCCGATTTCGACCAAGAGCGGCGCTTACCGGGCGCCGCGCCGTCTATGAAAGAGACCGGCCACGAGCCGGACCGCAAGGAGACACGAATGGCTCAACAGCCGGAAGTGAAGTACCGCAAGGATTATCAGGCCCCCGCTTTTCTGATCGACCGCGTCGATCTGGTGTTCGACATCGAAGACGAATCCACCCGCGTGCAATCGCGTCTGGTGGTGACCCGCAACGGCGAATCCGCCGAGCATGACTTGAAGCTGGACGGCAGCGCCAAGCTGGTGGCCGTGCTGCTGGACGGCGAGAAACTGGACGAAACCCGCTACGGCCTGGCCGATGACGTGCTGACCGTGCGCCAGGTGCCGGACAGCTTCATCCTGGAAGTGGAAACCGAACTCGATCCGGCGGCCAATACCAGCCTGATGGGCCTGTACGCGTCCAGCGGCAACCTGTTCACCCAGTGCGAGCCGGAAGGCTTCCGCAAGATCACTTATTATCTGGACCGTCCGGACGTGATGGCCAAGTTCACCACCACCATCAAGGCCGACAAGCAGAAGTACCCGGTGCTGCTGTCCAACGGCAACAAGGTGGGCGAGGGCATGGTGGACAAGAAGCGGCACTGGGTCAAATGGGTCGACCCCTACCGCAAGCCATCCTATCTGTTCGCGCTGGTGGCCGGCAAGCTGGTGGCCCTGCGCGACAAGTTCGTCACCATGCGCGGCCGCGAAGTGGCGCTGGAAATCTGGACCGAGCCCGCCGACCAGGACAAGACCGCGCACGCGATGGAGTCGGTCAAGCACTCGATGAAGTGGGACGAGGAGCGCTTCGGCCTGGAGTACGACCTGGACATCTACATGATCGTCGCGGTCGGCGACTTCAATATGGGCGCGATGGAGAACAAGGGCCTCAACATCTTCAACACCAAATACGTGCTGGCGCGCCAGGACACCGCCACCGACGCCGACTTCGAAGGCATCGAGGCGGTGATCGGCCACGAATACTTCCACAACTGGACCGGCAACCGCGTCACCTGCCGCGACTGGTTCCAGCTGAGTCTGAAGGAAGGCCTGACCGTCTACCGCGATCAGGAGTTCAGCGCCGACATCTACAGCCGCGCGGTGAAGCGCATCGAGGACGTCAAGGGCCTGCGCATGGCGCAGTTCCCGGAAGACGCCGGTCCGACCGCGCATCCGATCCGTCCGGACAGCTATATCGAGATGAACAACTTCTACACCATGACCGTGTACGAGAAGGGCGCGGAAGTGGTGCGGATGTATGAGACGCTGCTGGGCCGCGACGGTTTCCGCAAGGGCATGGACCTGTATTTCAAGCGCCATGACGGCCAGGCAGTCACCTGCGACGACTTCTGCGCCGCGATGGCCGACGCCAACGACGTCGACCTGTCGCAGTTCGCGCTGTGGTACAGCCAGGCCGGCACGCCGCGCCTGGCCGTCTCGTCCAGCTACAACCCGGCCGAGCGAAGCTACACGCTGACCGTCAAGCAAAGCTGCCCGGCCACGCCGGGCCAGCAGGCCAAGCTGCCGCTCCACATCCCGCTGGCGTTGGGCCTGGTGGGCGCGGATGGCCAGGACCTGCCGCTGCGCCTCGCCGGCGAAGCCGAGGCTGTCGGCGCGTCGCGCGTGCTGGACGTCAAGGCCGCCGAGCAGAGCTTCACCTTTGTCGACATCCCGGCCGAGCCGGTGCCGTCGCTGTTGCGCGGCTTCTCCGCGCCGGTGAAGCTGGAGTATGACTGGCGCGATGACCAGCTGGTGTTCCTGATGGCCAACGACAGCGACAGCTTCTGCCGCTGGGAAGCCGGCCAGATCTTCGCCGAGCGCCTGTTCAAGCAGCTGATCGCCGACGCGGCCGCCGGCCGCGAGCTCAAGCTGTCGGAAACCTTCATCGGCGCCTTCCGCGCGGTATTGAAGGACCATAGCCTGGACCCGGCGTTCAAGGCGCTGATGTTGAATCTGCCGACTGAGGGCGAAATCCTGGAAATGGTGGACGTGGCCGATCCGGCGGCGATCCACCAGGTGCGCGAATTCGTGCTGGACCAGCTGGCGCAGGCGCTGCGCGGCGAATGGCGCGAGGCGTACGAACTCAATCTCACCCGCGAGTACAAGCCGCAGGACTCCGACAAGCGCAGCCTGAAGAACCGCGCGCTGTGGATGCTGAACCGCCTGGACGACGCCTGGCCGGCCGAGATCGCCGCCAAGCAGTTCCGCGACGCGGACAATATGACCGACCAGATGGGCGCGTTGTTGGCGCTGCGCGACCGCGACGGCCAGGAACGCGACGATTGCTTCACCGACTTCGCCTCGCGCTGGCAGAACGAGGCGCTGGTGATGGACAAGTTCTTCACCTTGATCGGCGGCAGCCAGCTGGACGGCACGCTGCAGCGGGTGGAGGCGGCGCTGCATCACCCGGCGTTCAGCATCCGCAATCCGAACAAGGTGCGCTCGCTGCTGGGCGCGTTCGGCGCCAACCTGTACCACTTCCACGCCGGCGACGGCAGCGGCTACCGCTTCCTGGCCGACCGCATCCTGGAGCTGGACGCCATCAATCCCCAGGGCGCCAGCGGCCTGACCCGCGCTTTCCGCCGGATGCAGAAGCTGGAGCCGGGCCGGCAGGCGTTGATGCGCGCCGAGCTGGAGCGCATGGCCAAGGCCGAGCTGTCCAAGGACGTGTACGAGATCGTATCCAAGATCCTGGCCTGATTCGTGTCATCGCCAGTGAAAACGCGCCGGGAGACCGGCGCGTTTTTTATTGCCGCGGGGCCGAGGCCGCGCTTATTCGATCCGCAGCCGCTGGCCGGCCCCGCCGTTGCGGCGCTTGGGCAACGTCAGGTTCAGCACGCCGTTTTCATATCGGGCGCTGGCGGCTTCGCGGTCGATGTCCTGCGGCAGCTGGAAGCTGCGCGATACCAGGCCGTAGTAGCGTTCGCTGCGCAGCGCGCGCTCGTCCTTGCCCTGTTGGTCGAACTGCTTTACCTCGGCCTTGATCGTCACCAAGGCGCCGTCGATGTCGACGTGGATGTCCTCCTTGCCGACGCCCGGCAATTCGGCCTCCACTTGGTAAGCCTCGCCGGTTTCCTTGACGTCCATCTTGATCTGCGCCGGCAGCGCGTCGCCGTGCAGCGGCTTGACGAAGAAACCCGGGGTGAAATCGCGGAAAAACTCGTCAAACAGGCTATGGCGGGCAGGCAGCATGCTCATTTGCTTCTCCTTTCAGTTCATGGGCTTACGGCGGATGTGCCGTCTTGCCATCGAAGATGAGGCGCATGTGAGCGGTTTCAAGAGGCGGGGCGCGTTCGGACTTGACGCGCGTCAACTCAGCCGCGCAGCCACAGGCCGGCGAAGTCGGTCCAGCCGTTGCCGCCCAGCTGCAAGCCGGCCAGCTGCGGGCTGGCGACGTGGCCCAGCGTCTCGTGCGACAGCGGCAGCATCCAGCCTTCGGCCACCAGCCAGTCGCCGGCGCGGCGGTAGCCGTCCTGGCGCGCGGCGAATTCCGGCTCCGCCTGCAGGCTGCGCATGTCGCGCGCCAGCCGGGCGGCGGCGTCGGGCGCCAGGCCCAGCTGCAGCGTGCTGCAGCCGCTCAGCCATTCGAACATGCCGTAGTCGCAGTCGTCGTGCAGCAGCTCGCTGCACAGAATCAGGTCGGCGCGGTCGCGCCAGGCGGAACTGTCGAAGAATTCGCGCCGCGACAGGCCGTGGATGTCGAGCGCGATGCCCAACTGCGCGAGCCGTTGCGCCAACGCGGCGGCCAGCGGCGGGAAGCAGGGCAGATCGTAATGGAACAGCGTCAGCCGCGCGCCATCCAGCCGCGGCGGCGGAACAGGGGCCGGGCGCGGGTGGCGCCAGCCAGGCTGCAGTCCCAGCGCCGGCGCGCGCTCGTCGCAGGCGGCCACCGGATGCGGCTCGGCCAGGAAGCGCATCAGCGGCAGCCGCTGCCTGGCAGGAACGCGGGCGCTGCGCGGCGATAGCAGCAGGTAGGTGCAAGCCGATTGCAGCATGGTGGCGCCGCGCTGGCTACCGTATTCCAGCCGCAGGTGAAACTCCTGCTCGGCCGGAGACGGGATGATCCACAGCTCGATCGCGTCCAGCAGCGCGCGCTCGCGGTAGTGCTGATCGAACGCGGCCAGTTTCAGCCGCTGCGGGCTGTGCAGCTCGACGCGGAACGGTCCGCTGCCTACCGGCATGCGCTCGAAATCCGCGCCGCGCCGCATCGGCACGATGGACGAATTGGCGGTCGCCAGCCGCTGCGGCCACAGCTGGTCGGCTTCGGACAGCCGGCAGCTGAACGACAGCGCGTCATGGACGTCAACCTGACGCAGATGGCCGTACAGCGCGTGGTAGGGATTGTCCGGCCGCTTGAGCCTGAGCAGGCTGGCGGCCGCGGTTTCGGCATCCAGCGCGCCGCCGTCGTGAAAGCGCAGGCCCGGACGCAGCCAGAAACGCCAATTTCTGCCCTCCGGATCGGCTTCCCAGTGGTGGGCCAGCGCCGGCCGCAGCTCCTGGCCCAGGCGATCGTGGCGGCATAGCCGGTCGAAGATCTGCCGCACCAGGTGCGATTCCAGCCGGGAGTTGACGTGTTGCGGGTCCAGGGTCAGCGGCGCGTGCGGAATGGGAATGCGCAGGCTGCGTCCGCTGTCGCCGGCGCCCAGATGTTGCGGCAGGGTAGCCAGTAGCCGCTGCTGCCTGGACGGCTCCAGCCGGGAGAACGCCTGCTCCAGCTGGCCGCGCGCCAGCATGCCTTGCAACTGCTGCCATTCCAGCTCGTCCGGCCGCTGCAGCAGCCTGAGCGTGGAGCGGTGGCCGCGTCCGCGGCCGGCCCGCCATTCCAGCCAGCCCAGCTCGCGCATCCTGGCCAGCTGCAGCCGCGCGTTGCGTTCCCCGCATCGCCACAATTCAGCCAGTTGCGGCAGGCCGGGCTGGGCCGGAGCGTCGCCATAGGCCAGATAGAGTCGCTGGTATTGCTGTTGCAGCCGCATCGCCGCTCCTGATGGTGGATAGGATAAAAGCGGAAGTATTTATTATGGACTGCATCCATTTTTACATTCCGCTTTATCGGCAATACTGCAGCGGTTCCCTTTGCTTTACAAGGTGTTGTCGTGGATCTGCGTTCTTCCGTGGTGCGGCGCGTGCTGTTGTCTTCCTTCTTGTTGTCCCTGTCGCGGGCGGTGATCTCGCCGCTCCTGGTGTTGGCGCTGGGCAAGCAATTGCAGTTGTCGGTGCAGGCCACCGGCACGCTGCTGGCGGTGGTGCTGCTGGGTTCCGCCTTGTTCGGACTATACGGCGGCTACTGGCTGGACCGGCTGCCCAGAGGACCGGCCCTGCGCGGCGCGGCGGTGCTGATGGGCGTGGGCAGCGTGTTGCTGCCTTACGGCCACAGTTACGCGACGGTGGTGACGGCGCTGGCGGCGGGCGAGCTGGCGATGGTGGTGTACAGCATCGCGGTGAAGGCGATACTCAGCGACGTGGTAGCCGAGCAGTGGCGCAGCAAGGCGTTTTCGATGCGCTACACGCTGGCCAACGTGGCCTGGGCGCTGGGGCCGATGCTGTGCGCCGGCATGTTGTTCTGGCACGAGACGGCGCCTTATTGGCTGGGCGGCCTGCTTGCGCTGGCGGGCCTCGCGGCGCAGCCCCGGCTGCCGGAGCGGCGGCATGATCCCGCGGCGCTGCCCGACGGTTTCGCCGCCACGCTGCGCACGTTGGCCGGCGACCGGGTGCTGGTGTGGTTCACCCTCAGCAGCCTGCTGGCCTACGTGGTGTACGGCCGTTTTTCCGGCTATCTGCCGCTGTTCCTGCTGACGCGGATGGACGAGGCCGAGGCGATGCGCTGGATGTCGGCGCTGATCAGCTGCAACGCCATCGTGGTGGTGCTGCTGCAATATCCGCTGGGCCGGCTGCTGAAGCCGAATCGTCTGATGCGGGCGATCGTCGGCGGCTTTCTGCTGATCGGCGCCGGCATGCTGTGGCTGGGCAGCGTGGACAGCCTGCCGCTGATGTGCGCGGCGATCGCGCTGTTCACGCTGGGCGAGATCGTGCTGGTGCCGGCCGAATACCTGTACATCGACGCCATCGCGCCGGACGCCTTGAAGGGCAGCTATTACGGCGCGCAGAACCTGGCTTCGCTGGGCGGCGCGCTGGGGCCGGCGATGGTGGGCGTGCTGCTGTCGCATGGGCCGTCCTGGGTAGTGTTCGCCATACTGGCGTTGCTGTGCGTGGCAGGCGTGGGGCTGGCGCTCTACAGCGAGCGGCTGCGTTTGCGGCAGGACTGCGCGCGAACGGCTTTTCCTTTGCCGGGTTCTTTGTCATGATCAAGCGTTTGCTTGAATCGCCGCGCAGACGGCGATGGCATTGGCCAGCGAGGAGAATATGGAGAAACTGCAGCAGGACTTATGGGTGCCGGTCGGAGACGGCGAGCGCTTGCATCTGAAGCGTATCTGTGGCCGCGAGGGCGGCGCGCCGGTGCTGATGGCGCATGGCGTGATGGCCAACGGCCGCACCTTTTATACCGAATCAGGCAAGGGCCTGGCCCACTTCCTGGCCGACGCCGGCTACGACGTGTACGCCGCCGACCTGCGCGGCCGGGGCCGCAGCACGCCCAAGATCGGTCCGCATTCCCGCCACGGTCAGACCGAGACCATTTGCGAAGACCTGCCGGCGCTGCATGATTTTGTCCGCAGGAAAAGCGGCGGCCAGCAGGTGCACTGGATCGCCCATTCCTGGGGCGGCGTGCACATGACCAGCTGCCTGGTCCGTTTCCCGGAAATCGCCGCCGAGGTGGCGAGCGTGGTGTATTTCGGCTCCAAGCGCAGCGTGCGGGTGCGCAATCTGAACAAGCTGATCGAGGTGGACTTCATGTGGTGCACCGCCGCGCGCTGGCTGATCAAGGCCTGCGGCTATCTGCCGGCGCGGCGCATCCGGTTGGGCGCCGACGACGAGAGCGACAAGAGCCATCTGCAGAGCAAACTGTGGGCCCAGCCCAGGCCCTGGGTGGACAGCGACGACGGTTTTGATTACGCCGAAGCCGCGCGGGCGGGCCATCTGCCGCCGGTGCTGTATTTCGCCGCCGCCAACGATCCCTGCCGCGGCCATCCGGAAGACGTGCGCCGCTTCCGCGACGAATCCGGCCCGCATTTGTCGCGCCTGCATTTGCTGGGGCGGCGGGCCGGCCATCTGCACGACTACAACCACGTGTCGTTGCTGACCCACCCGGACGCGCCGCGCGACCACTTCCCATTGGCGCTGGACTGGCTGGCGGGGCGCTACGACGCGGTGGCGGAGAATTATTGAGCCGGCTTGGCTGGATGGCTGGCTGGGTTTTGGATTTCAGAGCCATTCTGCATTTTTCGCGTGAGAGAGGCCGCATGGATGCCATGCGGCCTCTCGCGTATCTTCATCCGCGCCACCGCGGCGCTCGGGGGCGGCTTTGCCCGGCTGGCGAGTCATGGCTGGGAGCTAATTTATAGTTCGGCCTCTCATTTAAAAACGTGATAAGCAACAAATCATTTGGCGCCGCATATTGTCGATATTGATCGTTGTCAAATCCGGCTTCTGTGGAATATGTTTGATCTTGCAGTTTTAAAGAGCAGGTGTGCAGAAAATGGCAGTATGAAGTATTAGCATTAAAGAGCAGTTTTAGTTGAATATGCGACATGATGGATAACTATACCCTGTGGCGGCGGCCTTTTACTCAATTCGAATTGATTCCTTGCGCCTTGTTTTATTGTCGAGCCATATTGACAGCCCTGGGCGATGAACCGATAAAATCCGGAATCTTGATTGCATTGCTTCCACTCCCCGCGATTTCGGCCTTGATTGGTTTTTTTGCTTTTGCCAAGGCTTTATCTTGCCGTGGAATGGATTAAATAATGGTAATGCCAATGGAGCGGCGGTTGTCGATGGCGAAGCGATATGTATTCGGCCATGCTGCGGATTAATTCGAACGAAACAGGTATACCATCATGAGTAGCTTCAACGCGGTACTGGCAAGGAATTCGGAAAAGGCGCCAAATGGAATGGGGCGGTATTCCCAAACGGTAGCCTTCTCGCACTACAACAATCTGTCGGCTCAGTTGCCGGTGGATCCCGAGACAGGGCGCTTGGTGGCCGGCGGGGTGAAAGAACAGGCCGAAAGATGCTTCAAGAATATCCAGGAAATTATAAAAAGCATCGGCCATGAGATGAGCGATGTGGTGAGGATCACCATTTTCCTGCAAGATATCTCCGACATGCATGCGGTCAACGCGGTGTATTCCACCTTCTTCCCGGATTATGTCCCTACCTTGACGACTGTCGCGGTCGCGGCTTTGCCGATGGGAGCCTTGTTGCAGGTGGAGGCTCTGCTTTCCAATGGCGAGGGTACGATTCCCAATGCGCCGCAGGCTGGCGATCTGGTCAAGATCGCAAGCGATACCCGCAATGCGCCGACCAGCCATTTGTCTACCCAATCGGTAGCCTTTTCCCATTACAACAATATCTCGGCTCAATTGCCGATTGATCCTGAATCCGGAAAGCTGGTCGCCGGCGGCGTAAGAGAGCAAGCGGTTCAGTGCTTGAAGAATATCCGGGCGATTCTGGAAAATATCGCCGTGCCGCTTGACGATATTGTCAAAGTCAATATTTTCCTTAAAAACCTGTCGGATATCGAAGCGGTAAACGAAGCTTATCGCGCGTTCTTCCCGGATTCGGCCATCGCCCGGGCCGTGGCTTATGTTCCGGCGCGCACGGTAGTGGAAGCCACGCCGCCTATGGATGCTCTGTTGCAAATTGAAGTGGTGGTGTCGCATGGAGATGGTACGCCGCCGCAAGCGGTTGAAGATAGGCATGGAATTGTTATCAATGCGCATAACACTGAAAACGCTCCCCGCTGCCCGCTTTCTACGCAAACGGTGGCGTTCTCCCATTACAACCATCTTTCCGCTCAATTGCCTTTGCATCCGGAGACGGATGAAATGGTGGCTGGCGGTGTGAAAGAGCAGGCCGCGCAGTGCTTGAACAACATCAAGGCCATCGTGGAAAGCATAGGCCACGCGATGGGCGACGTGGTCAAGGTCAATGTTTTCCTTAAAAATATCGCGGATATCGATGCGGTGGACGAGGTTTACGCCACCTTCTTCCCCGGCGGCGTTCCCGCGCGGCGGGTGGTGGGCGTTGGCGCCTTGCCTCGCGACGCGATGATACAAATCGATGCCGTGGTGGCCAATGCCGAGGGCACGCCTCCGAAAGCATAAGCAGTCGTTTTTTTGAAAAGGGAGCGGAATCATTTTCCGCTCCCTTTTTGATGGCGCTGCCCGCAGCTGGCCGGATAAGCTTGCAAGGATTGATATTCGACATTCGCCAGCGGGTGCGGCATGTGGTAGAAAGCGTCAGCCCGTTTTCTGGACAACTCCGACATGACCGCGCTGCAATTCGAACTCGACGCCGTACTCGACACCCTGGCCGACCAGGGGTGGATCGTCATCCCCCGCGCTTTGCCGGCGGAATTGGTCGCCAATCTGCGCGAGGCCTGCCTGCAAGTGTGGGACGACGGCCGCTTCCACGAGGCCGCCACCGGCCGCGCCGATGGCCAGGCGCGCCGCGCCGAGATCCGCTCCGACTCGGTGCTGTGGCTGGATCAGGTGGATGAACTGCCGGCGGTGCGCGCCTACAACGCCGCGATGGACGAAATCATGCAGGCGGTGAATCGCGGCCTGTACCTGGGCCTGACCGAGCTGGAGTCGCATTTCGCCGTCTACCCGGAGGGCGCGTTCTACAAGAAGCATCTGGACCGTTTCCGCGACGACGACGCCCGCGTGCTGACCACGGTGTTATACCTCAACGAGAACTGGCCGGCCGACGGCGGCGGCCAGATCCGGCTGTACCTGGATGAAGCCTGCGAAGCGTTCATCGACGTGGAGCCGGAAGCCGGAACCTTGGTGTTGTTCCTGGCCGACCGTTTCTGGCATGAGGTCTTGCCGGCGAAGCTGCAGCGTTTGTCGGTCACCGGCTGGTATCGCCGTCAGGGCGGCAGTTTGCCGTGGTGAGGATTACGGCAAGCCCTAGTGTTGAATTGCGCCTCCTAATTGCATGTTTGATAGCGCTAGGTCGTAGCAACAGGTTATCGACTTGGATTTTCCTGCTTTAGGCAGATTCGTTTTAGCGCGACCATATTCCCTTCAGCACACGCTGGCAAGAAAGCGTCTGGCCAGGTTTTAAGCCGCCGATTTGTTCGACGCCGCGCGACGTTAGCGCGCGGCTAGTTTCGGCGGCTCCTGGCCAGGCGCTTTATTGTCGGGGTTTCGTGGGCTGCAGGGGCGGCCTGGGATCGCCTCTGCGTGCGAATCTTTGACTCGCAGCGACAGGGCTGGCCGCACAGCCCCTGGCCCGTTTGCCGGGCGGAACCGGCACTTACAATACTGTCCGCGTAGCGGACACATACGAGCTGTGCTAGCGCTCAGTCTTTGACTAGGCAGGCCTGCCTCGCCAACAGTGCCGCCCAGCGCGGATCTGCCGCGCTGCCGTCTTTCAGTCCCACCCCGGTAGTCTGGCGCAGCGCGGCGTCTATCAGCCAGGCCAGCTTGAACGCCGCCAGCGGATAGGGCAGGCCGTCCGGCCGCACATTGGAGATGCAGTTGCGCTCGGCGTCGCTGCGGCCGGCGCGCGGCGCGGCGGTCAGGTACAGGCCCAGGCTGTCCGGCGAGCTCAAGCCGGGCCGTTCGCCTATCAGCATCGCCGTCATTCTTGCGCCCATGATTTCCCCAGCCTCGTCGCCCAGCGCCACCCGCGCTTCGCGCGCGATCAGCAGCGGGCCGACGCTCAGGCCTATCTCCCGCACCCTCGGCAGCAGCTCGCGCAGCAATGGTGCCGCGTGCAGGGCGGGCGCGCGCGAGGATAGGCCGTCGGCGATGAGGATCAGCAGATCGCACCCTTTGCCGGTTTCGGCCAGCAGCCGCGCGCGGCTGGCTTCGTCCAGCCTGCGGCCCAGGTCCGGCCGCTGCAGGTATTCGGCGCGGCTGCCGGCCGCGCTGCGGATGTCGATGACGCGATGGCCATCCGTCGCCAGTTCCTCGGCCAATGCCGCGGCGTCCAGCGGCGTGTGCACCGCGTCGCGCGCCTGGGCGTGGGCCAAGGCGAAGCGCAGCGTTTCGCGGCAGGGCAGGCTGCTGCCGGCGCGGCCCAGCGCGATGCGGGCGGCGGTGAGGCGGGACAGTTCGCTCCAGCCGTCTTCGGTGATGGGGTTTTGCTTTTCTTTCACGCCACGCCCTCCATCAGCGCCAGCAGCCGCTGTCGCTTGTCCTGCGGCAGCAGCCTGCCGCCGCGAGTGATTTCCATCGTCTCCAGCCAGTCTTCGAACTCCGGCGCGCGCTTCAGCCCCAGTGTATTGCGCAGGTAGAGCGCGTCGTGGAAGGAGGTGCTCTGGTAGCCCAGCATGATGTCGTCGGCGCCGGGCACGCCGATGATGAAGTGCACGCCGGCCGCGCCCAGCAGCGTCAACAGCGCGTCCATATCGTCCTGATCGGCCTCGGCGTGGTTGGTGTAGCAGATGTCGCAGCCCATCGGCAGGCCCAGGAGCTTGCCGCAGAAATGGTCTTCCAGCCCGGCGCGGATGATCTGCTTGCCGTTGTACAGATACTCCGGGCCGATGAAGCCGACCACGGTGTTGACCAGCAGCGGCGAGTAGCGGCGCGCCACCGCGTAGGCGCGCGCCTCGCAGGTTTGTTGGTCCACGCCCCAGTGGGCGTTGGCCGACAGCGCGCTGCCCTGGCCGGTTTCGAAGTACATCACGTTGCCGCCCACCGTGCCGCGCTTCAGCTCCCGCGCCGCCTGATGGGCTTCGTCCAGCACGGCGAGGCTGACGCCGAAGCCGGCGTTGGCTTTCTCGGTGCCGGCTATCGACTGGAACACCAGATCCACCGGCGCGCCCTGGCGGATCAGGTCCAGCGTGCTGGTGACGTGGGTGAGCACGCAGCTTTGAGTGGGGATGGCATAACGCTGGCGCACTTCGTCCAGCAGGGTCAGCAGGTTGCGGATGTCGCCGGGGCTGTCGCCGGCCGGGTTGATGCCGATCACCGCGTCGCCGGCGCCGTAGAGCAGGCCGTCCAGCGTGGCGGCGGCGATGGCGCGCGCGTCGTCGGCCGGATGGTTGGGCTGCAGCCGCACGCCCATCCGTCCCGGCAGGCCCTGGGTGTTGCGGAAGGCGGTGACGACGCGGCATTTGCGCGCCGCCTGCACCAGGTCCTGGTTGCGCATCAGCTTGGACACGGCCGCAGCCATTTCCGGGGTGAGGCCGGGAGCCAGCGCCGCCAGCGTCTCCGCGGTGGCGGCGTCGGACAGCAGCCAATCGCGCAGGCCGCCCACGGTCAGGTGGGAGACGGCGGCGAAGGCGGCGGCATCGTGGCTGTCGAGGATCAGCCGGGTGACTTCGTCTTCCTCGTAGGGAATCAGCGCCTGGTTGAGAAAGACAGTCAGCGGCAGATCGGCCAGGCACATTTGCGCCGCCACCCGCTCCTCGGCGCTGGCGGCGGCGACGCCGGCCAGCTGGTCGCCTGAGCGCAGCGGACTGGCGCGCGCCAGCAGCGTTTTCAGGTCGGCGAAGCGGTAGGTCCGCGGTCCTATGGCGATGGCGTGGCTCATGTCGTGGCCTTGACGGGGTCGGGTTGGGCTTCGGATGGCGCGCTGTGCAGCATCGCGTCTTGGGCAGCTTCGGCGCGCTGACGGGTGGTGGCGAGAAAGTACAGATAGCCGGCAGTGAACATCGCGGCGAAGATGCCGGCCAGCAGCCGGTTGTAATAGACCATGGCGACCAGGCAGATCAGCGAACAGCCCAGCGCCAGCGCTGGCAGCCATGGATAGCAGGGCGCGGAGAATGGCCGGGGCAGCGCCGGTTCGCGGCCGCGCAGCCGGAACAGCGCCAGCATCGACACGATGTACATGACGATGGCGCCTAACACCGACAGCGTGACGATGTTGGCGGTCAGCGGCTGGCCGGCGATCTGCACCAGATCGTCGCTGAAAATGGCGGCGATGCCGACCGCGCCGCCGGCCAGTATGGCGCGGTGCGGCGTCTTGAAGCGCGGATGGACGGCGGCCAGCGCGCGCGGCAGGTAGCCGGCCCGCGCCAGCGCGAAGATCTGCCGCGAATAGCCCATGATGATGCCGTGGAACGATGCCACCAGGCCGAACAGGCCCAGCCACACCAGCATGTGCAGCCAGCCGCTGTGCTCGCCGACGATCAGCTTCATCGCCTGCGGCAGCGGGTCGTTGATGTTGGCCAGCCGGCTCCAGTCGCCCGCGCCGCCGGCCATCACCATCACGCCGAAGGCCAGCGCCACCAGGGTGAGGATGCCGGCGATGTAGGCGCGCGGGATGGTGCGGGCCGGGTCCTTGGCTTCTTCGGCCGCCATCGCCGCGCCCTCTATCGCCAGGAAGAACCAGATCGCGAACGGCAGCGCGGCGAACATGCCGCCGACGGCGCCCCAATGGAAGGCGTCCTGCCCGGCCCAGCCGTGGCGCATGAAGTTGTCCCAGCTGAAGCCCGGCGCCACCACACCCATGAACACCAGCAGTTCGAAGATGGCCAGTAGCGTGACCGCCAGCTCGAACATCGCGGCGATGCCGACCCCGGCGATGTTCAGCGCCATGAACGCGAGATAGGCGCCGCAGGCGGTCCACTTGGGCGCCAGCGACGGGAATTGCACATTGAGATAAGCGCCGATGGCCAGCGCGATGGCGGGCGGCGCGAACACGAATTCGCACAGCGTGGCGAAGCCGGCGACGAAGCCGCCCAGTGGGCCGAAGGCGCGGCGGGCGTAGGCGAAGGGCCCGCCGGCGTGCGGAATGGCGGTGGTCAGCTCGGTGAAGCTGAAGATGAAGGCCGTGTACATCAGCGCGACGAACAGCGTGGCGCACAGAAAGCCCAGCGTGCCGGCCTGCGCCCAACCGTAGCTCCAGCCGAAGTATTCGCCGGATATCACCAGCCCCACGGCGATGCCCCATAGTTGCCAGCCGCCGAGCTTGCGCGCGAGGCCGGATGTCGATGCGTTCATGGCAGACTCCTGTCCGATTGGATGGCCTTCCCGTCGGGAAGGGCGGGCATTCCCGCATCGCCCGTTTATGCAAAAAGAATGCCAGCGTCCGCTGCCGATTTCAATGCGCGCCGCAGCATGGCTGTTTGCTGCGCGCGCCATGCTAGAATCGATGACGATACGCAATCAGGGGCAGGGGAAAGCAGATGTCAGGCAGCAGCATGGGACGATTGTTTACGGTGACTTCCTTCGGCGAGAGCCACGGGCCGGGCATAGGCTGCGTGGTGGACGGTTGTCCGCCGGGACTGGCCTTGACCGAGGCGGACATCCAGGCGGAGCTGGACCGCCGCAAGCCTGGCACCAGCCGCCATGTCACCCAGCGCCGCGAGCCGGACACCGTGGAAATCCTGTCCGGCGTCTACGAGGGCAAGACCACCGGCACGCCGATCGCGCTGCTGATCCGCAACACCGACCAGCGCAGCAAGGATTACGGCAATATCGCCGAGACTTTCCGCCCCGGCCATGCCGATTACTGCTACTGGCATAAATACGGCACCCGCGATCCGCGCGGCGGCGGCCGCTCCTCGGCGCGCGAGACTGCGGTGCGCGTCGCGGCCGGCGCCATCGCCAAGAAGTGGCTGAGCGAAAAATACGGCATCGTCATTCGCGGCCACATGACTCAGATCGGCGAAGTGCAGATGCCGTTCAAGGGCTGGGAGCATGTGGGCGGCAATCCCTTCTTCAGCGCCGATCCGGACATCGTGCCGCGGCTGGAAGAATATATGGACAGCATCCGCAAGAGCCTGGACTCGATCGGCGCGCGGCTGCGCGTGGTGGCCGACAATGTACCGGTGGGCTGGGGCGAGCCGGTGTTCGACCGCCTGGATGCTGACATCGCCTACGCGATGATGAGCATCAACGCGGTCAAGGGCGTGGAGATCGGCGCCGGCTTCGGCTGCGTGGCCCAGAGGGGCAGCGAGCACGGCGACGAGCTGACGCCGCAAGGCTTCGCCAGCAACCACGCCGGCGGCGTGCTGGGCGGCATCTCCACCGGCCAGCAGATCGACGTTTCCATCGCCATCAAACCGACGTCGTCCATCGCCCAGCCGCGCCGCTCGATCAACAAGCAGGGCGAGGCGGTGACCATGGAAACCCATGGCCGCCACGATCCCTGCGTCGGCATCCGCGCCACGCCGATCGCCGAGGCGATGCTGGCCCTGGTGCTGATCGACCACGCCTTGCGCCACCGCGCGCAATGCGGCGATGTGCGGGTGGAAACGCCGAGAATTGCGGGTCATATCGGCTAGAATGCACATATACCGGCCGGGCAGGCTCGAGGCCAGTTCAACCCTGGGATGACACCATGCTGAAAAATCTGATAGATGGATTGGCCGGACGTCTGAAGAAGAACGCGAATGAGGAAGAGGCCCCGCATCAGGAGGCGGGGCCGGAGCCGCTCGATACCATCATCCCGCCGCCGCCGGCGGAGGACGAGCCGGTCGACCTGCCCGCCACGCTGGGCTTTGTGTCCCACCAGCCGGTGATGGACCGCCAGCAGCGCGTCGTCGCCTACGATTTTTTCGTCCGCCAGGGCAAGCGCAACATCGAGGCCGGCAAGCAGCAGGAATTCGACCGGCTGCTGCTGGCCACGCTGCACAATATGGACATATTCCGGCTGCTGGCTTACCGCCGCGCCTTCGTCCACATCGCGATGACCTCGCTCGACGATCCGCAGTTGCGCGGCATGCCGGCGGGCAGCGTGATCTTCGTGCTGGAGCCGCTGCCGGGGATGGAGGTGGCGGAGCACATGCTGCGCCAGCTGGACGAGCTGCAGAAGCTCGGCCTGCGCTTCGCGCTGGAACCCGCCGCCTACGACCAGAACATGCTTAGCCCGGGATTGCAGGCCGATCTGTTCAGCCGCGTCGACTTCATGGTGCTGGACTTCGCGGGTCCGTCCACCCGGGTGCTGGCGCCCATCCTGGACCAGCTGCCCAAGCGCTATCCCGGCGCCCGATGGCTGGCGCGCAATGTCGGCACCGCCGAGGACATGGACGTTTGCCTGCGCGGGCCGGGCAACAATCGCTTCGCGCTGTTCCACGGCCCCTTCGTCACCACCGCCCACGCGCTGGAGGGCGGCAAGGTGGACACCAACCAGACCCGCGTGCTGCAGATCATGCGCCTATTGCGCACCAGCGCCGATCCCAAGGAAGTGGAAGCCCAGTTCAAACTGGACTCGGTGCTGCTGTTCAAGCTGCTGCGCTTCATCAATTCGCCGATACACGGCTTGTCGCGCAAGGTGCAGACGATAGAGGAAACCCTGTTGCTGCTGGGGCGCGAAACGCTGTTCAAGTGGTTGTCCATGTTGCTGTTCACTTCGCGCAAGGAGGACGGCACCGCCATCGCGCTGATGGAGAAATCGCTGATCCGCGCCCGCTTCATGGAGAAGCTGGGGGGATACCGCGGCAACAAGCTGGAGGCCGAGCATCTGTTCCTGACCGGGATGTTCTCGCTGCTGGACGTGCTGCTCAACCAGCCTTTTCCCGATGTGCTGGACCCGCTGGAGCTACCGCTGACGGTGAGGGAGGCGGTGGTGGAGGGCAAGGGCATCTTCTCGCCGCATCTGTCGCTGGCGATGGCCTGCGAGTTGGGCGACAACCCGCAGATCGAAGCGCTGGCCAGGGTGCTGGACTTCGACCTGGACCTGGCCAACCAGTATTACCTGGATGCGGTGGTGTGGGCGCAGGTGGTGTTGCGCGACAGCGAAGTGCACAACAACGTCGAGGCGGTTTAGCGCCGCCGGCCGCTGGGCCAGGCGGCTTGGGCGTCCGGCTCCTCGCGTGATCAGAACAGCATCAGCACGTCGTGCTCCGCCTGCTGGGAAAGATCCCCCCAGATCTCCTTGATTTCCAATAGCTTGGGCAGCGCCGCGTCGAAGACCTCGACCAGCCGGGGCTCGAAATGGACGCCGCTGCCCTGGCGCAGCGTGGCCAGCGCCTTTTCCATCGGCCAGGCGTCCTTGTATGGGCGGCGCATCGTCAGCGCGTCGAACACGTCGGCCAGCGAAATGATGCGCGCCGATTCGGGAATGGCTTCCCCGGCCAGTCCGTCCGGATAGCCGCTGCCGTCCCATTTCTCATGGTGATACAGCGCGATTTCCGCCGCCAGTCTGAAGACCGGCGCTTCGCTGCGGATCAGGATGTCGTGGCCGATCCGAGTGTGGGTCTTCATGATTTCCCACTCCTCCGGCGTCAGCGGGCCGGGCTTGCGCAGGATGGCGTCCGGTATGCCCAGCTTGCCGGTGTCGTGCATGGGCGCGGCCAGTTCCAGCAGGTGGCAGGAGGGCGCGTCCCAGCCGCTGGTGGAGGCCAGCATCGCCGAATAGCCCGCCATCCGCCAGATGTGGACGCCGGTGTCGGTATCGTTGAAGTGGCCGGCCTGGCCCAGCATATAAATCGCGTCGCGGTGGCTTTTCTCCAGTTGGGTGGCTTGCACCAGGGACAGGTGGGTGCGTACCCGGGCCTGCACGATGGACGGCGAGACGGGCTTGACCAGGTAGTCCACCGCGCCGGCGTCGAAGCCGGCCGCCTCGTTGCCGATTTCCGCCAACGAGGTGACGAAGATCACCGGGGTGGCCGAGGATTGCGGATCTTTTTTGAGGCGGCGGCAAACCTCATAGCCGTCCATGTCCGGCATCTGGATGTCCAGCAGCACCAGCGAGGGCCGGTGCTTGGCCGCCGCGGCCAGCGCTTCGGTGCCGTTGCGGGCGAAAACCAGCGGATATTGCGGCGCCAGCACCTGGCGCATCGCGGCCAGGTTTTGCGGTTCGTCGTCGACAACGAGCAAGGGAGGAGAGGGCTGCATGTTTCACTGTTCCTGGGAAAGGCCCAATGTTTTGGCCAGGGCATGGGTGGCGGCTTCTCCACCGCGGAAATCGAAGTTCTCCGCCGCGTCGCGCAGCGGCGCCACCTGCTGGTCCGGCAGCAGGGCGGCCAACTGGACGAGAATGGGCTCCACCGCGGCGGGATCGTCCCGGTTGAAGGCCTGCAGCGCCTGGAGGAGCAAGGGCTTCAGCCGGGTGGCGTCGATGGGCGGCGCGCTTTCGGCCTCGTCGGTTTGCGCTGCCGGCGCGTAGCGGGAAATGGAGTCCAGCGCCCGAGCCAGCGCGGTGCGCAAAGCGTCCAATGCCGGTCCGGGGTCGTCGCCAGCCAGCAGACGGTTTTCCACGTCGGCGGAGCGCGAGGACACCTCGTCCAGCGCCAGATTGCCCGCGGCGCCTTTCAGTTTGTGGGCCAGCGCCTGGGCGACCACCTTGCCGGCCAGGCGCATGGTGGCGGCGCTGTCGCCGTAGTCGCGGGCGAACTTGCGCAGGTATTGCCGGTACACGTCGGCGTCGCGCCAGATCTGCAATCCGCGCGAGATCGCCAGCCCGGGCAGGTCCGATTGCAGCGTCGCCTGGCTGGCCGAGGGCGCGCCCGCCGGCGTGGTGGTTTGGCGGCCGACCAGCCGGCGCAACTGGCCGATGGCGATTTCGACATCGAAGGGTTTGGCGATGTAGTCGCTCATGCCCGCTTCGCGCGCAGCGTCCTGTTGCGCCTGGAAGGCGCCGGCGGTCAGCGCCACCACCGGCAGGTGGGCCAGCGCCGGGGTGGCGCGGATTTGCCGCGTGGCTTCGTAGCCGTCCATCACCGGCATTTGCACGTCCATCAATACGATGTCCACCTCGCCGCTGTGCAGCAGCAGCCAGTCCAGCGCTTCGCGCCCATCGTTTGCCAAAGACACTATGGCGCCTTCGTCCTCGAAAATGCGCTGCGCCACTTCGCGGTTGATGTCGCTGTCGTCCACCACCAGCAGCCGCAGGTCCTGCAGCCGGCCGCCTTGTTGCGCCGGCGGCGGGGTCTGCGGCGCGGCCTGCTGCGGCCGCAGCGCGCGGGCGACGGCGTTGTAGAGCCCGGACGGCGTCACCGGCTTGTTCAGCACTTCGGTCACCGTGTCGGCGGCGGGTTCGGCCATCAGGATTTCGCGCGAGTAGGCGGTGGCCATCAGGATGATGGGCATGCGTTTGCCGCGGCAGGCCAGGCGGATGGCCTGGGCTGCCTCCAGGCCGTCCATGCCCGGCATTTTCCAGTCCAGGATCACCACGTCGACTGCCTGGTTTCCACCCAGCGCGGCGATCACCCGGTCCACCGCCAGCCGGCCTGAGTCGACGGCGAGCGTTTTCCAGCCGAGTTCATTGGAGGTGACGCCGAGCGTCTCGCGCGCGATGGGATTGTCGTCGGCGATCAGCACATTGAGATTGGCCATTTCCGGAGAGGACAGCCTGACGCCCTGCTCGCGTGGAAGGCGCAGCGTGAACCAGAAAGTGCTGCCGCGGCCAGGCTCGCTGTCCAGGCCGATCTCGCCGCCCATCAGCGCCACCAGCCGCTGGCTGATGGCCAGCCCCAGACCGGTGCCGCCGAAGCGGCGGGTGGTGGAGGCGTCGGCCTGGGTGAAGGGCCGGAACAGTTCGCGCTGCTTGGATTGGGCAATGCCGATGCCGGTGTCTTCCACCGCGAAGCGCAGCCGTACTTGCTTCGGCCGGACCTCCAGTGGCTGGATGGTGACTTTGACGTGGCCCTGCTCGGTGAACTTGATCGCGTTGCTGGTCAGGTTGATCAGCACTTGCTCCAGTCTGAGCGCGTCGCCGCGCAGATAGTCGATGTCAGACGGCGGCGGCGCGATGATCAGTTCGACATCGCGGTTGCCGACATTGGTGCTCATGATGGTGGACAGGTTGTCCAGCACATCGGCGAGACGGAACGGCGCCCGTTCGATTTCCAGATTGCCGGCCTCGATCTTGGAGAAGTCCAGAATGTCGTTGATGATGGCCTGTAGCGAGCGGCCGGCGACGCGGATCTTGTGCACCAGATCCAGCGCCTCGGCCGGCAGGCCGTGTTTCTCCAGCAGATAGGCGAGGCCGAGCACGGCATTCATCGGCGTGCGGATCTCGTGGCTCATATTGGACAGGAAGTTGGCTTTGGCCCGGCTGCCGGCTTCGGCGGTTTCCTTGGCCTCGCGCAGCGTGGTTTCGACATTGTGCTGGATGGTGATGTCGCGATTGATGCCGGTGACGCGATACGGCCGATTGTCTTCGTCGAACTCGACCAGCGCGCCGGCCTGGATGTGCCGGATTTTTCCGTCCGGCAGCACGATGCGGAATATCGGCGCATAAGTGCCGCGGCCAGCTACCGCCTCCATCAGTTCGCGTTCCACGGCATCCACGTCATCGGGATGCAGGCGGTCGCGCCAATGCTTGTAGGTCAGGCCTTCCTGATGCAATTCCGGCGGGAATTGATACATGTCGAACATCCGCGTGTTCAGCGCCAGCGCATTGTCGGCCAGCCACCAGGTCCAGATGCCGAGTTCGGCGACTTCCGCCGCCTTGGCCAATTGGTCGCGGGCGCTCATCAATTCGCGCTGGTACTGCTGCTGGGCGGAGATGTCCGCTGCCATGCCGAGAAAACCCTGCAGCCCGCCATCGTCGTCGCGCAGCTCGGTCATCGCGATTGACGCAGGGATGCGGCGGCCGTCGCTGGCGATGACCGTCCAGTCCAGCTGGCCGGACTGGACGGATTGGATGCCGCGTGAGCGGGATAGCAGTGTTTCGAAGGCGCCTGCGGGCTGGGCGTGGCTCTGTTCTGCCTGTTGCCGGCCATGCCCCTCCAATTCCGCCGCGTCCAGCCAGTCGGTGATGTGGCGGCGGCCGACGACTTCGCCGGAGCTTTCGGCCAGCAGCGCTTCAGCGGCCGGATTGAACAGCGTGACCAGGCCGGACTGGTCGGTGGCGATGATGGCGTAACTGGAGTCATTGAGGATGGCCCGCTGCAGCGCGACGTAACGGCGGATTTCCTGCGTGCGCTGCTGCACCTCGGTTTCCAGCGAGGCGTTCATCTCGCGGATCTGTTTGTGCAGGCGATTGCGCTGGCGTTGGTACACCCAGGCCAGCGCCGCTACCAGCAGGCCGCCCAGGCACATCGCCAGCAGCGTGTCGCGGCGGGCTGTGTCTACCGCGCCGCGGATGATGGATTCGGGCAGCGCTTCGGTGATGACCAGATAGCGTCCGTCGCGCTTCTGCGGCGCCAGCGCCAGCCGGCGGGTCACCGCGTAGACTTCCCCGCCGGACGATCGCAGGTGCTGCAGGCCATTGTGGCCGTCGGGCTCCGGGAGCGGCTGGAATTCATCCTGCCAACGCCAGCGCTTGCCTCTATCCTTGCCAAAGGTTTTGTTCGGGTCTGGATGGTCTAGAAAATCGCCGTTCTGGTCGGTGATGTAGACCCGCACGCTTCTCTCGCCGCTGCCCACCCGCAGATAGGACATCAGGTGGCGGGCGTCGACATTGATGGACAGCACGGCGAACAGCTTGCCGCCGGCGTTGTAGATCGGGGTCGCCAGCCTCAGAACCGGCAGCGGGGGCTCTTTTTCGTTCCGGCTGCGGTCCCGGCTGAGACGGATGTCGGACAGATAGACTTCGCCCGAGGACAGACGGATGGCCTGCTTGAAGTAGTCGGTGTCGTTCTTGTGCTGCATTTCCGACGCCGGCAGGCTGACCGGGCCGTCGCGGTGATTGAGCACGTGCACCAGTTCGCGGGCGTTGTCCGCCAGACCGATCAGCCTCAGCTGCAGCGTTTCCGGGGTGGTCGCGGCATAGGCCCGGAAAATAGCCGCCAACCGCCGCCGCCACAACTCCCCGGAGCTTTGCTCCTCGGCGTCGAAGTCATGGTTCAAGCTGGCGCGGGCCAGGCCCGTTACCGGCGGCGTATCCGCCAGGAACCGCACGCTTTGGCTGTAGCGCTCCAGGCTCTGGCTCAGGATTTCCAGCCTCAGCTGGACGAGCGAGGCCAGCCGGTTGTGCATCGAGGTCAGCGCGCGCTCGTGTTCGTGCTCGCCGGCGATCCAGGTGACGGCCGCAGCCAGCAAGCTCCACAGCAGCAGGCCGAGCAGCGCGATCCGCCTATCGAAGCCGAACAGTCTTTTTGACTGTGATTCTGTCATCACGGACTCCATTTCGGGCTCCGCCCTCGAGGCGCGGGCCGTCTCATCCATTCAAGTTAGTTCATCGCATTGCCTTTTGGCATAAGGGAAGGCTCGAATTGAATGGTGTTTGGCCTTCTATCAAGACAAATGGATGATTTCTAGTAGAAATACGGATGCGTTTTCAGCGCGCCGATCAAGGCATCAGGACAAAGGATTTGTCTTTGAGGTGCATATTTCTTTTGTCATTTCATCATGGCTTGCGGGCTGGCCGTTTCCTTCGCCGTGGCGTTTCGAGGCAGGGGCGGGCCGCGTCTTGACCGGATCTGGGAGTGCCATGTGTGTCATGAAAAGTAAAATGGGAAGCTAAAGCGGCGTAATCATGTTTTTAATGACAATGGGTATTCTGCGGAGCTGGAGCGGAGGGCTGGTGAGGGAGGATGAGGTCTGCCGCCCAGTCTTTGATGGCGGAGGCGGATTTCTTTTGTTTTTCAATGGATCCGGTGGATTTGCATCAGCTTGGGTTGCCAGTTCTGCTGCGAAGAAATGGCTCTTTATGGCAGGGGATTTGTCAGTACGTTTGGATCAAATATAGGAATGATTCTAATGTTTTTTCTGCAATATCAAGATTCTTATGATGTTTTTGAATATTAGATTGTTTGCATGTTGATTTGCGCGATGTTATAGTGTTTGCGAAGTTATCTGGCGCGCAACGCGCCGCTCAATCTTCGGGCTTGTCCCGTTCCCGCGTTTCACGCACCTCGTATCCGGCTAGGCCGGATGTCTTGAAAATCTACTGGCAGCTCTCTGGTTGTCGCGATCATTACAGCGGATCGCCGACGGTTTTGTCGTCGCTATCCGCCAAGGAGGACGCAGATGCACAAAAGAGCGTTTGGCAAGCGCAGCATGATCTGGCTGATCCTGGCCGCCCTGGCGGCGGCGGGACTGTATTACGGCCTTGGCCCGGCCGTGTGGGCGGAATACCGCGAAGACCTGGTCTATCTGGGCGGGCGGCATCTCTATCTGGTCGGCGCGTCGATGGCGTTGGCGCTGGCGGTGGGCTTGCCCAGCGGCATCCTGCTGAGCCGGCCGCGGCTGCGGCGCAGCGCCGAATCCTGGATGCAGATCTTCAATATCGGCAACACCCTGCCGCCGATGGCGGTGCTGGCGCTGGCCATGGTGGTGGTGGGGATCGGCGACGCGCCGGCCATCGCCGCCCTGTTTCTGGCTTCCCTGCTGCCCATCGTGCGCAACGCTTACGCCGGCCTGGCCGGCTTGCCGCCCGCGATGCTGGAGGCGGCCGACGCGATCGGCATGACGCCGCGACAGCGGTTGTGGCGGGTGGAGCTGCCCAATGCCTTGCCGGTGATCCTGTCCGGCGTGCGGATCGCGCTGGCGCTGAACGTGGGCACCGCCCCGCTGGCCTTTCTGATCGGCGCCAGCAGCTACGGCGAGCTGATCTTCCCCGGCATTTATCTCAACAACCACACCGCCTTGCTGCTGGGAGCCGGCGGCACCGCGCTGATGGCGTTGGCGCTGGATCAGTCGGTGGCGCTTGTCGGCCGCCTGGCCGCCGCGCGCGGCATCGCCTGAGTGGCGGGCGAGATGGGAAAGAATGAAGGATTTCCAATGAAAATGATTGCGCATCTTCGCAACTGGCTGGCCGCCGCCTGCCTGGCGGGAGCGGCGCTGGCGCTGTTTTCCGCGCCGGCCGCGGCCGCAGGCCTGACGCTGGGCAGCAAGAACTTCACCGAGCAGCACCTGTTGTCCGAATTGACCGCGCAGTACCTGACCGGCAAGGGCTACGAGGTGGCGCAAAAAACCGACCTCGCCTCGGTGATCCTGCGCAAGGCGCAGGAAAGCGGGCAGATCGACCTGGCTTGGGACTACACCGGCACTGGGCTCATCGTCCATCACGGCATTCAGAAAAAAATGGGCAACGAGGAGGCCTACGCCACCGTCAAGCGGCTGGACGAGCCCATGGGCCTGGTCTGGCTGAACCCCGCCGCGCTCAACAACACCTACGCGCTGGCGATGAAGCGCGAGCGCGCCGAGGCCGAGGGCGTGCGCACGCTGTCGGATCTGGCGCGCGCGGTGAATCGCAACAACGGCGGCGACAAGCGCTGGCAGCTGGGCTTCGACATGGAGTTCGCCGGCCGTCCGGACGGCCTCAAGCCGTTGCAACAGCTGTACGGCATGGTCTTGAGCCGGCCGCAGATCCGCCAGATGGATTCCGGCCTGGTCTACAACGCGGTCCGCGACGGCTTCGTCGACGCCGGCTTGGTTTACACCACGGATGGCAGGATTCCGGGCTTCGATCTGCTGGTGTTGGAAGACGACCTGGGCTTTTTCCCCGCTTATTCGGCAACGCCGGTCGTTCGCAAGGAGGTTTTGGACCGCAATCCCGGCTTGGCCGACGAACTGAATCGGCTGTCCGCCTTGCTGGACAACGACGCGATGTCGGCGATGAACGCCGAGGTGGACATTCGGCATCGTCCGGTCCGGGAGGTGGCGGCCGAGTTCCTGCGCAGCCATGGCCTGGCGAAGGAGGGCGCGTGATGGAAACCCTGCTGGAAACCGGCCGCTACATGCTGGCCAATCTGTCTTATATCGGCGGGCTGGCCGGGCAGCATCTGACGCTGGTCGGCATCGCGGTCAGCCTCGCGGTGCTGCTGGGCGTGCCGCTGGGCATCGCCATCGTGCGCTTTCCCGCCATCGCCGACGCGGTGCTGAGCCTGGCCACCGTGCTGCTGACCATTCCAGCGATCGCGCTGTTCGGCCTGATGATCCCGCTGTTTTCGCTGATCGGCCACGGCATCGGCGCGGTGCCGGCCGTCACCGCCGCTTTTCTCTATTCGCTGCTGCCCATCGTGCGCAACGCCCACGCGGCGCTGACGCATCTGGAGCCGGGCGTGCGCGAGGCCGGCCGCGGCATTGGCCTCACCTTCTGGCAGCGCCTGCGCTGGGTGGAGCTGCCGCTGGCGGTGCCGGTGATTTTCGGCGGCATCCGCACCGCGGTGGTGCTGAACATCGGCGTGATGGCGATCGCCGCCATCGTCGGCGCCGGCGGACTGGGCACGTTGATCCTGCACGGCATCAGCCAGAGCGACATCCGCAAGCTGATCGCCGGCGCCCTCGCCGTAAGCCTGCTCGCCGTGGCCATGGACTGGCTGCTGCTGCGCGCCCAGCGCGCGCTGACACCGAAAGGAATCCGCTGATGATAGAACTGCAAAATCTCTGCAAGCAATTCACCCAAAAGAACGGCCAAGTGTTCAAGGCCGTGGACAATGTCAGCCTGAAAGTGGCGGAAGGCGAAATCTGCGTGCTGCTCGGCCCGTCCGGCTGCGGCAAGACCACCACGATGAAGATGATCAACCGCCTGATCGAGCCCACGTCGGGCAAGGTGCTGATAGGCGGCGAGGACACCGCCGGCATCGACACCGTGACGCTGCGCCGGCATATCGGCTACGTGATCCAGCAGATCGGCCTGTTTCCCAATATGACCATCGAGGAAAACATCACGGTGGTGCCGCGCATGCTGGGCTGGGACAAGAAGCGCTGCCGCGAGCGCGCCCGCGAGCTGATGCATATGGTGGCGCTGGACCCGGACCGTTTTCTGCAGCGCTACCCGCGAGAGATGTCCGGGGGCCAGCAGCAGCGCATCGGCGTGATCCGCGCGCTGGCGGCCGATGCGCCGGTATTGCTGATGGATGAGCCGTTCGGCGCGGTGGACCCGATCAATCGCGAGCAGATCCAGAACGAATTCCTGCAGATGCAGCGCCAGCTGGGCAAGACGGTGATGCTGGTCAGCCACGACATCGACGAGGCGATCAAGCTCGGCGACCGCATCGCAGTGTTCCGCCAGGGGCGGATGGTGCAGTGCGCCGGTTCGGACGAGGTGCTGGCGCATCCGGCCGACGATTTCGTCGCCAGCTTCGTCGGCCATGATCGCACGCTGAAGCGGCTGCTGTTGGTGAAGGCCGGCGAGGTGGCCGAGCAGCGGGAGACGCTGACTGCCCGGCTGGATACTCCGCTGTCCGCCGCCTACGGCATGATGGATGATGCCGATCTGCTGCATCTGACTGTGGTGGATGATGCCGGCGAGCCGCTGGGCTTCGTCAAGCGCCGAGACGCCAAGTCCGGCGACGGCCGCTGTCGCGACAAGATCAATAGAATCGAAGTGACTGCCGGCGTCGGCGAGAACCTGCGCATCGTGCTGTCGCGCCTGTACGAGCACAACCTCACCTGGATGCCGGTGGTGGACGAGGCCGGCCGCTATTGCGGCGAGGTGTCGCAAGACTACATCGCCGATTATCTGCATTCGGGCCGCACCCGAAGAAAAGGCGTCGCGCTGGCGTGATGTTGTCGTAGATTGGTCAAAAAGGCGCGCATTCGCGCCTTTTTTGCTGCGCTGAGTTTGGGGCGGGGCCGTGCGGGCGGCGATTTTTTTGGGGTATGAGCACCCGGATGGCCGCAATCCGGAGCGGATTGCCGCGCGTTTGCCGAAGGCAACAAAAAAGCCCTTGATTGCTCAAGGGCTTGATTGCGTTCTACTGGCGGAGAGGGAGGGATTCGAACCCTCGGTACGCTCGCACGTACGCCTGATTTCGAGTCAGGTACATTCGACCACTCTGCCACCTCTCCGGTGTCAGTCGAGGAGCGCATTATGTCCGTGCGAGCCTGAACTGTCAATAGTTTCTTGCAGTTTTCCGCCCATGAAAAACGCCACCGCGAAGGGTGGCGTTGGCGTGGGGGCGCAAGCGGCTCAGTGGCGCTTCAGTTCGCCTTCCCACTTGGCGACCACGGCGGTGGCGATGGAGTTGCCCACCACATTGGTGGCAGAACGGCCCATGTCCAGGAAGTGGTCGATGCCCAAGAGCAGCAGCAGGCCGGCTTCCGGGATGTTGAACTGCGCCAGGGTGGCGGCGATCACCACCAGCGACGCGCGCGGCACGCCGGCCATGCCCTTGGAGGTCAGCATCAGGATCAGCAGCATGGAGATTTCCTGGGCCAGCGTCAGGTCGATGCCGTAAGCCTGGGCGATGAAGATCACCGCGAAGGTGCAGTACATCATCGAGCCGTCCAGGTTGAACGAGTAGCCCATCGGCAGCACGAAGCTGGCGATCTTGTTGGACACGCCGAAGCGTTCCAGCTGTTCCAGGGTTTTCGGATAGGCGGCTTCGGAGCTGGCGGTGGTGAACGACAGCAGCAGCGGCTCCTTGATCATGCCCATCAGGTGCAACAGGCGCGGGCCGACGATCAGCACGCCGACGGCGATCAGCAGCAGCCACAGAATGCCGATGGACATGTAGAACTGGGCCATGAACTTGCCGTAGGTGCCGAGGATGGACAGGCCTTCCTTGGCGACGGTGGCGGCGATGGCGCCGAACACCGCCAGCGGGGCGAAGTTCATCACGTAGCTGGTGACCTTCAGCATCACGTGGGCGACGACGTCGATCACGTCGATCAGCGCCTTGGAGCGTTCGCCCAGCGCGGCCATCGCGCTGCCGAAGAACACCGAGAAGATCACGATCTGCAGAATCTCGTTGTTGGCCATCGCCTCGAACACGCTCTTGGGAATGGCGTGGGTGACGAAGTCCTTCAGCGAAATGGCACCGGCCTTGATGCCGGAGTCGGCGTGCATGTCGGGCAACGGCAGGTTCAGCGCCACGCCCGGCTTCAGGATGTTGACCATGATCAGGCCCAGGGTCAGCGACGCCAGCGAGGCGCCGATGAACCAGCCCATGGTCTTGCCGCCGATGCGGCCCACCGATTTGGCGTCGCCCATCTTGGCGATGCCGACGACCAGCGTGGAGATCACCAGCGGGGCGATGATCATCTTGATCAGCCGCAGGAAGATGTCGGTGAGGATGGACATGCCGTCGACGAAGGATTTGATCGCGGCGGCGTCATCGCCGGCGTGTTGGCGGAAGAGGTAGCCTACGAGGATGCCCAGCAGCATCCCGACCAGAATCAAGGCCGTGAGTTTTTTAGACTTCATTCAGTTGTTCCTGCCTGTTCTTGAGACGTTTTCAAACGAGCGTCGCATTTTCATGACATGACATGCGGTTTAATGGAGGGAGTCATGTGTGCGTGCCGTGTGTCCGGCATGTTTCGCCATGTAGCGGTCGGGCTACTTTGTTGTTTTTAGCCCGTTTTCAGGGACTTGTACCTGTTGTTGTCCGACAGGAGCAGCCGGCTGAAGGTTAGCGATTATAGAGTGTTAGTACGAGGTTGTCTTGACGGGATTTCGACAATTGCAGTTCGAATTCGAATATTTCGCAATAATCTTAAAGACTTAAGAATTCCATGATGCGCTAAAGAAGCGGATCGCATAGCGAGGCGCGCCGCATTGATGCCGTGCGTGTAGCGCGGCGACAACGCGGCGGGGCGGGGATCAGTGGTGGATGTCGAGGGTGACGTCGCCGCGTTCTTCGGCGACGGTTTGCAGAATTTCCAGCACGGTGGCGTAAACGTCGGCGCCCAGCCCGCGGCGCGCTTCCTCGGTGTCGCGCCAAAGCAACTCGAACGGGCCGGCCACGTCGTTGGCCAGGCTGTCGTACAGCGCGTCCAGGTTGCGGCCGAAATGGGCGGGCAGCGACAACTGGCGCTCCAGTTCGTCATAGAACTGCTCCAGGCTGCGGATGTGGCGCAGCTCGCATACTTTTACTTGCATGGCGCGACCTCGATGAAGCTGTTGTAGTGGTCCACGGTGACGAAGCGCTGGCCCTGGCGGCTGAACAGCAGGCGCTTGGCGCCGCGCTTGCCGCCGGCGTAGCCCAGGTCGGCCTCTTGCCACTGGCCGGCGGGCAGGCGTTTTTCGTAATTGCCGAAGCGGTCGCCGCCCATGGACTTGCCTTGCAGGCCGGGCGCGGTCCACAGGCTGCGTCCCGGCTTCCAGCCGGCGGCCTGGGCCTGGCGCTTGGTGACGAACTTGTCCGGCAGCCGGCCGTCGCGGCTGAGGCTTTGCAGCATGTCGCCCAGCTCGGCCACGTCCAGCTGGCGGGAAGCCTGCAGATTGACCTTGGCGGCGACGTCTCGACAGGAGGGCGCGGCGAGCGCGGGGAGGCTCAGCGCCGACAGCAGCAGTAACAGCAATCTTGTTTTCATGATGAAACCTGAGGCAAAGGGTTGCCGCGCCATTCTAGCGTCGCGGCGGCGGCGGGAGAAGCGCTCAATCCAGCGCTTGCGACTCCACCGGGTAGGGGGGGCCGATCAGCTGCGGCAGCCGCAGCGCCATTTCTCCGGCGTCGGCCGAGGTGGTGATGAAGCGGTAGTAGCGGTCCCCCTGGCTGTCGCAACCGTGCTGGCGCAGCAGGTCGCCGACGCGGCGGGCGATGGCCTCGGCCGGGTCGTATAGCTGGACGCCGTCGCCGGTGACTTCGCGGATCAGCGGCTCGAGAAACGGGTAGTGGGTGCAGCCCAGCGCGATGTGGTCGATGTTTTCGCCCATCAGCGGCTCCACCACGCTGCGCACCAGCGCGCGGGTGCGTTCGCTGGACAGCTCGCCCGCTTCCACTTGCTCCACCCAGCCGTGGCCGGCGCGGCGCAGCACGTCCACGCCGTCGGCGTGGTCGTCCAGCAGCGTTTTCACGCGCGCGCTGGCCAGCGTGTATTCGGTGGCCAGCACGGCGATGCGGCCGGTGCGGCTCATCGCGGCGGCGGGCTTGATCGCCGGCTCGATGCCGACGATGGGGAGAGACAGCTCGGCGCGCAGCGCGGCGATGGCGGCGGTGGTGGCGGTGTTGCAGGCCACCACCAGAATGGTCGCGCCCTGGCTGACCAGGTAATGCCCCACCTTCAGCGCCCGGGCGATGATCTCGTCGCGGCCGCGCGGGCCGTACGGGCAGTAGGCCTGGTCGGCCAGATAGGTGATCGGCCAGTCGGGGAGGGCGGCGCGCACTGCGCGCCACACCGACAGCCCGCCCAGGCCGGAATCGTACATCGCTATCATGTTGCCGCTCAGTTGTTCTGGATCACGATCTTGGGGAACTTGCCGGAGAAGTCCTGAGCCTTTTCGCCCACCTTCACCGCCACGCGGCGGGCGATGGCGCGGTACAGCTCGGCCGGCTTGCCGGACGGATCTGCCGCCACGCTGGGCTTGCCTTCGTCCGCGGCCAGGCGGATGGCCAGATCCAGCGGCAGAGAGCCCAGCAGGTCGACGCCGAAGTCTTGCGCCATCCTGGCCGCGCCGCCTTCGCCGAAGATGTGCTCGGCGTGGCCGCAGTTGGAGCAGATGTGGATCGCCATGTTTTCCACCAGGCCCAGGATGGGCACGCCCACCTTCTGGAAC
This sequence comes from Chromobacterium sp. INPA-IVC, assembly GCF_059047085.1. NCBI lineage: Bacteria > Pseudomonadati > Pseudomonadota > Betaproteobacteria > Neisseriales > Chromobacteriaceae > Chromobacterium > Chromobacterium sp. INPA-IVC. The sequence continues at coordinate 195,565 of NZ_JBTNLS010000009.1, read as the reverse complement.
ATGGTGACGCCCTTGCGAGCGTCCAGCAGGGCGATGTCCTGCGGCGTGGTGACGATCAGCGCGCCGGTGACCGGCACTTTCTGCGACAGCGTCAGCTGCACGTCGCCGGTGCCCGGCGGCATGTCGATCACCAGATAGTCCAGATCGTCCCAACGGGTGTCGTTCAACAGCTGCTGCAAGGCCTGGCTGACCATCGGGCCGCGCCATACCATCGCCTGGTCGGCGTCCACCAGATAGCCGATGGACATGGTCTGCACGCCGTGATTGGACAGCGGCGTCAGCTTGCCTTCGACCGATTCCGGACGCTGGCCCTGCAAGCCCATCATCAGCGGTTGCGACGGGCCGTAGATGTCCGCGTCCAGAAGGCCGACGCGCGCGCCTTCGTCCGCCAGCGCCAGCGCCAGGTTGGCTGCGGTGGTGGACTTGCCGACGCCGCCCTTGCCGGAGGCGACGGCGATCACGTTCTTCACGCCGGGCAGCAGCGGCACGCCGCGCTGGGCGGAGTGGCTGGCGATCTGGCTGCTCACCGCCACCTTGACGGCGCGGCCTTCCGCCAATGGCGCCAGCGCCGCCTCGAACTGCTGGCGGACTGCGTCGAACTGGCTCTTGGCCGGGTAGGCCAGCACCACGTCCAGGCTGATCTCGGCGTCGCCGCACTTGAGGTTCTTGACGTTTTTGGCCGCTACGTAGCTTTTGCCGGTATTGGCGTCGATCAGCGGCTTCAGGATTTCGAGGATCTGGTTTTCGAGCTGTGCCATGGTTTCGTTCTGGGTGGCCCGGTCGGCTTGGCCGCCGAACAGGCGGGTGAGTTTGGAGAACATGCGAGGGTCCGGATGGGTATTTCCGACAATTTTAATCGGATTTTGTCTTGGGCGCATCGCGCTCCGCGATGTCCGCATCTTACTCCTGAGCGCTTGCGCAGGTCAGGGAATTTATTGCGTATCAGCGTTTGGTTTATAAGTTTTTTTTGATAAAAGTCTTTGAAAAGCGTAGTATTACCGGTTCTTTACGCAATGCGCGACGCTTGCGTTCCAAGGCTCGGCCCCGTCAGGCCGCGGGCCCTGCTCTTTGATCGAAAGGCTTTCTCCGCTTTATGCAGTCCAAACACGCCAAGCTTACCTGGGCCAATCTGCTGTTCCCGTTGGCCCTGGTCCTGTTCGAATTCGCCGTCTATATCTGCAACGACATGGTGCAGCCCGCCATGCTGGCGGTGACCCGCGAGTTTCTGGTCGACGCCTCTTGGGCGCCGACGTCGATGACCGCCTTCCTGATCGGCGGCGCGCTGCTGCCGTGGCTGACCGGCCCGCTGTCCGACCGCATCGGCCGCCGTCCGGTGCTGTTGTTCGGCGTCGCATACTTCACCATCGCTTGCCTGGCCACTTACCTGGTCAGCACGATCGAGGCTTTCATCGCGCTGCGCCTGCTGCAGGGCGTGGGCCTGTGCTTCATCAACGCGGTAGGCTACGCATCGCTGCAAGAGTCGTTCGAGGAAAGCGCCGCCGTGCGCGTGACCGCGCTGATGGCCAATGTGGCGCTGATCGCGCCGCTGGTCGGCCCGCTCGCCGGCGCGGCGCTGCTGGAGCTGGCGCCGTGGCGCACCGGCTTCCTGTTCATCGCCGGCCTGTCCTTCCTGGCGCTGATCGGCCTGTACCTGCGGATGCCGGAAACTGTAGCGCCCAGCCATGAGAAGCTGCCGCTGTCCAGCATGGGCCGCGACTACCTGAAGGTGTTCGGCCACAGCCGCTTCGTGCTGGCCGCGCTGTGCATCCCGCTGCTGGCGCTGCCGCTGATGGGCTGGATCGCGCTGTCGCCGGTGCTGCTGGTGCGCGACTTGCATATGAGCACCGTCGAATACGGCCTGATGCAGCTCCCGGTGTTCGGCGGCCTGATCGCCGGCAACCTGGCGCTGGCCGTGATCGCAGACCGCTGGCCGCTGGGCCGCTCCGCGCTGGTGGGCATGTGGCCTATCGTCGGCGGCCTGGCCGTGATGGTGGGCGGCGTGCTGACCTCGTCGGCGCCGCAGTACTGGATGGTGGCCGGCATGAGCCTGATGGCGTTCGGCGAGGGCATGGCTTTCGGCGTGTTGTACCGCTTCGCGCTGATGTCCTGCGACCTAGCGGGCCGCGGCACCATCTCCGCCAGCATGAGCATGATCTCAATGGCCGGCTACGCGGTGGGCATCGAGCTGTTCCGCCAGGTTTACCAGAGCAGCGGGCTCGCTGGTTTCGCGGTGCTGTCGCTGTGCTTCTCGCTAGCCTATGTGCTGCTGGGGCGCAAGATGGTGGGCATCGCGATGGCCGAGCGCACCGCGCCGGCGGAACGACAGGGCGAACTGGCTGGCCAGAGCGCCTGATCCGTCCGTTTTGACTGTCACAAGCCCGGCCGCCGCGCGTTCCGGGCTTATGTTTTTTGTGCGCGGCAATATGGGCGGCGCGGTGCGATGGCCGCCCGTCCGTTCTGTCTCTATAATCGATCGCTTGAGATTGCCGATACGGATTACCCAACCATGACAAAACGCAAGATTCTGGTGACCAGCGCGCTGCCTTACGCCAACGCGGGGCTGCACCTGGGCCACATGCTGGAACAGATCCAGACCGACATCTGGGTGCGCTTCCAGAAGATGCGCGGCCACGAATGCTATTACGTCTGCGCCGACGATACCCACGGCGCGCCGATCATGCTGGCCGCCGAGAAGCGCGGCATCACGCCCGAGCAGCTGGTGAATGAAGTGCGCGAGCTGCACGTCGCCGATTCGCAGGGTTTCCTGATCGGCCACGACAACTACTACAGCACCAACAGCCCGGAGAACAAGGCGCTGGCGGAACAGGTCTACCTGGCGCTGAAGGCCGACGACAAGATCGCCTGCCGCACCATCGAGCAGCTGTTCGACCCGGAAAAGCAGATGTTCCTGCCGGACCGCTTCGTCAAGGGCGAGTGCCCGAAGTGTTCCGCCAAGGATCAGTACGGCGACAATTGCGAAGTCTGCGGCGCCACCTACGCGCCGACCGAGCTGAAGAACCCGTACTCGGCAGTGTCCGGCGCCAAGCCGGTGCTGAAGACGTCCGAGCACTACTTCTTCCGCCTGGGCGAATGCGCGGACTTCCTGAAGGCCTGGACCAGCGGCTCCAGCCGCCGCGCCGACGGCGCGGTGCAGCAGCACCTGCAGCCGGAATCGCTGAACAAGATGAACGAGTGGATCGGCGGCGGCCTGCAGGACTGGGACATCAGCCGCGACGCGCCGTACTTCGGCTTCGAGATTCCCGGCGCGCCGGGCAAGTACTTCTATGTGTGGCTGGACGCGCCGATCGGCTACATGGCCAGCTTCAAGAACCTGTGCGAGCGTCTGAGCCTGAACTTCGACGAATGGTTCGCCAAGGATAGCCAGACCGAGATGTACCACTTCATCGGCAAGGACATCCTGTACTTCCACGCGCTGTTCTGGCCTGCGATGCTGAACTATTCCGGCCTGCGCTCGCCGACCGGCGTGTTCGCCCACGGCTTCCTGACCGTGGACGGGCAGAAGATGTCCAAGTCGCGCGGCACCTTCATCCAGGCCAAGAGCTACCTGGATTGCGGCCTGAATCCGGAGTGGATGCGTTACTACATCGCCGCCAAGCTGAACGGCCGCATCGAAGACATCGATCTCAATCTGAACGACTTCGTCGCGCGGGTGAACTCCGACCTGGTCGGCAAGTTCGTCAACATCGCCAGCCGCTCCGCCGGCTTCATCGCCAAGCGCTTCGACGGCATGCTGGCCGCCCAGGTGTCCGACGGTGAGATCCTGGCCAAGCTGCAGGCCGCGGCCGAAGAGCTGGCCGCCGCCTACGAGGCGCGCGAATACGCGAAGGCGCTGCGCGACGTGATGGCGCTGGCCGACATCGTCAACGGCTACGTGGACGCCAACAAGCCGTGGGAGCTGGCCAAGCAGGAAGGCCAGGACGCGCGCCTGCAGGACGTCTGCACCGTGCTGGTCAACGCCTTCCGCCTGCTGGCCATCTACTTGAAGCCGGTGCTGCCGAAGCTGGCAGAGGGCGTGGAAGCGTTCCTGGATGTGGCGCCGCTCTCCTGGAGCGACGCGGAAACCCTGCTGTTGGGCAAAAAGATCAATGCCTACCAGCATCTGATGCAGCGCATCGACCCGGCGCTGATCGACAAATTGATAGAAGCGAACAAACAGAATATGCAAGCTACCCAAGACGCGCCGGCCGCCGCCGCGCACGAGCCGCTGGCCGAAACCATCAAGATCGACGACTTCGCCAAGGTGGACCTGCGCGTAGGCAAGGTGCTGGAATGCAACTTCGTCGAAGGCTCGGACAAGCTGCTGCAGTTCAAGGTGGATCTGGGCTTCGAAACCCGCAATATCTTCTCCGGCATCCGCAAGGCTTATCAGGAGCCGGAAAAGCTGGTGGGCCGCCATGTGATCGTGGTCGCCAACCTGGCCGAGCGCAAGATGCGCTTCGGCGTGTCGCAGGGCATGATCGTCTGCGCGTCCGGGGTGGATGACAGCGAAGGCCTGTTCCTGCTGGACGTGGACGCAGGCGTCAAGCCGGGCATGCGCGTCGGCTGATTTCCGCCGTCCGCCATTGACCTAGGTCATGGCAGATAAGTAGTATCACCAGGTATTTTGATGATGCTTGGTTATCTTGGCCCCGGTTGCCATATTGGTAACTGGGGTCTTGTTTTACCCTTAAGGAAAGTTGCTAGGCGGCGGGGATTGTTTTCTTGTCCGACTGCGGCCACGGTCTTTTGTCATCGCCGTGTGGCGAACACTGACAGAAGTCCAGCTGCGGCGAACCGTTGGCTTGCTATAGCATGGTGGATTGCGCGGATGCTGCGGTTGCGTCGCGCGGATCAGCGCCGTAATGGGCGCTTGAGGATGATGGACTTCGTCACGGGCTTGTCATCCACGCCTGCTAGATTGCAGGCAGGCAGCAGATTGACTGTGCGCCTGGTTGGAACTTTTTCCGACGGACGCTGACAAACAACGAATATCTATTTGTTTTTTATTGAAAAAAAGAATAAGGATTGAATTATGAAAATCTCGCAACTGAAGCCGGGCTACAAAGTTTTCGAACATAAGGAGTGCGGCGACGTAGTTCACTATGAAGTGATCAGCGTGCGCCAGGTCGGCAAGATGTTTGAAGTGACTTTCAAGTCCGCGCTGGGATTGGCCAGCGCGATGTATCCGGCCAACGGATTCATCCAGGCAGCGGCCTGAGTTTTCCCGATTTCCCGATCGCCGGCCCAGTGTGCCGGCGCGCCAAGCCCCGCCTAGAGCGGGGCTTGGTTTTTCGCGCGGCGGTGAGAATGGCTCCGCATTGACAATTGCATGATGGGTCTGCACTGTAACGATTTTATTTTGGAGTCCGCGCCATGCCGCGACGCGCCCTGCTGCTGCTCGAACTGGTCGTCAATTTCCTGCTGCCCTGGCTTTGTTACCGTTGGGCCAAACCGCATTGGGGCGAAATGGGCGGCTTGTTGCTATCGGCTGCGCCGCCGATAGCCTGGAGCTTGTGGGAGCTGCGGAGGACGCGGCGGGTGGATGCACTCAGCATGATGGTGCTGTTGGGCATTGCATTGTCGCTGCTGGCGATGTTGTTGGGCGGGGGCGAGAAAATGCTGCTGCTGCGCGAGTCTTTGCTGACGGGTTTGTTTGGCGCGGCTTTCCTGTTGTCCTTGTTGTTGCCGAGACCGTTGGTGTTCTATCTGGCGCGGGCGACGATAGAGCGTAAGGAAGAGGGCGGGCGGGAGCGTTGCGAGCGGTTGTGGCAGCAAGCGGCCTTCCGCCGAGGAATCCGCGCGATGACGGCGATGTGGGGCGTAGGCTTGGTGGCGGAGATGGCGCTGCGCAGTTGGCTGGCCTGGCATTGGCCGGTGGAACGCTCGATATTGTTGCTGCCGTGGATCAGCTATGGCGTGATGGGCGCGCTGACCGCGGCGACCTTGCTGATGCGCAAGAGAATGGGAGATGGGCTGCCACGAGCAGCTGCTAGCAGCTGAGTAACTGGTATTTTATTGGCATTTTGTATTTATTTGGTATACAATCGGCCGGCCAGAGCAAAAAAAATGGGCCGCACAAGGCGGCCCGAAGTTCCGTGATGAACACTTAGGAGAACAGGCATCGCCTGGGCTGTACGCGCTGGCAGTCGCATGCAGCTTGCAACACCTGTCAAAATGCACAAGGCCGGTTGGCTATCCATCAGGTTGGCAGACCCAAATGGCAAGCTGGCCGCCTTTGCTTTCGCATCGGCGCCGACCACGATGTCAATGTAGCGGCTTTTTGTTGACCGCTTATGTTTTTGCCGCCGACATCTGTTAAAGATTATGAAGTCGGATTGCCGCGGGTTTTAAAGAAAGTTTCATAAAGCAGTTGACGGCGAACACGGTCTTCAGTATAGTTCACTTCTCTGCACGAAACGTAGAACAGAATTCAGACGCGGGGTGGAGCAGTCTGGTAGCTCGTCGGGCTCATAACCCGAAGGTCGTAGGTTCGAATCCTGCCCCCGCAACCAATAGTCAAAAAACCGAGGCGAATGCCTCGGTTTTTTGCATTTCTGCGTTCAGTCATGCCGCAAAGGCTTTCAAGGCTTCGCCAGCGAAGCGGTAGTAAATCTTGTCAGCCACGATGTCGGCGCCGATGCTGCGATAGAACGCCATTGCGTCCTCATTGCCTCGCTCGGCCGTCCAATCCAGCCGTTTGCAGCCGTGCGCCATGGCATGGCGGGCCAGCGCCTTCATCAAGGCTTTGCCTATGCCGCCGCCGCGCGCTTCAGGGACGGCGAACAAATCCTTCATGAACAATTGGCCGCCATATTCCGGCGCGGGGTATAGCAGCGAAAAGGTCGCGAGGCCGATCGCGATGTTCTCGCGTTCCGCCAGCATGACTTGCACGCCGCAATGCGCTTGGAACAAGTTGCCGGCCACGTAGCGGGCGGAGGCCTCGCGGCTTGCCCGTTCGGGGCCGAAATAGTGCAAGTCGATCCGGTAGAACAATTCGGCCAGCGCCGAGGAGTCGGTCGGGGTCGCAAGGCGGGTGGCGATCATGCCTCGTCCTGTCAGATAAAGGCATGATATTAATGACGATGGTCTGGCCTGGCCAGCTTATTCGCGGTCGCGGCGGAATACCCAGCTCAGTTCGTTCGAAGCCGCCGCGTCGAAGGCGTAGCCCTCGCTGTCGAAGCCGCGCAGCTGCTCCGGATCGACGACGCCGCGCTCGGCGGCCCAGCGCGCCATCAGGCCGCGCGCGCGTTTGGCGTAGAAGCTGATGATCTTGTACTGGCCATTCTTTTTGTCCTGGAACACCGGCGTGACGATGGCCGCGTTGAGCGTCCGGGGCTTCACCGACTTGAAATACTCGTCCGACGCCAGGTTCACCAGCGTGCGCTGGCCCAACGCGTCCAGTTGCGCGTTGAGCCTGGCGGTAACAGTTTCTCCCCAGAACTCGTACAGATTCTTGCCGCGCCCGTTGGCCAGGCGGGTGCCCATTTCCAGCCGGTAGGCCTGCATCAGGTCGAGCGGGCGCAGCACGCCGTACAAGCCGGACAGAATGCGCAGGCGATCCTGCAGATAGCCGACGGCGGGTTGGGCCAGCGTGGCGGCGTCGAGGCCTTCGTAGACATCGCCCATGAAGGCGTAGATCGCCTGCTTGGCGTTGCCGGGAGTGAACGGGCGCTGCCAGTCGGCGTAGCGGCCGACGTTGAGATTGGCCAAGGCGTCGCTGATGCTCATCAATTTGGCGACGTCCAGCGGGCTTTTCTGGCGCAGGACGCCGATCAGCTCCGCGCTATGGTCCAGCAGGTCGGGCTGGCTGTATTGGTCGACGGCGGGCGGGTTTTGGTAATCCAGCGTCTTGGCCGGCGAGATGACCATCAACATGCGGCGATTCCTTTTCTTGAGTTGGCGCTATTGTACCTAAGCGCGGCGGCTCGCGTCCGCCGCGAAGGAATGGGTAGAATGAAACGAGAGTCACGACGAGGAATGTTCGAATGCGGGTGCTGGTGCAAAGGGTAAGTCAGGCGGCGGTGACGGTGGAGGGGCGAACGGCGGGTGAGATAGGCGCCGGCGCCTTGCTGCTGGTCGGGGTGGAGGAGGCGGATGGGCCGGACGACATCGTCTGGCTGGTGCGCAAGATCAGCCAGCTGCGCATCTTCAACGATGAGGCAGGGGTGATGAACCGCAGCCTGCTCGATTGCGGCGGCGACGCGCTGGCGGTCAGCCAGTTCACGCTCCACGCCAGCGTGAAGAAGGGCAATCGGCCTTCGTACTCGCGCGCGGCGCGGGGCGAGATCTCGCAACCGCTGTTCGACCGCTTCGTCGCCGAGCTGGCCGCCGCGCTGGGCAAGCCGGTGCCAACCGGCGTATTCGGCGCGGACATGCAGGTTGGCCTGATCAACGATGGCCCGGTCACGATCTGGCTGGACAGCCGGAGTCCGGAGTAGAGGCATGGGCGGGAGATGGCAGCATCCATGGCGGATTCTGGTGGTGCCCTACTACCTGAATCGCTACGCGCGCCAGGCGCATGTGTTGCGGGTGGCGCTGGCTTTTCTGGCCGGCCTGGCGCTGGTGCTGGCCACCGGCATCCCGCACGGCGGCTGGATGCTGGTGACGATCCTGATCGTGCTGGGCGGGGTGCCGCACTGGGGCGGCGTGAGGCGCAAGGCGCTGGAGCGGATGGGGGGCTCGCTGCTGGGCGCGGTGGCTGGGTTGGCCGCCATTCTGTTGCACGGCGTATCGCCGTATCTCTGCTACGCCTGGATGCTGGCGGTGGTGGCGCTCAGTTGCTGGCATGCGCAGGGCAAAGGAGGCTATCTGGCGTTGCTGACCGGCATCACGCTGGTGATCGTTGGCGGGCTGGGCGACGAGCCGATCAACGAGGCGCTGTGGCGCAGCTGCAATGTGCTGATCGGTTCGCTGATCGGCATGGCCGCCGCCGCCACGCTGCCGTTGCGGGCGCTGGACAGCTGGCGTTTCCTGCTGGCCGACAATCTGCGCGAGGCCGCGCTGCTGTACAACCGCATCGCGCGCCGGCTGCCGGTGGAGGGCGATGCGGCGCTGGACCAGTTCAACAGCCGTCTGATCCGTTTGCGCGGTCTGTTGCCTGCGGTGACGCAAGAGTCGGCGCTGTCGCACCGCCAGCTGGATCAGGTCCAGCGTTGCCAGCGCAGCATCTGGACCTTGCTGGACAGGATGGGCGAAGTGTCGGCATCAACCCCGGCTTTGGCGGAAGAGCGTTCCCCTAGGAGGGCGATTGTACGCACCTTGCTGCGCGCGGCGCACGCGCTGCGCTTCAACCAGCCGCAGTTGCTGGCCGACCCCTTGCCGGCGGCCGACAATCCCGCGCGGATGCGCGAGCCCACGCATTGCCACTGGCTGGTGGCCGAGCTGTCGTTGACGGTGGAGGAGCTGCGCGGACAATTGCAGGATATTCTGCCGCAGTTGATCGCCGCGCCGCCGCCGGCGCGCAGCTTGGTGCGGAGGATGCGCGGCGCGCCCAGAAAGTCCTGATGATCTAACGAAAAACGGCCCGGGATTTCCGGGCCGTTTTCATGCGGGCGTCGCCATTTTCTGGCGGACTACAGGCCGACGATCTTGACCTTCTGGCCCGGCTGCAGGTGATTGGGGTGGCGGCTGCCGTTGATGCGCTGGATGTCGTTGTGGGTGACGCCGAAGCGGCGGGCGATGCTGAACAGCGTGTCGCCGCGCTGAACCACGTATTCCTTGCTGCGGCGGACATGGCTTGCGCTTGCGCCGGACCGGCGCTCGGCTACTTTGACCAAGGCCGGATCCGCGCCATCGTCGTCACTGTTGGCGACGAGATTATCGGTTGCGCTGTCGGCTTTCAGCCTCAGCTTCTGGCCAACCTGAACCAGATTGCCGTCCAGTTGGTTCAGCGTTTTCAGATCGTCGATGTCGAGGTTGCTGCGGCGGGCGATGCTGTACAGCGTGTCGCCGCTGGCGACGGTGTAGCTGCCGAGATCGCGGGTGGCCAACGAGCGGGCGGCGGCGCTGTCTTCGGCGGCATTGGCCGAACTGGCCAGCAGCACGGCTTGGCGCGCGGCGAGGCTGGTGTCGACGGCCGGTTGCGGCGCGACTTGCGGCTGGACGGAGGCGACAGGCGTGGCTGCCGGCGCCGCGGCTTGCGGCGTTGCTGCCAGCGCGACCTGCGTCACGGCAGGCTGGGTCGCAGGCGCGGGTTCGGCTTGTGCGATCAACGTCGCGCCGGCACTGATCGGCGCATCGCCGATCGGGGTATCCACCGATTCGAACGACTGGCCGTCGTTCAGCGGCTTGTTCATCGCCACCAGCACCGGTTGGCCGGCTTTCAGCGTGCCGCCGCTGATGCGGTTGGCCGCGATCAGCTGGCCGCTGCTCATGCCGTGGTCACCGGCGACGGCGTTGATGTTCTCGTCGCTCTTGGGAACGTAGACTTCCCAGGTCAGAAGCGGCTTGCTCCATTTGTCCAGATTGGCCTGGAACTTGTCGACCTTGGCGGCGGGCAGCAGCATCTGGCGGCCGGCCTTGTAGGCGAACACCGGAAGGTTGAAGGCCGGGTTCAATTCCTTGAATTCCGCCACCGAGATGCCGGCCAGCTTGGCGGCGATGTCGATGTTCATGTGCTTGCCGGTGGAGACGGCGACGAAGTAGGGCTTGTTGGGGAACTTGTCCAGATGGACGCCGTACTTTTCCGGGCTGAGCAGGATATTGCGCACCGCCAGCAGCTTGGGCACGTAGTTGCGCGTCTCGTTCGGTAGGCGGATGTTCTCGTAGGTGGGATCGATGCCGCTGGCCTGTGCCTTGGCGATCGCGCGGGCCAGATTGCCTTCGCCCCAGTTGTACGCGGCCAGCGCCAGGTTCCAGTCGCCGAACTGGGCGTACAGGTTTTGCAGGTAATCGAGCGCGGCGCGGGTGGCGTCGGTCACGTCGCGGCGGCCGTCATACCACCAGGTCTGCTCCAGCCCGTAATGGCGGCCGGTGGCCGGCATGAACTGCCACAGGCCGGCTGCGCCGACGCGGGAATTGGCGGTGGGCACGAAAGCGCTTTCCACCATAGGCAGCAGCGCGATTTCGGTCGGCATGCCGCGGCGCTCCACCTCGTTCATGATGTGGAACAGGTATTTGCGGCTGCGGTCCAGCGTGCGTTTGAAGTATTCGGGGCGGCTGGCGTAGAAACGCTCCTGGCGGCGGACGGTGTCGGCGTTGACCTCGTCCAGCTGAAAGCCTTCGCGCACGCGCTTCCAGACGTCGTCGCCGTTGCGCAGCAGGCTGGAGTTCAGCAGCATCATGTCGAGGCCGGCGGCCATCGCTTCGTCCACGCCGGAAGACGGCGCGGGGCCGGCCAGAGCCAGCGATGCGAATGGCAATGCGAGCGACACGGCGAGTGCCAATGGAGTGAAGCGTTTCATTCAGACGAGCCCGTATTTCTGATTCCGGCTGATGCTAAACATGCGTCAGGGGGGTGTCAATTGAAAAAGGCAAATCATTTCATGCGCTTTCATTGCTTATAGCCCATTTCGCGAGCAAGTGAAGGGCTCCGCGGATGGACTGCGAAAAGTTACGTATCCGGCATGCCTGTCAGCGAAAATCGTTCTTCCATTCCCGCAGCATGGCGAAGCAGGTTTCCTCGCTGTCGCCCGGATGTCCGCCGCGCTGCCGCAGCGCTTCGCGCAGCGCCGGTTCGCCGCTGCGAAGGAAGGGGTTGCTGGCGGTTTCCAGCGCGATGGTGCTGGGCAGGGTGGGCAGTCCGCGTTCGCGCAGCGCGCTGTCGCGGCTATGGCGCATCGCGAGTATCGGATTATGCTGATCGGCAGCCAGCGCGAAGCGCAGATTGGACAGCGTGTATTCGTGGGCGGGGTAAACCTTGGTTTGCGGCGGCAATCGGGCCAGTTTTTTCAGCGAAGCCAGCATCTGTTCCGGCGTGCCCTCGAATACCCTGCCGCAGCCTGCGGCGAACAGGGTGTCGCCGCAAAACAGCGCGTCGTCCAGCAGGTATGCCAGGTGGTCAAGGGTGTGGCCGGGCACTTCCAGCACCTTGGCCTGTCCCATGTCCAGCTCAACGGCGTCGCCCTCCATCACCGGATGGCTGACGCCCGAAACGCTGGCCGGCCCGTAGACCGGAATGCCTGGCCAGGCGCGCAGCAATTCCGGCAGGCCGCCGCAGTGGTCGGCGTGGTGGTGGGTGATCAGCACGGCTTCCAGCCGCAGCTTTTCCTGCTCCAGGTAGCGCAGCAGCGGCGCGGCTTCGCCCGGGTCCACGGCGACGGCGCGCGCGCCCTCGCGCAAAACCCAGATATAATTGTCAGTGAATGCCCCTACCGGGGCGATGCTAAACGTGGCTGCCATAAGGCTTTCCCCCATGAAAAATTCGTTTGGCGCCTGGCTGACCGGCACCGAGCTCGGACGTTACCTGCTGCAGCGCGAGCAGGAATATTTCGAGCGGGCGGTGGCCGACGCCTTCGGCTACCACGCGGTGCAGGTCGGGTTGCCGGAAATGGACTGCTTGAGCGGCAACCGCATTCCCTGGCAGTGCCGGGTGGCCGATTACGGCGACGTCGATGTGCGCTGCGATCCCGCCTTCCTGCCGTTCGAGACCCGCAGCCTGGACCTTCTGGTGATGCCCCATGTGCTGGATTTTACCACCCAGCCGCACCAGGTACTGCGCGAAGCTGACCGCGTGCTGATGCCGGAGGGCCGGCTGATCCTGACCGGTTTCAACCCGCTGTCGCTATGGGGGGTGCGCAGGCTGATCCAGGGCAGGGAGTCGGTGCCCTGGAACGGCAATTTTTTCACCCAGCCCCGGATCAAGGACTGGCTGGCGCTGCTGGAGCTGGAGCTGGAGGACGGCGCCTTCATGGCGTATGCGCCGCCGTTCTCGCGCCAGGACTGGCTGGGCCGCTGCGGCTTCATGGAGGACGCGGGCGAGCGCTGGTGGCCGCTGGCTGCCGGGGTATACGGCATCGAGGCGGTCAAGCGCCAGCGCGGCATGCGCTTGATCACGCCCAATTGGAAGCAGCAGGCCAAGAAGAAGGGCGCGCTGGGCGTGGTGGCGGGCAACGAGCGCCAGCACACGCACAAGCGGCCGGAAACAACCGAGCGGGACGGCGTATCGTCCTGCCAATGAACGAGACAGCATGACGACAGAAGACAGAGTCGAGATTTACACCGACGGCGCCTGCAAGGGCAATCCCGGCCCCGGCGGCTGGGGCGCGTTGATGCGCTACAAGGGCAAGGAAAAGGAGTTGTTCGGCGGAGAGCGCGGCACCACCAACAATAGAATGGAAATCATGGCCGTGATCCGGGCGCTGGCGGCGTTGAACCGGCCGTGCAAGGTGGTGGTCTACACCGACTCCCAGTACGTGCAGAAGGGCATCTCCGAATGGATACACGGCTGGAAGGCGCGCGGCTGGAAAACCGCGGCCAAGGAGCCGGTGAAGAACGCCGACCTGTGGCAGGAGCTGGACGCCGAGCGCAACCGCCATCTGGATGTGGAATGGCGCTGGGTGAAGGGCCACTCCGGCCACGAGTTCAACGAGAGAGCCGATCAACTCGCCAACAAGGGCGTGGAGTCGGTCTGACCAGTAGACACGCCGCGGCGCCGTCGACACGGCTTCGCGGGCAGGACGCAGCATGAGACAGATTATTCTCGATACCGAAACCACCGGTCTCGATCCGCAGCAGGGCCACCGCATCATTGAGTTCGCCGGCCTGGAAATGGTCGGCCGCAAGCTGACCGGCAAGCACCTGCATCTTTATATCCATCCGCAGCGGGAGATTGATCCCGATGCCCAGCGCGTGCACGGCATCTCGCTGGAGTTTCTGGACGGCAAGCCGGTGTTCTCCAAGGTGGGGCAGGAAATCGCCGATTTCCTGCGCGGCGCCGAGCTGATCATCCACAACGCGCCCTTCGACATCGGCTTTCTCAACGCCGAATTCGCCAAGATCGGCATCGAGCCGATCGACAAGCTTTGCGCCAGCGTGATCGACACGCTGCGCGAAGCGCGCGACATGTTCCCCGGCAAGCGCAACAGCCTGGATGCCTTGTGCGACCGCTTCGAGATCGACCGCTCCAACCGGACCCTGCACGGCGCGCTGGTGGACTGCGAGCTGCTGTCCGAAGTCTATCTATGGATGACGCGCGGCCAGGAAAGCCTGGCGATGGACATCGAGGTGGAGTTGCCGGGCGACGTCGGCGCCATCCAGTTCGAGCGCAAGCCGCTGAAGGTGCTGGCCGCCAGCGAGGCTGAACAAGCCGAGCACCAGGCCTATCTGGACGCGCTGGACAAGACGGTGAAGGGCGCCTGCATCTGGCGCGGCCTGGAGTCGCCGGCGCAGGCGGGGGATTGAGGCGATGGCCAGAATGATCGCGCTGGTGCCGGCGGCGGGCTCAGGCAGCCGCTTCGGCGCGCCCAGCCCCAAGCAATATCTGCAATTGAACGGCAAGCCGCTGATGTGGCACACGCTGGCCACGCTGGCGGCGGTGCCGGGCGTGGACGAAGTGGCGGTGGTGGTGTCGCCGCAGGATGAATGGTTCGACGGTTTCGACTGGGATTTGCCCAAGCTGTCGGTGCGCCGCGTCGGCGGCGCCAGCCGCGCCGAAAGCGTGGCCAACGGACTGGCCGCGCTCGCCTGCGCAGAGGACGACTGGGTGCTGGTGCACGACGCGGCGCGCTGCTGCCTGTCGGTGGCCGCCGTGGAGCGCCTGATCGCCGCCTTGTCCGGCCATGCGGTGGGCGGCCTGCTGGCGCTGCCGGTGCCGGACACCGTCAAGCGCGCCGACGCCGACGGCCATGTCGCCGCCACCGTGCCGCGCAACGGCCTGTGGCTGGCGCAGACGCCGCAGATGTTCCGCGCCGGCGTGCTGGAGAACGCGTTGCGCGGCGTGGCGGCCGAGGACGTCACCGACGAGGCGTCCGCTGTCGAGCGGCTGGGGCTGAAACCGTTGCTGGTCGAGGGCGACGCCCAGAATTTCAAGGTCACCTATCCGCGCGATCTGGTGCTGGCCCGCGCCATCCTGGCCGCGCGCGAAGACTACTGAACAGCAAGGAAGAACATGTTTCGCATCGGACAAGGCTACGACGTGCACCAATTGGTGGAGGGCCGCCCGCTGATCCTGGGCGGAGTGGACGTCCCGCACGACAAGGGCCTGCTCGGCCACTCGGACGCCGACGCGCTGCTGCACGCGATCACCGACGCGCTGCTGGGCGCCGCCGCGCTGGGCGACATCGGCCGCCACTTCCCGGACACCGCGGTCGAATTCAAGGGCGCCGACAGCCGCGCGCTGCTGCGCGAAGCGGCGGCGCGGGTGAGGGCGGCCGGCTGGCGGCCGGTCAATGTCGACAGCACGCTGATCGCGCAAAGGCCGAAGCTGGCGCCGCACATCGACGCGATGCGCGCCAATATCGCGGCGGACCTGGGGCTGGATGTCGGCGCGGTCAATGTCAAGGGCAAGACCAACGAGAAGCTGGGCTATCTGGGCCGCTGCGAGGCGATAGAGGCGCAGGCTGTCTGCCTGCTGATGCCGGCCTAAGCGCCGCGGCCGAAACCGCTGATCCAGCGCCGCGCCTCTTCGCCGCGCGGCTTGAATTGCCCGCGTCGGCGAGCCTGGGGCAGGGAGAGGATCAACCCGCTCCGCAAGATTTTGAACAAGCGGCCAGGCGTCATGCCGGCGCAGTCCGCTTGTGGGATAATCGCGCATCATCGCTCATGCCGGGCATGGGCGGCACAACACCAACCAGGAGGCCCCATCATGCTGACCCAGGATCAACTGAAACTCGCCGTCGCCAAGAAGGCGCTGGAATTCGTGCCGGAAGACGCCATCATCGGCGTGGGCACCGGCAGCACCGTCAATCTGTTCATCGAGGAACTGGCCGGCATCAAGGGGCGCATCAAGGGCGCGGTGTCCAGCTCCGAGGCCTCCACCGCGCGGCTGAAGGCTCACCATATTCCGGTGTTCGACCTGAACGAAGTGGAGAAGCTGCCGGTGTATATCGACGGCGCCGACGAGATCAACCACCACCTGCACATGATCAAGGGCGGCGGCGCGGCGCTGACGCGCGAGAAGATCGTCGCCGGCGTGGCCGATGAGTTCATCTGCATCGCCGACGAGCAGAAGTACGTGGCCATGCTGGGCGCCTTCCCGCTGCCGATCGAGGTGATTCCGATGGCGCGCAGCTACGTCGCGCGCGAACTGGTGCGTCTGGGCGGCCACCCGGAACTGCGCCAGGGCGTGACCACCGACAACGGCAACGTGATCCTGGACGTGCACGGCCTGCAGATCATGAAGCCGGTGGAGCTGGAGGAGACCATCAACCACATCGCCGGCGTCGTCACTTGCGGCCTGTTCGCCCGCCGCCGCGCCGACGTGCTGGTGCTGGGCAAGCAAAGCGGCGTGGAAGTGCTGCGCTGAGGCGAATCCTGTCCGTTCCGGCCGGCTGGACGCGGCCGGACGAAGATGGCATGTCACGCGGCTGTCATCTGCTTGTCTTACAATTTACCATTTTCGCGAAATTCCCGAGGCAAACATGGCAGAACACATTTCCAAGCAGTTCGATCTGGAGCTGGAAACCATCCGTACCCGTGTGCTGCAGATGGGCGGCCTGGTGGAGCAGCAGATCCTGTCCGCCGTCGATGCCCTGATGGCCGGCGACGTGCCGCGGCTGGACAAGGTGATGGCCGAGGACGCGCTGGTCAATGCGATGGAAGTCGGCATCGACGACGACTGTCTGCACATCATCGCCCGCCGCCAGCCGGCTGCCAGCGATCTGCGCATCGTCTTCACCGTGATCAAGATCATCACCGATCTGGAGCGCATCGGCGACGAGGCGGCCAAGATCGCGCGGATGGGCAAGACCATCCACCAGTCCGAACGCTTCCAGATGCCGCGCTTCCGCGAAATCGAAAAGATGGCCGACGTGGCGCTGGCGATGCTGCGCCGCGCGCTGGACGCCTTCGCCCGGCTGGACACCAGCGCCGCGCTGGAGCTGGCCGAGGAAGACCAGCGGCTGGACGAGAATTTCGCGTCAGAGCTGCGTCAGCTGATCACCTTCATGATGGAAGATCCGCGCACCATCAGCATGTCGATCGACACGCTGTTCATCTCCAAGGCCATCGAGCGCATCGGCGACCACGCCAAGAACATCTCCGAATACGTGGTCTACCTGGTCAAGGGCAAGGACATCCGCCACACCACGCTGGAAGACATCAAGCGCGAAACCATGGGGCGCTGAACGGCGCGGTCCGGACATGACGCTGGGTGCAAAATGGCGGTAACATCTCGCGGTTACCGCCATTTTGCTTGCCGGGCGCGCCGGGCGTTGTTCGCTCCGCTGCGGCCCCGCGGGCGCAACCGAACAAGAAAAGGGGTGTCCTTGACACACGCCACGCCCCCGCACACCGTGCTGGCCACCATCGATCTGGGCTCCAACAGCTTCCGGCTGCAAGTGTCCCGCGTGGTGGACGACCAGCTGTACGCCCTGGACGTGATGAAAGAAACCGTGCGCCTGGGCGCCGGCCTCACCGCCGACAAACATCTGAACGACGATACACAGGAACGCGCGCTGGCTTGCCTGGCCCGTTTCGGCGAGCGGCTGCGCGGCTTCGTGCCGGCCCAGGTCCGCGTGGTTGGCACCAACACGCTGCGCGTGGCCAGGAACGCGCCGGCCTTCATCGCCGAGGCCGAGGAGCGGCTGGGCTTCCCGATCGAGGTGATCGCCGGCCGAGAAGAGGCGCGGCTGATCTACCTGGGCGCCGCCCACTCGCTGCCGGACACCAAGGAGCGCCGGATGGTGGTGGACATCGGCGGCGGCTCCACCGAATTCATCATCGGCAGCCATTACAAGGCGCTGGTCACCGAAAGCCTGCCGCTGGGCTGCGTCAGCTACACGATGCGCTTTTTCCCGGACGGCAAGCTGACCCGCGGCAATTTCCGCGACGCCACGCTGGCCGCCCGCAACGAGATCCAGCGCATCCGCCATGAATACCGCCCCAGCGAGTGGCAGCTCGCCGTCGGAACCTCCGGCACCGCGCGCTCGCTGCGCGACGTGCTGGAGATCAACGACTGGAGCCGCGCCGACATCACCCTGGCCGGGATGGAGCAGCTGCGAGAAGTCTTGATCAAGCAGGGCAGCATAGACGCGGTCAAGGTCAACGGCCTGAAGGCCGACCGCGCGCCGGTGCTGGCCGGCGGCCTCGCCATCATGATCGCGGTGTTCGAGGAGCTGGAAGTCGAGAAGATGATCGTCACCGAGGGCGCGCTGCGCGACGGCGTGCTCTACGATCTGCTGGGCCGCCAGAGAGAGAAGGACATGCGCGACAGCACGGTGGCGCTGTTCAAGCGCCGCTACCACGCCGACACGCAGCAGGCCGAGCGCGTCAACCAGCTGGCCGAGCGCTTGTACCGGATGCTGGCCGGCGAGGACGTGGACCAGGACATGCTCAAGCGCCTGTCGTGGGCGGCCAAACTGCACGAGATCGGCCTGACCATCGCCCACACCGCCTACCACAAGCATTCGGCCTACATCCTGCAGAACGCCGACATGCCGGGCTTCTCCAAGCGCGAGCAGGCCACGCTGGCCGCCATCGTGCTGGGCCACCGCGGCGACATGGGCAAGATGGCGCAATACATCAGCCAGCCGGCCTTGTGGCAGGCTGTGGTGGCGCTGCGCGTCGCGGTGCTGTTCTACCGCAGCCGCATCAACGCCGCGCTGCCGGCCGAGCTGGACTTGAGCCAGCACGCGCGCGGCTTCACGCTGTCGCTGAGCGGCGACTGGCTGGAGGCCAACCCGCTGTCGGCCAGCAGCTTCCAGCAGGAAGTGGGCCAGTGGAAGAATGTCGGCTTCCAGCTTGACATCGTGCAGAAATAGGCCGCCGATGCGCCATCCGGAACTGAAGGAGAGGCTGCCGACGCTGGGCGAGCAAGCGGGAACGCTGCTGCCGGTGGGCGAGGCCAAGCACGCGGGCACCAAACTGTCGCTGTTCGACTTCTGCGCCGACGAGGCGATCGAGCTGGCCGACTTGCCGCTGGCCAATCTGGCGAGCTACCGCCGCCGCGGCGAGGTGCTGTGGCTCAATGTCTATGGCCTGAGCGACGCCGCCGCCATCCAGGCGATAGGCGAGCGTTTCGGCCTGCACCCGCTGGTGCAGGAGGACATCCTCAACGCCCGCCAGCGGCCCAAGCTGGAAGATTACGAAGACTATCTGTTCCTGGCCTGCCGGGTGTTCGATTACCAGCAGGGCGGGCGGCTGCAATCCGACCAGATGTACCTGGTGCTGGGCGACGGCTTCGTGCTGTCGTTCCAGGAAAAGCCCACCGGCGTGTTCGAGCAGGTGCGCGAGCGGCTGCGCAAGGGCCGAGGCGCGTTGCGCAGGCGCGGCGCCGACTACCTGGCCTATTCGCTGCTGGACGCCATCATCGACGACTACTTCGGCGTGCTCGGCCAGTTCAACGACAGGGTGGAGCGCACCGACGGCCAGCTGCTGGCGGGGCGCGACAACGGCGTGCTGCGCCAGATCCAGCGGCTGAAGCGCGATTGTCTGAAGCTCAGGCGCGCGTTGCTGCCGCTGCGCGAGGTGCTGCTGTCGCTGAACCGCGGCGACGAGGAGCGCTTCGGCGAGGATACCCGCGTCTATCTGCGTGACGCCTACGACCACGTGGTCCACGTGCTGGAGTCGCTGGAGATGAACCGCGAGATGGTCGGGGACATGATGGACCTCTATCTGTCCACTCAATCGCACCGGCTCAATCTGCAGATGCGGGTGCTGACGGTGATCACGATGATCTTCATGCCGCTGACGCTGATCGCCGGCATCTACGGCATGAACTTCGAGTACATGCCGGAGTTGAAGTGGCACTACGGCTACTTCATCGTCCTGTTGGCGATGGGCGGGATTTCCGCCGGCATGAGCTGGTGGTTCTGGAAGCGGCGGTGGATCTGATCCGCTGGCGGAAAAAGCGAAACGGGGAGAGCGATTCTCCCCGTTTTTATTGTGGCGTCACACTTCGTCGGATCGCAGCCGCTTGACGCCGGCCTGGCGCATTTCCATCCAGGCCTCTGCCAGCGAGCCGTCCATGTCTATCGCCCGGCAGGCATCCTCCACCACGAAGGTCTCGAAACCCGCGGCACAGGCGTCGATGGCGCTCCAGGCGACGCAGAAGTCGGTGGCGAGGCCTGCCAGCCATACCTTTTTGACGCCCAGGGCGTTCAAGTAAGCGGCCAGGCCGGTGGTGGTGGCGCGGTCGGCTTCGACGAAGGCGGAATAGCTGTCCACCTGGGCGTGGACGCCCTTGCGCACGATCAGCCGGGCATGCTCGGTCTCCAGCTCGGGGTGGAAGCCGGCGCCATGGCTGCCGGCGACGCAGTGGTCCGGCCACAGCGTTTGCGGGCCGTAGGGCAGGTCCAGGCTCTGGAAAGGCTGCATGCCGGGATGGCGGGAGGCGAACGACACGTGCCCGGCCGGATGCCAGTCCTGGGTCAGCACTACGTTTTCGAACAGCAGCGACAGGTGGTTGATCAAGGGCACCACTTCGTCTCCGCCCGGCACGGCCAGTTCGCCGCCGGGACAGAAACTGTTCTGCACATCCACCACCAGCAATGCGCAGTCAGCACCATAACGTTTCAGGGGCATGGGACTACCTTGTTGTTGTCGTCTTCCATCTTGTTAACACGGGCAGGCCCGCCGGTAAAGGGGGGGGCAGGGCTTTCCGCGCTTGCGTTTAATACCCCATGGGGGTATAACGGAGGCAGGAGGATGCGATGATACAATCCCTGTTGACGCTGCCGGTCGCCGGCATGAGCTGCGCCGCCTGCGCGGCCCGCATCGAGAAGCAGCTGAACCGCATGGACGGCGTGGAAGCGGCGGTCAGCTTCGCCAACGAAAGCGCCCAGCTGCGCTACGACCCGGATCAAACCAAGCCGCAGCAACTGGTGGACGCCATCGTCCGCTGCGGTTTCGACGTGCCGCGCCAGACGCTGGAGCTGGGCATCGGCGGCATGAGTTGCGCCGCTTGCGCGGCCCGGCTGGAAAAGGCGCTGGGCCGATTGCCGGGCGTGGAAGCCAGCGTCAACTTCGCTGCCGAGTCGGCGCGGATCGATTACCTGCCGGGACTGACGGAGCGCGACCGGGTGCTGGACGCGGTGCGCAAGGCCGGTTTCGAGCCGTCGCCGCGCGAGGGCGGCGGCGGAGAGGCCGAGGCGGCCGCCCGCTACCGCCGCGAGCTGGCGTGGTTCGCCGCATCCGCGCTGCTGACGCTGCCTTTCCTGATTGAAATGGCGGCGATGTTCGCCGGCGGCCACCATGGCTGGCTGCCCAGGATGTGGCAGCTGGCGCTGGCGACGCCGGTGCAGTTCGTCGTCGGCTGGCGCTTTTACCGCGGCGCCTGGCAGGCGCTGCGTGGCGGCGTCGCGAACATGGACGTGCTGGTGGCGTTGGGCACCAGCATGGCCTGGCTGCTGTCGGCCGCGGTGACCTTGCTGGGGCTGGAGGACCAGCATGTGTATTTCGAGGCCAGCGCGGCGGTGATCACGCTGGTGTTGCTGGGCAAGCTGCTGGAGGCGAGGGCCAAGGGCAAGACCTCGGCGGCGATCGCCGCGCTGGTGAAGCTGGCGCCCCGGACCGCCCGCGTCGAGCGCGACGGCGAACTGGTCGAGGTGGCGGTGGATAAGCTGCGGCGCGGCGACGTGGTGGTGGTGCGCCACGGCGACAGTCTGCCGGTGGATGGGGAGGTGGTGGACGGCCAGGCCTGGCTGGACGAGAGCATGCTGACCGGCGAGAGCCGGCCGGTAGCCAAGCAGGCCGGCAACAAGGTTTACGCCGCCACCCGCAACCAGGACGGCATGCTCAAGGTGCGCGCCACCGGCGTCGGCGGCGATACCCAGCTGGCCGAGATCGTGCGCATGGTGGCGGCGGCCCAGGGCAGCAAGGCGCCGATCCAGCGCTTGGCCGACAGCATTTCCGCCATTTTCGTGCCGGCGGTCAGCGCGGTGGCGCTGCTGACCTTTGCATTGACCGGCTGGCTGGGTGGCGACTGGGCGCAGGCCCTGATCCACGCGGTGGCGGTGTTGGTGATCGCCTGCCCGTGCGCGTTGGGCCTGGCCACGCCGACCGCGGTGATGGTGGGCGTGGGCAACGGCGCGCGCCGCGGCATATTGTTCCGCAACGCCGCCGCGCTGGAGCAGGCCGGCAAGGTGGACGTGCTGCTGGTGGACAAGACCGGCACGCTGACCGAGGGCCGGCCGACGCTGCGCCACGCGCTGGCGTTCGACGGCGACGAAAACCGGCTGATCCAGCTGGCCGCCAGCGCCGAAGCCGGCTCCGAGCATCCACTGGCCCACGCCTTGTTGCAGCGGGCGAAAGAGTTGGAGCTGCCCTTGCTGGCCTGCGAGCGTTTCCGCGCCGATGTCGGCAACGGCGTCGAGGCCGCGCTGCCGGGCGTGGGCACGGTCAAGGCGGGCGTGCCGTCCTGGATCGGCCTGGACCTGCCGGCCGAAGCGGCCGCCTGGCCGCTGGAAGGATGCACGGTGGTGGCGGTCAGCCTGGACGACCGGCCGCTGGGCCTGCTGGCCTTGGCCGATCCGCTGCGGGACAGTTCCAAGGCGGCGGTGGAAGCGTTGCGTGGGCTGGGCGTCAAGGTGGTGATGCTGACCGGCGATCATGAGAGCACCGCGCGCAGCATCGCCGCCGAAGCCGGCATCACAGAGTGGCGCGCCGGCATGAAGCCGCAGGACAAGGCCGATGTGGTCAAATACTGGCAACAACAGGGCAGCAAGGTGGCGATGCTGGGCGACGGCGTCAACGACGCGCCGGCGCTGGCCGCGGCCGACGTCAGCCTGGCGATGGGCGCCGGCTCCGACGTGGCCATCGCCGCCGCCGACATCACGCTGATGCACGGCGATCTGGCGCACGCTGTGGACGCCATCCGCCTGTCGCGCGCCAGCCTGGCCAAGATCCGCCAGAACCTGGCCTTCGCTTTCGTTTACAACGTGCTGGGCATTCCGCTGGCGGCGGTCGGCATGCTGAATCCGGTGATCGCCGGCGCGGCGATGGCGGCCAGTTCGGTGTCGGTGGTGTCCAACTCTTTGCTGCTGCGCCGCTGGCGCTGAAGCTTGCAATCAACCCTTACCACGATGGAGATGAACATGGCAGAACTGATTTTGAACATAGACGGCATGACCTGCGGCGGCTGCGTGAAGAGCGTGACCGGCCTGTTGAGCGGCATGACCGGCGTCAGCGACGCCCAGGTGAGCCTGGAGGACAAGCAGGCGCGCGTGGCTTACGACGCCGCGACGGTGTCGCCGGAAGAACTGGCGGCGGCGGTGGCGGACGCCGGCTTCGATGTGACATTCTGATTGGCAGCTCCGAGACCGCTTCGCCGCCTCGCCGGGCCGAAGCGGTCTTTGTCGTTGTTGTCCGCTTTTGACTGAATCCCGGCTTTACTTCTCTCCCAGCATGCCGTACTCCACCGGCGTCTTCACGTAGAACACCTTAATGCCTTCGCCGCGCAGCCGGTCGAGCAACAATTCCGCCTCCTGCGCGCTGAGCGCCATCGTCACTTCCTCAGGCTGGTCCGCCAGTTCGAAGAAGCGGGCGGCGTGGATGCGGCGGTCGCCGCCGAAGCCCTCGCTGGCGGCGAATAGCGTGGCGCCGCCTATGCCCAGCCTGTGGGCTTCCTGCAAGATCCATTCCGCCAGCGGCACGCCGTGATGGCGGTGTCCCTGCTGGGTGAAGAACGACAGTTGATAGCCTTGCATCGCGGGGTCTCCAGGAGACGGATCACGGTTGGGTCATGCAGTCGGCGGGCATAGGGTCCGCCGACACCTGCATTGTAGACCCGGCCGCCGTCGCGGGCGGCCGGAGCGCTCTCAGCGGATGATGCCCACCGGGTAGAGGTAGCGGTTGCTGTCGGCGAACGGCGTGCGCTCGTAGAACCAGTTGAGCCGGGCGTTGCGGTCCTTGGCGAACTTGGGATCGGCCTTCAGTTTGGCGGCGAAGGCGTTGCGCAGCTCCGGGCTTTCCGCCAGCATGCGGCGCGCCATCGGCTCCATCACATAGGCTTCCGGCGCTTCAGCCGAGGTCAGGTTGGCGTTGAAGAAGCCCCAGCTGAGGAAGGAGTCCGGGCTGGATGGCTCCAGCAGCACCATGGCCAGCGCGCCCAGCGGCTGATCGGGATCGATGACGACCGATCCGGCCGGATAAGTGACCTTGCGCGGCATCGCCACCGGCTTGCCGCTGATCAGCAGCCGGCCTTCGTAGCCGGGAATCTTGTCGGCCGATTCGCGGTCCGGTTCGAACGGCGTGCCCAGCTTGACCTCGTCCAGCCGATAGGCGGTGACGTCGAGCGTGGTCGGTTTGTCCAGCGTGCTCATCGCGATGCCGTGCGTCTTCAGCCGCTCTATCACTTCCCGCCATTGCGCCGGCACCACGTAGGCCTTGGGCCGCGGGACGACCAGATCGGGCTCGGACTGAGGGGTGATCGGGATCTTGTAGCTTTGCGGTTGGTTGCTCCAGCGCACGATCTTGTCGCCGGTGATCGGCGACTGCGTCTTGTCGAATTTCACGCCCTTGAAGTCCACCATCTGCGGCTGGCCGTCGGCCGCTTTCCAGGTCAGCGTCACGTTCTTGGGCCGGGCCGCGCGGTCCTGGGCGATGGCTGCGCGCAGGCTGTCCCGATTGGCGGCCACGCTTTCCAGGATGGCTTTGTACAGCGAGTAATTGCCCAGCACCTGCTGTTTGTACGGCTTGAGCGCGTGCAGCTCCACCAGGATGGCGGGAATGCCGCGGATGTCGGCGTACTGGTTGGAGAAGCGCGCCAAGTCGCTGTAGTAGGGGTAGTAGCCCTTGCCGATGTCCTCGTTGTCGTTCATCGAGATGCAGACGTTGGGCTCGTGGCCGTAGGCGCGCAGCTCGCGGTAGACATAGGGCGTCATCACCTGGTCCATCCAGCGGCTGGACGCCGGCGACCAGCCCTGGCCGTTGTTGCAGTAAGTGACGTCGTACCGGTAGTTGACGCCGTCGGTGCTGTGGGTATCGATGAAGAAGTCCGGCTGGTACTGGCCGAGCGCGCGCGCCACGTTGCGGATTTCCGGGCTGTCCAGCTTGGCGAAGTCGCGGTTGAGATTGAGATTGCGGCTGTTGACCCGCCAGCCGGTCTCGTCGGGGCCGTTCTGGTTGATGCGGCCGTATTTGCCGTAGCGCACGTCGCCGTCGATGTTGACGGTGGGAACGAACAGGATGTTCACCTTGTCCAGCAAGGCGCGCTCCGAGCCGCCGACGGTCAGCTCGCGCAGCAGCATCAGGCCGGCGTCCTTGCCGTTGGCTTCGCCCGGGTGGATGCCGGCTTCGATGTAGACCGTGGGTTTTCCGGAGGCCTGGAGCCCGGCGGCAGACTTGTCGGCGCTGCTGGAGACCACCGCCATCATGAACGGTCGGCCTTCGCCGGTTTTTTCCTCCAGCGCGGTCAACTGGATCAGGTCCGGTTTCGCCGCCGCCAGCCTTTGCAGATAGGCCAGCGTCTCCGGGTAGGGCGGCGTGTGGGCGAAGCCGGAGGCTTCAAGCGGCGTGGCCCACGGATCGTCCTTGGCGGCGGCGAACTGTTGGCTGTTGCCGTTCCAGGGGATGTCCGGCGGCAGCACGCGCTGGCCGGCGGACTGGAGAAACTGGCCGGGATCGACGTAGTCGGGCGCGGCGGGCGAGGCGGCGGCGGGCAGGCTGGCCAGCGCGGCGGCGAGAAAAGTCAGCGAAGGGAGGAGGCGGCTCATCGTATGCTCCGGGAGTGAGGATCGCGCCAGCTTACGCCTTGTGCCGCTGCTTTCTGATTGCCTGATTCATCCTGCTTGATGGCTGTCAAACACGGGGTTTTTCCTGCTTTTTCTCTGTTGTTTTTATTGTGAAAATTTCAATCAGGCTAAATTCAATTCGCATATTGATGCCGAAGTGGCCTGGCGGTAACATGATTTTTCCGCGCGCATGCCGCGCTTGGCGCCGGGCCGCAGCGATGGCCGGATTCCACGTTCCCACCAAAGAAAGAAACCGCGTTGAAAACGAAAACCCTGACTGTGCTGTTGGCGTCGCTGCTGTCCGGCTCCGCGATGGCGGCGGACATCCCGCTGCGCGACTTTTTCCGCAATCCGGAGCAGAGCAACTTCACGGTGTCGCCGGACGGCAAGAGCGTGGCCTTCCTGTCGCCGTGGGAGTCGCGCCGCAACATCGTGGTGCGCCGTCCCGGCCAGCCGGACAAGCGCGTCACCGCCATCAAGGACCGCGACCTGTCCGGCTATTTCTGGAAGGGCAACGACAGACTGGTGTACGTCAAGGACAATGCCGGCGACGAGAATTTCCACCTGTACAGCGTGGACCTGAAAAGCGGCAAGACCCGCGATCTGACGCCGTTTCCCGGCGTGCGCGCCGAGATCGTCGACGGCCTGGTCGACAACGACAAGCAGCTGCTGATCAGCCTGAACAAGCGCAATCCGGAAATCTTCGACGTCTATCGCATCGACCTGCAGACCGGCAAGCTGACGCTGGAGGCGGAAAACCCGGGCAAGGTGGCCAGCTGGATCACCGACCACAAGGGCAATATCCGCATCGCGATCGAGACCGACGGCGTCAACAACACCGTGCTGTACCGCGACCAGCCTGGCGGCAAGTTCCGCAAGCTGATGACCACCAATTTCCGCGAGAACTTCTCGCCGCTGTTCTTCACCTTCGACAACCAGCGCTTCTATGCCGCCAGCAGCCTGGGCCGGGACAAGGCCGCCATCGTCGAGTACGACCCCAAGACCGGCAAGGAGGCGAAGGAGATCTACGCGCGCCAGGATGTCGATGTCTCCGGACTCGACTTCTCGCACAAGCGCAAGGTGATCACCTGCGCCGGCTTCGAGACCGACAAGCCGGGCCGCGAGTGCTTCGATCCGCAATCACGCGAACTGTACACCAAGCTGCAGTCCCACTTCCCGGGCTATCAGGTGGACATCACCTCCGGCAACCGCAACGAGGATCGCTTCGTGGTGGCGGCCTGGAACGACAAGACCCAGGGCAAGCGCTACCTGTACGACAAGAAGAGCGACAAGCTGACGCTGCTGGCCGAGATCACGCCCTGGCTGCCGGAAGACAAGATGGCCAGCATGAAGCCCATTCAGTACCGCAGCCGCGATGGCCTGACCATCAACGGCTACCTGACGCTGCCGAAAGGCAAGGAAGACGCCAAGGACCTGCCGGTGATCGTCAATCCGCACGGCGGACCGTGGTATCGCGACAGCTGGCACTTCAACCCGGAAGTGCAGTTCTTCGCCAGCCGCGGCTGGGCAGTGCTGCAGATGAACTTCCGCGGCTCCACCGGCTACGGCCGCCAGTTCTGGGAAGCCTCGTTCAAGGAGTGGGGCGGCAAGATGCAGGACGACGTCACCGACGGCGTCGACTGGCTGGTCAAGCAAGGCGTGGCCGATCCGAAGAAGGTGTGCATCTACGGCGGCAGCTACGGCGGCTACGCCACCTTGTCCGGCATCACCAAGACCCCTGAGCTCTACCGCTGCGCGGTGGATTATGTCGGCGTGTCCAACCTGTTCACCTTCATGCAGACCATTCCGCCGTACTGGAAGCCGTTCCTGGATTCGATGTACGAGATGGTGGGCAATCCGGAAAAGGACAAGGATCTGCTGCGCGAGCGCTCGCCGGTGTTCCACGTCGACCGCATCCAGTCGCCGCTGCTGGTGCTGCAGGGGGCCAAGGACCCGCGCGTCAACATCAACGAATCCAACCAGATCGTCGACGCGTTGAAGAAACGCGGGGTGGACGTCGAGTACATCGTCAAGGACAACGAGGGCCACGGTTTCCACAACGAGGAAAACCGCTTCGCCGCCTATGGCGCGATGGAGCAGTTCTTCAAGAAACACCTGGACTGATAGGCTACCGCGCCAGTGATCTCAGCCCGCCTTCCGGCGGGCTTTTCCATTTAGGCCCGCCAACAAAACTTCTGATCCTGAGCTGCGCCTCCTTGTCGTATGACCGGCGCTGCCTGCGTTCAGGTTCTCCGCGAGGTTTGGCTTACCCCATCAGCCATCCGGCCGCCGCGCACAGGCCCACCACCAGCCAGGGCGGCAGCCTCCATGCTGCCAGCGCCAGCAAAGCCAGCAGAACGGCGGCGAAGTCGGCCGGCGCGCGCACCGCGCTGCTCCAGGCCGGGTGGTACAGCGCGGCGAGCAGCAGGCCCACCACCGCGGCGTTGACGCCGGCCAGCGCCGATTGGGCGCCGGGCGCGCCGCGCAGCCGGCGCCAGAACGGCAGCGCGCCGGCCAGCAGCAGGAAGCCGGGCAGAAAGATGGCGACCAGCGCCAGCGCGCCGCTTTGCCAGCTGCCGTCGCCGGCGGCGCCGAGAAATGCGGCGAAGGCGAACAGCGGGCCGGGCAGGGCCTGCGCGGCGCCGTAGCCGGCCAGGAAGGCGTCCCTGGGCACCCAGCCGCTGGCGACGGACGCGGTTTCCAGCAGCGGCAGCACCACGTGGCCGCCGCCGAACACCAGCGCGCCGCTGCGGTAGAAGGCGTCGAACAAGGCTAGCCGGTAGCCGGGCCAGGCTGCGGCCAGCAGCGGCAGGCCTGCCAACAACGTGAAGAACAGCGCCAGCCAGATCGCGCCGCGGCGGCGGCTGGG
Source organism: Chromobacterium sp. INPA-IVC (assembly GCF_059047085.1). Taxonomy (NCBI): domain Bacteria; kingdom Pseudomonadati; phylum Pseudomonadota; class Betaproteobacteria; order Neisseriales; family Chromobacteriaceae; genus Chromobacterium; species Chromobacterium sp. INPA-IVC. The sequence continues at coordinate 166,930 of NZ_JBTNLS010000009.1, read as the reverse complement.
CATCGGAGCGTCGTCGGCAATGGCAACGCCCGGGGCGGGAGCGGCCAGCCACAGGCGGCCGGCGGCGCCGGCCAGAGCGATGACGGCCAGCGGCAGCCAGGGCGCGGCGATCAGCAAGGCCAGGCAGCAGGCGATGGCCATCAGCGTCAGCCGCGGCCGGTCCGGGCATAATTGGCGCGCCATGCTCCACGCCGCCTGCGCCACAACCGCCACCGCGGCCAGCTTCAGTCCATGCAAGACGCCGGGCGGAATGGCCTGCGCGTGATGCGACAGGCCCAGCGCCAGCGACAGCATCAGCAGCGCCGACGGCAGCGTGAAGCCCAGCCAGGCGGCCAGCGCGCCGGCCAGCCCGCCGCGCGACAGGCCCAGCGCCATGCCGACCTGGCTGCTGGCCGGTCCCGGCAGGAACTGGCACAGCGCCACCAGGTCGGCGTAGTCGCGTTCCGGCAGCCAGCGGCGGCACTCGACGAATTCGGCGCGGAAATAGCCGAGGTGGGCGACCGGGCCGCCGAACGAAGTCAGGCCCAGCTTCAGGAAAACCAGCAGGATGCGCCAGAAGCCGCGGTCATTCGCCGCATGGGGTGGATGCATGGCATGAGAGGGGTGGGGAAACAGCGCCACCTTAGCGGAAAACGCTGCCGCCTTGAAGCGCTAGGGCTGCGCCAGCGGCTGCCGCCAGCGTCGAGCGCTCCAATGGCCCAGCAACTGCAGCAGGCCGCACAGCAACAGGTAGCCGACGGCGATGGCGCTGAATATCTCCAGCGGATACACCTGCTCGCGGTTGTTGACCTGGGTGGCGACGAAGGTGAACTCGGCGACGCCGACGATGTAGGCCAGCGAGCTGTCCTTCAGCAGCGACACCCACTGGTTTACGAAGGAGGGCAGCATGATGCGCAGCGCCTGCGGCAGGATCAGCCAGCGCAGCGTCTGCCAGCGGGAGAAGCCCAGCGCCAGCCCGGCGTGCCATTGGCCGCGGCCCACCGCCGTCAGACCGGCCAGCACCGCCTGGCCCAGATAGGCCGAGTGGATCAGCGCCAGCGCCAGGATCACCGTCGCGAGGCCGGGGATGTCGACGCCGAACAGCAGCGGCAGCAGGAAATAGCACCAGAAGATCAGCATCAGCACCGGGATCGCGCGCAGCACCGCGGTGGCGGCGGCCAGCGCGCGGCGCAGCGCCGGCCCGCCCATCAGCTGCGCGATGCCCAGCGCCAGCCCCAGCCCGCTGGCCAGCAATGCCGCGGCCAGGCTCAGCGCCGCGGTCAGCAGCAGGCCGCCCGGCTCGCCGCCGGACAGATTGCCCCACAGCAGGTAGTCGAAATTGTCCTGTATCACCGGCGGAATCATCGCAATGTTCTCCATTCAGGCTCCGGCCTCTGGGCCAGCAATTGGGTGATCAATACCAGGATCAGATACAGCGCGGTGGCGGCGGCGAATGACTGGAAGGCCAGCAGGGTTTCGGTCTCCACCTGGCGCGAGGCGTAGGAGAGCTCGGCCAGGCCGATGGCCATCGTCAGCGAAGTGTTCTTGACGATGGCGGTGTACTGGCCGACCAAGGGCCGTTTCACCAACTGCCAGGCTTGCGGCAGCACCACCAGGCCCAGCGTCTGCCAGCCGCTCATGCCCAGCGCGCGCGCCGCCAGCCGCTGGCCCTTGGGCACCGCGTTGAGACCGGCCTGCAATTCGCCGCTGATGAAGGCGGCGCTGTACAGCGTCAGCGCGGTGAAGGCGGCCAGGAATTCGAACGACGGCCACGGCAGGGCCAGACCGAAGGGCAGCTCAAGCGCGCGCGGGGTGTTCAGCCAGATCTTCGCCTCGTCCGGCAGCAGGCCGGACACGCCGAAATACCACAGCAGCAGCTGCACCATCAGCGGCGTGTTGCGGTGCAGCTCCAGGAACAGCCGCGTCGCCAGCCGCAGCGGGCGCGGGGCGCCGTCCAGCAGCGCGGTCAGCGCGACGCCGAGCAGGCTGGCGGCGGCGATGACCAACAGCGACAGCCAGCCGGTCAGCAGCGCGCCCTTGCCCAGCCAGACGAGATAGTGCGGCTCCAGCCAGTTGTGGCCGAGCCAGGCGGGTGGGGTCATGCGTGTGTCTTTCTACCGAACTTCGAAATGGCAAAACCGCCGGCGGGAACCGGCGGTTGAGAGGCGGGACAAGCCTGGGATCAGGCCGCGTCGCCGATCTTGAAGTCGCGCGGCAGCGGGGCCTTGGTCTTCGGGCCGAACCAATGGTCGTAGATCTTGGCCGCGTCGCCGCTCTTTTCCAGTTCGCGCAGCGTCTCGTTGACCACCTTGGTCAGCCGGGCTTCGCCCTTGGGCAGGCCGATGGCCTGGAACTCCCGGGTCAGCGTGAACGGCGCCAGTTCGTACTTGGCCTTGTCCGGCGCATTGGCCAACAGCGCGGCCAGCTTGGAGCCGTCCTGGGTGATGGCCTGGACGTTGCCGTTGCGCAGCGCGGTGAAGGCCAGCGGCGTGTCGTCATAGGCGACGACGGTGGTCTTCGGGTACTTGTCGCGCAGGTACACTTCCTGGGTGGTGCCCTTGTCCACGCCTACGCGTAGGCCGGCCAGCTGCTCCGGCTTTTGCAGCGCGCCCTTGCGGACGATGAACTGCTGGCCGGAGGCGAAGTAGGGCAGGCTGAAGTCCACTTGCTTCTTGCGCTCGTCGGTGACGGTGAAGTTGGCGGCGACGATGTCGGCCTTGCCGGACACCAGCAGCGGCACGCGGTTGGCCGGGTTGGTCGGGATCAGTTGCAGCTTCACGCCCAGCTTCTTGGCGATGTGCTGGGCCACGTCGACGTCCAGACCGGAAATCTGGCGGGTCTTGGCGTCCAGGAAGCCGAACGGCGGATTGCTGTCGAAGGCGGCGACGCGCAGCACGCCGGCTTTCTTGATGTCGTCCAGGCGGTCGGCCAGGGCGGCGGTGGAAGTCAGGGCAACGGCGAGTGCGAGGGCAATGGTCTTTTTCATGGCGAGCCTTGTAGGGTTGTTTGCCGATGTGAAGCTGATTGCCGCCATCTTACCCGAATGAATTAATATCCAGAAATTATAAAAAATTAGTTATATATTCCGGAATTTGTTTTAAAGCTGGCGTGTCGCGTTTTCCGGGCGCAAAAAAAGCCGGGGTGTCCCGGCTTTCATGTCGAAACCGCTCAGCCTTGCTTGCGCCGGCCGAAGAAGACTAGCAGCGCCACGCCGATCACGATCATCGGCAGGCTCAGCCACTGGCCCATGCTGATCACGTCGGACTTGCCGAAGATGCCGGCGTCCGGGTTGCGGAAGTATTCGCTGATGAAGCGGGCCAGCCCGTAGCCGATCAGGAACAGCGCCGACACCTTGCCGGTGGCACGCGGCTTGGCGCTGTAGATCCACAGCGTGCCGAACAGTACGATGCCCTCGAGCGCGAACTCGTACAGCTGCGACGGGTGTCGCAGCAGGCCGCCGTACTGCATCAGCATGTTCATCAGGTCGGCCGATTGCTGCGCCTCGGCGATGTCCTCCATCCGCGCCTGCGGGAACAGCATCGCCCACGGCAGGTCCGGGCTGGCCACGCGGCCCCACAGCTCGCCGTTGATGAAGTTGCCGACGCGGCCGGCGGCCAGGCCCAGCGGCACCAGCGGCGCGATGAAGTCGGTCAGCTGCCAGAAGCCGCGGCCCACCTTGCGGCCGTAGAGCGCCACCGCGATCAGCACGCCGAGGAAGCCGCCGTGGAAGGACATGCCGCCTTTCCACACCATGAAGATTTCCAGCGGATGGCTGAAATAGTAGCCGGGCTGATAGAACAGCACCTCGCCCAGGCGGCCGCCGACCACTACGCCGACCGCGCCGTACATCAGCATGTCGTCCAGCTGCGGCACGGTGAGCACGTCGTTGCCGTTTTTCAGGCGGTATTTGCCCATGGTGAGGAACAGGGCGAAGCCCAGCAGGTACATCAGGCCGTACCAATGAACGGCCAGCGGGCCCAGGTGGATAGCCACCGGATCGAACTGAGGATGAATCAGCATTTGTCAGTGATGTGCGTTTGCGGTAAAAGAAATGTGACGAGATTATACGGAAAGCGTTCCCCGCCGTCGCGCCGCTCACCCGCGGCGATGCGGCATCCTGGTTGGTCCACCCGGCACCCGCGGACCAACCGCCGCCAGCTTACCCTGCTGGCGTGACGGAACGACGACCGGTTTTGTTTACCGATTAAGGATGCATCATGCCTCAATACCGCTCCCGCACTTCCACCGCCGGCCGCAATATGGCGGGTGCCCGCGCGCTGTGGCGCGCCACCGGAATGACCGACGCCGACTTCGGCAAGCCCATCATCGCCATCGCCAACTCCTTCACCCAGTTCGTGCCCGGCCACGTGCATCTGCAGAACATGGGCCAGCTGGTGGCGCGCGAGATAGAAAAAGCTGGCGGCGTCGCCAAGGAATTCAACACCATCGCCATCGACGACGGCATCGCCATGGGCCACGGCGGCATGCTGTACAGCCTGCCCAGCCGCGATCTGATCGCCGATAGCGTGGAATACATGGTCAACGCCCACTGCGCCGACGCGCTGGTGTGCATCTCCAACTGCGACAAGATCACCCCCGGCATGCTGATGGCCGCGATGCGCCTCAATATCCCGGTTGTGTTCGTCTCCGGCGGGCCGATGGAGGCCGGCAAGGTGCAGTGGGGCAACGAGGTGCGCAAGCTGGACCTGGTCGACGCGATGGTCGAGGCCGCCAACAGCGCGGTGTCCGACGAGGACGTCGATCGCGTCGAGCGTTCCGCCTGTCCCACTTGCGGCTCCTGCTCCGGCATGTTCACCGCCAACTCGATGAACTGTCTGACCGAGGCGCTGGGCTTGTCGCTGCCCGGCAACGGCAGCCTGGTGGCCACCCACGCCGACCGCAAGGAACTGTTCCTCAAGGCCGGCCGCCTGATCGTCGAGCTGGCCAAGCGCCATTACGAGGGCGAGGACTATTCCATCCTGCCGCGCGGCATCGCCACCAAAGAGGCCTTCGAGAACGCGATGAGCCTGGACGTGGCGATGGGCGGCTCCACCAATACCGTGCTGCACCTGTTGGCCGCCGCCAGCGAGGCGGGCGTCGATTTCAAGATGGCCGACATCGACCGCATCAGCCGCGGCGTGCCGTGCCTGTCCAAGGTGGCGCCGGCGACGCAGAAGTATCATATGGAGGACGTGCACCGCGCCGGCGGTGTGGTGGCGATCCTGGCGGAGCTGGACCGCGCCGGCCTGATCCACCGCGACGTGCCTACCGTGCATAGCCGGACGCTGGGGGAAGGGCTGGAGGCCTGGGATGTGATGCGCCAGGCAGAGGACAGCGAAGCGCGCCGTTTCTACCGCGCGGCGCCGGGCGGGGTGGCCACCACCATCGCCTTCAGCCAGAGCATGCGCTATCCGACGCTGGACGACGACCGCGCCGATGGCTGCATCCGCGACCAGGCCCACGCCTATTCGCAGGACGGCGGCCTGGCGGTGCTGTACGGCAACATCGCCGAGCGCGGCTGCATCGTGAAGACTGCCGGCGTCGATGAGTCCATTCTCAAGTTCACCGGCCGCGCCCGCATCTTCGAGAGCCAGGACGCGGCGGTGGAAGGCATCCTTGCCGACCAGATCGTCGCCGGCGATATCGTCATCATCCGCTACGAGGGGCCGAAGGGCGGCCCGGGCATGCAGGAAATGCTGTATCCCACTTCGTATCTGAAGTCCAAGGGCCTGGGCAAGGCCTGCGCGCTGCTGACCGACGGCCGCTTCTCCGGCGGCACCTCAGGCCTTTCCATCGGCCACGCTTCGCCGGAGGCGGCGGAGGGCGGCGCGATCGGCCTGGCGCAAGAGGGCGATACGGTGGAGATCGACATCCCCAATCGCCGGATTCATCTGGCGGTGCCGGACGAGGAACTGGCGCGCCGCCGCGCGGCGATGGAGGCCAAAGGCCGCGACGCCTGGAAGCCGCTGGGGCGCAACCGGGTCGTCAGCCCGGCCCTGCGCGCCTACGCGGCGATGACCACCAGCGCCGATACCGGCGCGGTGCGCGATGTGTCTCAAGTCGAACGTAAATAATCCGCGGTAGGGTGCCGTCACCCCGCAGGGGCGACGCACCGAGCATGATCGGATAGAAAAAGGGGAGGCCAAGCGCCTCCCCTTTTTTGTTCCAGGCGGGCCTGAAAATTTCGCCGCTGTCCCTGTCGGGACGGTGGAATTTTCGGGCCTGGCTGATTTACACGGTGGACAAGGTCACCACCGCCGCCGCGACGATGCCGATGCCGGCCCAGCCGATGGGCTTCAGTTTCTGCTTGTACAGCAGGCGGCCGCCGATGGCGGTGCCGAGAATGCCGATGGAGCCCCACAAGGCGTAGGCGATCGCCAGATCCATGCCTTTCACCGCTTGGCCCAGCAGCGCGAAGGCCAGCCACACCAGCAGGATGGCGCCGATGCCCCAGGCGCGGCGGCGGAAGCCGTCGGATTTTTCCAGCATCAGGTTGGCGCCCACTTCTATCAGCGCGGAAGCCAGCACGAACAACAGGTAAACGGTTTTCATGCCGCGGCCTCCTCATCATGGGTTTCGCCCATCGTCACGCAGACCAGGCCCAGCAGCGCGAGGCCCAGGCCAAGCACTTCCTGCGGCACCAGCTTTTCGCCGAACAGCCAGACGCTGACTGCGGTCAGGCCGACCAGGCCCAAACCTTCCCATACCGCGTAGGCGACGCCGACCGAGATCGCGCGCAGCGCGAGAGACAGCAAGTAGTAGGACAGCGCCAGTGCCAGCGACATCCAGACATAGCCCAGATAGCCGCCGCTGCGGGCGGCGACCGCCATGAACGAGGTGCCGACGATTTCACAGACGATGGCCGCCATCAGGATCAGCCAGGCAACAAGCAAAGGAGAGAAGAATTTTTTACACATAGTGTTCAATAAAATAAACAAGACAGGGGTAGGACTTTGACCTTATAGCCGGAGTTCCCCGAATATCTCGCTACTGGATCGTCATGTGAACGAAAATCGGCGAATTTTCTTAAAAATGGCATGCAAAAAAGCCGCCTGGAGGCGGCTTGGTCGATGCGAGGGGCGTCAGTCGTCCCGCAGCAGGGTTTCGCCGTCTTGTTGCGTGAGCTGAAAGGTCTTCAGCGGGCGATGGCGGCGGATTCGCTCCGCCAATTCCGGCGAGTGGCTGGTCACCCATAGTTGGCTGTGGCGGCTGGCTTCGGCGATCAGCCGCGCCAGCGCCGGCAACAGCGCTGGGTGCAGGCTGTTTTCCGGTTCGTTCAAGGCCATGAAGGCGGGCGGCCGGGGACTGAGCAGCGCCACCGCCAGGCACAGGAAGCGAAGCGTGCCGTCGGACAGCTCGGCGGCCTCCAGCGGCCGCAGCAGGCCATCGCGCTGCATCAGCATCTGGAAGCGCCCTTGCTGGGTGTCCACCAGGAAGCGGCAGTCGGGGAAGGCGTCGGCCAGCATGCTGTCCAGCAGCTCGCGATCGCCGATTTCGACGATGGTCTGGAACGCGGCGGCCAGATTGGCGCCGTCGTGCGCCAGCACCGGCGAGCGTATGCCGACCTGGGGCGCGCGCAGCGGCGAGCCGGGCCAGACGGCGAACTCGTGGTAGAAGCGCCAGTTGCGCAGCGTTTCGCGGACCTGGGACAGTTCCGGATAGCGGTGCGGCTCGGCCAACTGGCCGAAGATGGACTCCTCGGCGCGCAGGCTGGCCGGGTAGCTGTTCCGCTCGCCTTCCACGCCGCAGAGAAAAGCGGCCTGGTTGCGGCGCTCCAGCAGCAGCGTGGAAGGCCGCCGGCCGTGCCCGGCCAGCCACAGGCTTTCCTCCTTCACCAGCGGGTCCAGCGAGAACAGGCTGAGGCTGGGTTCCGGGTAGCCCAGTTGCAGTTCGTAGTCGTAGTCGTCCAGGCGGGCGGACAGGATCATCCGTTTCGGCGCGCGCGCCTTGTCGCCGCGGCGGGCGCCGCCGGCCCACATCGCCTTCTGCGCGCCCCCTTCCTGAGCCAGCGCGGCGGACAGCCGGCCTTCGGCCGCCGCATGCAGCAACTGGATGGCCTTGTACAAATTCGATTTGCCGCAACCATTGGGGCCGACGACAACGTTGAGCGAGTCCAATTCAAGCGTCAGCTTGCGTATCGAGCGAAACCCGGCGAGGTGGAGGCTGTGTATCGGCATGTGGAAAGGTTTGGGCGAGGAGAAGGCCTGAGACCGCGCGGCAAGGATGGCGGTTCCCGGGCCGGCGGATGGCGGTGCCGATCTGGGTGGGGTGAAAGTTATTGGGTATTGATTATTGTCATAATGCCGCAGCGCGATCCTGTTAGCATACGCCTGCGTTGTCAGACAGTTGGGAACTCGTCAAGCCGCGCGCGGTCCGTTCAAGTATTCCCCTTCAAGCTTTTTCTCTAGGTTGTTCGGTTCACTTCGTGAAAAACCGAACAATACTGTCCGCCGAAGATTCGTTTTGTTTCGAAAATGAAATATCTGTTAAATGCATATGAAATTGATATATTTTCAATTATACACCAATAGCATTTTGATAGACTGCTGAACAGCGATGAAAAAGAGGTGTTGCCGCTTGTGCCGCAAGCAGCCGGGGCGGGAGGCTTCTGGCGGTTCCATTGTGACGGAATGTCCGTACGGCAATGATTTTTAATATTTTTGGGAGTGTTTGTGTGGCGGGCGGGCAAAAAAAATGCGCGGTGCCTTACGGCCCGCGCCAAGTCTACAAAGGAGAAATAGAGGAGAAACTATCAAGAAGCAATTGCTGCATCTCAACGAGAACGGATTATCCGGATTGCGGTACCGAGTGTCAACATGTGCGTTTTCGAAAATGTCGAGAAATGTAAGTTTTTGTCGCGCCTTGATACATTGCCTGCTGGAATGCCTGATTTTCCATTGCTTCAGCCCGTTGGCATGGCTCGCTCCCTCCGCGCAAGAACGTGGCGGCTGTGCCACAATAGGCGTTTTCGATAGTTGCAGGATGTCAGCACCATGGACGCCGTCCGCCATATTCTTCCCGATCCGCGCCAGTACCACCCGCAGGTTTCCCTGACCAATCGCCTGATCCATCACGCCCAGTCGGTGCTGGACGCGCCGAATGCGGACGACCGCGAAATGTGGCGCCAAGGGCTGGCGGGCGCGATGGACGAGATGCTGCAGCGGCGCGAGCTGCTGTCCATCTCCGTCGCGCTGGCGATGGTGCCGTCGCAGGCCTGCTACCAGGTGGTATGGGACGCCTTGCGCCAGACCGTGGAGGGCGGGAGCGCCAATGTCGCGCTGTTCGCGCTGCCGCTGGTGCTGGTGGCGGGCAGCCGCGAGCAGGCGACGCTGCCGGCTGAAATCGCCGATATCGACGGCCTGAACGATCTCTTGCGCCGGCACGGCGTGTTCGCCGACGGCGACGCCGCGCTGGGCGGCGCGCTGCTGCACCCGGACAGCCTGACCGGCCTCGACGCGGCCAAACTGTACGAGATGTCGCGCCAGGGCGCAGACGCGCGCAACGCCTTGCCGAGTCAGCCGGCGCCGATCACGGTGAAGGAAGAGGGTGTGTTCCTGCGCTATCTGCTGGGCGCGGCGATTCTGCGCGACGGGGCGGAGCCGCCGGTGAAGCTGGGCGGCTCGGTCGGCGCCTGGGGCATGCCGGTGATGAAATTCCTCGGCGAGCAGCTGCAAACCGAAGGCGTGACGCTGTTCCCGATCGCCCGTCCGCCGCTGCCGGCGATGCAGGCGCTGGTGGCCGGCAATTTCGCCCGCTTCGAAGTGGCGCTGCAGGTGTTCGCCAGCAGCCAGATCCGCCGCCTGCGCGAGCTGGACAAGGACCCGGTGGCGATTCTGTCCGCCCACGACAACGGCGAGCTGCACTTCACCTTGTCGGCCAAGGGTGACGATCGCAATTGGGAAGGCTTCGTCTGGCCGCTGGCGTCGCTGGACAATGTCAAGCTGATAGAAGAGAACTTCCGCGAGCTGATGCGCGAATGCCATGTGCGCGACGTGCATGTGCTGCCGGAGCTGCAGCCGGAAAGCCGGGACGGCGTGCCGCTGTTCTTCACCGCTGACGATCTGTAAGCCAGCGGTCTTCGAAAATCGGCCCCGCTTCGAGCGGGGCTTTGTTTTGCCTGTCAGCCGGCGTCGTTCTCCATCCGCACCCAGGGCGCGCCGGCCAGTTTCTCCGCCAGATAGTCGATCAGCGCTTGCACGCGCGCCGGCCGTCCGCGCCCTGGCGGCGTCAGGATGTACAGCGCGATGGGGTCGACCTCCCAGCCCGGCATCGCCGCTTCCAGCCGGCCCGCCTGCAGGTCTTCCCAGGCCAGAAATTCCGGCTGCAAGGCCAGCCCCTGCCCCGCCCGCAGCGCCGGCGCCAGCGCTTCCGCGTTGTTGACGCTCAGCGCCGTCGGCATGTCCAGCGCGAACTCTCCTTCTTGCGGATGGCGGAAGCGCCAATGGCGGTTTGGCGCGTTGCTGTAGCGCAAGGCGCGGTGCCCGGTCAGTTGGCTCGGATGGACCGGCCGGCCGTGGCGTTCGAAATACGAGGGCGCGCCCACCAGCAGGATGCGCACCGCGCACAAGCGTCTGGCCAGCAGGCTGGAGTCGGCAGGCGAGGCGATGCGCAGGGCCAGGTCCATCCGGTTCGCCACCAGATCCACCTGTTCGTCGCTGAAATGAAAATCCAGCTCGACCTCGGGGTGGCGCGCCATGAACTCCGGCAGCAGGGGCGCCAGATGGGAGATGCCGAAGGACATCGGCGCGGCGACGCGCACCGTGCCGCGCAGGCTGCCGGATTGCTCGACGACGTCGGCCTCCACCGCCTCTCCCTCGGCCAGGATGCGCGCCGCTCGCTCCAGCGCCGCGTCGCCGGCCGCCGTCAGCGACAGCCGGCGGGAGGTGCGGTGCAGCAGCGTGGCCTTGATCCGCGCTTCCAGCCGCGTCACCGCCTTGGACACGGTGGCCTGGGACAGCGCGAGTTCGTCGGCCGCGCGGGCGAAGGAGCCGCATTCGGCCACTTTGGCGAAGATGGCCCAGGCTTCCAGATCGGGGAGTCGTTTCATGTTCTCTGTCGGATTGGGTTGGGATTGATGCCGAAGTCTATCAGTCAACTGCCAGGACGGCGCATTGATTGTGATGAAAATGGAAATGATTATATTCAATCTATTCTATTTTAATCCTGATATCGGCTGTTTATAGTGGCTACATCATTCTTCCGTCATCGCAGGAGCAAGCCATGATCGAACGCCGACCCTTCGCCAGCCTGGGCGCAGCCCATCACGGCTGGCTCGACGCCAAACACCATTTCTCCTTCGCCGACTACCGCGACCCAGCGCGCATGCACTGGGGCGCGCTGCGGGTGTGGAACGACGACACCATCGCCGCCGGCGGCGGTTTTGCTCCGCATCCGCACGCCGATATGGAAATCATCACCTATGTCCGCGAAGGCGCGATCAGCCATCAGGACAATCTGGGCAACCGCGGCCGCACCGAGGCCGGCGACGTCCAGGTGATGAGCGCCGGCAGCGGCATCGTCCATTCCGAATACAACCTGGAGCCGATCGCCACCCGCATCTTCCAGATCTGGATCTATCCGGACAGCCGCGGCGGCGAGCCGTCCTGGGGCAGCAAGCCTTTTCCCAAGGCCGACCGCTCCGGCGCCTTCGTCGCTCTGGCCAGCGGCATGGCCGGCGATGACGGCGCGCTGCCGATACGGGCCGACGCCCGGGTGCTGGGCGCCACGCTGAAGGCAGGCGAAAGCGCTGATTACCGGCTGGGCGCGGGCCGCCGCGGCTATCTGGCGCTGTCCGCCGGCTCGGCCCGGGTGAACGGCGTGGCGCTGACGGCCGGCGATGGCGCGGCCATCCGCGACGAAGACCTGATCCGCGTCGAGGCCGGCGAGGACGCCGAGTTGATCCTGGTGGACACCCGGGAGTGACGCGCTTGGCGAGCGGCGGGGCGGCGGCCCCTGCCGACGCCCGTCCCGCTAACCGGCCGCCGGCATATTTACAATGGAGAAACCGTGATGAAACCGACCGCTACCACCGTGCCCAGCCCCTTGCTGCTGACTCCGCGCGACCACACGCTGATCATGATCGACTACCAGTCGCAGATGGCCTTCGCCACCCATTCCATCGATATTCCGACGCTGCGCAACAACGCCGGCCTGGTCGCCAGCGCAGCCGCCGGATTCGGCGTGTCCGCCATCCTGACCACCGTGGCGGAGAAAAGCTTTTCCGGCCCGATGTTCGATGAGGTGACCGCGCCGTTCCTGGACTTGCGCATGCTGGACCGCACATCGATGAACACCTGGGAGGACGCCGCGGTGATCGCCCGCGTCAACCAGATCGGCAAGAGCCGCATCGTGCTGGCCGGCCTGTGGACCAGCGTCTGCATCGTCGGTCCGGCGCTATCCGCGCTGGACCAGGGTTTCGAGGTCTACGTGATCGCCGACGCCTGCGGCGACATCTCGGCCGAGGCGCACGAGCGCGCGATGCAGCGCATGGTGCAGGCCGGCGCGCGGCCCATCACCTCGCTGCAGTACTTGCTGGAGCTGCAGCGCGACTGGGCGCGCGCCGACACCTATGAGCTGACCACCGGCATCGCCGCCAAGCTGGGCGGCGGCTACGGCCTGGGCATCCGCTACGCCAAAACCATGTTCGGCGGCCACGAAGGCTGATCGCCGCGCCGCCGCCAGCCGCGCTTCAGCCGGCGGCGGCCAATATCCCGGGAGAAACCATCATGGCTACCGCCGATGTGATTTTGCGTAATGGCCGCATCGCCACACTGAACAGGCGCCTGCCGCAGGCGAGCGCCGTCGCGGTCAAGGACGGCCGTTTCCTCGCGGTGGGGGAGGAGGCCGAGATCATGGCGCTGGCCGGGCCGGCCACCCGCGTCGTCGATCTCAAGGGCCGCCGCGCGCTGCCTGGCCTGATCGACAACCACACCCACCTGGTGCGCGGTGGGCTCAATTTCAATATGGAACTGCGCTGGGACGGCGTGCGCTCGCTGGCCGATGCGATGGACATGCTGCGGCGGCAGGTGGCCGTCACGCCCGCGCCGCAATGGGTGCGGGTGGTGGGCGGCTTCACCGAGCACCAGTTCGTCGAGAAGCGGCTGCCCACGCTGGACGAGATCAACGCCGCCGCGCCGGACACGCCGGTTTTTCTGCTGCATTTGTACGATCGCGCCTTGCTCAATGGCGCTGCGCTGCGCGCCGTCGGCTACGGCCGCGATACGCTGGCGCCGCCGGGCGGGGAGATCGTCCGCGACGGCAGCGGCAACCCCACAGGCCTGCTGCTGGCCAAGCCCAACGCCGCCATCCTGTACGCGACGCTGGCCAAGGGCCCCAAGTTGCCGTTCGACTACCAGCTCAACTCCACCCGCCACTTCATGCGCGAGCTGAATCGGCTGGGTGTGACCGGCGTCATCGACGCCGGCGGCGGCTTCCAGAACTACCCGGACGATTACGCGGTGATCCAGCAACTGGCCGACGCCGGGCAGATGACGGTGCGGCTGGCCTATAACTTGTTCACCCAGAAGCCCAAGGCGGAAAAAGAGGATTTCCTCGCCTGGACCGGCAGCGTCCGCTACAAGCAGGGCGACGATTATTTCCGCCATAACGGTGCCGGCGAGATGCTGGTGTTTTCCGCCGCTGATTTCGAGGATTTCCGCCAGCCGCGGCCCGACATGGCACCGGAAATGGAGGGCGAACTGGAAGAAGTGGTGCGCATCCTGGCGCAAAACCGCTGGCCGTGGCGCTTGCACGCCACTTACGACGAAACCATCTCCCGCGCGCTGGACGTGTTCGAGAAGGTGGATCGCGACATCCCCCTGCAAGGGCTGAATTGGTTCTTCGACCACGCCGAGACCGTTTCCGAGCGCTCGATGGACCGCATCGCCGCGCTGGGCGGCGGCATCGCGGTGCAGCACCGGATGGCCTACCAGGGCGAGTATTTCGTCGAGCGTTACGGCGCGGCGGCGGCCGAGGCGACGCCGCCCATTGCCCGCATGCTGGACAAGGGCTTGAAGGTGTCGGCCGGCACCGACGCCACCCGCGTCGCTTCCTACAATCCCTGGGTGTCGCTGACCTGGATGATCACCGGCAAGACCGTTGGCGGCCTGCAGCTCTACCCGCAGCGCAACTGCCTGGACCGCGAAACTGCGCTGCGGATGTGGACCGAGAACGTGGCCTGGTTCACCAACGAGGAAGGCGGGCGCGGCCGCATCGAAGTGGGCCAGCTGGCGGATCTGGTCGTGCCGGACCGGGATTTCTTTTCCTGCCCGGAGGACGACATCTCTTTCCTGGTGTCCGAGCTGACCATGGTGGGCGGCCGCATCGTCTACGCCGCGGGTGGTTTCGCCGAGCTGGACGATCATCCCCTGCCGCCGGCGATGCCGGACTGGTCGCCGGCGCGGACCTTCAAGGGCTACGCCGCCTGGGGCGATCCGCAAGGCGCCGGCCGCCATTCGCTGCATCGCCAGGCCTCCGCCGCTTGCCGCTGCGCTAGCGCCTGCGGCCTGCACGGCCACCAGCATGCGCGGGCCTGGGGCGCGGAGCTGCCGGTATCGGACGCCAAGGGCTTTTTCGGCGCCTTGGGCTGCTCCTGCTGGGCGGTATGAGGGGCGCGGCGGAGCCTGGGCGAGCTTGCTTCACGTTAAGGTTTCGATCCGGGCATTTCGTGTAGAATGCCCGGATCGTTAACCCTTTGATGGATGAGTCAAAGATGTTCGCTGCTGACCAGACGATCGCCAAATTCGACCCAGAACTCGCCGCCGCCATCGCGGCTGAATGCCAACGCCAGGAAGATCACATCGAGCTGATCGCCTCGGAAAACTACACCAGCCCGGCCGTCATGGAAGCCCAAGGCTCCCAACTGACCAACAAGTACGCCGAAGGCTATCCGGGCAAGCGCTTCTACGGCGGTTGCGAGCATGTGGACGTCGTTGAGCAACTGGCCATCGACCGCGTCAAGCAGCTGTTCGGCGCCGAATACGCCAACGTGCAGCCGCATTCCGGCTCCCAGGCCAACCAGGCGGTGTACTTCTCCATCCTGAAGCCGGGCGACACCGTGATGGGCATGAATCTGGGCCACGGCGGCCACCTGACCCACGGCTCCCCGGCCAACCTGTCCGGCAAGATGTTCAACATCGTCGCCTACGGCCTGAACGACAAGGAAGAAATCGACTACGACGACATGGAGCGCGTGGCGATGGAAACCAAGCCGAAGCTGATCATCGGCGGCGCATCCGCTTACGCCTTGCGCTTCGACTTCGAGCGCATGGGCCAAATCGCCAAGAAGGTCGGCGCCTACTTCATGGTGGACATGGCTCACTACGCCGGCCTGGTGGCCGCGGGTCTGTACCCGAACCCGGTGCCGCACGCCGACTTCGTCACCTCGACCACCCACAAGACCCTGCGCGGCCCGCGCGGCGGCATCATTCTGGCCAAGGCCGAGTTCGAGAAGAGCATCAACAGCAATGTGTTCCCGACGCTGCAAGGCGGCCCGCTGGAGCACGTGATCGCCGCCAAGGCCGTCGCCTTCAAGGAAGCGCTGCAGCCGGAATTCAAGGAATACCAGCAGCAGGTGCTGAAGAACGCCGCGATCATGGCCAAGACCCTGGCCGAGCGCGGTCTGCGCATCGTCTCCGGCCGCACCGAGAGCCACGTGTTCCTGGTCGATCTGCGCGCCAAGGGCCTGACCGGCAAGCAGGCCGACGCGCTGCTGGGCCGCGCCCACATCACCGTCAACAAGAACGCGATCCCGAATGACCCGGAAACCCCGTTCGTCACCTCGGGCATCCGCATCGGCTCCCCGGCCATCACCACCCGCGGCTTCAAGGAAGCCGAGGCCATCGAAGTGGCCAATCTGGTCGCCGACGTGCTGGACAACCCGAACGACGACGCGCTGATCGCCCGCATCGCCGAGAAGGCCACCGCGCTGTGCCACCGCTTCCCGGTGTACGCCAAGTAATCAGCCGGCTCGCCCGGATGCAGAAAAGCCGCCCGCAGGGGCGGCTTTTTCTTTGCCTGGGCCGGCTCGAGCCATGGCCGGCGGTGCGGCCGGACGGCATTGCTGATAACATCCAACTATTGCAACTCACAGGATTATTGTCATGAAATGCGCGTTTTGTGGCAACCCGGACACCCAGGTGATCGACTCCCGCGTCAGCGAGGACGGCAGCAGCATCCGCCGCCGCCGCCGCTGCCCGGCCTGCGACAAGCGCTTCACGACCTTCGAAACCGCCGACGTGCGCATGCCGCAGGTGGTGAAAACGGCTGGACACCGTTCCGAGTTCGACATCGAGAAAGTCCGCACCAGCTTCCTGCGCGCGCTGCACAAGCGGCCGGTGTCCACCACGCTGGTGGACGAGGCGATAGACCGCATCTGCCACAAGCTGCTGCAGCTGGGCGAGCGCGAGGTCAGCAGCCGGCAGATCGGCGAGATGGTGATGAACGAGCTGGCGCGGCTGGACAAGGTGGCTTACGTGCGTTTCGCGTCGGTTTACCGCAGTTTCCAGGACATTTCCGAATTCACCGACGCGATCAAGGAAATCCAGAAGTCCTCGCATTGACAGTTTGTCGGCCGCTTGATTAGCTTTGGCAATTCAACTGTCATTCCTCGAGACGCCATGACTGCCATCGCCCAGAAACGCGTTGCCCTGCTGCCGCCCGACGTCATCCACGCCGAGCGGCTGTTCGCATTGATAGACGAAAGCCGCGAGACGCTGCGGGCCTGGTTGCCCTGGGTGGACGCCACCCGCTGCGCGGAGGACAGCCGGCAGTTCCTGGTCGGCGTCGCGGAAGGCGCGCGCAGCGGATCGGCCTGCGCGTCCTGGCTGATCGCGCTGGACGGAGAGCTGGCCGGCTGCATCGACATCCACGGCATCAGCAAGCTGCACCGATCGGGCTTCCTGGGCTATTGGCTGGCGGAACGTTTCGTCGGCAGGGGCGTGATGGGCGAGGCCGCGGCGCAAGTTTTGGATGCGGGTTTTGGCGCGCTGGAATTGAACCGGATCGTCATCCTGGCGGGGATGGAGAATGCCCGCAGCCGCGCGCTGGCCGAGCGCCTGGGCTTCGTCCAAGAGGGCGCGCAGCGCGAGGGGCTCCATCTGCATGGCCGTTATCATGACGCCTGCCAGTACAGCATGCTGGCCGGCGAGTGGCGGGCGCGGCGATGAGCGTGGTGGAGATCCGCCAGCCGGAGCCGGCGCTCGACGCGGCGGCCATCTACGCGCTGATCGACCGCTACCGCGCCACTCTGTCGCAATGGATGGCGGGCATCGTCAGGCCGCAATCAGCGGCGGAGACGGAGGCTTTTCTCCGCCTGCAGGCAGAGGGCAACGACGAGGGGCGCTGCGCGCACCGGGTGATATTGGCGGATGGCGAAATCGCCGGCATCTGTTCGCTGCACGGCATCAGCGCCGCCCACCGCTATGCCCGCCTCGGCTACTGGCTGGCCGACAGCCACGTCGGCCGGGGCGTGATGTCGCAGGCGTTGGCGCTGTTGCTGCGCCACGCCTTCGAAGACTTGGGCCTGCACCGGCTGGAACTGGGCTGTGCGCCGGAGAACCTGCGCAGCTGCCGCGTCGCCGAACGCCTGGGTTTCAAACTGGAGGGAGAGCTGCGCGACGCGCAGTTTCTGGGCGGCCGTTTCTGGAATATGCGTTGTTACGGCCTGCTGGCCGATGAGTGGAAGAATCGAACATGACGGACTACCGCGCCGACGACTACCTGTACATGCAGCGCGCGCTGCGTTTGGCCGAGGGCGCGACGCGCCGGGCTGCGCCGAACCCCGGCGTCGGCTGCGTGCTGGTCAACAACGGCCGGGTGGTGGGCGAGGGCGCGACGCTGGAGGTGGGAGGCGACCATGCCGAGATCCAGGCGATCAAGGACTGCCTGGCGCGCGGCGAAAGCCCGCGCGGCGCCACCGCCTATGTGACGCTGGAACCGTGCAGCCACCATGGCCGCACGCCGCCGTGCGCGGAGCGTCTGATCGCGGAAGGCGTCGCGCGGGTGGTGGCGGCGATGGTGGACCCCTATCATGAAGTGGCGGGCCGCGGCATCGCCATGCTGCGCGCGGCCGGGGTCGAGGCGTCGGCGGGGTTGATGGAGGCCGAGGCGCGCTGGACGCACCGCGGCTTCCTGTCGCGCGTCGAGCGCGGCCGGCCCTGGGTGACGTTGAAGGCGGCCGCCACGCTGGACGGCAAAACCGCGCTGCTCAACGGCCGCAGCAAGTGGATCACCGGGCCGGAGGCGAGGATGGACGTGCAGCGGCTGCGCGCCGCGCATGGCGCGATCCTCACCGGCAGCGGCACCGTGCTGGCCGACGATCCGCAGCTGACCGTGCGCGAATTGGCGGTGGAGAAACAGCCTTTGCGGGTGGTGCTGGACAGCGGCCTGCTCACCGATCCGGCGGGCCGCGTCTATCAGGGCGGCGGCGCCTTGCTGGCCAGCTGCGAGACGGACGAGGGCCGCTTGGCCGCGTTCCGCGAGCGCGGGGTGGACGTCCTGGCGCTGGCGCGCCGCGACGGCAAGGCCGATCTGGCCGATCTGCTGGCGCAACTGGCCGGACGCGGCGTCAACGAACTGATGGTCGAGGCCGGCGCCGGCCTCAACGGCGCCATGTTGCGGGCCGGGTTGGTGGACGAGATCGTGCTGTACCTGGCGCCGTCGCTGGCCGGCGACGCCGCGCGCGGCCTGTTCGCCTGGCCGGCGCTGGAGGATCTGGCCGACAAGATCGAGCTGGATATCGCCGACATCGGCAAGGTGGGACGGGATCTGCGGCTGGCGCTGCGTCCGCGCCGCGTCTAGCGCCGTCTGTCCTCCTGCCGGCTCCGGCTGCGTTATCGCTATCGGAGGCGCGGCGTTTCCGCCGCCATGGGAGAGTGCGATGGTTGCGAGGGCTGGGGCATGAATCCCCGCGAGGCGACGCTGGATGCCTATCTGAAGCTGATTGCCAGGCTGGGCGCCGACGACGGGGTGGTGGCGGCGCGGCGGGAAATGCTGGGGCGTTTGCTGGCCCGGCTCGCCGGCGCGAAGCGGACTTCCGGCGATTATCACGCCCATGTCGGCGGCTTCGTCGCGGATTGCGGGCAATCCGAGCGGGTGCTGGCCATCACCTGCGCCCGGGAGTTTTATTACTTCTGGCTCGACGACATGAAGAAAATGGTGGAGATGACGGCCCGCGCCGGCTTTTCCATCCATAACCCGGATTTTCCCTGGCATGGCGATCTCAGCGCGCTGCTGGGCGCGATGCGCGAATCCGGTTTTTCGCGCTTCCCGCCTTCGCTGGGGCTGTTTCTGGGCAAATCGTTCGAAGACGGGGCCGACGAGGCCGATATCCGCGAGCGCGAGCATCTGCTCAAGGCCTTGCTTTTCCTGCTTGATCCCCATCCCCCCACTTCCAGCCACTATCGGATGGCGGTGGACGCGCTGTTGCAGCATCTGGCGGACGCCGCTGCCAGGCAGCAGCTGCTGGCGCTGGTGCGCGAGTATTTCGGCTATTGGCAGTCCTTCCCTTTCTCCCATCACCGCAAGAGCGCGTCACCCTGAGTCATCATTGAGTAAAACTCATTGGTTTCTCCTGTTCGCCGCATGCCGGAAGATCGATTTTTCCTAATGAAAATCATGGCATTGACCGAATGACGAACTGGTGTGAACATTCATTTTCCACACAAGGGAGAACGCAATGGGATATCAGACGGCCTATCAGAGCCTGACCCGGACTTTTCAGCGGTTGCATCATTTCGCCCATCTGGGCGCCATCGCCAGCTGGGACCACGCGGCGATGATGCCGGCCAAGGGCAACGAGGCGCGCGCCGCCGCCCAGGCCGAGCTGCAGGTGCTGATGCATCAGTTGATCACCGCTCCGGAGCTGGCGCAGCAGCTGCGCAGCGCCGAGCAGGAAGATCTGGACGAAGCGCAACGCGCCAGCCTGCGCGAGATGCGCCGGGAGTGGCAGCAGGCCAATCTGCTGCCCGCCGAGCTGGTGGAGGCCAAGACGCTGGCGGCTTCCCGTTGCGAGCATGCCTGGCGCAGCCAGCGCAAGAGCAATGACTGGCAAGGTTTCTTGCCGAATTTCCGCGAGGTGCTGAGGCTGGCGCGCGAAGAGGCCGCGCTGCTGGCCGAGGCCAACGGCGTCAGCCGCTACGACGCGCTGCTGGACAAGTACGAGCCCGGCATGCGAAGCGCCGAGATCGCGCGCATCTTCGACGACGTGAAGACCTGGCTGCCCGGCCTGATCGAACGCGCGCGCGCCAAGCAGGCTGGCGAGACGGTGATCCGGCCGCAGGGGCCGTTCCCGGTCGAGCGGCAGCGCGAGCTGGGCCTGGAGGCGATGCAACTGCTGGGCTTCGATTTCGACGGCGGCAGGCTGGACGTCAGCACCCATCCGTTCTGCGGCGGCGTGCCGGAGGACGTGCGCATCACCACCCGCTACCGCGACGACGATTTCGCCCAAAGCCTGATGGGCATCGTCCATGAGACCGGACATGCCCGCTACGAGCAGGGCCTGCCGCGCGATCTGCTGTCGCTGCCGGTCGGCCGCGCCCGTTCGATGGGCATACACGAGAGCCAGAGCCTGTCGTTCGAAATGCAGCTGGGTTGCAGCCGCGGCTTCCTGCAATTGCTGGCGCCGATGCTGCGCCGCCATTTCGGCGATCAGCCGGCCTTCGACGCCGACAACCTGGCCAAGCTGTTCACCCGGGTCGAGCCCGGCTATATCCGGGTCGACGCCGACGAGCTGTGCTATCCGGCGCACGTGATTCTGCGCTTCGAGATCGAGCGGGCGCTGATCGACGGCGAGATCGAGGCCGAAGACGTGCCGGCGCTGTGGGACGAGAAGATGATGGCCTATCTGGGCGTGGACACGCGCGGAAACTACCGCGACGGCTGTCTGCAGGACATCCACTGGACCGACACTTTCGGCTATTTCCCCAGCTATACCCTGGGCGCGATGTACGCGGCGCAGTATTTCGCGACGATGCGGCGAGCAGAACCGGGGCTGGACGACAAGATCGGCCGGGGGGAGCTGGAGCCGGTGTTCGGCTGGCTGCGTGAGAACATCTGGAGCCAGGGCAGCCGCTGGAGCACCGACGAACTGGTTCGGCGCGCCACCGGCGAAACGTTGAATCCCGCTCATTACCGCGCCCATCTGGAAGCGCGCTATCTGGGCTAGCCGCGAGGGCCGGAGCCGTTCCGGCCCTTTCAAACCCGCTGGCAAGAACCCTGATCCTGCGTTGCGCCTCCTTGCCGTACCACTGGCGCAGGGGGCGTCGGCGCGCCTTGGCCCAGCTTCTCTGCGAGGTTTTGCTCGCGGCTCTTAGTCTTGCCGCAGCAGGAAGCGTTCGACTTCGGCAGCCATCTGCTCCGGCCTCTCCCATTGCAGCATATGGCCGGCGCCGGCGATCGTAGCCTCGCTGAGGCGGGCGAAACAGGCACGGCGCTGGTCCAGCGTGGCCATCACGTCGCTGACGACGGGGTGGCCGAACGGTTGCTCGCCCAGCAGCCACAACACCGGCGCGGTGATGCGGCGCCAACAGGCCATCGCCTCCTCCAGCCGATACAGCACGGGGTTGACCATTTTATGGCGCGGGTCGGCGCGGTAGACCACGCCGCCGTCTACCGGCCGGGTCAGCTCCGCGGCCAGCCAGCGCGCCCGCTCGGGCGTCAAACCCGGATTGCGGACGATCAGCTTGCTCGCCGCCTGTTCCGGGCTCTCCATCGGTTCGAACCCAATCGCTTGGCTGGTCTCCCGCAGCCAGCGGCCGTAACGGCCGGGCGCCTCGGTGGGTCGGGTGGGATTGAGGCCGAAGCCTTCGGCCAGCACCAGCTTCGCCACTCTTTGCGGGCAGACGCCGGCGTAGATGCCGGCGATCATCGATCCCATGCTGTGTCCCAGCAGGTTGACCGGCTGGTCCGGCGACAGTTGGCGCAGCAGATCGTCGAGGTCAGCCAGGTAGTCGGGGAAATAATAGCTGCCGTCATTCCATTGGCTATCGCCGAAGCCGCGCCAGTCGGGCGCGACGACCCGCCATTCTCCCTGCAGCGCGTCCACCATGAATTGAAACGTGGCGGAGCTGTCCATCCAGCCGTGCAGCAGCACCAGCAGCGGCGCGTTGTCGTCGCCCCAGCGGCGCAGGTGGTAGCGGCGTTGGTTGAGCGTCAGGTATTGGCTGGAGGCGGGCGTCATGTCGGGCGGGTTCCGTTTGGTGCGCAGCCGTTCAGTCTAACTGCGCGATGACGGTGCGGATAGTGGCGGCTGGGGCATTATTGGCAATGGAAATGAAAATGTCATTATGGTTTGCCTTTTCTTTGGAATTTGGCGTATTTATTAAATTAAAAGTTTAAAATGTTGTTAATTTGATGCAAGAATGCGACACGCCAGTACAGCCATGACAAACTGTTATCTTGGTGAAAATCCTTTTTAATCAATGGATTGATTTTAATTTTGACATATATGCTCAAGTAAGAGGATGTTGAAAGTTATGTCTTTTTTGATTTAACCTAACGTCTACATCGCAGCAAAACCGCGCAAGCGGAGGCTCTCGGCAAGGGATGCCGATGCGATGAAGCTGAGCATTGTCCAGCCATGGAAGGCGACAGACAGCCGTTTTCAACGGGGTCAGCCGCCGATCTTCAGGTTTTGCCCGCCTGTTTTTTTCAATCTGATGACGAACGACTGTCAGATGGCTTTGATTAGATTTGATGGGTTTTGTGAAATCTGATTATTGAATTGTTGAAAATTGGCGGCAATGAAGCCGGCCGCGGGACGGGTTCGGCGCCGGAACATCTCAAGTGCAGGCAGGGATCGCAAGATTGCCGAAGATGCCTTGACGTGTCGGACAGCTCTTCAACTTCTGCCCCTTGCGGGCAGGCAATCGGGCAAATGCACTGCCTGCAATTTCAACGGAGACTATTAAATGAAACAGATCGTAACTGCAGCTCTGATCGGCTTGGGCGTGTACTCTTCCGGCGCCATGGCCGCTGACGGCAAAATCACCGTCACTGGAAACATCGTTGCCCAGACCTGCACCATCGCCGGCACTTCCGGCTCCAACGTCACCGTGAACCTGCCGACCGTGGGCGCTTCCTCGCTGGCCAGCACCGGCCAGACCGCCGGCGCCACCCCGTTCGCGATCAACCTGAGCAACTGCCCGTCCAGCCTGAAGAGCGCGCAGACCCGCTTCGAAGTGGGCCCGACCGTGAACCCGACCTCCGGCAACCTGCTGAACAGCACCGGCGCCGGCTCGGCTTCCAACGTTGAAGTTCAGCTGCTGAACAACACCTTCAACGCCATCAACCTGAGCACCAACGCCAACTCGCAGCAAGTCGCCATCAGCGGCGGCGCAGCCACCATGGGCTACTACGCCCAGTACATCGCCACCGGCGCGGCTGGCGCGGGTTCGGTGAACACCAGCGTTCAGTACTCGATGACCTACCAGTAATAGGCGTCATCCGGCAGGCGGCTTGCGAGCCGCCCGCCGGCATCTTTTGCATGGAGGCGGGTTAGGAAATGAAACAAGCAGTATGGCGAGGAGCGCTCGCCCTGGCGGTCGCCGGCTCGGTATGGACCAGCGCGGCCTCGGCCGGCGTGGTGATTTCCGGAACCCGCGTCGTGTACAAGGCGGAAGACCGCGAAGTGACCGTCAAGGTCAACAACCCGGGCAAGGAACCGTCCCTGGTGCAGGTGTGGGCCGACAGCGGCAACGAGAAATCCGTTCCCGACACCGCCGACGCGCCTTTCCTGATCATGCCGCCGATTTTCCGCGTGGATCCGGCCAAAGGCCAAACCTTGCGGCTGACTTTCACCGGCGCCGATCTGCCCAAAGAGCGCGAATCGGTGTTCTGGCTGAACGTGCTGGATGTGCCGCCGCTGCCGAAGGCCGGCAACGAGCAGCGCAATTTCATGCAAGTGGCTTTCCGTTCCCGCATCAAGCTGTTCTATCGTCCCACCGGCCTGCCGGGCACGCCGGACGATGCAGCCGACAAGCTTTCCTGGTCTTTGCTGCCGCAGGCCAGCGGCAAGGGCTACATGCTGCGCGCGTCCAACCGCGCCGCGTACAACGTCTCGCTGAACCGGGCGATGCTGCTGGTGGGCAAGCATGAGTACGAAACCGATGGCGGCATGGTGCCGCCGGGCGGCAGCCACGATTTCGCGCTGAAGGACTTGAAGCTCAAGCCGGACGCCGGCGCGAAGCTCACTTACGAAAGCATCAACGATTACGGCGCCCCAGTCATGCACAGCGCGCCCTTAGCTCCCTGATAATTCCAGCGTAGGCCTGCCGGGGCTGCGCGCTCCCGCAGGAGACGATCTAGCCATGAAGCACTTGATGACACGACATTCCGATAACAGCTGGGCCCTTAGCCCGCTCAGCCTGTTGATTTTCGGCTTGTTCGGCGGCCAGGCTGCCTTGGCGGACACGTCCGCGGCGGAAAACGCCGCGCTGGGCGATGTGCAGTTCAATCCCGTCTTCATCAATCAGAATTCCAACGGGAAAAAAGTCGACCTTTCCCGCTTCAACCAGATGGGCGGGGCTTTTCCCGGCAACTACCGCGCCGACGTCTACGCCAATAGTGTCTGGATCGGCCGCCGCGACGTGCAGATGAAGGAGCTGGCCGAAGGCAAGGTGCTGGCCTGCTTCAACCGCGCGATGATGGACGAGCTGGGCGTGGATTTCACGAAGGTGGGAAATGCGGCCGGCGTGCCGGGACGTGACGAGCCCGCCCGCTGCGTCGACATCGCCACGGTGGTGCCCGGCGCATTCTCCAGCTTCAACAGCGCGGATCTGCGCCTGGATGTCAGCATTCCGCAGAAATACATGCGGGCCCAGGCGCGCGGCTACGTCGCGCCGGAATACTGGGACGCCGGCGCGCCGTTCGCCGGCTTCCTCAATTACAACGCCAATGGCTATCGCTACGACAACGGCGCCGCCGGCAAGTCGACCCAGTATTATTTCGGCGCCAACGCCGGCCTGAACATCGGCTTGTGGCGCTTCCGCTATAACGGCTCGCTGACGCAGCAGGACAGCGGCAACGGCCAGAGCCAGCGCAACTACCAGGGCGCGTCCGCCTATACCCAGCGCGATGTTACCGACTGGCACTCGGTGCTGACCCTGGGCGATTACTTCACGCCTTCCGACATGTTCAGCAGCGTGCCTTTCCGCGGCGTGCAGCTGAGTTCCGACGACCGCATGCTGCCGGAGTCGATGCAGGGCTACGCGCCGGTGGTGCGCGGCGTCGCCGAGACCAACGCCAAGGTATCGATTCGCCAGAACGGCAATCTGATTTACGAAAACGTGGTGCCGCCGGGCGAGTTCAGCATCGACGATCTCTACAACACCGGCTTCTCCGGCGACCTGGAAGTGACGGTCACCGAGGCGGACGGCCGCGTGCGCAAATTCATCGTGCCTTACGCCGCTGTGCCCCAGCTGCTGCGCGAAGGACAATCCCGTTACGCGATCACCGCGGCGCAATGGCGCGACAACTCGCTCAACAAGCGTCCCGATTTCGTCCAGGCGACTTACCAGCGCGGCATCAGCAACAGCCTGACCCTGTACGGCGGCCTGATCGCCGCCGACCATTACCAGTCGGCGCTGTTCGGCTCCGGCGTCAATACGCCGCTGGGCGCGTTGGCGCTGGATGTGACCCAATCCTGGGCCAGCAATCTGCCGTACAACGCCAGCGCCGCCAATATGCAGGGCCAGAGCTACCGGGTGACCTACAGCAAGCTGATGGAGTCGACGCGCACCAACTTCACGGTCGCCGCCTATCGCTTCTCCACCGATGGCTATCTGGAGCTGCGCGATTACGCCAACCTGATCAACCAGGTCGGCGTGGTTTACCGCGCCAAGAACAAGTTCCAGCTCAATGCCGACCAGCCGCTGGGCGATGGCCGCGGGCAACTGTTCTTCACCGGCTCCACCCAGGATTACTGGAACCAGAAGGGCCGGGATCTGACTTACCAGCTGGGTTACAGCAACAGCTTCAAGTCGGTGAGCCTGAACCTGTCCGCCGGCCGCACCCAGGATTCGACTGGCCGCATCGTCAACCAGTACATGCTGAGCCTGTCGATGCCGCTGGGCCGCGAGCCGTATTCCCCGCTGCTGAGCACCAGCGTCAGCGGCAGCAGCGACCGCAGCGGCAACGCGCAGATCAATCTGAGCGGCACCACCGGCGAATTGCGCAACCTCAGCTACAACGTCTACGCCAGCGGCAACCGCAGCAGCGCCGGCGCCAATAGCGGCGGCGGCGGCGGCAGCGTGCAGTACGCCACGTCGGTGGCGACGCTGACCGCGGGCGCGAGCTCGAGCGGCGGCAACTCCCAGGCGAATGCCGGCATCAGCGGCGCGCTGGTGTTCCATCCGGGCGGCGTGACGGCGGCCCAGTCGCTGGGCGAATCCTTCGCCGTGGTCGAGGCGCCGGGAGCCGAAGGCGCGGCGGTGAGCAACACCAACGGCGTGCGCGTCAACAAGAATGGCTACGCGGTGGTGTCCTCGCTGATGCCGTACCGCCGCAATGAAGTCACGCTGGATCCGAAAGGCATGGATCAAGACGTGGAATTGCAGGAAACCAGCGTGCAGGACGCGCCGCGAGCCGGCGCCATCGTGATGCTGAAATTCAACACCCAACAGGGTAAGCCGGTGATCGTGACGCTGAAGCGGCCGGACGGCAGCCATCTGCCGGTGGGCGCGACGGTCAGCGGCGGCGACGATTTCCTCACCATGGTGGGGCAGGGCGGACGAGCCTTCCTGCGCGGCGTGGAAGGCAAGCCGCTGACGGCGAGCTGGGGCAGCGACGCCGGCCAGCAATGCCGTTTCAGCTATCAACTGCCGCAGAAGACGGGCGACGCGGCCTATATGCGGACCGATGCCGTTTGCGAGTCGCTGTGATGTTTGGCGCGAGCCACTAGAGATACCGGGAAAGCGATAGGAAAATGAAGAAACTGATCTGCCGCGGAGTATATGGATGGCTGCTGGCGCTGATGCTGGCCATGCCGCTGACCAGCCATGCGCTGGGATGCTGGAACGGCAGCAACAGTTCCGGCAATGTCACCTCCACGTTCAATCTGCCGGGCAATTTGTTCGTCTCCGCCAACGCGCCGGTAGGCACCATCATCTGGCAGTCGTCGTTGCAGAATCTCAGCTTGTACTGCTCGCAGAGCATAGGCGAGAACGTGTATTTCTGGGTGAATCCGAGGAGAGTGGCTTTGGCCCCCGGCTTGCAGATCGGCATCATCTTCAATGGCCAGACCTACACCCAGAGCAGCGGCGCTATCGACACCGGCATCTATGTGCCGAGGGGCGGTTCGGTCAATCGAGTCTTGCAGTATTCCATCGTATTGCTGAAGACCACTGGCGCGCCGTCCAGCGGGACTTCTTCGATCAACCAGTATTCGGTATTCCAGCTGGACGGCATCGGCGGCATCAATGCCGCGCCCGGCATCAACTTCAATCAGCTGATCAACGGCAGCGTCACCTTCACGCCCGGCGGCACTTGCGATCTGAGCGCGAACGGGCAGTACACGGTGAATCTGCCTACGGTCGCCAGCGGCCAGTTCGCGTCGGTGGGCAGCGCGCAGTCCCGCTACGCCTTCACCATCACCGCCGCCAATTGCTCCACCGGCGTGAGGACGGCGACTTTCCGCTTCTCGGGCACGGCTGATTCGAACAATCCGGTGCTGTTCGCCAATACCGGCGGCTCGGCGCAGGGCGTCGGGATCAATTTCGGCAGTTCGGCCGACGGCGCCAATATCGGCGCCAACAGCACCAACAATACCCGGGTGGTGAACGTGCAGTCGCAAATGGCGCAGCTGGGCGTGTTCGTGGAATACATGCGGACGGCGAACATCGTGGCGGGCAGCCTGCAGACGGCGATCACGATCGACATGTTGTACCAGTAGCTGATTCGTCTGCGGCGACAATGAAAAAAGCCTTCGGCCGTTTGGCCGAAGGCTTTTTTGCGCGTTGTCGGATCAGTTGTAGACGATGGTGACCAGCTGTCCGTTGCTTTGAGTGGTCGAGCCGGTCATGTTGACGGCGGCGATGCTCAGCGACTGGGTGTTGTCCATGCCGGAGCAGGATTGGCCGGACGCCATTTTGCGGGCGGCCTGGTATTGACGGGGATTCTGCGCGTAGCTCAGCAGCGTGCTGCTGTTCTGGGCGCAGGGTTCCTTGACGATGGAACCGCTGAAGTTGACGGTGCCGCCGTTGGAGGCCATGGCAAAGCCAGATTGCAGAGCGGCCAGCGCTGCCAGAGTCAGTATGGCTTTTTTCATTTGAGTCTCCCTATTGGCGGCCCGCGAGCTGTTGTTCGTGGGTTTATAAACAAATTATTTAAATTAATTCGTTTATATTTAATTTGTTCTGTTAAGCAAAGTATAGGCATAGGAATTGTAAACATCAAGCCTATGTTTAATTGAATTATTAATAATAAAAATTTAAAAATAGCGAGCTGGCCGCAGCGCGCGGTCTTGATTGGGCGCCGAGGAGGGCGGCTTTTCGGCAGGGATAATTTCAAGTTATTGCATTTTTGCGGGATTGCTTGATTTTTGGCTGATGCCGGGGAACGGCGGAGGGGCTGGCGCGCGAGCCGTGGCTTTTCTGGGAGAGGGGCTGGCGATGGCGAGGAAGCAAAAGCCCCCTCGGAGGAGGGGGCGGCCGCGGGGGCAAGGTGCGGTGGCGATCGGATGTGTTTAAGGTTCAGTGGCCGTGGATGTCGTTGCGGAAGGTTTCCTTCAGGAACAGCAGGCTTACAACAAGGCTGACGGCGTAGACCACGATCGGGTACCACAGGCCGTACAGGATGTCGCCGGTGTAGACCACCAGCGAAAAGGCGACGGTCGGCATCAGTCCGCCGATCCAGCCGTTGCCCAGGTGATAGGGCAGCGACATCGAGGTGTAGCGGATGCGGGTGGGGAACAGTTCCACCATCATCGCGGCCAGCGGGCCGTAGGTCAGCGCGGAGATCACCGACAGCAGCACCAGCACCAGGATCACCATCGCGTGGTTGATCTTGGCCGGGTCGGCCTTGTCCGGATAACCGGCGGTTTTCAGCGCGTCCTGCAGCGCTTTCTTGTCGAAGCCCTGTTGAACGGTTGCGCCGATGTGGATTTCGGTGACGCCGGCCGGCGCGGCTTTTTGCTGGTAGGGCACGCCGCTCTTGGCCAGCAGCGCCTTGGCCTGGTCGCACGGGGTGTTCAGCTTGGCTTTGCCGATGGGGTCGAACTGGAAGTGGCAGCTGGCCGGGTCGGCAATCACCGTCACCGGGGCGCGCGACTGGGCGGAGGCGACGTCCGGGTTGGCGTAGTCGGTCAGCCAGCTGAAGGCGGGGAAGGTCAGCGCCAGGCCCAGCGCCAGGCCGGCGATCAGCACCGGCTTGCGGCCGATGCGGTCGGACAGATGGCCGAAATACAGGAACAGCGGCGTGGTCAGGATCAGCGACGCGATCAGCATCAGGTTGGCGGTCTGCGGGTCGACTTTCAGGATCTGCGTCAGGAAGAACAGCGAGTAGAACTGCGCGCAGTAGAAGGTCACCGCCTGGCCGCCGTTGAAGCCGAACAGCGAGATCAGCACCACTTTCAGGTTGGCCCAGTTGCCGAAGGCCTCGCTGATCGGCGCCTTGGAGTGCTTGCCTTCGGCCTTCATTTTCAGGAAGGCCGGCGACTCCTGCATCGACAGCCGGATCCAGGTGGAGATCGCCAGAAGGAAGATGGATAGCAGGAAGGGCAGGCGCCAGCCCCACTCGTTGAAGGCTTCGCCGGTGAGCTTGCGGCAGGCCAGGATCACCAGCAGCGACAGCAGCAGGCCGGCGCCGGCGGTGACCTGGATCCAGCTGGTGTAGCCGCCGCGCTTGTGATCCGGCGCGTGTTCGGCCACGTAGATGGCCGCGCCGCCGTATTCGCCGCCGATGGCCAGGCCCTGCAGCATGCGCAGCGACACCAGGATCAGCGGCGCGGCGATGCCCAGCGTGGCGTAGCCGGGCAGCATGCCGACCAGGAAGGTGGACAGGCCCATGATGACGATGGTGGCGAGGAAGGTGTACTTGCGGCCCACCATGTCGCCCAGCCGGCCGAACACCAGCGCGCCGAACGGCCGCACCACGAAGCCGGCGGCGAAGGTCATCAGCGCGAAGATGAAGGCTGTGGTTTCGTTGACGCCGGAGAAGAACTGCTTGCCGATGATGGCGGCCAGCGCGCCGTACAGGAAGAAGTCGTACCATTCGAACACCGTGCCTAGCGACGAGGCGAGAATCACCTTGCGCTCGGCGCGGCTGATGCCGGCGGTGGAAGCCGCCGATGCGATGCTGTTGCTCATGTCCAGGTCTCCTTTGCGGGTGGGGACGGCGTCCGTATCGGCGCCGCTTGCTTGTTGTCCTGCTCTATCATCTGCGCCGCCTTGGCGGCGATCATCAGGGTGGGGCTGTTTGTGTTGCCAGAGGTGATGGCGGGCATGATGGACGCGTCCGCCACGCGCAAGCCGGCGACGCCGCGCACCCGCAGCCGGTCGTCCACCACCGCCAGTTCGTCATGGCCCATCTTGCAGGTGCCCACCGGGTGGAAGATGGTGGTGCCGATCCGGCCGGCGGCGTCGATCAGCTGCTCCTCGCTCCGATACTGCAGGCCGGGCCGGTATTCCTCGGGTAGATAGCGCGAGAGCGCCGGCGACGCGGCGATGCGGCGCGTCAGGCGGATCGCCGCGGCGGCGACGCGCTGGTCTTGCGGATGGCTGAGATAGTTGGGCTGAATCAGCGGCGGCGCGTCCGGGCGAGCGCCTCCGATGGCGACATGGCCGCGGCTCTCGGGCCGCAGCTGGCACACCGAGGCGGTGAAGGCGGGGAACGGGTGCAGGGGCTCGCCGAAGCGTTCCAGCGACAGCGGCTGCACATGGTATTCCAGGTCGGGCGTGGCGGCGCCGGGGCCGCTGCGGGCGAAGGCGCCGAGCTGGCTGGGCGCCATCGACAGCGGCCCGCCGCGCTTCCACAGGTATTCCCAGGCCATCGCCAGCTTGCCGCTCCAGCTGGCCGCGCGGCGGTTCAGCGTGGAGGCGCCTTGCACCTTGAACACCAGCCGCAGTTGCAGGTGGTCCTGCAGATTAGCGCCGACGCCGGGCAGAATACGCAGCGGCTCAATGCCATGGCTCGCCAACAAGGGCGCCGGGCCGATGCCGCTGCGTTGCAGCAAGAGCGGTGAGCCGATGGCGCCGGCGGCGAGGATGATCTCGCCGCGGCAGCGGGCCTGCAGCGGCATTCCCTGTTGCATAAATGCGATAGCGGCGGCGCGGCCGTTTTCCAGGATCAGCCGGTCGGCCTCCGCGCCGGTCAGCACCGTGAGATTGGCGCGATCGCGGATCGGCCGCAGGAAAGCGCGCGCGCTGCTCCAGCGCCAGCCGCCTTTCTGATTGACCTCGAAGTAGCCGCAGCCGGCGTTGTCGCCGGTATTGAAATCGTCGGTCGGGGCGATGCCCTGCTCGGCGGCCGCGGCGCGGAAGGCGTCCAGTATCTCCCAGGACAGCCGCTGCTTCTCCACCCGCCATTCGCCGCCATGGCCGTGCAGCGGACGCGCGGCGTCGAAATGGTCTTCCATGGCGATGAAGTGGGGCAGCGCGTCGCGCCAGCCCCAGCCGCGGTTGCCCAGCGCCTCCCAGTGGTCGTAGTCGGCGGCCTGGCCGCGCATGTAGATCATGCCGTTAATCGACGAGGAGCCGCCCAGCACCTTGCCGCGCGGGTAGCCCAGCGAGCGGCCGCCCAACCCGCTTTCCGCCGCGGTCTGGTAGCACCAGTCGGTGCGCGGGTTGCCGATGCAGTAGAGATAGCCCACAGGGATGTGGATCCACGGGTAGTCGTCGTTGCCGCCGGCCTCCAGCAGCAGCACGCGTTTGTCCGGATCGGCGGACAGGCGGTTGGCCAGCAGGCAGCCGGCGCTGCCTGCGCCGACGATGATGTAGTCGAATTCGCCGCTGAGCATGGCGGGATGCTCCGGTCATGTCGTTGTCGTAGCTGGCATCTAAACCGAAGCGGAGGCCGCTGGGAATAGCCAGCGGGAAACAACGTAT
Organism: Chromobacterium sp. INPA-IVC; assembly: GCF_059047085.1. NCBI lineage: Bacteria > Pseudomonadati > Pseudomonadota > Betaproteobacteria > Neisseriales > Chromobacteriaceae > Chromobacterium > Chromobacterium sp. INPA-IVC. Next base: position 134,915 of record NZ_JBTNLS010000009.1, on the reverse strand, counting down.
GTTAATTTTTTAACAGGCGGCGGCGAATTGGCCGCTGTTTTCGTGTGCAAACGCACAACACCCATCGCGGGGAGGACCATGTTCGACTGGAACGATGTCCGCTTTTTTCTGGCCTTGCAACGCAGCGGCAAGCTGTTGAGCGCGGCGCGGCAGATGGGCACCACCCATGCCACGGTGGCGCGCCACATCGCCGCGTTGGAGCGGGTGCTGGGCCAGCCGCTGTTCATCCAGCAGGCCGACGGCTACATGCTGACCGCCGCCGGCCGCCAGTTGCTGCCTCTGGCCGAATCGCTGGAGAACACCGCCTCGCAGATGCTGGACAGCGGCAGCAGGGGCCATGCCGAGGTGAGCGGCGTGGTGAGGCTGGGCGCGCCGGAGGGCTTGGGCGCGCTGTTTCTGGCCCGCCACATGCCGGCGCTGATGGCGCAGTACCCGGGATTGGAGATCGATCTGGTGGCGGTGCCGCGCTTCGTCAGCATCACCAGCCGCGAGGTGGACATCGCCATCGCGCTGGAGCGGCCGCAGGCCAATATGGTGGTGACGCGCAAGCTGACCGATTACTGCCTCGGCCTGTACGCCACGCCGGCCTATCTGGCGGGCCATGCGCCGATACGAGAGCGGGAGGACTTGAACGGCCATGCCATCCTCGCCTATGTCGACGACCTATTGTTCACCCGCGAGCTGATGTACCACCATGGACTGTGCCGCCATCCCAGCATGCCCTTGCGCAGCACCAGCGTGGTGGCGCAGAAGGAGGCGGCGCTGGCCGATGGCGGCATCGCGGTGTTGCCTTATTACACGATTTACGATGATCCGCGGCTGGCGCAGATCCTACCCGAGCTGCGCATCGTCCGCTCCTACTGGATCAGCGCGCGCAGCAACATCCGCCGCACGCTGCGCTACCGGGTGGTCTGGGACTATGTGGTGGACTTGTGCCAGCGCATGCAATGGCTGCTGTTGCATGAACCGCAAGATCGATCAATCGAAACCGCCTAGGCTATCCGCATGAGACACGCATACCGGCAATTCGGCCCAGGCACCTTGTACACGGTGCGCCTGCTGCGCGCGCTGGATTATCTATGGCGCCATCTGGACGAGCCGCTGCTGCTGGACCGGCTGGCGGAGGAGGCCTGCTTCTCGCGTTTTCACTTCCATCGGCTGTACCGCAACCTGATGGGCGAAACCGTGATGGAGAGCCGGCAGCGCATGCTGCTGCATCGGGCTGCCGGCGAGCTGGGGAGGGTGGACAGGCCGCTGGCCAGGATTGCTGCGCGGGCCGGTTTCGCCAGCAGCGCCGCCTTCATCCGCGCCTTTGCCGGCCGCTACGGCGAGACGCCGGGCCGCTACCGCCAGCGTCGTCTCATGTTTCTCAATCAAAGGGAGAGGACCATGCGCCAGGTAGAGATTGTGGAGAAGGATGCCGTCAGGGTGCTGATGCGCCATCATCGCGGACCGTATATGGAGATCGGCCAGGCCTTCGACGCGCTGCGCGCCGTCCAGGGGCCGCAGCAGGGCGGGGACACGCCGGGGAGAAGCTTCGGCATGTATCTGGACGACCAGGCGCAGACGCCGGCGGCCGACTGCCGCTCCATCGCCTGCGCCACCATGCCGGAAAGACTGTGGGACCGGCAGGTGGACGGTTTCGAGTGGGGCAAGATTCCAGCCGGGCGCTACGCAGCGCTGCTGCATACCGGACCCTATGCGGAGCTGGGGGAGAGCTGGGACTGGCTGTACCGCCATTGGCTGCCGGCCAGCGGCGAGGTGCCCGGGGCAACGGCCTGCGTGGAGGAGTATCTGAATGCGCCCTACGACACGCCGCCGTCCGAGCTGAAAACGCTGCTGCTGCTGTCGCTGGCCTGACCGGGCCTGCGCGCAAAAAAAAGCCCGCGTTGTGAAACGCGGGCTTTTGTCCGACCAGGCGAACCGGCTTAGCGGTCCACGTGGTAGTTCGGCGCTTCCTTGGTGATCTGCACGTCGTGGACGTGGGATTCGCGGATGCCGGCCGAGGTGATTTCGACGAACTGCGCCTTCTGGTGCAGGTCGGCGATGGTCGGGCAGCCGAGGTAGCCCATCGACGAGCGCAGGCCGCCCACCAGCTGGTGGATCACCTGGGAGATCGGGCCCTTGTACGGCACGCGGCCTTCAATGCCTTCCGGCACGAACTTGTCGGCGGCGTTGGAGCTGTCCTGGAAGTAGCGGTCGGCAGAGCCTTGGCTCATCGCGCCGAGCGAACCCATGCCGCGGTAGGACTTGTACGAACGGCCCTGGAACAGTTCCACTTCGCCCGGGGCTTCCTCGGTGCCGGCGAACATGCCGCCCAGCATCACCGCGTTGCCGCCTGCGGCCAGCGCCTTGGCGATGTCGCCGGAGAAGCGGATGCCGCCGTCGGCGATCATCGGCACGCCGGTGTCTTTCAGCGCTTCGGACACGTTGTGGATGGCGGTCAGTTGCGGCACGCCGACGCCGGCGACGATGCGGGTGGTGCAGATGGAGCCGGGACCGATGCCGACCTTGACGCCGTCGGCGCCGGCCTTGACCAGATCCAGCGCCGCCTGGGCGGTGGCGATGTTGCCGCCGATCACGTCCACATGCGGGAAGTTCTGCTTGACCCAGCGCACGCGGTCCAGCACGCCCTGGCTGTGGCCGTGGGCGGTGTCGACCACGATCACGTCCACGCCGGCCGCCACCAGCGCCTTGACGCGCTCTTCGGTGTCGGCGCCGGTGCCGACTGCCGCGCCGACGCGCAGACGGCCCTGGCTATCCTTGTTGGCGTTCGGGTGTTCGCTGGTCTTGATGATGTCCTTGACCGTGATCAGGCCCTTCAGCTCCCAGGCGTCGTTGATCACCAGCACGCGCTCCAGGCGGTGCTTGTGCATCAGTTCGCGGGCTTCGTCGATGCTGGCGCCTTCCTTGACGGTGATCAGGCGCTCGCGCGGGGTCATGATGGAGCCGACGGTCTGGTCTAGGCGGGTTTCGAAACGCAGGTCGCGGTTGGTGACGATGCCGACCACTTTGCCGTCTTCGATCACCGGCAGGCCGGAAATCTTGTAGTGGCGGGTCAGCAGCACCAGATCGCGCACCAGCATGTCGGGCGCGATGGTGATCGGGTCTTTCACCACGCCGCTTTCGTGGCGCTTGACCTTGGAAACCTCGGCGGCCTGCTTCTCGGCGCCCATGTTCTTGTGCACGATGCCGATGCCGCCTTCCTGAGCCATGGCGATGGCGAGGCGGGCTTCGGTCACCGTATCCATGGCGGCGGAAACCAGCGGCAGGTTCAGGGTGATGTTGCGAGTAAGTTTGGTGCTCAGCGCTACGTCGCGCGGCAGAACTTCAGAATGGGCCGGGACGAGGAGGACGTCGTCGAAGGTGTAGGCTTTCTCGATGATGCGCATCGCATTTCCTTAGGCGGCAAAGCCGCATTATACCGGATCGTCAACTGTTCTGCAAAAACAGCGTAATGCGGCGTTTTGCGCGGCCAGGAGGCAGGCTTTACAATCCGGATATAAAGCGATGACAGCGGCGGGATGGTGACGATGAAGTCTTTTCTAGTATGGACGATTTTGGCGGCGTCGCTGATGCCGGCTCTGGCCGCGGCCGAGGTCTACACCTGGACCGACGCCAACGGCAACAAGGTGTATTCCGATCAGCCGCCGCCCAGCGTCAACGCGCGGCGGATGAACGTGCGCGCGCAGCCGGCGCCGCAATCCTCCGCTCCCCAGGCAGAGAAGAAGGCGGAAAAGAAAACCGACAACAAGGCGGTGGCGTCCGACAACGCCGCCATCACCGCGGCCAACGCCAAGATCAAGGAGCAGAACTGCAAGTCGGCGCAGACCAATCTGTCCACGCTGCAGCTGAACGGCCGCATCCGCATGCCGGGCTCCACCGCGCTGGCCACCGACGCGCAGCGCAACGAGTTGATCCGCCAGGCCCAGAAAGATGTCCAGACCTGGTGCGCCAAATAGTGTCCAAGCCCGCATTCGATTACCAGAACGTATTGCAGAACCTGCCCGCGCTGCCCGGCGTCTACCGGATGCTGGGCGAGGGCGGCAAGGTGCTGTACGTCGGCAAGGCGATAGACCTGAAGCGCCGCGTCAGCTCCTATTTCCAGAAGAGCGACCTCAGCCCTCGCATCCAGTTGATGGTCAGGCAGATCGCCAGCATCGAGACCACGGTCACCCGCACCGAGGCCGAGGCGCTGATTCTGGAAAACAACCTGATCAAGGCGCTGGCGCCGCGCTACAACATCCTGTTCCGCGACGACAAGTCCTATCCTTATCTGATGTTCAGCGGCCACGCGTTTCCGCAGATGGCCTATTATCGCGGCGAGCCGAAGAAGCCCAATCAGTATTTCGGCCCTTATCCCAACGGCTACGCGGTGCGCGAAAGCATACAGATCCTGCAGAAGGTGTTCCGGCTGCGCACTTGCGAGGACGCGGTGTTTTCCAACCGCTCCCGTCCCTGTCTGCTGTACCAGATCAAGCGCTGCTCCGCGCCCTGCGTCGATCATATTTCCAAGGATGAGTACGCGGCCGACGTGGCCAGCGCGGTCGCCTTTCTCAACGGCCGGCAGAGCGAGCTGATCGGCGCGCTGACTGAGCGGATGACCGCCGCCGCCGAGGCTATGGAATTCGAACAGGCGGCAGAGTTGCGCGACCAGATCCAGGCGTTGGCGCGGGTGCAGGAGAAACAGTTCGTCGCCAGCAACCAGAGCCAGCAGGATTGCGACGTGGTGGCGGCGCGGGTGGGCGATGGCATGCCCTGCGTCAATCTGGTGATGATACGCGGCGGCCGCCACCTGGGGGACAAGAGCCACTTTCCGGTCGGCGGCGAGGCCGACACCGCCGAGGAAATCCTGCAGGCCTTCGTCGCCCAGCATTACCAGCACGCGGCGGTGCCGGCCGCGCTGGTGGTCAATGGCGAGCTGGACGAAGCCTTGCAGTCCTTTCTGCAGACCCGCGCGGGCCGCAAGGTCTACATCGTCGGCAATCCGATAGGCGAGCGCCGGGTATGGCTGGAGATGGCGGAGAAGAACGCCGATCTGGCCATCCAGCAGAAGCTGGGCAGCAAGGCCACCCAGACGCAGCGCCTGGCGCAGTTGAACGAGGTGCTGGAGCTGGAGGACGCGGGCCGTTTCGAATGCTTCGACATCAGCCACACCATGGGCGAGGCGACGGTGGCTTCATGCGTGGTGTACGACAAGGGCGCGATGCAGCCCACCGAGTACCGCCGCTTCAACATCACCACCGCCGCGCCCGGCGATGATTACGCCGCGATGCGCGAAGTTTTGTCACGCCGCTACGGCAAACTGGCGGAAGGCGAGGGCCGGCTGCCGGACGCGGTGTTCATCGACGGCGGCAAGGGCCAGGTGGGCGTGGCGCTTGAGGTGATGGGCGAATTGGGGCTGAATTTGCCCATAGTCGGCATTGCCAAGGGCGAGGAGCGCAAACCCGGCCTGGAAACGCTGATCCTGCCTTACCTGGAAAAGACGCTACAATTGCGCCAGGATCATCCGGCGCTGCATCTTATCCAGACCGTGCGGGACGAGGCGCACCGCTTCGCCATCACCGGCCACCGCGCGCGCCGGGCCAAGGCGCGCACCGCGTCGACGCTGGAGGAGATTCCCGGCATCGGCGCCAAGCGGCGCCAGCAGCTGCTGACCCGCTTCGGCGGATTGCGAGGCGTGGCGGCGGCCAGCATGGAGGATCTGGCGCAAGTGGACGGCATCAGCCAGACGCTGGCGGAAAAGATTTACAATGCGCTGCATTGACGATTGAAAACGGCGGGCGTCCCTGATCCAGGCTCGGGGCGCCGGCCGGCGTTGTTGACGAGCCTGAAGCGACAAGACCAAGACCAATGCCCTTCAATTTGCCGATATTACTGACTTGGCTCAGGGTCGCCCTGATCCCGATCTGCGTGGCGGTGTTCTTCCTGCCGGACTCCATTCTGTTGCTGCACAGCCGCAATATCGTGGGGGCCGGCATTTTCGCATTGGCGGCCGCCACCGACTGGCTGGACGGCTATCTGGCGCGCAAGCTGGGGCAGACCTCGGCCTTCGGCGCCTTCCTCGATCCGGTGGCGGACAAGCTGATCGTCGCCGCGGCGCTGATTCTGCTGGTGCAGATGGGCCGCGCCGAGGGTTGGATGGCGATGATCATCATCGGCCGCGAGATCACCATTTCGGCGCTGAGGGAGTGGATGGCCGGCATGGGCAGCCGCAGCAGCGTGGCCGTCGCTTATATCGGCAAGCTGAAAACCGCGGCCCAGATGCTGGCGATCACGCTGCTGCTGTACGACGGCGAGCTGTTGCCGGGACTGGATGCCCGCTGGTTGGGAAATTTTTCCATGTACGTTGCTGTCATATTGACTTTGTGGTCAATGGTTTATTATCTGCAGATGGCGGCCAAAGAGTTCGCGGGTAAAAAAATAGACGTTTGAGTGTTGACAGCCTCAAGCAAATCTCTATAATTCGCAGTCTCTCGCCGCCACTGACGAAGCGGCAGCGGGAACAAGCAAAGCGTTGTAGCAAGTTACGCAGCGCGGGAATAGCTCAGTTGGTAGAGCGCAACCTTGCCAAGGTTGAGGTCGCGAGTTCGAGCCTCGTTTCCCGCTCCAGTAGCCTGAAACAATTTGTGATGCGGGAATAGCTCAGTTGGTAGAGCGCAACCTTGCCAAGGTTGAGGTCGCGAGTTCGAGCCTCGTTTCCCGCTCCAGTAGCTTGAAACAATTTGTGATGCGGGAATAGCTCAGTTGGTAGAGCGCAACCTTGCCAAGGTTGAGGTCGCGAGTTCGAGCCTCGTTTCCCGCTCCAAAAAATAGTTTGAAACAGTCTGCAATGCGGGAATAGCTCAGTTGGTAGAGCGCAACCTTGCCAAGGTTGAGGTCGCGAGTTCGAGCCTCGTTTCCCGCTCCAGCATCAGACTTGAAACAATTTGCATTGCGGGAATAGCTCAGTTGGTAGAGCGCAACCTTGCCAAGGTTGAGGTCGCGAGTTCGAGCCTCGTTTCCCGCTCCAAAATTCAGATCGATCAGATATCATCTGGTCGATACGCCGGTTAACGGCGGGGTAGCAAAGTGGTTATGCAGCGGATTGCAAATCCGTCTACGCCGGTTCGATTCCGACCCCCGCCTCCAGATATAACCCCGTAAATCCAAGGATTTACGGGGTTTTTCTTTTTCATCCCATACACTTGAAATCGTTCGGCGCGATGGCTTTTCCTTTCTCCATCATGAATCAGCAGGGTGATGAGCCGCGCGCGGCTTGATCGGGATTTTCGCGCGGAGCGGGCGGTCTGACCGCACTGGACATATCGCATCACGCGCCGGATGGCGGAAGGGAAAGAATGGCGAATCGCAGACAGTTTTTGTGCCGGACCGGGATGATCGCCGCAGGCGGCGTGCTGCTGGCGGCTCCGGCAGTAAAGGCGCAGGCAGAAACGACGGCGCTCTGGATCGATGAATCGCATGCGTCGGCCAACCAGGACTCCCGCGTCCGCACCCTGGTGTTCCACTATACGGCGGTGGACTTCGCAGCTTCGCTCAAGCTGCTGACGGATGCGAAGTACCGGGCCAGCGCCCATTATCTGGTGCCGGATGCCGCAACCCTGGCCGCGAAGCCCGCGGTTCTGAGGCTGGTGCCGGAGAAGAGGCGGGCCTGGCACGCCGGCGACAGCTACTGGCGCGGCGAGCGCTATGTGAACGGCAGCTCGATAGGCGTGGAGATCGTCAACCGCGGCTACCCGTCGCCGCAGCAGGACGACTGGCCGCCGGCATTGCGGGACTGGATGGCGTTTGACGACGCCCAGATCGCGTTGGTGGGCAGGCTGGCCGCCGACATCGTCGCCCGCCACCGGATCCCGCCGCGCAACGTCGTCGGGCATGCCGACATTTCGCCGGGCCGCAAGGTGGATCCGGGGCCGAAGTTTCCCTGGGAGAGGCTGTATCGGGAGTTTGGCGTCGGCGCCTGGCCCGACGATGGCGATGTCCGCCGTTTCCTGTCCCGCAGGCTGCCGACGGACGCGTCGGATTGGCAGAGGCGGTTGGCGGCCTATGGCTATGACGCGCCGGAAAGCGGGGTATGGGATGCCGAAACGCGGGCGGTCGTCACCGCATTCCAGATGCACTTCAGGCCCGCTCGTTGCGATGGGGAGCCGGACGCGGAGTCGTCGGCTATCCTGGACGCGTTGCTGAGCAAGTATGCCGGACGCGTTCCCGAGGATGAGGAGGGCGGCCACCCTTGAGGGGGGAGCGGCCAATGCCGGCATTTTTGTTTACAGTCCATTAACGGTTACGGATGTTACGTTTGTTGCGGTTTACGCTGGCCGCCGCGGTTTGTAACTTGGCGGGGCTTTCCCAATCGGGACTTGGCGCCGCGCGGAGAGGCCGCGTCGGCCGCCATGTCCCAGCACTGGAGTTCCGCGATGATGCGATCCCTGAAGTTTCGAACCTTGGCAGGCGTGCTCGGCTGCCTTTCCCTTGTTCCGGCCGCGGCTTTGGCCGCCAATGACGGCGGCAGCGTCGACCTCGGCAAGGCGGTGGAAGCGACCATTCGGCCGTTGATGAAGGCGAACGATATTCCCGGCATGGCGGTGGCGGTGCTGGTCAATGGCCAGGCTCGCTACTTCAACTACGGCGTCGCCTCCAAGGAGGGCGGCCAGGCCGTGACCCAGGACACCTTGTTCGAGCTGGGCTCGATCAGCAAGACCTTCACCGGCATTCTGGGCGGCTACGCGCTGGCGCAGGGCAAGCTGTCGCTGGGCGACAAGGCCAGCCGCTATGAGCCCGAGCTCAAGGGCAGCGCTTTCGACCGCATTTCCTTGCTGCAACTCGCCACCTACAGCGCCGGGGGCTTGCCGCTGCAGTTTCCGGATGCGGTCACCGATCGATCGTCGATGCTGGACTATTACCGGGCCTGGAAGCCGGACTACGCGCCGGGCGCGAGGCGTCTGTATTCCAATCCCAGCATTGGCCTGTTCGGACATCTTGCCGCCCGTAGCCTGGGCCAGCCTTTCGATGAGGCGATGGAACGGGGGCTGCTGCCCAAGCTGGGGTTGAGCCATACCTTCATCCATGTGCCGGCGGCGGAGCAATCGCGCTACGCCTGGGGCTACTCCAAGGCGGGCAAGCCGGTGCGGGTAGGGCCGGGAGCGCTCGATGCGGAAGCCTACGGCATCAAGTCCAGCGCGGCAGACATGCTGAAATACCTGGCGATCAACATGTCCGGCCAGGCGGAGCCCGCGCTGAGGCGAGCGATGGATGCCAGCCATGCCGCTTATTACCGCGTCGGCGATCTGCATCAGGGCCTGGGCTGGGAAGGCTACCGCTATCCCATCAGCCTTGAGCGCTTGTTGGCCGGCAATTCCAATGAGATCGCGTTCCAGCCGCAACAGCTTGAGTGGTTGAATCCGCCCCGCCAGATGGGCGCGGACGTCTTGCTCAACAAGACTGGCTCCACCAGCGGGTTCGGCGCTTACGTGTTGTTCGTGCCGGCGCACAAGATGGGCATCGTGATGCTGGCCAACCGCAACTATCCCAATGCGGAACGCGTCCGGGCGGCCTACCGGATCTTGTCGGCGCTGGATCCGTCGCTGGCGCGCGTCCATAAGCCGTGACCCAGCAGCCATGTCGGTCGACGCTTGATGGGACTGGCATGGCTATCGGCGATGGTCGCATTCGATTCCCGGATGCCTGGGCGCGAGGCTCGGTTTGCCCGCGGGATCAGTTGCCTATGACCACCAGCATCAGGCGGATCTGTTCCGGCGCGTCGGCGGCCGGCAGTATCCGGTAACAGTCTCCGGCGGCGCCCGCGCCGTCCTCCAGATGGCATTCCAGCACATTGCAGACGTAGCTCAACACGGCCTGCCGCATGTTTTGCAGCTCCGCGGCCAGCGACAGTTCGACGTAGGGCATGAATTGCGCGTCGGCCTGCGCCCGGGCGGGAAGGCCGGCCTTGCTCAGCAGGCCGGCCATCCGGTCCGCCTGCTGGATGAGGTGCTGCCGCGCGTAGAGCGCGTCCAGCTGGGCGCGGTATTGATCCGCGGCGTGTCTGACCAGTTCGGCATACAGGCTCATCGTTCACCTCGCGTGGAGGAGCGCGGATCGCGCCGGAATGCCGGGTGCCGCGCCGGGATGGGGCTTCATGCTCTAGGTGTAGCCGCTGGCGAGGCGGCGTCGGTCAGCCTCTTGGACAGTTTTTCCTCTTTCACAGGTTCGAGGCGGCGCGTATCACCGCTTCTTCGCGCCGATCGCGGACCTGGTCGATCCGCCGCCGCGCCGCGGCCAGCACTTCCGGGCTGGCCAGTTCCGGCCGGCCGGAGGCGAATGGCGGCGCCGGCGCGTATTCCAGCGTCAGCTGCACCGTCTGAGCGAACTCGGGGCCGGCGATTTCCGCCATCAGCGTCAGCGCCATGTCTATGCCGGCGGTGACGCCGCCGCCGCTGAACAGTTTTCCATCCACCACCACCCGATCCGGGCAGGGATGGGCGCCGAAGGCCGCCAGGCTGTCCAGCCAGGCCCAGTGGCAGGCGGCGCGGCGGCCTTTGAGCAAGCCGGCCGCGCCAAGCAGCAACGATCCGGTGCAGACCGAGCTGAGGTAGTCGGCGCCGGCGGCGAGGCGGCGCAGCTGTCCCATCAGCTCGGCATCCTCCATCGCTTCCATGGTGCCCAGTCCGCCCGGGACGCACAGCAGGTTGCAGCGTTCGATATCGGCCAGCCGGGCGATGCCGGAGAAGACGACGCCGCCGTCGGCGCGGATGTCGCCGCCCCGGCTGGACGCCAGCACGCATCGGGCTTCGGGAAGCTTGCTCAGGAATTCCAGCGGACCGGTGAAGTCCAGTTGGGTGACGCCCGGATACAGTGCGAAAACGATGGTATAGGGGTGGTTCATGATGCCTCCCGGCGGTGATTGACCCTGCAATCATCGGCCAGCTATGCTTTGGCGCAAATGACTAAATTCCAACTTTTCATGCCATGACGCGAGACATCGCCATTCTGCTGTTCGACGGTTTTCAGCTATTGGACGCGGCGGGGCCGATCTCTGTTTTCGAATGTGCGCTGCGCTATCAGCCGGACGCGTACCGGCTGTCGCCGCTGACCGTGGCCGGCGGCGCGGCGCGCAGCTCCTCAGGCATCGCGCTGGACAGCCGGCCGCTGTCCGCGATGCCGTCGCCGGACACAGTGCTGGTGGCCGGCGGCGAGGGCGCGCCTTCCGCGCTGGGCTGCGGGGAGACGCTGGCCTACCTCCGGCGTTGCGCATCGGCTTCCCGGCGCGTGGTCAGCGTTTGCACCGGCGCTTTCCTGCTGGCGGAGGCCGGCTTGCTGGATGGCCGGCGCGCGACCACCCATTGGGCGCACAGCGGCGAGTTCTCCCGCCGCTATCCGGCGGTGGCGCTGGATACCGACCGCATCTACATCCGCCAGGGCAATATCTGGACCGCGGCCGGGGTCAGCGCCGGCATCGACGTTGCGCTGGCCTTGGTGGCGGAAGACATGGGCGAGGAGATCGCCCGGCGCTGCGCGCAGCGGCTGGTGGTGTATTACCGCCGTCCGGGCGGGCAATCGCAGTTTTCGTCGCTGCTGGAGATGCAGCGGCCGGATGGACGCTTCGCGGCCTTGCTGGACCAGGTGCGGCGGAGCTTGGACGCGGCTTGGGACGTGGAGTCGCTGGCCGGGTTTTGCTGCCTGAGCCCGCGGCATTTTTCTCGCTTGTTCCAGGCCGAGGTGGGCATGCCGCCGGCCAAGGCGGTGGAGCAGTTGCGGGTGGAGGCCGCGCGCGCCGCCTTGGAGAGCGGCGAGCGTTCCATTCAGAAGGTGGCCCGGCTGTGCGGCTTCGGCGACGCGGAGCGGATGCGCCGCAGTTTTTTGCGGGTGCTGGGGCGGCAGCCGTCCAGCTTGCTGCGCTTGTCGGCAGACGAATGACTCAATGGCGAGATCGCAGCAGGCGCCGGGTTTCGCCCGCCAGTTCGCGCTGAGCCGACGCCAGCAGCTTCAGGTCCAGATCCTGGATGGCCAGCTGCTGCGCCTGTTGCTGGTTGATGGTCAGCAACTGTTGCTCGCGCAGCTGCAATTGCGCGATTTGGGTCTGCAGCGCCGCGCTGCGGCCGAACTGCAGATCCAGCAGTTGCAGCGGAAACAGCAAGGCGAGCGCGGCGACGGCGAGCCGGAGCGGGGCGTACGGCGTCATGCCAGCCTCCTCGCCCTGTCATGGGCGGCGGCCAGGCGGGCGTCGTACAGGCTGTCCAGCCAGGCTGGGCCTTGCCGGATGCGCGCCGTCGCGCGCCAGCGGCGCTCGCGCAGGGTCTGTAGCAAGGCGGGGCGCGCGCCCAGCAGCCGCACCAAGCCGTCCAGCTGGCGGGCCTCGTCCCGCTCCATTTCCATCCGGAACGAGCGGGCGTCGGCATAGCCCAGCTCCTGCCAGAGGAAGCCGGGCAGGCGGTACAGCCCCCAGAGGCAGGATTCGACGGCGACTGTCTCTCCCGCCACCGCGGCTAGCCGCCGGAAGCGCTCCCATTCCGCGGACGGGCTTTGATAGCCGCCGCGCGCAGGCTTGCACAGCTCGGGATGGCGGCTGGCGAGGCGGTTGGCGTCCAGGCCGGCCTTCAAGGCCTGGCGGTAGGCGATATGGCGCTCCAGCAGGATGCGCGCGCTGCCGTCGGGCAGGAAGCCGCCGTCTTCCGCCTCCGCCTCGCAGAAAGCCTTCAGGCAAGGGGGCGGCAGCCGCAGGCTGTCGGCGGCATCGAGCAGATCCGCCTCGCGCAGCCGGCGCGGATCGCGCTGGCCGCGCAGCGCCGCCAGCGTCGCGCCGCCGGCCACGCCGTTCACCACCAGGCCGGCGCGCCGTTGCAGCCTGGCCACTGCTTGTTCCGTGGCCGCTCCATACCATCCATCCACCTCCAGCCTGGAGCCCTGGCTATTGAGACGGATCTGCAATTCCCGCACCTCCTGGCCGTGCGCGCCCTTGCTTAACGCTTGCATATGGTTTCTCCGCGAATGGATGCGGGCCGGCGTGGCCGGCGCGCTGCTGTGATCGGCGGCCAGTTTAGAAAGCGGCCGGCTTGGGCCGGCAGGGGAACCATGTCAGTGGCGGGACGGGCTGGACGGGGAGCGGATGGCGCGAGAGCGGGGCGAGGCTTTGCCTGGAACCGGCATTGGCCGCGCCAGTGGCGCCGGAATTTGCCCGGGCGCTCATTTTGTATCGCTCCGGCTGAAATGAATAAGAAGGCGAGTAAATATATTGATAATGATTCAATATGGAAGTGTGGTGAAATTCGTCAGTATTTGATAGGCATCGTCAGGCGGTTTTATCGGAGGGTTATTGATAAAGCCCATATACCTAAGATATTGACCGGAAAAACAGCTATTTAGTCGTCATTTGCATACCATCCATTGTTAATCGAGATGATTTTATGCGCGGCGCATCGCCGCCGATTGGTATTTGCCCGCCGCGGCGTTGACAGCTCTGGCCATTGCCGTTAAAGTGCAGCGTCTCATTGGCAGGCAATGCTTTAAAATCAAATCGTTGCCGCTGATGAAATGCGCTGCTAAATCATATCAAGACGAAATGGCCTGAATAATCGGCCGATTCGCAAGCTGTGGGTGATCATCCTGCGCTGCCTGGTATGCGATATTTAAAATGCATTGTCAGCCCGCGTTGCGCTGGGCTACAATTGCCCGCTTTGCTGCTGCCCCGGTGGTGAAATTGGTAGACACAAGGGACTTAAAATCCCTCGGCTTCGGCTGTGCCGGTTCGACCCCGGCCCGGGGCACCATCAGCAATCCAGCCGTGGAAGCCGTTTCGTCCCTATGCGGGCAGATGGCGGCGTTCATCTTGCTGGATTAAAATTCACATCCTGGCGACGCCGTCGTCTAACTGGACAAGTGGCCGGTTGCACCACGCCTCTTGATTGGGCAGCATGCGCTGTCTTTGCATCAACGGATCTAGATTGAAGTTCATGAAGCCAAATACTGAAACGGCACTCGGTGCTGCTCTCAAGTCTGCAGTCCAAAGCTTGTCCAAGAAGAAGCAGACTGAGATGATCGCGGACCACATCTACGGCAAGTTTGACGTGTTTCGCCAGTTCCGGCCGTTGGCGCTCGGCATTCACGAGAGCCTGATCGCGGCGTTGTCGCAGTTCGATCCGGCCCTGATTTCCCGCGTGGTGGCCAACCATTGCCGCAAGCCGCGCTACCTGAAGTCGCTGGCCCGCGGCGGCAAGCGTTTCGACCTGAACGGCAAGCCGCAAGGCGAGGTGAGCGCCGAGGAGAAGCGCGCCGCCGAGCTGCAGATGCAGCCGAAGAACGCCCCGGCGGCCGACGCCGAGACGGCGCCGGTGGAGGCAGCCGCTCCGGCAGCGGTCGAAGCCGCTCCCGCCGTGGCCGAAGCCGCGCCGCAGCCGGATGGCCAGACCGAGTCCTGATCGGTTCCCATTGAGGAAGAAAGCCCTGTCGACCGACAGGGCTTTTTGCATTCCGGCTACTTGAAATGCGGTTAATAGCCGCCATCTGCCCGCTATCGCCAACCTCAATAACATTGACGACCATGAGTGCACAGAAAGAAACCCTGGGTTTTCAGACCGAAGTGAAACAGCTGCTGAAGCTGATGATCCACTCCTTGTATTCCAACAAGGAAATCTTCCTGCGTGAGTTGATCTCCAATGCGTCCGACGCCGCCGACAAGCTGCGCTTCGAGGGCCTGGCCAAGCCGGAGCTGTTCGAGAACGATCCCGAGCTGAAGATCCGCATCGCCTTCGACAAGGACGCCCGCACCGTCACCATCGCCGACAACGGCATCGGCATGAGCCGCGACGAAGTAGTGTCCCACATCGGCACCATCGCCAAGTCCGGCACCAAGTCCTTCTTCGAGCAGCTGTCGGGCGACGAGAAAAAGGACGCCCACCTGATCGGCCAGTTCGGCGTCGGTTTCTATTCCGCCTTCATCGTCGCCGACAAGGTGACGCTGACCACCCGCCGCGCCGGCGAGACCGAAGCGGTGCGCTGGGAGTCGCAAGGCGAGGGCGAGTACACGCTGGAGAGCGTGGAAAAGGCCGAGCGCGGCACCGAGATCGTCCTGCATCTGAAAGAGGGCGAGGACGAGCTGCTGAACGACTGGAAGCTGAAAGGCATCGTCCGCAAGTACTCCGACCATATCTCCATCCCGATCGAGATGAAGAAGGGCAGCGGCTACGGCGAAGATGGCGAAGTGGTGGTCAGCGAAGAGATGGAGGCGGTCAATTCCGCATCCGCGCTGTGGACCCGCTCCAAGAGCGACATCACCGAAGAGCAGTACCAGGAATTCTACAAGCACGTCGCCCACGACTTCACCGACCCGCTGGCCTGGAGCCACGCCCGCGTCGAAGGCCGCCAGGAGTACACCGAGCTCTTGTACATCCCATCGCGCGCGCCGTTCGACCTGTACGACCGCGAGCGCAAGCAGGGCGTGAAGCTGTACGTCCGCCGCGTCTTCATCATGGAAGACACCGAAAAACTGATGCCGCACTACCTGCGCTTCGTGCGCGGCGTCATCGACAGCAACGATCTGCCGCTGAACGTGTCGCGCGAAATCCTGCAAGAGAGCAAGGACATCGACGCCATCCGCGCCGGCTGCGTGAAGAAGGTGCTGGGCCTGTTGGAAGACCTGTCCTCCAACCAGCCGGAGAAATACGCGGCGTTCTGGAAGGAGTTCGGCCAGGTGCTGAAAGAGGGCGTGGGCGAAGACCACGCCAACAAGGAACGCATCGCCAAGCTGCTGCGCTTCGTCTCCACCGCGTCCGAAGGCGCGGAGCCGACCGTATCGCTGGCCGACTACATCGGCCGGATGAAGGAAGGCCAGGACAAGATTTACTTCATCACCGCCGACACGTTGGCCGCCGCCAAGAACAGTCCGCATCTGGAAGTGTTCAAGAAGAAGGGCGTGGAAGTGCTGCTGCTGGTCGACCGCGTCGACGAGTGGGTCACCGGTTCGCTGTTCGAATTCGACGGCAAGGCGCTGCAATCGGTCGCCAAGGGCGCGCTGGATCTGGGCGCGCTGGAGGACGAGGCCGACAAGGAAGCGCAGAAGCAGGTTGAGGAAGCGTCCAAGCCGGTGGTGGAAAAAGTGCAGAAGGCGCTGGGCGAGCAGGTGAAGGAAGTGCGCGCCACCGCCCGCCTGACCGAGAGCCCGGCTTGCCTGGTGGCCGGCGAGCACGATATGAGCGCCCATCTGGAGCGGATGCTGAAGGCCGCCGGCCAGAAGGTGGAAGGCAGCAAGCCGACGCTGGAAATCAACCCCGACCATGTGCTGGTGAAAAAGCTGGCCGGCGAAGCCGACGAGGCCCGCGCCGCCGATCTGGCCCAGGTGCTGTACGACCAGGCGCTGCTGGCCGAAGGCGGCAAGCTGGAAGACCCGGCTTCCTTCGTCAAGCGCATCAACAAGCTGATGCTGGAGCTGTCGGCCTGATCATCCGATGTTTCTGTTCAGCGCAAACCGCCCTTCCATAGGGCGGTTTTTTATTGCCATTGTCCTAAGATGGAATTCCTCGCAATAGCATCAGGAGAAGGCGATGAGAGAAACGAGAGCGCTGCCCGGCGTGTATCCCTGCCTTTGCTACGACGACGCGGCGGCGGCGATGGAATGGCTGGAGCGGGTGTTCGGCTTCCAGCGCCGTTTCGCGGTGATCGAGGATGGCCGTGTGCATCACTCGGAGCTGAGCCTGGGCAACGCGGTGATCATGGTGTCAAGCCCCAAGCCCGAGCAGCAGTGGGTGGGCGCGCGCGGCTTGCCGGGGCTTGCCCAGGCCCTGTGCGTCTATGTGGCCGATCCGCAGGCGCATTACGAGCAGGCAAAGGCGCAGGGCGCAAACATCGTGCAGCCGCTGAAGCGCGAGGATTACGGCGCCAGCGGCTATCTGGCGCACGATCTGGAAGGCCAGCAATGGTATTTCAGCGACTACTTGCCCGGCGAATACTGGGAGTCCTGAGCCGTTAGTGCGCAGTCGCCCGGCGCATGGCATGATGCCATTTTCATTTGGAAGGCCATCCCATGCCCTCGCCGCTGCGATTCGCCACTCCCACGCCGCTGTTGCTGCTGATCGACATGCAGCAGGCGGTCGACCATCCTTCTTGGGGGCCGCGCAACAATCCGCGGGCGGAGCAGGCGTGCGCCGGCCTGCTGCAAGCCTGGCGCGAGCGCGGCTTGCCGCTGATCCATATCCGCCACGACTCCATCGAGCCGAACTCCACCTACCGGCCGGGCCAGCCCGGCCATGCCTTCAAGCCGGAGGTTGCGCCGCGGCCCGGCGAAACGGTGATCGCCAAGCAGACCAACAGCGCCTTCATCGGCACCGGGCTGGAGGCTTTGCTGCGGGAAAACGGCTGGCTGGAGCTGGTGGTGGCCGGGGTCTGCACCAGCAATTCGGTGGAGGCGACCGCGCGGATGGCCGGCAATCTGGGTTTTTCCGTGTGGCTGGCGGAGGATGCTTGCTTCGCTTTCGACAAGACCGATTGGCGCGGCCGCCTGCGCAGCGCCGACGAGGTGCATGCGATGAGTCTGGCCAATCTGGACGGCGAGTATTGCCGCGTCTGCGGCAGCGCCGATATCCTGGCCGCGATTGGCAATATTGCCGGCGCCGCGTGATCGCGGGCCGGCGGCGCGAAGGCTAAGATGCCGGTCCCGGAAGCTTTGTCATTGTCATCATGTTGAGACTCACCGTATCCCACACCTTGCCGGCGGGCGAGCCGCAAGCCTTGGACCGGCCGGCGTTGCTGCAAGCCTTGCGATGGCAGTCCGGCTTGTCGGTCGAAGCGCACGCCGACAGGCTGCGCCGCCCGCTATGGCGGCTGGATGAGCAGCCGCTGAGCCTCGCCGACAGGCTGTACGCGTTAAAGGAGCTGTTCGAGGCCTGCCTGCCGCTGATGTGGCGCGGCGCGGGAACGGAGAGCGACCGCGCCTTGCGCGGTTTGTGGCGCGAGCTGCACGAGGCGTGCAAGCTGCTGGCCCAGGCCTGCGCCGCGCGCCGAGCCGGCCGCTTCAGCGACGGCGGCTTGCTGCGCCAGGCGCTGGGGTTGGCGCTGGGCAGCGCCTGGCAGTTGCAGCGCGGTCACGCATTGGGATACGCGCCGCTGTTTCCCGGTTTTTGGCAAGATAGCCACCAGTTGTTCGCCGAAGTGCGCCGCCGGGGCTGGGAGAGCCGGGTCGCCATCGACGGCCAGCCGCCGCTGGGCGCCGGCTACCGTCAGATGCTGCTGCTGGGCATCACCTCGAGCAACCGGCTGGATCCGGGGCGGCAATCGCTGCTTTTGGACTGGATCGCCGGCCATGGCCAGGCGCTGCGCCTGGAGGGGCCGCCGAGGAGCGGCGCAGAGGTGGAGGGCTGGCTGGTGTCGGCGGAAGCGGACAGTCCGGGCCGCTTCGCCGCCATCGCAGCGGCCGAGACGGCCGGCGGCTACTGGCGGGTGGACGCCGCCGATGTGGCTCGCCGTCTGAGGGCGGCCGCCCAGGCGCGCGCCGACGAATTCTCCGCCGCGCAGTGGCAGTTGCTGGGACGCTTGGAGCAGGAGTGGAGCCGGCCGCCGCAGCGCCGCCATTTGCGGCGCAACCAGCGCAACGGCCAGCGGGTGACCGTGGTGGGCGGCTTCGACGCTTGCTGGCGGCTGGCCGGGGAAGGACGCCTGCCGGACGGCGTCGAGGCCGGCGAGCTGCTATTGGGCAATCTCAGCCCGTCGGGCATGCGGCTGTATGGCGATTGCCCGCCGGGACTGCTGCAGGCCGGCGCGCTGGTGATGCTGAAGCGGCGCGGGTTCGAATGGCAGCTGGGCCTAGTGAGATGGATCAGCCTGCCCGGCGGCGACGCGCCGGCGGAGTGCGGGGTGGAGTTCGTCGGCAAGCGGCCCCAGGCGGTGGCGGCTTGCGCGGTGACCAGCCACCCGGACGCGCCGCTGGAGCCGGGCCTGCTGCTGCAGGCCGAGCGCCAGTTCCGCCACCGCGGCGTATTGGTGCTGCCGGGGCGGCAGTATCAGGCGCTGCGGCCGTTCCTGCTGCGGGCCGACGGCAGAGAATGGCTGGTCCGGGCGCAACGTTTGCTGCAGCAGACCGGCAGCTGCCAATTGATGGAGATCCGGCTGGAGGATGCGGTGGACGCGTCGCTGGCCGGAGAGCCGGCCTGAGGGTCAGGACCAGGCCGCCAAGTGCTTGGGCGGGTAGCAGACTTGCCGGCCGCTTTCTCCCGCGTGGCAGTGGATGCTGAGCACCCGGCCGCTAGACAGGTCGCCCGCCACGGTGAAGGTGACCGGATGGGTTTTCCAGCCGCTGCGGGCGGTGCCGGACAGGCGGAAGCGGTATTGTCCCGCTCCGCTGTCGTCCTCTTGGGCGACTAGCCGGGTGGTTTCCGGGTAGCCCAGCTCTTTTTCTATGATGCGGCGGCTGACTTCTTCGATCTCGCGCTTGCGCCAGAAGTGGTCGGAACTGGCCGAAAGGCGGCGCGGTTCGGACGCGTGGGAAGCGCCGTCGCCGTCCAGGCCGCAAGCGGAAAGCGGCAGGCAGAGCAGGCCGAGCAAAACAGGCAATGGATGTAGCGACACGCTGGCGTGACTCTCATTGTCGAAACCGGTTTGTGCGCCGCAACGGGCAAAAGTTCAACCGGCGCGCGTCCGCTTGCTGGTATCCTTGTCGCCATGAGCGACGTACCCTTGAATGCCCCTGATTCCTCCGCGCCGGATTTCCAGCTGACCTCGCCCGAGCTGCCTCCCAGCGTGCCGATCGCGCATGTTTTCGGCCAGCCGGTGCTGGAGGTGCCGCAGGATCTGTTCATCCCGCCCGACGCGCTGCAGGTGATCCTGGAGAGCTTCGAAGGTCCGCTCGACCTGCTGCTCTACCTGATCCGCAAGCAGAACCTGGATGTGCTCAACATCCCGATGGCCGAAATCACCGCCCAGTACATGTCCTATATCGACGCGATGAAGCATGGCCGCCTGGAGCTGGCGGCCGAGTATCTGCTGATGGCGGCGCTGCTGATCGAGATCAAGTCGCGGTTGTTGCTGCCGCGGCCGCAACTGGATGAAGACGGCGAGCCGGACGACCCGCGCGCGGAATTGGTGCGCCGGCTGCTGGAGTACGAGCAGATGAAACTGGCGGCGCTGGAGCTGGACAAGATTCCGCAAGCCGAGCGCGACTTCGCCTGGCTGGCGGTGCTGATCGAGCAATCGGCCGAGCAGCGGCTGCCGGACGTGGGCGCAGCCGACCTGCGCCAGGCCTGGATGGCGATTCTGTCCCGCGTCAAGCACCGCCGCCATCACAAGGTGGAAAAGGACGAGCTGTCGGTGCGCGAGCAAATGAGCTGGATTCTGCGCTACCTGGATGGCAAGGAGTATGTGCCGTTCGAGGAGTTGTTCGACGTCGACAAGGGCGTCGCCCACCTGGTGGTGAACTTCATCGCCGTGCTGGAACTGGTGAAGGAGGGCATGGTCAAGGTCAGCCAGGACGCGCCGTACCAGCCCATCTACGTGCGGATCGCGCTGGTATGAGCATGATCCGCCTGGCCCTGGCGCAGCAGCCCGCGCCGGAGGATCCATCCCGTCGCCTGCCGCTATTGCGGCAGTGGTGCGAGGCCGCGGCGGCGGACGGTGCGCATCTGCTGCTGTTGCCGGAGATGTGGTCCACCGGCTACGCGCCGGAAAGGATGAACGCCGCGCATGCCTGGGACGACGATGAGCCGGTTCTGGCCGAGGTCGCCCGCCTGTCCGGCGAGTTTGGACTGGCCATGGGTTTCACCTACCTAGCCCGCCGCGATGGCGCGCTGCGCAACCGGCTGCGTCTGTACGGCGCCGATGGCTCGGTGGCGCTGCAATATGACAAGGTCCACGTCTGCGATTTCACCGACGGCACCGAGACCGCGCTGCAAGGCGGCGACGGCTTTGTTTGCGCCGATGTCGCGCTTGGCGGCGAGACGGTGCGCGTCGGCGCGATGATCTGTTTCGACCGCGAGTTTCCCGAAGCCGGCCGCGCGCTGATGCGGCAGGGCGTCGAACTGGCGCTGGTCCCCAATGCCTGCCCGATGCGCGACGATGCCGAGCTGGGCGATGTCCGCCTGCAGCAGCTGCGCGGCCGGGCGCTGGAAAACCGTTTCGCCGTCGCGCTGTGCAATTACCCGGCGCCGCAATACGACGGCGCCAGCTGCCTGATCGACGCCCGCGGCCGTTTGCTGGCCGTCGCCAATGAGAAAGTCCAACTGTTGCCGGCAGACCTGGATCTGGCCGCATTGCGGCGCTGGCAGGCCGAGCAGGACGAGGTGTGGGGCGAAACCGCCTTGAGGCCATCCAGCTACCGCTGAGCTTGAAATGTCTTTGTCATTGCCGTGCTATGATCGGCTTTGACCAATCGGACAAGGAGCGGACGCGATGGCGCAACATCAGGCGGAAGTTATCTGGCGGCGCGGCGAGCAGGATTTTCTCGACCGCCGTTACAGCCGCAAGCATCTGTTGAAATTTGACGGCGGGGCGGAAGTGGCAGGCTCCTCGGCGCCGCAGGTCGTGCCGCCGCCGTACTCCGATCCAGCCGCGGTGGATCCGGAGGAAGCGTTCATCGCCTCCTTGTCCAGCTGCCATATGCTGTGGTTTCTCGATATCGCCGCGCGCGCCGGTTTCCGCGTCAATGAATACCACGATGTCGCCGTCGGCGAGATGGGGCGGAACGAAGCCGGCAAGGCTTGGGTGTCCCGGGTGACGCTGCAGCCCAGAACGTCCTTTTCCGGCGACAAGCTGCCGACGCAGGAGGATCTGGAGCGCCTGCACCATGCCGCCCATGCCGAGTGCTTCATCGCCCATTCCGTCAAAACCGAAGTGCTGTGCCAGCCTCGCCTGGACTGATCCGGAGCCTCTCCATGAAGAAACTGCTGATTGTGCTGTCATTGCTGCTCTCGAGCGCCGCCGCGCTGGCGGGCGATCTGCCGTATGACGAGAAGGCCGACGCCAAGGTCGAATTGAGCCGGACGTTGGATGCGGCCAAGCAGAACTACCAGCCGGTGCTGCTGATTCTGGGGGCGAATTGGTGCCCGGATTGCCGCGCGCTGGATGAGGCGTTGAAGAAAGGCAAGAGCGCCGAGTTGCTGGCGCGCGAGTTCAAGGTGGTGAAGGTGGATGTCGGCAATTTCGACCATAACCTCGACATCGACGCCGAGTATGGCCACCCGATAGGCAAGGGCATTCCGGCCGCGGTGGTGCTGTCGCCGGACAACAAGGTGGTTTATGCGACCCGCGCCGGTGAACTCGCCGACGCGCGGCGGATGAGCGAGACCGGCATCTACGAATTTTTCGAGCGGGTGAGTCGACTAGATCGGGTAAGTCAGTAGATCTTGCTGTTCGAAAGGGGCGGCTTAGTCGGAGTCAACCATATTGAATCGAGGTGGCGGTATGCCAGTTTTACCGGAAAACGCCGTGCTGGGCGATTACCAGCGTTATGTGTTTGAACTGGAAGAGGAGCGTGGTTTCAGTCAGCAGAATGCCCGAGATAAATGCCTGTTGCTGGGCGAGGAGATCGGCGAGTTGTTCAAGGCCGTGCGCAAGGCGGAAGGCATGGGGATCGATGCCAATGCGAAGGTGGGGGAGCTGGAGGGCGAGCTGGCTGACGTTTTCATTTACTTATGCGCGATAGCCAACCGTTTTGACGTCGACTTAGGCATGGCATTTCGACGGAAAGAAGCAATCAATCGCACTCGCCGCTGGGTATAGCTTTTGCAGGCTGAGGCAGGGCAAGGCCATAGGCCTGCCCTGCCTTTAGTCTCTCAGTCTCAAGCGCTCCAGTTCACCAGGCCGCTCCACCAGGTGCCCAGCACGATCAGGCCGAAGGCGATTCGGTACCAGGCGAACACCGCGAAGCTGTGCGTCGAGATGAAGCGCAGCAGCGCGCGGATGGCGAGGAAGGCGAACACGAAGGACGCGGCGAAGCCGACGGCGAACACGCCGATGTCGTCGGCGCTCAGCGCGTCGCGGTGCTTGATGAGGCTGTACAGCGAGGCGGCGCCCAGGGTGGGGATGCCGAGGAAGAACGAAAACTCGGTCGCCGCCTTGCGCGACAGGCCCAGGAACAGGCCGCCGATGATGGTGGCGCCGGAACGGCTGGTGCCGGGAATCAGCGCCAGGCACTGGCACAGGCCCACTTTCAGCGCGTCTTTCAGGCTCAGATCATCGACAGATTCCACCGCCACTTTATGCTCGCGCTTTTCCGCCCACAGGATGATCAAGCCGCCGACGATGAAGGCGATGGCCACGCATACCGGATTGAACAGCACGGCCTTGATCTGTTTGGAAAACAGCAGGCCGGCGATGGCGGCGGGGATGAAGGCGATGACGATGCCGAGCAGCAGGTTGCGCTCGCTGCCGGAATGGACGGCGCCGGCCACTGTGCGGCCTATCTTGCGGCGGTATTCCCACACCACCGCCAGCATCGCGCCCAGTTGGATGAAGATTTCGTAGACGTCGCGCTTTTCCTTGTCGAGAAAGCCCAGCAGATCGCCGGTGAGGATCAGGTGGCCGGTGGACGAGATGGGCAGGAACTCGGTGATGCCCTCTACCAGGCCCATGATCAGGGAGTGGAACAGCAGGATCGGATCCATTTGACGCTCGGTTTGGGTGAGTTGATCAGAATGGACGCGATTATAAGCGAGAAGCATGAATGTTGTTGGCAGCTTGTTGCTGATGGCGGCGTGCGAGAAAGCGGCTGCGCCGGAAAGGCGCAGCCGGGATGGTGAGGATGTCCGTTACAGCCGGAAGCGGGTGGCCACGTTTTGCAGGTTGGCCGACAAGGTGCTCAGCTGGCTGGAGGTGGTGGCCAGTTCCTGCACGGTGGCGTTGTTCTCCTCCGCCATCCGCGACACTTTTTCCATGTCCTGCGCCAGGCTCAGGCTGGTGCTGCGCTGTTCGGTCAGCGCGCCGGTGATGCTGTGTATCGTGCGCATGATGGTGTCGGCGCTGCTTTCGATCTCGCGCATCGAGTTGGATGCCTGCTCGGCGGTGCCGGACACGCCCTCTACGCAGTCCAGGCTTTGGCCCATGCTGCTCACCACCTGGCCGACGCCTTGCTGGATCGACCCTATCATCGTGGTGATTTCCTGGGCCGACGTCGTGGTGCGTTCGGCCAGTTTTCTCACCTCGTCGGCCACCACCGCGAAGCCGCGGCCGGTTTCGCCGGCGCGCGCGGCTTCGATCGCCGCGTTCAGCGCCAGCAGATTGGTCTGATCGGCGACGTCGCGGATCACGGTGACGATGTTGCCGATCTGCTGTACTTCCTTGGTCAGGCTGTTCATCTGCCGGGCGGTATCGTCCACCGAGGTGGTGACGAAACGTATCTTGCCTACCGATTCCAGCACCTCATGGCCGCCGCGGTTCGCCAACTGGCCGGCCGCCTGGGCCTGTTCAGAGGCCTCGGTGGAGTTGTCCGCCACTTGGTTGATGCTGACCGTCAGTTGTTCTATCGAGGCGGCGGCCGAGGTGGTGGCCTCAGCCTGGGTCTGGGCGCCGTCGGCCACCTGCTGCGCCATGCCGGACAAAGCGCGGGCGGAGTCGGACACCTGATGGGCGTTGTCCTGAATGCTTTGCACCATCTGGCGCAGCTCCTCGCGCATTTCCTGGATGTCGCGGGCGATCAGCATCGCCTCGTCGCGGGCGGGCGGTATCGGCTCGCTGAGGCCGGACAGGTCGCCCAGCTTGATCTGATGCACCAGATCGGCCGAATGGCGCAGCGGCGAGGTGATCATGTTGGAGATGATCAAGGCCACGGCTGTCGCCAGCAGCAGCGAGGCCAGCGCGGTACCGAGCAGGATGGCGATCGCCTGCTGGCTGGACGCCATCGCCTCCTGCATCGACTTGTCCAGACGATCCTGCTGACGGTCGCGCAACGACAGCAATGCGGCGATGAAAGCGTTGTTGGTCGGCGCGAACTGGGTCTCCAGCATCTCGCGCGCGGCGTCGGTCTGGTGGCTGCGCATCAGCGCGTACAGCGGGTCGAACAGCGGGCGCTGGCTGTCCTGCGCCGCGCGTATCTTGGCATACAGTTGGCGCCCCTCCGGCGTGGACAGCATGGGTTCCATCTTGTCGAGGTCGGCCCGGTTGGCGGCGCGCAGGTTTTCCACGTTGCGGATCTGCCGCTCCACTTTCTGCGGGTCCCGGGCGAGCACGCCGTCGCGCACGCCGCGGCTGATATAGAGCAGGTTCAGCGCGATGCGCTGCGACAGCATGATCTTGGGATAGCGGTCTTCCTTGATCTCGGTGATGTTGTTCTGGATGGTGTGCAGCTTGTTGTAGGCGACGAAGACTACGGCGCAGAGCAGGAGGATCAGCAGCGAGAAGCCTCCCAGCAGCTTCTGGCGGACGGTGAATTGATGCAGCATGCGCGCCTCCCGGCAGGTATGTCGTGATATATCAATTCGTTCTAGCTCATTCACTAGTAGAAATTCATACGCATAAACGCGTATGGGGGACAGAATGCCGGGAGAGGTGGAAGGGCCGGCGAGGTGCCGGCCGTAGGGTCAGGCCAGGCTGGCCTGAAGACTGGCGGCGTAGTCCGCCACTTGTTGCAGCAGGCTGCGCTGGCCATCGGCCAGCTCGCCGGCCTGCAGCTCTGCCAATTCCTGCTGGAAAGCGGGCCAGGACTGGGTGAGCCGGTTCTGGCACCAGGCTTTCCAGCGTTTGGCCTCGTCGCCGGACAGGGTGTCCGGGAAGTTGCGCGCGCGGTAGCGGAACAGCAGCTCGGCCAGTTGCGGGTCTTCGAACAGCGCCATTTCGCCGGCCAGTTGTCCGGCGGACAGCCGGCGCATTTTCTGCAGCACTTTGCGGTCGTTGTTGGAGACGAAGCCGCCGTACAGGTTCTGGTCCACGTCTTGCTGTTCGCCGGCGTCTCGCTGATAGACGCGGCGCCACAGCGCCGACAGGTCGGGCAGGGCGCGGGCGGTTTCAGCGTGGCGGTGGATGGCGGCCAGGTCCATGCCCCAGCGGGCGGCGTTGTCGTCGCCCAGCGCTTTCAGGTTGGCCACCACGAACGGCGATTTGTTGATGTGGATGGTCTTGACCGGCAGCCGCGCCATGCCTTCGGGCAATTCGTCGGCGCGGGTGAACATGCGCTGGCGGATGTCGTCGGCGGAGAGGCCGCGCAGTTCGGCAGGATCGTGGGCCAGGTCCCAGACGATCACCTCGTTGGCGTTGGTCGGATGGGCGGCCAGCGGCCAGATCACCGCCATATTGCCGCGCTCGACGCCGTACATGCCCGAGACGTGCAGCACCGGCTTGGGGTCGTGCAGCGACAGCTGAACCTTGACCGCGTCCTTCTTGCGCAGCGTCAGGTAGTAGTCGAACAGCTTGGGCTGGCGCTGGCGGATCAGCCGCGCCAGCGCGATGGTGGCGCGTACGTCGGACAGCGCGTCGTGCGCCGATTCGTGCGCCAGGCCGTTGGCGGCGGACAGGTGTTCCAGCTTGAAGCTGGTGCGGCCATCCTCATGCTTGGGCCAGGCGATGCCTTCGGGGCGCAGCGCGTAGGTGGCGCGCACCAGATCCAGCAGGTCCCAGCGGCCGCAATGGTTTTGCCACTCGCGGGCATAGGGATCGATCAGGTTGCGCCAGAACAGGAAGCGGGTGACCTCGTCGTCGAAGCGCAGCGAGTTGTAGCCGACGCCGATGGTGGCGGGGGTGGCCAGCTCGCGCTCGATCACGCCGGCGAATTCATGCTCAGCCACGCCTTGCTGGCGGCACTGCTGCGGCGTGATGCCGGTCAGCAGGCAGGCTTGCAGCGTGGGCAGGTAGTCGGGGGCGGGACGGCAGTACAGCATCACCGGCTCGCCGATTTCGTTCAGCTCGGCGTCGGTACGGATGCCGGCGAATTGGGACGGCCGGTCTTGGCGCGGCACGGCGCCGAAGGTTTCGTAGTCGTGCCAGAAGAATGTGTGATTGGACATGGTGGCGGCGGAAGCGGTAAATGCGGCTATTGTCGCACCGCCGCCGCCCGCCGGGCCAGCCTCTAGTCCATCCAGCCGGGTTTGCGCATCTCGATCAGCGCGCGTATGCCTTCGCGTCCCTCGTCGCTCATCCGCACGGTCAGGCTGTGCTCGATGCAGCGCTGCATCACTTGGGGCGTGATTTCCTGCTTGCCGATCTCGCCGATCAGGTGCTTGGTGGCGCGCATCGCCGCCGGGCTGTTCAGCAGCACCTGGCTCGCCATGTGCTCCACCGCGGCGTCCAGCTCGTCGTTTTCCACCACTTGATGGACCAGGCCTAGGCGCTTGGCCTTGCCGGCGTTGAAGCGCTCGGCGGTGATGCTGTAGCGGCGGGTGGCGCGTTCGCCGATGGCGCGGATCAGATAGGGCGCGGTGAGCGCGGGAATCTGGCCGAATTTAACGTCGGCCAGGCTGTACAGCGCCTCGGATACGCTGATGGCGATGTCGCAACAGGCGACCATGGCCACGCCCAGGCCGAAGGCCGAGCCCTGGACCTTGGCCAGCGTGGGCTGGGGCAGGGTGTCCAGCGTGTGCAGCAGCCGCGCGATCTGTTGCGCGTAGCGGTTCAGCTCGTTGGCGGAAAACTGCGACAGCCGCCGCAGCCACTCCGGATCATGACCGGCGGAGAAGCTGATGCCGCTGCCGGTCAGCACCACCATGCGCACGGTGGCGTCCTCGGCCAGCGTTTCCAGCGTGGCGGCCAGGAGACTGATGGTTTCGTCGTCCAGCGCGTTGTGCAGGCCCGGGCGGTTCAGCGCGACGGTGGCGATGCCGCGTTTATCTACGTTCAGCGTTACGGCGTCGGTGCTCATCATGTTTCCCCCTGTCTTGAGAATGGTTGGCCGCCTCAGTCCTGGCGGAAGCGGACGATGGCGCGGGCAAAGGCTTCCACGGCCTCGATGTGCAGCACGTGGGCGGCGCCGGGCAGCACTTCCAGCTCCGCGCCCGGTATCAGTTCCTGCAGCAGCCGCGCCTGGTACAGCGGCGTCAGCCGGTCTTCGTCTCCGACCAGTATATGCACCGGGAGTTGCAATTGAGGCAGCCAGGTGCGGGCGTCGTGCTGGCGGACGCCGTTGATCAGCCGGATCACGGCGTCCCAGTCCACCATGCCCGCCAGCAGCTTCAGATCGTCCAGCATCGCGGCGTTGCCGGCGAGAAAGCGGCTGGAAAACAGCCAGGGCACGCTGATCTGGTAGCGCAGGTCCAGGCCGCCCTGGCTGTTGGCGGCGATCCAGCTGTCGCCGATGTGGTGGTTGACGGCATCGGCCCAGGCCAGCGTGCCGGCCAGCAGCAGGCGGCTCAGCCGGTCCGGATGGCGATGCGCCAGATGCTGCGCCACCATGCCGCCGTAGGACAGGCCCGCCGCGTACACTTGCGGCAGTTGCAGCCAGTCCAGCAGCGCGGCGGCCAGATCGGCCTGCTCGGCCAGCGCGTAGAGTTCGCCCGGCGGATGCTCGCTCTGTCCCTGGCCGAGGAAGTCCATGCGGATCACCCGGAAATGCGGCTCCAGCAGCGGCATCATCAGCGTCCAGCCGACGGTGGACATGGTGATGCCGTTCAGCAGCAGCAACGGCTGGCTGCCGTGGCCGCTTTCCTCGTAATAGATCTGATGTCCGGCTAGCTGGGCGTACGGCATGGCGGGCGCTCCTGTCCTGGGCGGTGTCGTGCTTATTCATTCTAGAACCGGGCGCGCCCGGCTGAACAGATGGCGGACGCAAATCGCCAGTGTAATGTCGATGACATTTATTGTCGGTAGATTATCCAGGTTGAGCGGAATTCAGGCAGTCGGTCGAGAAATATGCAAACTTGCGTCGAGCCATCCCCTCCGGCCGGGGTGGCGGGGTGGTGCCGGGAACTGGAGCAGATCATCGGACAGCGCCGGCTGCAGCCGGTGTTCCAACCCATCGTCGATCTGGAGGCTGGCAGCATCCTGGGTTACGAAGGGCTGATACGCGGCCCGTCCGACAGCACGCTGCATTCGCCGATGATGCTGTTCGAGGCGGCTGAGCGCTGCCAGATGCTGCTGTCGCTGGATTTGGCCTGCCTGCGCGCCTGCGCCGAACGCTTTGCCGAGCTGGATCTGCCCGGGCTGTTGTTCGTCAACATCAATCCCGAAACGCTGTTGGCCGAGGAATCCCGTCCCGGCGCGCTGCTGTCCTTCCTCGCCCGCATCGGCCTGGACCCCAAGCGGGTGATCTTGGAGTTGACCGAAACCCGACCCAACGGCGGTTACCTGGCCTTGCGCGAGGTGACCGCCCGGCATCGCGGCGACGGCCTGCGCATCGCGCTGGACGATCTGGGCGAGGGCTTTTCCAACCTCAGGCTGTGGTCGGAGCTGAGGCCGGACTTCGTCAAGCTGGACAAGCATTTCGTGCAGAACATCCATCTTGACCCCTTGAAAGAGCAGTTCGTCCGTTCGATGGCGGACATCGCCCGCGAGTCCGGCGCGCTGCTGGTGGCCGAAGGAATAGAGTCGGCGGCCGAGCTGCGCACGCTGTGCCGGCTGGGCGTGCGTTACGGCCAGGGCTATCTGCTGGCCCGGCCGCAAGCGGCGCCGACGCGCGAGATTCCGCTGCAGGCGGCCGCGCTGCCGTGGTTTGGCGGCCGCCGCCACGGGCTGCGCAACCAGCCGCTGGCGCGCGATCTGCTGCTGGAGGTGGAGCCTCTGGAAGCCGGCGTGCCGAACGAAACCGCCTACCGCCGCTTCGCCGACGATCCGGCCTGCTTCGCCATCCCGGTGGTGCAGGGCGGCGTGCCGGTGGGCCTGCTGCGCCGCCACCATCTGCTGGAAAGCTTCGCCAAGCCGTTCAACCGCGAGCTGTACGGCAAGAAACCCTGCCAGCTGATGATGGACAAGCAGCCGCTGGTGGTCAGCGCCGACCTGACCGTGCACGAGCTGTCCAGCCTGGTGGTGGCGGCCGAGCAGCGCTATCTGGTGGACGGCTTCATCATCGCCGAGAACGGACGCTACCTGGGCATGGGCACCGGCTTCGCGCTGATGCGCAAGATCACCGAGCTGCAGCTGTCCGCCGCGCGCTACGCCAATCCGCTGACCGGCCTGCCGGGCAATGTGCCGATCAACGAGACCATAGACCGGCTGCTGGAGATGCGGACCCCGTTTGTGGTGGTGTACGCCGATCTGGACCACTTCAAGCCTTTCAACGATTTGTACGGCTACGCCGCCGGCGATGCCCTGATCGAGCTGGTCGCCCATCTGCTGCTGGAGTGCGTGGATCAGGAGCGCGATTTTGTCGGCCATGTCGGCGGCGACGATTTCGTCGCGTTGATGCAGTCGGAAGATTGGGAATGCCGGCTGCGGCGGATGCTGGAGCAGTTCGGCGAGTTGGCGGCTCAGCATTTTTCCGACGTCCACCGCGCCGCCGGGGGCTTCGAGGTGGCCTCGCGCAACGGCGAGCCGGTGTTCCTGCCGCTGACCACGCTGTCGCTGGGCGTGGTGCGGGTGAGGGCGGGCCAGTATCTGAGCCATCACGAGATCGGCGCGGCGACGGCGGAAGCCAAGAAGCAGGCGAAGAAGCTGTCCGGCAACAGTCTGTTCGTCGAACGGCGTCAGCCGGGCGCGTCATCGTGCTGTGCTTGCGGCCGTTGAGCATGCGGGGATTGGATCTGGATTTTCTCTCCAAGTGTTTGATGTCTTAAACGCTGGCTTGCCGCAATGCGGCATTTTTCTGGCTGAGGCGCGCAAGCCACAGACAATCGTTCTAGCGCGATCAATCTTGCGATCCCTGCTTGTCAAATTTCTTAAACATGGCATAGGCTGTGTCCACGACTGGCGCATCAGACGCCGGCAGCCGCCCGCACCGCGGCGGGGGAGTGTGAGGACAGGCTTGCCGCAGGCCCGCGTCCTTCCCCTTTCATCGCTCCATCTTTCCCGGCAATGCCGGCAGCGCTTTGCCATGCTGTAAGCGTGCCGGCGGCGCCAAGAGGCGGACGGATTCGTCCGCCGCGTGTCTCAAGCGTCCAAAACAGCAAGCGGCGCCGGCAGGGCGCCGCAGTCGGAGGGAGTGGGAACATGTCGGAAGCCATCGCGGCCAGCAAGCAAGCAGCCAGCCCCATCGCCAGCGCGGTCCCGGCGGGCGTCGTCGCAGGGAGCGAGCCGCCGTACCTGAGGATAAGCGGCGTGGTGAAGAAGTTCGGCGACCACCTGGCGGTGGACCATATCGACCTCGACATCCGCCGCAACGAGATCTTCGCCTTATTGGGCAGCTCGGGCTGCGGCAAGTCCACGCTGCTGCGCATGCTGGCAGGGATGGAAACGCCGACTTCCGGCCGCATCATTCTGGACGGCCAGGACATGCAGGGCCTGCGGCCGTACGAGCGGCCGGTCAACATGATGTTCCAGAACTACGCGCTGTTCCCGCACATGACGGTGGAACAGAACGTCGCCTTCGGCCTGAAGCAGGACGGCGCGCCGCGCGACGAGATCGCCGAGCGGGTGGCGAAGATGCTGGATCTGGTGCAGATGCGCAAATACGCCGGCCGCAAGCCGCACCAGCTGTCCGGCGGCCAGCAGCAGCGGGTGGCGCTGGCGCGCAGCCTGGTGAAGCGGCCCAAGCTGCTGCTGCTGGACGAGCCTCTGGGGGCGCTGGACAAGAAACTCCGGCAGCAGACCCAACTGGAGCTGGTCAACACCATCGAGGCGGTGGGCGTCACCTGCATCATGGTCACCCACGACCAGGAAGAAGCGATGACCATGTCCAGCCGCATCGGCATCATGAGCGAGGGCAAGCTGCTGCAGGTGGGCACGCCGACCGAGATCTACGAATACCCGAGCTGTCGCTTCACCGCCGAATTCATCGGCGAGACCAATATGTTCGAAGGCGCGGTGGTGGTGGACGAGCCAGACCGGGTGGAGATCAATTCGCAGGAGCTGGGCGGCATCATCCACATCGACCACGGCATCACCGGACCCAAGGGCATGCATGTGTGGGCCAGCGTGCGGCCGGAGGACGTGCGGCTGGACAAGCAGCCGCTGCCGCCCGGCGCCAACCGCGCCGCCGGCACAGTGCGGGACATCGCCTATCTGGGCAGCTACTCCGTCTATCACGTGAAACTGGCCGGCGGCAAGATCGTCAAAGCCGTGGTGCCATCGTCGCGCTGGTGCGACGCCAATGAGACCGCGCCAACCTGGGACGAGACGGTCTACCTCAGCTGGCGCGCCGACTCGCCGGTGGTGTTGACCCAGTGACATCCGCGCCCCGGCTCGCCGGGGGCTTCCCTTTTGATCTGCCTTGAGGACTTTATGCTGCGTTTCGCCCATCAGCCGCATCCGCCATCCTATTACGCCGCCACCGCCCACGCCTGGGACCCGCAGCCTCCGCTGCGCGGCGAGGCAAGCTGCGACGTATGCGTGGTGGGCGGCGGGCTGGCCGGGCTGTCGGCGGCGCTGAACCTGCGGGAGAAGGGCTTTTCCGTCCTCCTGCTGGAGGGCTCGCATGTCGGCTTCGGCGCTTCCGGCCGCAACGGCGGCCAGGTGATCGCGGGCTATGCCGGCGATATCGACGGCATCCGCTCCCAGGTGGGCGAAGAAGCGGCCAAGGCGCTGTGGGACATGTCGGTGGAGGCGGTGGAAATCATAGACGAGCGTGTGCGCCGCCATGATATCCAGTGCGACTGGCAGCGTGGCTACGTCAGCGCGGCGGTGAAACCGCGGCACATGCGGGAGTTGGAGGACTGGCAGCGCGAAGCCGAGCAGCGCTACGACTATGGCGGCATGCAGCTGTGGGACCGAGCGGCGCTGCGGGACAAGCTGGCCAGCGAGCGTTACCAGGGTGGCTTGTTCGACCCGCGCTCCGGCCATCTGCATCCGCTCAACTACACCCTGGGCCTGGCCCGCGCGGCGCTGGCCGCCGGCGTGGCCATCCATGAGCAGACGCCGGCACTGAGCATCGAGCAGGGCGACGCGCCCAAGGTCTTCACTGAGCACGGCGTCGTGCGTTGCCGCCACCTGGTGCTGGCCTGCAATTCCTATATCGGCGCGCTGGCGCCGCAGCTGGAGCGGCGCATCATGCCGGCCGGCACCTATGTGATCGCCACCGAGCCGCTGGGCGAGGAGAGGGCGCGCGCGTTGATCGCCGACAATATGGCGGTGTGCGATACCAATTTCGTGCTCGACTACTACCGGCTGTCGGCCGACCATCGTTTGCTGTTCGGCGGCAAAGTCAGCTATTCCGGCCACGAGCCGCGCGATCTGGCGGGCTCCATGCGCGCAGACATGCTGCGCGTGTTCCCGCAGCTGGCCGATGTCGGCATCGATTACGCCTGGGGCGGATTCTGCGACATCACCGTCAACCGCGCGCCGGATTTCGGCCGCCTGTCGGGCAATGTCTACTATCTGCAAGGCTTCTCCGGTCACGGCGTCAACATCACCGGCCTGGCAGGCAAGGTGGTGGCCGAGGCGATCGCCGGCACCTCGTCGCGGCTGGACCTGTTCGCCAAGATCCGCCACCGCGACTTCCCCGGCGGCAAGCTGCTGCGCACCCCGGCGCTGGTGTTGGGGATGGCTTATTACAGGATGAGGGATTATCTATAGGGATAGACCTCGGTTTAGGCTATCGAAAATTTGTGGCCCTTCGCTTCATTTCCTATTTTCGCAAAAAATAGAACACCATTGAATAGACCTCTGTGGTCCATTCTAAACAGTTTGCTCGTAGTTTTAAAATCGGGCACATTTTATCGGTTATGAACTAGAAATGGTAGATAAGCTGCTCCAATCTATGAGGCTGATATCAATAGGTAGTGTCGTGATTGGAATCAGCTTCGTCTTGCTGAATTTGCACACGACGCACAGCTATGGCCCTGGCTTTTACTGTGGCAAGCATTTTTTCGATCCACTCTTGGTCTGTGAGCAGAGATGCAACATGCTGGTCTGTTAATAGTTGCCTATAGGAAGTTTGATGAATCAGTGTGGAAATTTCGTTACGCACAGCCGGCAGATCACTCAGACGAATCCCGCAAGGATCGGTCGTGAATGATTTCAAAGCAGCTTCAACGAGATCGGCTGGAATTTCGCCGCAAGCAAGAATCTCTTCCGCAACATCAGCAAGTGGGTCATGTGGAAACAACTTTTTTCCACCTTCAAACATTTCTAGAAAATGCTGTCCTACCCGATGATCATGATGGAATTGCAGCATCTCAACACCCGGCCATCCCTCGAATCCATGACGAAGCGGAAGTTCTACAACCCAAGCGCACTGCTCACTTGGTCGTGGTAACTTCTGAGGCCCAAGAGGGATGTAGTCGTCAAATGGGTTTTCAATGTTCCTTAGCTTAACCCGATATATCACGCCCACGCCTGAACTGATGGGTCGCCAGCCATCGACGTTTTCGCGACAGGTTGCAAAGAATGCACTTACATTGAAGTCATCAGTTAGATCTAGGTATCCAGTTGGAATTCCATAGTGCTGCGCGAGCGCAATTTCGTTCAAATCCAGATTCTGGCTGGCGGCATGATGGCTGATGGGGTGTCGGGTCAGTTCGCGGCCAAACCACCAAGATTGGGCTAGTCGAATAGCGATCTTAGCTTGATCAGAAATGGAGGCTTCGAAGATGTTCACTATATCTGTGGACTGTAAACCTCGAGTGATTGTTGTGAGCATCGGGGCGTGGCGAGCATTCTGGCCTCTGTAGAGCGTGGAGATAGAGAGCGGGATTGCTCCACCCTTTCCTTCATCAGAATACCAATACCAGCAGTCCTCACGGTGAGACCGATGGTCAACATAGTTTCTCGATATTTCGAGAAGCGCTGTAGCCGGGACTATTTGCATGGAGGGCTTCCTATGAGCTAATGGGAAACAGGGGATAAACCACGGCCCCCGACAGCCGAAACGGCGCAACCATGGCCTGTCCCAAATCTACCAAGCTCATTGGCCGTGCATGAACAATTTTTCCAGATCGCACATGGTCAGGGCCGTAGGTTGGACTAAGCTTGCGTAGCCCAACGTTTACCGTGAGATATGGCGATCAATATTTATGGGGCCGTGGGTTTTCTCGGAAAGCATTTGGCTTCATTTGTTTAGCCCAACTTACGGTCCAAGTGCAACGTCATTGTGCATATGGCGCGGGCATGCTCTATCACATAAGCGGCGCATCCCCTTAATGGTGATGCGCCGTTTTCTTTTGGGTCAAGCCAGAGTGGTGGATTAGGTACCGTGTAGGTCGATGCAGAGCAGGCGAAGCCCAGCGTCTACCGTGATGCATTGGAATCAATGGTCAGAACAAATACCCCCCTGCATACAGCGCTGTCGCCGCATTATTGATGATGGGCGCGTCCGGCGGCAGCCGGTCGGGCAGGAAGTTGGCGCCCAGCGTCGCGCCCATCAGGTAGACCCGGCTGCCGTTGACGTGGAATGCCGGGCCGCCGGAATCGCCGGTGGCGGTGCTGCTGTTGTTGGATGCCTCGACAATCAGCGCGTCGGTGAAGTAGAGGTCGGGACGGCTCTGGCGCAGAACCTGGGCCTGGCGGGACGCGATGGCGGCGTTGCGGACCTGGAAAGGGTGGGACAGGTTGAGCTGGCCGCCCTGGGCGTTCAGCACGTCGCCGAAGCCGGTGACGAACACGCCTTTGCCAGTCGGGTCCTGGCGGTAGAAGGCCAGGTCGCTGTTGCTGTAGGCCACGCGGTGCAGCGGGCTGGCGGCGATGTAGTCGCGTATCGGCAGCTTGGCCTTGAAAGAGATGAACATCAGGTCGTAGTCCCAGCGGCCGTGGCCGTTGCGGAATTCGATGTCGCTGCTTTCCGAGTCCAGTCTTTGCTCTTTCGCCGGCAATGGCTGGCGGGTGTTGTCCGGCGTGGTGGTGGGGTAGTCGTAACCGACTTTCAGGCCGTCGAGGAAGCCGGTGATCAGATTGGCGACTTGGTCTTCGTTCCACGCCGTCGGCGTGGCGATGCCGGCGCGCACGCACAGATTGTGCTTGGCGGTGACGATGCCCTGGATCTGGTTGGCGTCGATGACCAGCACGCCCGAGCCGGTGAAGCGGTCGTTGCTCAGCCTGACCGAGCTGAACTGGATCTGCTCCCTGACCGCTGGCGGCAGTTGGGCAAAGGCGTTCAGCGCGTCTCGCTTGGCGGTGTCGTTGAATTGCATGTTCCGCTCCTTCAGTCTGGGGCCGGCGGGGCGCGCGGCGTTCATTCGCAGGGACGAGGAGGGGGCCGGTTTGTGAAGGGCGGCCGGCGCGGGGCCCCGCGGAAGCCGGGAGGACTCAGTCGAAGACCAGCCGATTGCCGACGGCGATATTCGTTTGCCTGGGCAGGAAGTGGCGGGCGTAGCCGCTGCAATGGCAGGCGAAGAGCTGGGTGCCGGCCTGGGACTGGAAATAGCGGCGGACATTCAGCAGCCGCAGCGGGCCGGCGCTGCGCAGGTGGAAGCCGCCTATCACCGCCCGCACGCGGCTGTCGCCGCAGACTTCCATCGCGTAATCGACGGTGTGGCGGATGCCGGAGTGGGCGCAGCCGCTGAAGATGATCAGGCCTTTTTCCGTGCGGCAGACCAGAGCGGAGTCGTCTTCCACCCGGTCCGGCGCGCTGCGGCGGGTTTGCGGCCACTGCCGGCCCATGGCGCGCCGGCCTTCGCGGTAGGTTCGGCGCGGAATGCGGCCGAGAAACACGAAGTCGTCGGCGAAAGGGTAAGGCTCCCGGTGCAGCTGAAGATCGAAGCGATTCTCCATATCGGCCGGCATGGCCGGGATGCCCAGCCGCCGCAGCTGCCATGGGCCCAGCATGGCGGCGCGCGGCAGTAAGGCGTGAGGATGCGCGATCAGCTGCGGCCGCTTGTCCGCCGGCAGGATGGGGGACAGCGCGGCGAGGCCGCCGCTATGGTCGTAATGGCCATGGGACAGCACCAGATGGCTGAGCGTGGACAGATCGACGCCCATCTTTGCGGCGTTATCCAGCAGCAGGCCGCTGCGGCCGGTGTCGAACAGTACGCGGTGTCCGTTGTGCTCTATCCATAGCGACAGGCCGGCCTCTGCCTGCAGGGCTGGCCGGTGGCTATGGTTTTCCACCAATACGCTGACTCTCATCGGGGTTTGGCGAGCGTGCCGCGTCGCGTCGGGATCAATGCTGGTCTGGTCATTCTATGGGTGAGCAAGGATGGGATTACTGGCCGCGCATGAACAGCTTGTCGAGGTCGCGCATCGTCAACCGGCTCCAGGTGGGGCGGCCGTGGTTGCATTGGCCGGAGCGTTCGGTGGCTTCCATGTCGCGCAGCAGCGCGTTCATTTCCGGCAAGGTCAGCTGGCGGTTGGCGCGCACCGCGCCGTGGCAGGCCATGGTGGCCAAGAGCTCGTTGCGGCGCTCGGTCAGCACCTGGGTCAGGCCGAATTCGCGCACGTCCTTCAGCACCGCGCGAGCCAGGTCCACCGGATCGCCGTCCTTCAGCCACACCGGCACGCCGCGCACGGCGATCTGGGTCGGCGACAGCGGCGCCAGCTCCACGCCCAGCCGCTTCATCTCCTCGCCGTGTTCGTGGGCGGTGGCCACTTCCATGCGGTCGGCGGCGAAGGATACCGGCAGCAGCAGCGGTTGCAGCGGGATGGAGTCGGCTTCCAGCGCGGTTTTCAGCCGCTCGTAGACGATGCGCTCATGGGCGGCGTGCATGTCCACTAGGATCAGCCCTTCGGCGCACTGGCTGAGGATGTAGACGCCGTGCAGCTGCGCCAGCGCGAAGCCCAGCGGCGGGATGCCGTTTTCGTCGTGGGCGGGCATCGCCAGCACCGCCGGATGCGGGAGCGGCGCGGCGGGGGAGGGCATGGCCAGCTCGGAACGCGACAGCGCCCGCTCTTCCTCGCGCAGGCCGCCGAACATCTTGTCGTAAACGCCCACCGCCTCGCGCGCCACATTCAGCGGGATGGACTGCTGCTGATATTGGAAAGGCTGCGGCGCCGGCATGCCGGACGAGGCCGGCCGGGGCGAGGCGCTGGCGAACAGCGGCGCCGATTCGCCGCGCGGCAGCTGCGGCGCGGCCGGTTCCGCGCCTTCCACCTGCACCGTCGGCGCGGCGCCGGCGCTGGTGCCGGCCAATGCCTTGTGCACGCTGTGGAACAGGAACTGGTGCACCGCCTGGCTTTCGCGGAAGCGGACTTCGATCTTGGTCGGGTGCACGTTGACGTCCACGCCGGACGGCTCAAGCTGGAAGAACAGCGCGTAAGCTGGATGGCGGTCGTGGTGCAGCACGTCGCGGTAGGCCTGGCGCAGCGCGTGCTGCGCGGTCTTGTCGCGGACGAAGCGGCCGTTGACGTAGAAGTACTGGGCGTCGCGGCTGGCTTTGGAGTAAGTGGGCGAGGCGACGAAGCCGGTCAGCGCCAGCGGGCCGGCCTGGCTGTCCAGCGGGATGGCGGCGGCGACGAAGTCCTTGCCCAAGAGCGCTGCCACGCGGTCCTCGGCGCTTTGCGACGGCAGCCGCCAAGCC
The DNA here is from genome assembly GCF_059047085.1 of Chromobacterium sp. INPA-IVC. Classification (NCBI taxonomy): domain Bacteria; kingdom Pseudomonadati; phylum Pseudomonadota; class Betaproteobacteria; order Neisseriales; family Chromobacteriaceae; genus Chromobacterium; species Chromobacterium sp. INPA-IVC. The sequence goes on along the minus strand of NZ_JBTNLS010000009.1, from coordinate 96,546 downwards.
ACCTTGCCGTTGTGGCGCAGCAGGAATTCGACATGGGGGTGCGCCAGCGCGATGCGCTCGAAAGTGGCCGCGCAGTGCGCGTACTCGGTGTTTTCGCTTTTCAGGAATTTGCGCCGCGCTGGGGTGTTGAAGTACAGATCCACCACTTCCACGCTGGTGCCGTGCGGATGGGCGGCCGGCTCCACCGGATGCAGCGCGCCGTCGATCGCGATGATCTGGTGGGCGTGATCGGCATCGTGCGGCCGGCTGATCAGCGTCAGCCGGGACACCGACGCCACGCTGGCCAGACCCTCGCCGCGGAAGCCCAGCGTGGATACCGATTCCAGATCGTCCAGCGAGGCGATCTTGCTGGTGGCGTGGCGGTCCAGCGCCAGCGGCAGGTCGTCGGCGGCGATGCCGGCGCCGTTGTCGGTCACCCGGATCAGCTTGATGCCGCCCTGGGCCAGGTCCACGCTGATCCGCGTCGAGCCGGCGTCCAGGCTGTTTTCCAGCATTTCCTTCAGCGCGGAGGCGGGGCGTTCCACCACCTCGCCGGCGGCGATCTGGTTGACGAGGTGGTCGGGCAGGCGTTGGATGCGTGTCATGGGCGGCGTTTGAGAGTGATGGCAATGCAAAAGGCCGCACTCAAGGCGGCCTTGTCGATTCTACTACGGATCAGCCGCGGGCGGCCGCGCGCTTGTGGCGCCAGATTTCGATCAGCCCGGGCAGGAACGAAACGAAGATGATGCCGAAGATCAGCAATTCCAGATTCTTGCGCACGAAGGGCAGGTTGCCGAAGAAATAGCCGGCGTAGGTGAAGCCGACCACCCAGGCGACGGCGCCCACCACGTTGTACTTGAGGAACTGCGGATAGTGCATCTTGCCGATGCCGGCGACGAACGGCGCGAAGGTGCGCACGATGGGCACGAAGCGGGCGAAGATGATGGTCTTGCCGCCGTGGCGCTCGTAGAAAGCGTGGGTCTTGTCCAGGTACTGCGGCTTGAGGATGCGCGGGAACATGTCGAACAGCCGCATGCCGACATTGCGGCCGATCGCGTAGTTGGTGGCGTCGCCCAGGATGGCGGCGACAATCAGCAACAGCACCAGCAGGTGCGGGTTCATCTGGCCCATCGCGGCCAGCGCGCCGGCGACGAACAGCAGCGAATCGCCGGGCAGGAAGGGCGTGACCACCAGGCCGGTTTCGCAGAACACGATCAGGAACAGGATGGCGTAGATCCAGAGACCGTAGGCGGCCACCAGCTGGGTCAGGTGGGTGTCGATGTGCAGGATGAAGTCGATCAGAAACGTGATGGCTTCCATGATTTCCGTTATGAGCTAGGTGGGCAAACGCGAAACTGGCCGGACAAGCCGGCCAGTCGTTCAGAAGGCGATGATCAGACCACCGCTTCCTCTTTTTGTTTCACCGGCTTGATCATGTGCTCGCGCTTCACGCCCAGCCACAACGCGATCGGGCTGGCCACCAGCACCGACGAGTAGATGCCGAACACGATGCCGATGGTCAGCGCCATCGCGAAACCGTGCAGCGCCGGGCCGCCGAATACCAGCATCGACACCACCATCATCTCGGTGGAGAAGTGGGTGATGATGGTGCGGCTCATGGTGGAGGTGATGGCGTTGTCGATCACTTCGGCCACCGCGTGGCCGCGCATGCCCGGCTTGCGGAAGTTTTCGCGGATCCGGTCGAACACCACCACCGACTCGTTCACCGAGTAGCCCAGCACCGCCAGGATGCCGGCCAGCACGGTCAGCGAGAATTCCCAGCGGAAGAAGGCGAAGCAGCCGAGGATGATCACCACGTCGTGCATGTTGGCGATGATGGCCGCGACGGCGAAGCGCCATTCGAAGCGGATGGCCAGGTAGAGCATGATGCCCACGCAGACCAGGATCACCGCGGTCAGACCGTGGGTGACCAGCTCCTCGCCGACGCTGGGGCCGACGAAGTCAACCTTGCGCAGCTGCACGGTCGGATCGGCGGCCTTGAGCTGGCCCATCACCTTGTCGGACAGCTGGGCGGTACTGGTGCCCGGCTTGTTCGGCAGGCGGATCATCACGTCGCGGCTGCTGCCCAGATTCTGCACCGTGGATTCGCCCAGCTTCAGCGCGTCTACTTTCTCGCGGATCTGGTCCAGGTTAGCCGATTGCTGGTACTGCAGCTCCAGCACGGTGCCGCCGGTGAACTCCACGCTGAAGTTCAGGCCGCGGGTGGCCAGAAAGAATACGGCGAGCACGAAGGTCACCAGCGAAATCGCGGTGGTGAGCCGGCCGTAGCTCATGAACGGGATGTCCCGTTTGATGCGGAAAAGCTCCATGGTTTAGCCCTTGTTTTCCGGTTTCCACACCTGGCCGATGGCCAGCGAGGTCAGTTTGCGGCGACGGCCGTACCACAGGTGAACCAGGCCGCGCGACACCACCACCGCCGAGAACATCGAGGTCAGGATGCCCAGGCAGTGCACGATGGCGAAGCCGCGCACGGGGCCGGAGCCGAAGATCATCAGCGCCAGGCCGGCGATCAGCGTGGTGACATTGGAGTCCAGGATGGTGTGCCAGGCGTGGTCGTAGCCGGCGTGGATCGCCGAGTGCGGCGGCATGCCGTTGCGCAGCTCCTCGCGGATGCGCTCGTTGATCAGCACGTTGGCGTCGATCGCCATGCCCAGCGCCAGCGCGATGGCGGCGATGCCGGGCAGGGTCAGCGTGGCCTGCAGCATCGACAGCAGGGCGATCAGGAAGAACACGTTGATCGCCAGCGACAGGCCGGAGAACACGCCGAACAGGCCGTAGTACAGCACCATGAAGACGACGATGGCGGCGAAGCCCCACAGCGTGGCGTGGAAGCCCTTCTCGATGTTTTCCTTGCCCAGGCTCGGTCCGATGGTGCGCTCTTCGATGATGTTCATCGGCGCGGCCAGGGAGCCGGCGCGCAGCAAGAGGGCGGTGTCGTTGGCTTCGGCGCTGTTCATGCTGCCGGAGATTTCCACGCGGCCGCCGCCGATCTCGGTGCGGATCACCGGCGCGGTGACCACTTCCTTGCGGCCTTTTTCCACCAGCACCATCGCCATGCGTTTGCCGACGTTTTCGGCGGTCAGCTGGCGGAAGATGGCGGCGCCGGTGCTGTCCAGGTTGATGCTGACGGCGGGCGCGCCGAACTGGTCGAAGCTGGGCTGGGCGTCGTTGATATTGTCGCCGGTCAGCTCCACGTCGCTCTTGAGCAGGATCTTGCTCTGGCCGCGGGAGGTGGCTTCGTCCAGCAGCTCGTAGCCTGCGGGCACGTTGCCGGCCAGCGCTTCGGCCACCTTGCCCTGGTCGTCCTCGACCATGTGCACTTCCAGCGTGGCGGTGCGGCCGATGATGTCCTTGGCGCGGGCAGTGTCCTGGATGCCGGGCAGCTGCACCACGATGCGGTTCGGGCCGGCCTGCTGGATGATGGGTTCGGTGGTGCCCAGCTCGTTCACGCGGTTGTGCAGCGTGGTGATGTTCTGCTTGACCGCGTCGTTCTGGATCTTGGTGATCTCTTCCGGCTTCAGCGTCAGCAGCAGCTTGTTGGCGGAGTCGTCGGTGCGGACCGCCAGGCTGGGCAGCATGCGGTAGGCCACGTCCTGGGCCGACTTCAGCGTGTCTTCGTCACGCAGCTGCACTTCCAGCGTGTTGCCGTTGCGCTTGATGTTGCCGTAGCGCACTTGCTTGTTCTTCAGCTCGCGGCGCAGATCGCCGGCATAGCGTTCCATCGCCTTGTCGGTGGCGGCTTGCATGTCCACTTCCAGCAGGAAGTGCACGCCGCCGCGCAGGTCGAGGCCCAGGAACATCGGGTTGGCGTGAAGCGCCGTCAGCCAGGACGGGGAGGCGGGCAGCAGGTTCAGCGCGATGATGTAGTTGTCGCCCAGCGCGTGCTGGATGGCGTCGCGCGCCTTCAGCTGGGTGTCGGTATCCTTGAAGCGGACCTTCAGGCTGTTGGCGTCGAGAAAGACGCCGTCGGGGCTGATGTTCTGCGACTTGAGCGCGTCTTCCACGCGGCCCATCACGGCGGAGTCCACCGGAATCGACTGGCGCGAGCTGGAGACCTGCACCGCGGGGGTCTCGCCGTAGAAATTGGGCAGCGTGTAGATTGCCGAGATGATCAGCGCCACCACGATGACGAGGTATTTCCAGAGAGGGTAGCGGTTCATGTTCTAGTTCTGGAGTGGGAAATGAACAAGGCCGCCTGCGGAGCGTTCCGGGGCGGCCGTGATGGGCTTACAGCGACTTCAGCGTGCCCTTTTCCAGCTTAGCGCCGACGGCGCTGCGCTGAACGTGGATTTCCACGTTGTCGGCGATTTCCAGGGTTAGGTATTGTTCGCTGACTTTGGATACGCGGCCGACGATGCCGCCCTGGGTGACCACTTCATCGCCCTTTTGCAGTTCGGACAGCATTTTCTGGGTTTCCTTCATGCGCTTCTGCTGAGGGCGGACCATCAGGAACCAGAACAGCACGAAGATCACGATCATGGGCAGGAAGCCCATCAGGTCGAAACCTGCGGGAGCTGCGCCGCCGGAGGCGAAGGCGGGAGTAATGAAGGACATCAGGGAAACTCCTAAATTTCGTTATGACTTCAAGTTCGAACAGGGCATTGTAGCCATGCTCCATATCTTTTCCAACTATGGAGCGCGGCAAGGGCCTGGGACCGTCGGCGCGGGGCCGCGGTTTCCCGCCCGGCGCGCTTAGTTGACGCCGCGCGCGCGTTTGGCCGCGAACTCCAGGCGGAAGTCCTCGAAGCGGTCTTCCTCGATCGCCTTGCGCATCTCGCGCATCAGTTCCTGGTAGTAGAACAGATTGTGGATGGTGTTCAGCCGCGCGCCCAGGATTTCGCCGACGCGATGCAGGTGGTGCAGGTAGGCGCGGCTGAAGTTGCGGCAGGCGTAGCACGCGCATTCCTCGTCCAGCGGCTTCTTGTCATCCTTGTAGCGCGCGTTCTTGATCTTGACGTCGCCCCACTGGGTGAAGATCCAGCCGTTGCGCGCGTTACGGGTCGGCATCACGCAGTCGAACATGTCGACGCCGTTGGCCACGCCGTGCACCAGGTCTTCCGGCGTGCCGACGCCCATCAGGTAGTGCGGCTTCTCGGCCGGCAGCATGTCCTTCAGCTCGGTCAGCATCCGGTACATTTCCGGCTTGGGCTCGCCCACCGACAGGCCGCCGATGGCGATGCCGTCGAAACCGACCTGCATCAGGCCTTCCAGCGACTCCTGGCGCAAATCGGTATAAAGGTTGCCTTGCACGATGCCGAACAGCGCGTTCGGGTTTTTCAGGTCGTCGAAGGCGCGGCGCGAGCGTTCGGCCCAGCGCAGGCTCATCTGCAGCGATTTTTGCGCGGTGGCGTGGTCCACCTGGCCCGGCGTGCACTCGTCCAGCTGCATCACGATATCCGAATTGAGCACGGTCTGGATCTTCATCGAGATTTCAGGGCTCAGGAACAGCTTGTCGCCGTTGATCGGGCTCTGGAAGGTGCAGCCTTCCTCGGTCAGCTTGCGCATGTCGGACAGGCTGAACACCTGGAAGCCGCCGGAGTCGGTCAGGATGGGTTTGTCCCAGCCGATGAACTCGTGCAGGCCGCCGAACTGCTCGACGATCTCCAGGCCCGGGCGCAGCCACAGGTGGAAGGTGTTGCCCAGAATGATCTGCGCGCCGATGTCGTTCAGCTCGACCGGGCTCATCGCCTTGACCGAGCCGTAGGTGCCTACCGGCTGGAAGACCGGGGTCTCCACGGTGCCGTGGTTCAGCTCCAGCGTGCCGCGCCGCGCGCCGCCGGAGGTCTTGTGTACGGTAAACTTCAACATTATTCGAAGTATCGCTTCAGGGTTTGTTTAGCAAAATCAGTCCGCTAGTATACAGCAAGCGCGCGGCCTGCGTCGGTGTCGCAAAAAAGTGCTTGCCAAGATGGGGAGGCTCTTATAATATGCACACCTCGACGACAGGCACGTAGCTCAGTTGGTTAGAGCACCACCTTGACATGGTGGGGGTCGTTGGTTCGAATCCAATCGTGCCTACCAAATTAAATGCATGGAGTTACAAGTGAAAGTCTTGCGAACTACCACAACCCGACATACTCACGGAAGCTGAGCCTTGCGGGTTGTACCATGCGAAAAAGAAGTGCGGCTCAGGCCGCACTTTTTTTTTACCCTTTTGCTTTAGACTCGATCACAAAAACCTCTCGCCCTCGTTGGAGTTGACATGCCAGACATTCGCTTGCCGGACGGCTCGGTCCGTTCTTTCGACAAACCGGTAACGGTTCATGAAGTGGCCGCGTCCATCGGCGCCGGTCTGGCGCGCGCCGCGCTGGCGGGCCGCGTGGATGGTCAGCTGGTGGATACCAGCTACCTGATCGACCGCAACGCGGATCTGGCCATCGTTACCGACAAGGATGCCGACGGCCTGTCCATCATCCGCCACTCCACTGCCCACTTGCTGGCCTATGCCGTCAAGGAGCTGTTCCCGGAGGCGCAGGTGACCATCGGGCCGGAGATCGAGAACGGCTTCTACTACGACTTCGCTTACAAGCGCCCGTTCACGCCGGAAGATCTGGCGGCGATCGAGAAGAAGATGGCCGAGCTGGCGAAGAAGGATATCCCGGTCGAGCGCTACGAGCTGCCGCGCGACGAGGCCATCGCCTACTTCAAGAGCATCGGCGAGGCCTACAAGGCCGAGATCATTGAATCGATCCCGCAGGGCGAGGTGCTGAGCCTGTACCGCGAAGGCGAGTTCACCGACCTGTGCCGCGGCCCGCACGTGCCGTCCACCGGCAAGCTGAAGGTGTTCAAGCTGATGAAGGTGGCCGGCGCCTACTGGCGCGGCGACAGCAAGAATGAAATGCTGCAGCGCGTCTACGGCACCGCCTGGGCCAAGAAGGAAGACCTGGACGCCTACCTCTATATGCTGGAAGAGGCGGAAAAGCGCGACCACCGCAAGCTGGGCGTGCAGCTGGATCTGTTCCACCTGCAGGACGAGGCGCCGGGCATGGTGTTCTGGCATCCCAAGGGCTGGCAGCTGTGGCAGAGCGTCGAGCAATACATGCGCGACAAGCTGAACCGAGAAGGCTACAAGGAAATCCGCACCCCGATGATGATGGACGCCAATCTGTGGGAGCGTTCCGGCCACGCCGCGAACTACCGCGAGAACATGTTCATCACCGAATCGGAAAAGCGCGACTATGCGGTGAAGCCGATGAACTGCCCGGGCCATGTGCAAGTGTTCAACAGCGGTCTGCGTTCCTATCGCGACCTGCCGCTGCGCTATGCCGAGTTCGGCTCCTGCCACCGCAACGAGCCGTCCGGCGCGCTGCACGGCATCATGCGCGTGCGCGGCTTCGTGCAGGACGATGGCCACATCTTCTGTACCGAAGACCAGATCAACCAGGAAGCCAAGGATTTCCATCGCCTGGTGATGGAAGTGTACGACCGCTTCGGCTTCGACAAGGTGTCGATCAAGCTGGCCCTGCGTCCGGAAAAGCGCATCGGCGAAGAGTCTACCTGGGACAAGGCCGAGGAAGGCATGCGCGAAGCGCTGCGCGCCTGCGGCGTGGAGTGGGAAGAGCTGCCGGGCGAGGGCGCTTTCTACGGTCCTAAGATCGAATACCACATCAAGGACGCGCTGGGCCGCTCCTGGCAGTGCGGCACGCTGCAGCTCGATTTCATGCTGCCCGAGCGCCTGGATGCCGAGTATGTGGCGGATGACAACAGCCGCAAGCGCCCGGTCATGCTGCACCGCGCGGCGCTGGGATCGCTGGAGCGTTTCCTCGGGATTTTGATCGAAAACCATGCCGGCGCTTTCCCGCTGTGGCTGGCTCCGGTGCAGATGGTGGTGATGAATATCACCGAAGCGCAGGCGGATTATGCCGGCGAAGTGGCCAAATCTCTTGAGAAACAAGGCTTCCGCGTTGCGCTTGACTTGAGAAACGAGAAGATCGGCTATAAAATTCGCGAACACAGCCTGCAGAAGTTGCCGTATCAGATCGTGATCGGCGACAAGGAAAAGGCAGGCGGTTTGGTTGCCGTGCGCGCCCGGGGCGAAGATCTGGGCCAGCTCACGCTGGATGCGTTCATCGCGCGCCTCAAGGCTGAGATGCCTGGGGCCTGATCCAGCGGCGGCATACTTATCATTTATTAGGAGATTTCAGCTATAGCTCAGGAACGCGAAGCACGGATCAACGGCGAGATTACCGCTCGTGAGATCCGTCTGGTAGGTAAGGAAGGTGAGCAGATTGGCATCGTCAGTCTGCGTGAAGCGATGGCTCTGGCCGAAGAGGGCGATGTGGATCTGGTGGAGATTTCCCCGACCGCTCAGCCCCCGGTGTGCAAGCTGATGGACTACGGCAAGTACAAGTACGAGATGTCCAAGAAGCGTCACGAAGCCAAGCAGAAGCAGAAGCAGGTTCAGATCAAGGAAATCAAGTTCCGTCCGGGCACCGACGATGGCGACTACAACGTCAAGTTGCGCAACCTGGTCCGTTTCCTGACTGAAGGCGACAAGGCCAAGGTCACCCTGCGCTTCCGCGGTCGTGAGATGGCACACCAGGATATCGGCCTCGCGCTGCTCAAGCGCGTGGAAGCCGACCTGGCGGAAGTGGGCACTGTGGAACAGTTCCCGCGACTGGAAGGCCGTCAGATGGTCATGATGATTGCGCCGAAGAAGAAATAATCGGTATAATCATTTTTCGACACGGCAGAGTGCGCTCTGCCGTGTCGATTTTGTAGGTCGGCAACGATCTGCTCAAAAGCGTGACGCAGCGGTTTCAAGAGCCTTCGGGCCACCCTGTGTCTAATCTAAACAAAATTCAGCAGGAGCATTTCCATGCCGAAAATGAAGACCAAGTCGAGCGCGAAGAAGCGTCTCAAAGTACTGGGTGGCGGTGGTTTCAAGCGTGCACACGCCTTCAAGCGTCACATCCTGACCAAGAAGACCACCAAGAACAAGCGCCAATTGCGCGGCACCTCCATGGTGGACGCGACCAATGTGGCCTCTGTTCGCGCCATGATGCCCTACGCTTAAGGAGACCTGAAATATGCCACGCGTAAAACGCGGTGTAACCGCACGTGCTCGTCACAAGAAAATCCTCGCCCTGGCGAAAGGCTATCGCGGCCGCCGGAAGAACGTCTATCGCATCGCCAAACAGGCGGTGATGAAGGCGGGTCAATACGCCTACCGCGACCGTCGTCAGAAAAAGCGTCAGTTCCGTCAACTGTGGATTGCCCGTATCAACGCAGCTTCCCGTGAAAACGGCCTGCCGTACAGCAAGTTCATGAACGGCCTGAAGAAAGCCGCTATCGAAATCGACCGCAAGGTCCTGGCCGATCTGGCCGTGTTCGACAAGCCGGCTTTTGCGCAGATCGTCGAAAAGGCGAAAGCAAGCCTCGCTGCTTAATCGCCGGGACGGATCTGAAGGGAGGCAAGCATTTGCCTCCCTTTTTTTCTTCCGGCCGCCCTTTCCAGAGCGCTGATCAGAGCGGGTATGCTCAATGCCCGGTGTGATCAGCCTTCTATTCGCATACGGTGTGGGACACGATGAACAACGTTGACGCGATTCTCCAAGCAGGCCAGGCGGCAGTCGCCGCCGCGGCCGATCTGATCGAGCTCGAGCAGGTCAAGGCGCGCTTCCTTGGCAAGAGCGGCGAGCTGACCGAACTCCTCAAGCAGCTGGGCAAGCTGGCGCCGGAAGAGCGCAAGTCCGCCGGCGCTACCATCAACCAGGCCAAGCAGGCGTTCGAAGCCGCGCACAACGACAAGCGCGACCAGCTCAACGCCGCCAAGCTGGAAGCCCAGCTGGCCGCCGAGGCGCTGGACGTCACGCTGCCGGGCCGCGGCTCGGCCGGCGGCGGCCTGCATCCGGTGGCGCTGACGCTGGAGCGCATCGCCGGCCTGTTCCGCACCATGGGCTTCGAAGTGGCCGACGGCCCGGAAATCGAAAGCGATTTCTACAACTTCCAGGCGCTGAACATTCCGGAAAACCATCCGGCCCGCGCGATGCAGGACACCTTCTACGTTGAAAACGGCGACGTGCTGCGCACCCATACCAGCCCGATCCAGGCGCGCTTCATGGAAAGCCACCAGCCGCCGATCAAGATCGTCGCGCCGGGCCGCGTGTACCGCGTCGACTCCGATGCTACCCATTCGCCGATGTTCCACCAGATGGAAGGCCTGTGGGTGGACGAGGGCGTCTCCTTCGCCGATCTGAAGGCGGTGGTCACCGACTTCCTGCGCCGCTTTTTCGAGCGCGACGACCTGCAGGTGCGTTTCCGCCCGTCCTTCTTCCCGTTCACCGAGACTTCGGCTGAAATCGACGTGCTGGACGAGCAGGGTAAATGGTTGGAAGTGGGCGGTTGCGGCATGGTGCACCCGAAAGTGCTGAGCATCGCCAATATCGACCCGGAAAAGTACACCGGCTTCGCCTTCGGCATCGGCCTCGACCGTTTCGCCATGCTGCGCTACGGCGTCAACGATCTGCGCCTGTTCTTCGAGAACGATCTCAACTTCCTGAAGCAATTCAACTGATCGCGCACGGAGCCGACTATGCAATTTTCCGAACAATGGCTGAGAAGCTGGGTCAATCCGGCGCTGAACACCGAACAATTGTCCGACCTGCTGACCATGGCGGGCCTGGAAGTGGAAGAGACCGTCGCCGCGGCGCCGGCCTTCAGCGGCGTGGTGATCGCCGAGGTGAAGGAGTGCGTCAAGCATGAGAACGCCGACCGCCTGCGCGTGACCAAGGTCGACGTGGGCACTGGCGAATTGATCCAGATCGTCTGCGGCGCGCCCAATGTCGCCGTCGGCGTGCGCATTCCCTGCGCGCTGCCGGGCGCGGTGCTGCCCGGCGACTTCAAGATCAAGCCGACCAAGATGCGCGGCGTGGAATCCAACGGCATGCTGTGCTCCGGCAAGGAGCTGGGCGTGCCGGAAGACGTCGACGGCCTGATGCTGCTGCCGGCCGACGCGCCGATCGGCCAGAGCATCCGCGATTACCTGGGCCTGGACGACCAGCTGTTCACGCTGAAGATCACTCCCAACCGCGCCGACAGCCTGTCGATCCGCGGCATCGCCCGCGAAGTGGCGGCGCTGACCGGCGCCGCGCTCGCGCCGGTGGCCATCGAGCCGGTGGCGCCGTCCATCGACGATACCCGCCCGGTCAAGATCGAGTCCCGCGAGGCTTGCGGCCGCTACCTGGGCCGCGTGGTCAAGGGCGTCGACGCCGCCGCGGCGACGCCGGCCTGGATGCGCCAGCGCCTGGAGCGTTCCGGCCTGCGCTCGATCTCCGCGATCGTCGACATCACCAACTACATCCTGCTGGAGCAGGGCCAGCCGATGCACGCTTTCGATCTGGCCAAGATCGAAGGCGGCATCGCCGTGCGCCAGGCGCGCGCCGGCGAGAGCCTGTTGTGCCTGAACGAAAAGACTGTCGAGCTGCAGGCCAAGCACTTGGTGATCGCTGACGATGCCAAACCGCTGGCGATGGGTGGGATCATGGGCGGCGAGCACAGCGGCGTCACCACCGCAAGCCGCGACATCTTCCTGGAATCCGCGTTCTTCGCGCCGGAAGCGATCGCCGGCAAGGCGCGCGAGCTGGGCTTCGGCTCCGATTCGTCCTACCGCTACGAGCGCGGCGTCGATTTCGCGCTGCAGCGCGAAGCGATTGAACGCGCCACCCGCCTGGTGCTGGACATCTGCGGCGGCGAAGCCGGCCCGGTGGTCGAGGAAGTGGCCGAGCTGCCGAAGCGCCAATCCGTCAAGCTGCGCGTGGCGCGCGTGGCCAAGGTGCTGGGCGTGGCGCTGTCCTCCGAGCAAATCGGCGACATTCTGTCCCGTCTGAGCCTGTCCTACACGCTGGCCGATGAAGTCTTCACCGTGCAGGCGCCGTCGTTCCGCTTCGATATCGAGATCGAGGAAGACCTGATCGAGGAAGTGGCGCGCGTCTATGGCTATAACGCCATCCCGGCCGACGCGCCGCGTTCCGGCATGCGCATGCTGGCGCAGCCGGAAGAGAAGCGGCCGGTGGATCAGCTGCGCCACCTGCTGGCTAGCCGCGATTACCAGGAAGTGGTCAGCTACGCTTTCGTCGATGAGCGCTGGGAGCGCGATTTCGCCGGCAACGACAACGCGATCCGCCTGCAGAACCCGATTGCCAGCCAGATGAGCGTGATGCGTTCGACGCTGATCGGCGGCCTGGTCGACGTGCTGGCCGGCAACATCAACCGCAAGCAGCCGCGCGTGCGGCTGTTCGAAGTGGCGCGCGTGTTCCTGCGCGGCGCGGACGGTTTCGACCAGCCGGAACGAGTGGCCGGTCTGGCCTGGGGTCCGCGTCTGTCCGAGCAATGGGGCGCCAAGGCCGAGCGCGTTGATTTCTTCGATGCCAAGGCCGATGTCGAAGCCTTGCTGCATCCGATCAAGGCCGAGTACCGCAAGGCGGCCCACCCGGCCTTCCATCCCGGCCGCTGCGCCGAGGTGCTGGTGGATGGCAAGGCGGTCGGCGTGATCGGCGAGCTGCATCCGCAGTGGGTGCAGGCCTATGATCTGGTCAACGCCCCCGTGCTGTTCGAGCTGGATCTGGCGGCGGCTATCGCGCGCAGCCGCATCAAGGCGCAGCCAGTCAGCAAGTTCCAGCCGGTGCGCCGCGATCTGGCGCTGCTGGTGGACGAGGCGGTGACTGTGGCGCAGCTGCTGTCCGCGTTCGATGCCAAGCGCGCTGAAATCGTCACCGATATCGCCTTGTTCGACGTTTATCGCGGCAAGGGCGTCGCCGAAGGCAAGAAGAGTCTGGCCTTTAGCGTGCTGATGCAGGACAATAGCCGAACCCTGACCGACGAGGATGTGGAGCCGGCGATGCAGGCCCTGCTGGACGCGGTGTCGGAACTGGGCGCGCAACTGCGCGTGTGATCAAGATGTGGGCGGGCGGATCCCAGTGGGTCCGCCCGTCGATTGTGGTTTAGAAGTTTGAGGGGAATGTCATGACTTTGACGAAGGCTGAACTGGCCGATTTGCTGTTTGACCAGGTTGGTCTGAACAAACGCGAAGCCAAGGACATGGTCGAGTCGTTTTTCGAAGAGATCCGGCTGGCGCTGGAGTCTGGGGATTCGGTTAAGCTGTCCGGTTTCGGCAACTTCCAGTTGCGCGACAAGCCGCAGCGTCCGGGCCGCAATCCCAAGACCGGGGAAGAGATTCCCATCACCGCCCGCCGTGTGGTAACGTTCCACGCAAGCCAGAAACTCAAGGGAATGGTTGAGCAATACCATGCTAACAAGCAAGGCTGATCTGCCGTCGATTCCGTCCAAGCGTTACTTCACCATCAGCGAAGTCGGCGAACTCGCTGGGGTGAAGCCGCATGTGCTGCGTTATTGGGAGCAGGAGTTTTCCCAGTTGCGCCAGGTGAAACGGCGCGGCAATCGCCGTTATTACCAGCATCACGAGGTTTTGCTGGTGCGCCGCATTCGCGAATTGCTGTACGACGACGGCTTCACCATTCAGGGCGCTCGCCAGCGGCTGGGAATGGGCGATGATAGCGAACGCCCGGTTACCGCGCAGGAAGTGCGCGCCGAATTGGAATCCATCCTTGAATGGTTGGATTCGGGTATTGGCAAAAAATAATAAATCAGTTACACTGTGTTTCTCTTGAGTCGGGGTGTAGCGCAGCCTGGTAGCGCACCTGCATGGGGTGCAGGGGGTCGGAAGTTCGAATCTTCTCACCCCGACCAATAAGACCTAAAGTTGTATCAAACTGAAACGCCAGCGCAAGCTGGCTTTTTTGTTTTCATCTCCCGACTTCTATTCGCATCACGATTTTATTTCTCCTTCCTATTATCGGTTTTATCCGATGCCAGTTTGTCCTTCTGTTGCTGATATACTCGTTTGGGTTTTATCGCGAATCGATAAACCGTTTTCAAGTCATTGTTTTTCCTAGCCGAGCATTCGAATGAGCGTTACCCGTCCCGATTCCCCTTGTGTCGCCCTGTGCTCCACCGCTTTGGGCGACAATGTTTGCCGCGGCTGCGCGCGCACTTTCGCCGAAGTGGGCCAGTGGTGCTTCATGTCCGCCGAGGAGAGGGAGGCGGTATGGCTGCGCTTGCCGGCGCGGATGCGTTTACTGCAACTGGCGGCAGCCTGCGGCGCGCTGCTGGAGCTGGATGAAATCGACGGCGTAGAGTGGGGGCGCTTGCCAGCAGGCGGGCATTACCGGCTGGACGAAGCGGGTTGGCTGCGCTGGCGCGACGCCGCATCTGCGGGCGAAGACGCATGCGATTGCGCGGGCCTGTCGCTGGAGCGGGCGGCGGCATGGCTGCGGGAGAGGTGAATCGAAAGGACGATATGGCGGACAGTTCCAAGGCGGATTTCTGGGAGCAGCGTTACCGTGAAGGCGTGATGCCATGGGAAGGCGGGCGGTTGCCGCCGTCCGCGCGCGAGTTTTTCGCCGCGCAGCCGCCGTGGCGGGTGTTGATGCCCGGTTGCGGCAGCGCGGCGGACATGCCGCCCTTGCTGGGCATGGGGCATGAGGTGCTGGCGGTGGATTTCAGCGAGGCCGCGATCGAGCTGGCGGCCAGGCAGTGGCCGGAGGCGGCTGGCCGATTATTGCTCGCCGATTTTTTTCTGCAAGAATTGCCCGTTTTCGACTGCGTGTTCGAGCGGGCTTTTTTGTGCGCCTTGCCTGTCGGCATGCGCAGGCAATATGCTGAACGGGTTTCCGCGCTGATTCGTCCCGGCGGGGCGCTGGCCGGCGTGTTTTTCGTCGCCGACACTGAGCGGGGGCCGCCGTTCGGCATTGATGCCGAGTCCCTGGCGGATCTGTTGTCGCCGTGGTTCAGGCTGGAAGCGGATGAGGCGCTGGGGCCGAGCGTCGCGGTTTTCCGCGACAGCGAGCGCTGGATGGTATGGCGCCGGCGTGGATTTGATGTGGATCAAGTTTCCGGGCGAGAATCGGCTGGCAATTGCGGCGCGCATCGGAAAAAATAACGTCCTAATAAAAAATAGCGGCGGCACAGCCGGCAAGAGGAGAGCAAATGGAGTGGTTTTGGCGCTTGTACACGTTTTCGGAAAAAACGTTCTGGAACACGCTTGGCAAGAAATTGTGCAGTTTTTTCTTCATCAGCCTGTTCCAGCTGCTGATGGTGGCCTACAGCTACCACGCCTTGTCCGACATTCGCGACAGCCTGCGCGGCGCTGGGGTGTCGCCGCAGATCATGGCGGGGGTCGAGGCGAGCATAGACAGCGCGCTTTACTGGACGCTGGGGCTGTGGGCGTTGAGCTTCGTTTTCATCGCTTTCATGGTCTGGTATCTGCGCTACCTGATCGTACGGCCGCTGCGCATGATCATTCAGATCTTCAACGAGATCGGCGCCGGCGCCGGCGATCTGTCGCGCGAGATTCCCACCATCACCTATGACGAGATCCGCGAGTTGTCGCTGTCTTACAACCGCTTCTTGCTGAAGATGCGGGAAATCATCAGCAAGGTGAGGCTGATGACGGTGCGCATCGCGATGGATTCCGCGGTGACGCGGCGCAACGTCACCGAATCTCTGGGCAGCGCCCGCCAGCAAGACGACCTGGCCAAGCAGGTGAGGCAGGCTAGCGATGATTCGACGCGCGGCGCGGGGCTGGTCACCGAGCAGACGGAGGCCATCTCCACCACCACCGCCGAGAACCTGAAAGTGGCGCGCGACTCTTACCAGGAGCTGCGCCTGGTGACGGATAGCATTCACGACATCAGCCGCAAGGTCGGCCATTTCAACCACACGGTGGAGGATCTGAGCCAGCGTTCGGCCAGCATCAAGACCATTGTCGATCTGATCAAGGACGTGTCCGAACAAACCAATCTGCTGGCGTTGAATGCCGCCATCGAGGCGGCGCGCGCCGGCGAGAGCGGCCGAGGCTTCGCGGTGGTGGCGGATGAGGTGCGCAAGCTGGCGGAGCGGGTGAAAACCGCCACAGACGAGATTTCGCACAATATCGACGGCATGCTGGGCCTGGTGGCGAATACCCAGCAGGAAACCGAGGCCATCACCGCCGATACCAATCAGGCGCGCGACGTGATCTCGCGCGCGTCCGAGCATTTCAGCAAAATGATGGGCGATTTCGAAGCGACGTCCAGCGGTCTGAGCCAGATCGCTTCGACCATGCATGGTTTCGCCGACAGCAACCAGCAGGTGAATCTGAATGTGGCTGAAATCCACCAGCTGGGGCAACTGGTGAGCGGCCGTCTGGGGCAGACGGAAAAGGCGGCGACCGAGCTGACGGTGGCGGCGGAGCAGGTGCAGGAACTGGTTTCCAAGTTCGTCATCGGCGACGGCGCTTTCGATCAGGCGGTGAATCGGGCGCGAGGCGTCCGCGATCAAGTGCAGGGATTGTTGCAGCAAACGCAGCAGAGCGGCCTGGATCTGTTCGATCAGCGTTACCAGCAGATTGCCGGCACCGCGCCGGCGAAATACCGCACCGCCTACGACGCCAAGCTGGAAAAGCTGTTGCAGCCGATGCTGGACGGGGTGGTGGGACAGATTCCGGGCGGCAAGTTCTGCGTGGCGGTGGATGGCAACGGCTACGCGCCGACCCATAACAGCTGGTACAGCAAGCCGCCTAGCGGCGATCCGGCCAAGGATTTGGTCGAGAGCCGCGACAAGCGCATCTTCAACGACGCCGCCGGCTTGCGCGCGGCGCGCAATGTGCAGCCCTTCCTGTTGCAGACTTACAGCCGAGATACCGGAGAAGTGTTGTCCGAAGTGGTGCTGCCGCTGGAGCTGCGCGGCCGGCATTGGGGCGCCTTGCGGGTGGGCTTCGATCCGCACGCCTTGCTGACGCAGGAGTGAGGGCTGGATGAAGAAAGGGAGGCCTCGGCCTCCCTTTTTCGTGTCCGCGATTACAGCGACAGCGGCGTCATCAGCGTGGCGATGCCTAGGCCGATGAACAGCGCGGCGGCGATGGCGTGCATCAGTTTCTGCGGCAGTTTTTTCGCCGCCACCTCGCCCAGCAGCACCGCCGGCACGTTGGCGATCATCATGCCCAGCGTAGTGCCGGCCACCACCATATAGAGCTGTTCGGGAAAGCGAGCCGACAGCGCCACGGTGGCGATCTGGGTTTTGTCGCCCATCTCGGCGATGAAGAAGGCGATCACGGTGGTGCCGAAAATGCCGAAGCGTTCGCGCAGCGCGTCGGTTTCATCCAGCTTGTCGGGTATCAGCATCCATACCGCCATGGCGACGAAGGACAGGCCCAGGCCCCAGCGCATGAGGTCGGGCCCGACCTGGCTCATCAGCCATTGGCCGACGGCGGCGGCGGCGAAATGATTGACCAGCGTCGACACGAAAATGCCGAGGATGATGGGAACGGGCTTCTTGAAGCGGGAGGCGAGCAGCAGGGCCAGCAATTGGGTCTTGTCGCCGATCTCGGCCAAGGCCACCACGCCGGTGGAAATCATGAAGGCTTGCATGGGAACTCCAGGGGCCGCGGACACGCCATGACAAGCCTGCGCCGCGGCCCCGCTGTGCGCAAACATGTCATGGGTCTTGCCAAACGGAAGATCGTCGCAGCGGCCATGGCGAATGCCAAGTATGTTGACCGGTGCCGGCGCTGTCGCGCGCCGAGGCTACTCCCCCAGAACGGAAGCGATTGTAGGGGAATCATTCGGCGCGAGCAAGCGCGGCGCCGATTTCGACGCCGCGGCCGACAGCGTTTCTAGTCAAGCTGGGAGGTGCAGCAGGGGCAGCGGGTGGCCTTTTCCGGGATGGCGGACAGGCAGTAGCGGCATTCCTTGGTGGCGGGCGCGGCAGGGGCGGGCGCGGCTTCTTCGCGTTTCAGCCGATTGATGGCCTTGACCAGCATGAAGATGGCGAAGGCGACGATGGTGAAGCTGACCAGCGCGTTGATGAACAGGCCCAGGTTCAGCGTGGTGGCGCCGGCTTGCTTGGCTGCGGCGACCGAGACATAGGGGCCGGCCTGCTTGGCGCCGTCCTTCAGCACGAAGAACAGGTTGGAGAAGTCGACATTGCCTATCAGCAGGCCGATGGGGGGCATGATCACATCGTCCACCAGCGACTTGACGATGGAGCCGAATGCGCCGCCGATGACGACGCCGACGGCGAGATCGATCACATTGCCCTTGACGGCGAATTCCTTGAATTCCTTCAGAACAGACATGGCTTTTCCTTTTATTTGATAGTGATTATTTTAACTGTTAGTGCATGTTTTGGGCAAAGCTACTGGGTCTGGACCTGCGGCGCCCGCCGGTCCGGCAGGGTGCCCAGCAGCGCGCCGCCCAGGATGAGGAGGATGGCGACGGTGGCCAGAGGGTTGAGTTCGCCTTGGCCGCTGGCGGTGAGCAGCAGCGTGGACAGCAGCGGGGTGGCGTAGGAGAGCGAGCCTATCTGCCGGGGATCGCCAAGCCTGAGCGCTCGCTCCCACAGGAAGAAAGCGCCGCCCATCGGGCCCAGGCCAAGCAGGACCAACGTCGCCCATTGCGCGGCGTTGGGTTGGGCGGCGGGCTCGAACAGCGCATGGCACAGCAGGGATAGCAGGCTGGATGCCAGGCAGAAGCCGCCCATCGCGCTGCCGGAAAAGGCTGGCAGGCGGCCGAGAAGCAGGCTGAAGGTCGACCAGACCACGGCGGCGGAGATCGCCAGCAGGTAGCCCGGCAGGTACTGCTGAGACAGCGCGAGCTTGCCGCCGGTGACGATCAGTCCGGCGCCGATGAAGCCTAGAATGCCGCCGATGATGTGGCGGCGCATCAATCGGGTGCCGGGGCGCAGCAGCGGCGACAGCATCACGATCAGCAGCGGCCACAGGTAGTTGAGCAGGTTGGCTTCAAGCGCGGGCGCCAGCCGGAAGGCGAAAAACAGCAGGAAGTGGTAGCCGAACAGACCGTAGATGCCGGCCAGCAGGGTCAGCGGCGGAACTTTCCAATCGCGGACGCGGTGAATGGACAGCAGGCTGCCGACGCACAGGCTGACGCCGACGACGAGAAAGGGCGGCAGACTTCGGGTCAGCGCGCCCAGCGTGGCCAAAGAGGCCCACAGCAGGATGGCGCCGATGGCGAGCGGTATCGGTTTGTTCAACATCGTTTCTCCGGTGGATGGAGACGATTGTAAAAGGGAAACGCGAAACGAAAAAGCCGCAGCGTGAGCTGCGGCTTATGTATTCTGGCTCCCCGAGCAGGGCTCGAACCTGCGACCTGCGGATTAACAGTCCGTCGCTCTACCAACTGAGCTATCAGGGAACAAAACTTTGAATTGGGTGCCGTGAGGCGGTGTGGCTCCCCGAGCAGGGCTCGAACCTGCGACCTGCGGATTAACAGTCCGTCGCTCTACCAACTGAGCTATCAGGGAACAAATGCACTCGAATTTGAGCCACAGAAGCGGTGGCTCCCCGAGCAGGGCTCGAACCTGCGACCTGCGGATTAACAGTCCGTCGCTCTACCAACTGAGCTATCAGGGAATTGAGTGAGGGCGAACTATATACGGAGCCCGTCGGCCTTGTCAATGCCTGCCGCGGTAAAAAATACGGCGGCGGATGGGCGGGCTGGGAGAGGGTATCTTAGGTGTTTGTTATGCAATGATATTTCATTGGTCATGCCGGAGGCCGCTGGCGATGGGATGGTCGTTGGCGGTAAGATCGGCTATCGAAATCAATGCGGAGTCGACAGAACATGAATGCATTTTGGGATGAATGGTTGAGACAAAAGGGCGTGGTTCGCAGCGAAAATGGCCAGGCGCCGTTGGCGTCCCATCTGGAGCAGGTGGCAGCCGTGGAAAACGGTTCGATATTGGCTCCGCTGGAAAACTTCGTGTTGATCCGGGTGGAGGGCGAGGATGCCGCCGCGTTTTTGCAGGGGCAGTTGTCGAATGATATTCGCGATGTGACGCCGGGCAGCGCGCAGTACAGCACCTATTCCACCGCGAAGGGGCGCATGCTGGCGAGTTTTCTGATCTGGCAGCATGAAGGCGCTTATTGCCTGATGGTTTCCGCGGATATCGCCGAAGCCGTTGCCAAAAGACTCGCCATGTTTGTGTTGCGTTCCAAGGTGAAGGTGACGCTGGATCGAGATTGGTCGTTATTGGGGATGTCCGGCATTTTGGCCAGGGAGGCGTTGCAAAAACATTTCCCTAGCTTGGGCTCGCTGGGAAAATTGCAGGTGGAAGCGCGATCTGAAGCCGCTTTGGTGGTCTTGCCGAATGGCGGCTATCTGCTGGCGCTGAAAGATGATAGCGGACTCGGGGAGGATATCGCTGGCACGGAAGGCTTGCTGCCGGTGCTGACGCAAGCATGGGCATTGCGGGATATTCAGGCTGGAATCGCCTGGGTGGCGCAGGCGACGCAGGAACAGTTTGTGCCGCAAATGGCGAATATGGAATTGATTGGCGCGGTCAACTTCAAGAAGGGGTGCTACCCGGGCCAGGAAATCGTCGCGCGAAGCCAGTATCTGGGCAAGATGAAGCGCAGAATGTTCATGGTGTCATTTGATACCGTCTTGCCGGTTGGGGCCAAGCTTTATAGTCCGCAATTGCCGGATCAGTCTATAGGCATGCTGGCGGCGGTATGTCAGTTGAACGATTCCGCTTATCTGGGCTTGGCCGTGGCGCAATCGCAGACGTGGGAGGCTGGCATATTTGCCGATGAAGAACATACTATTGCGCTGCGTCGGCTGGAATTGCCGTATGCAATCGAATCCGTGACAGAATAATGGGTAATCCATTTTCTTTTTAATCCTTGACTTGCGCCATTTCGATTAGCTACATTACATCCTGTAAATCGCTAAACCAATAATCAAGGGAACATGTCATGGATCTGTCCAAGCTGGAATTCACCGCGCTGGTCGCACTGAAGGCTGACGTAGAAAACGAAATCAAGCGTCGCGAAGTGGAAGAAAAGTCCAAGGCCAAAAAGCAGATTATCGAACTGGCCCGCGCCTATGGCTTGAGCGTGGAAGACGTGTTGAGCAAGGCCGTCGCAGTGCGCAAGCCGGTGGAAGCCAAGTATCGCCACCCCAGCGACAGCAACCTGACGTGGACTGGCCGTGGCCGCAAGCCGGCTTGGGTGCAAGCCTGGATCGACAGCGGCAAGAAACTGGAAGCCCTGGCTATCTAAGCTTGGATTCATATAAAGAAAGCGCCGACTCGGCGCTTTTTTTTTCTACTCGTCTTTCTTGCCCGGCAGCGGCGAGCATCGCTGCTTGCTATAAATAGTGATGGCAGCCTGCGTAGGCGGAACATTGCTTGGCGCGGGGTCTAAACGATACTGGACAAGAGCATGCTGGATTTCTTCGCAAGGGGATCCAAGGGCAAGCAAGATCCCTTGGCCAACGCATCGTCGGCGAAAGCCTATGCGGAAAAACTGAAACAAGAGTTCGGCGCCGGGGCGCACGACAAGGTGACCGAATTGCTGGCGGGTTTGAACTCGCCTTCTTTGGAGCTGTCCGCGGATCAGTTGGAAGCGGTGCTGGTTTTGAATGAGGAGACGCAGCCGCTGCACGATACGCTATGCGTGCAATATCTGATGAATGCCCGCATGCCCAAGGTGCTGGAAGCGCAGTTGCGCGCGCAGATCCTGAATTATGGCAAGCAGTTTACCGATTTTTACCAATATGCATTGCCAGTCCAGCCTGATAATTCTAATGGCGTAAAGGTGCAGGAGCATTTGCCGCTGGTTCTGGCGCGAATGTCCTATTACCTTACTGAATATGCTAAATGGCAGTATGTAAGAAACTATCAGCCAGATGAAGTATTTTGGCTGAATGTGAATCAGCTATACCGCTTTGCCGAGCAGCGCGGCTGGGATAGCCGGCCGGTATTCCTGTTTGGCGAGAAAAACGCCGCAACCACGGCGCAGGATCAGTATCTGGCGCTGCATATGATGTCGGTGCTCAGTAATGGCAATCTCAATGCCAGGCAGATTAATTTCTCCTATGAGCTGCTGGCCTTGCTCAGCAACCGGATAACCATCAGTCAATCGTATTTCGCCGATGCCAGCTTTTGCGTATCCCTGGCCGATCCCAAGCCTGCCGCGCGGGTGAAGGGGGAGGGCGGAGAATGGATGCGTTACTGGAATACGGCGGAGCTGGTGGAGATTCTGCATGGTTGGGCGATCATGATGGAAGGGGGGCGCATTCCCCCCGAATTGAAACGCCTGATCGAGCCAGGCATTGACGCTTCCTTGTTGCGCACCCTGACTCGGGAGTGGGCGGCCAAGCCGGTGCTGTTCGAGCGCGCGGAGCGGGTGGCGGTCAGCGACCGGCAGGTGGAGGTTGCGCATCGCCTGCATCTGCTGCACAAGCTGATCCGCAGGCCGGACGAAGAGCAGATGCAGAGTCAGCGCGGCGTGGACAAGGACAGCTACGAGGATGCCGCCAATATCCGCATCTATGGCTTCGTCACTAGCCGCAAGCGGGACAAGACGCTGTCGCCGTTGCCCGCCACCAGTTCGCTGTCGTTGTCCGGAGAGACCGCGGAAGCGGCGCTGCCCCAGGATTTTCAGCGCTGGTCGCTGGAGAACGTCAGCCAGACGGGTTTGGGCGTGTCGCTGGATGTGATGGGGAACGAGTGGGTCAGCCTGGGCAGCCTGATCGGCTTTCGCGAGCCTGAGCAGGAGGGCTGGAGCCTGGGCATCATTCGCCGGGTCAAGCGCACAGGCCGGGAGCGCATCTATCTCGGGGTGGAAACGCTCAGCACGCGGCCATTGGCGGCGTCGCTGCGACCGACTGATACCCGCCTGATCGATCCCACGCTGCCTCCGGACCAAGTCTGGCTGGCCGGCCACATCAGCCTGTTCATGCCATACCGGCGCGCGGGCAAGGTGGTCAACGCGTTGATTTTGCCCTTGTCGCTGTACATGCTGGGCAAGCAGTTTTACATGACTGCCAGGGGCAAGCATTTTCAGATCGCGCTGGGCAAGGTGCTGGAAAAGGGCAGCGATTGGTGCATGGCCGAGGTGGAGCTGGTGAAGACGCTGGACAAGCTGCCCGTGGCGATGTGAGCGGGACAAAGCATGAAAAAAGCCGGCGATTGCCGGCTTTTTTCATGCCGAAAGCGGCTTACTCGCCGCGGGCAAGATCATTGAGCACCGCGTAGATCGGGCTGAGCGCGGACTCGCCCAGTCGCAGGCTGCGTTGGCCGTTCCAGCCGAAATCGTCATCGGGCAGGTTATGGTTGTCCTTGAACGGCATTTCCAGCGTGAAGGCTAGGCAACCGAACTGTTCGCATACCCAGTTGGTGGCGATGCTCATATTGGCTTTGCCGGCCTCGTTGCGCGGGTAGCCGTGCTCGGTCTGGAAATCGGGGCTGGCCAGCAGGAAGTGATGGCGGAAGCTGTCCGCGAGTGTTTCCAGCTGGGCATTCCACGACGGCACGCCTTCGGTGCCGGCCAGGAACACATAGGGGATGTTCTCGTCGCCGTGGATGTCGAGGAACAGGTCGACGCCGGTTTCCAGCATCTTTTGGCGCACCGCCAGCACTTCCGGGCTGGTTTCCGCGCTGGGGTTCGCCCATTCGCGGTTCAGGTTGGCGCCGGCGGCGTTGGTGCGCAGATTGCCCAGCACCGAGCCATCCGGGTTCATGTTGGGGACCACGTAGAAGGTGGCGCGGTCCAGCAGCGCGCGGCTGGTCGGGTCCTGAGGATCGAGCAGGCGGTTGAGGAAGCCCTCGACGAACCATTCGGCCATGGTCTCGCCAGGATGCTGGCGCGCGGTGATCCAGATCTTCAGGTCCGACTCCACCTCGTGGCCGATGGTCAGCAGGTTCATGTCGCGGCCCTGCACGGTGGAGCCGAGGTCGGATACCTGGCACAGGCCGGAACCCTGGGCCTGGCCGATCAGGTTCAGGTGCTGGTCGTAGGTGTAGGGCTCGAAGTAGGCGTAGTAGATGCTGCCCGACAGCGGAACGTGCTCGATCACCATCACGCCGTCTTCATAATGGGTGGGCACGCGGAACCAGTTGACGCGGTCGTAGGAGGCCATGGCCTGGTAGTCTACCCAGCCTTGCGGGTACGCGCACTCGGCAGCGTTGAGGAAGCGGAAGGTGCAGTGTTGATAGGCAGCACCTTGCACGCGGAAGTAGAACCACTGCGCGAAGTCGGCCGCGTTGTCGCGGCGAATGCGCAGTTGGATGTCTTCAAGGCTGTCGGCGGAGACGATCTCGATGCTGCCGGCGTCGAAGTTGCTGCTGATTTTCATGCGGGGGAACCTGTCGTGCTTGCTCAATCTGGTAAAACGGGATTGTACCGCCGCAGCGTGGCGCGCGCATCCGTTAATGCGAAAACCCCGCCGTGAAGGCGGGGTTGCGGCGACGGGCGCGGGCCTCTCAGACAGTGGCGCGCTTGGCGGAGTTTTTCACCGCGTCCGCGGTGGCGCTGGTGGCGGCCTTGACGCTGCTGTCGGTGAACTCGGCCACTTGCTGGGCTGCCTTGCTGAAGGTGTTGACTGCGGCGGCGGCGGCGGCCACCGAGGTTTTCACCGCGTTCAGCGTGGCGTCGGAGCCGGCGGGCGCGTTCTTGGCCACGGATTCGATCGAGCTGATCAACGATTTGTTGAACAGGCCGACGCTTTCCTCAACCAGCTTGCTCAGCTCGCTTTGCGCGCCGGAGACCACTTCGTACAGATTGCGCGAATGGTTGACGAGCTTGTCGATGGACTGGGTGGCCAGTTTGTTCAGGTGGTTGATCGCTTCCTGGGAGTCCTTGAACTCGGTCAGTTGCCTGGCGGCCTTGGTGTGGTCCTCCAGCGACTGTTTGGACGCTTCCAGTTGCAGTTTGACCAGGCGTTCCGTGCTGTCCAGAGTGATCTGGGCGAAGCGCAGCGTGGACTCGAGACCGGTCAGCGAGAGCTTGTTCAGCTGTTCGTTGTTGTAGGACATGGTGTAAAACCTCCATTGCGTGGAAAATGGGGTCCGACTGTGTTCCGTTGAAGTGGTATTGTGCGCCGCACAATGACGCGTAAATGTAGCACAAGGGGCAGAGGGGTGGTAGAAGATTTGCTCTAGTTTGTTGTATTTATGTTAGATTGCCAGCGCACAACACCACGAAGATAAACCAGGAGCGATAAATGAGTGTTGAGAAACGGGTCATCAAGAAGTACCCGAACCGCCGTCTGTACGATACCGCCACGAGTTCCTACATCACCTTGGGTGATGTCAAGCAGCTGGTTCTGGACAATGTCGACATCCAAGTGGTGGACGCCAAGACTCAGGAAGACATCACCCGCAGCGTGCTGCTGCAGATCATTCTGGAAGAGGAAAACGGCGGCATGCCGATGTTCAGCTATGAGGTGCTGACTCAGTTCATCCGCTACTACGGTCAGGCGATGCAGGGCATGATGGGACCTTTCCTGGAGAAGAACCTCCAGCTGTTTTCGCAGCTGCAGCAAAAAATGCAGGAGCAGACCCGCGCGATGTACGGCGACAATGCGATGCTGAATACCACCATGTGGGGCGAGTTCATGAAGCTGCAGGGTCCTGCCATCCAGAACATGATGGCCAACTACATGGAGCAGAGCACCGGCATGTTCCTGGAGATGCAAAACCGCATGCAGGAGCAGACCAAGCAGCTGTTCGGCGGATTCGGTTTTCCGGGCTATCCGGGCTCGGAGGACAAGGACAAATCCTGAGCGGCGAAAGCCGGCAGGGATCATGCAGGGCCGGGGACGGAAACGCCCCGGCCTTGTTTTTTTGCCTGTGTTTTGACGGCCGGGGAAAGCGAACATGACGGTTGAAGACGAGCGCCTGCGGCGAGCGCAGCGGCTGCACCTGTCCGGCGACGCGGAGGCGGCGGAATCCGCCTACCGCGATCTGCTGGACGACGAGGCTCAGGGCGCCGCCGCCGGGCATTGGCTGGGCTTCCTGCTGATGCAGCGGGACCGCGTGGATGAAGCGCTGCCCTTGCTGGAGCGGGCGGTGGCGTCGGATGGCGGCCATGCCGAGTGGCATTTCAATCTGGGGCTGGCGCGCGCGCGGATGGGGCTGGACCAAGAGGCGGTGAGCGCATTGAGCAAAGCCGTCCGGCTCGACCCGGCCCGCTATTTTTACTGGACCAATCTGGGCGCGCAGCTGATGCGGGCCGGCCGGGATGCCGAGGCCGAGCAGGCGTTGTGCCATGCGGTGTCGCTGAACCAGCATTGCCCGGACGCCTTCCATCTGCTGACCGGCATGCTGCTGCGGCTGGGGCGCCACGGCGAGGCCCGGCGTTGTAATGCCTTGGGCGTGCTGGCCGAGCCGCCCGGGGCGATGGCGCCGATCGCGGTGGGACAGGCCTTGTGCGA
This sequence comes from Chromobacterium sp. INPA-IVC, assembly GCF_059047085.1. Taxonomy (NCBI): domain Bacteria; kingdom Pseudomonadati; phylum Pseudomonadota; class Betaproteobacteria; order Neisseriales; family Chromobacteriaceae; genus Chromobacterium; species Chromobacterium sp. INPA-IVC. Next base: position 70,312 of record NZ_JBTNLS010000009.1, on the reverse strand, counting down.
GCTGGGGCGGCATGAGGAGGCGAGAGCGCTGGCTCAGGATTGGCTGCGGGAGCGGGGCGACAGCCCGGTGGCCCGGCACATGCTGGCGGCGTTCGGCGGGGGAGAGGCGCCGGCCGCCTGCGACGCCGAATACGTCGGCAGCGCCTTCGACGCCGCGGCGGCCAGCTTCGATCAGGATCTGGCGCGCCTGCGTTATCAGGGTCCGCAGTGGACGGCGGCTTGCCTGTCCCGGCTGGGCATCGCGGCGCATTCGTTGCCCGCGTTGGACCTGGGGTGCGGCACCGGCCTGGTCGGCGAGGCGGTCAGACCTTACGCCAGTCGGCTCGATGGCGTGGACCTGAGCGCCGGCATGCTGGAGCGGGCCAGCGCCAAGGGAATATACGACAGCTTGGACGAGCTGGAGCTGCGTGACTTTCTCCGGGCGGCCGGCAGCACTTACCAGCTGATCGTCTGCATGGACACGTTGCCTTATCTGGGCGAGCTGGACGAGCTGTTCACCCTGCTGGCGGCGCGGGCGATGCCTGGCTGCTTGCTGCTGTTCTGCACCGAAAGCCTGGACGACGGCGAGGCCGGCGATTTCCGGTTGCATCACAGCGGCCGCTACCGCCACCATGTCCGTTATCTGGACCGCTTGCTGCAACAAGGTTGGGAAGTGCTGGAAAGAACGCGGATGCCGGTCAGGGACGAGTCCGGCTGCCCGGTGTGGGGCGACTTCGCCTGCGCGCGAAAACGCTAGGCGTTACGATTGATTCGAAACAAATCATGATGGTATTTAAATGGTATTTGTAATTAATTCATATTGATCAATTGCTCTATTTTGGATATTCATAAAGCCATCGCCATGCGCAGGCGAGTGGCATCGCTTGCGCGTGTTTTTCGTCAATCTCATGAAGGATGACCGCGATGCGCGCCAAAACCACGCTTCCCCTGCTGTTGCTGCTTTCGCTTTCCCCTCTGGCCCATGCTTTGGGCAAGACCCCGGGCACTTATACCAACTACCGCTTCCCCGCCGCCGCGTCGGCGGGCATGGACGCCGTCGACTTCACCATCACGGTGGACCGCGATCCAGGCTATTCCGCCAATGTGTACTGGGCCAACCAGTTCGATCTGGTCGGCACGTCCGGCGCTTATACCGGCATGCAGAGCAATGGCGGCGGCAAGCGCACCTTCCTGTTTTCCGCTTGGGACACCACCGACGCCAAAGCGGGCAGCGCCGGCAGTTACTGCACCACTTTCTCCGGCGAAGGCACCGGCCGCAGCTGCCGCATCCACGTGGACTGGACGCAGGGGCACAGCTACCGCTTCCACGTCGCTTACGAGCCTGGCGGCTGGCTGGGGGTGACCGTCACCGATCAGACCAGCGGCGCGTCGTTCAAGCTGGGCAGCATCAAGACCGCGGCGAGCAAGATCTCGCCGCACAATATGGTCAACTGGGCCGAATACTTCGAGTGGAACAGCAACCGCGCCACTTGCCTGGGGCAGCCCTATAGCAAGGCGACATTCGGCGTGCCGTACGGCTTCGTCGCCGGCAGGCTGGTGCCGGCCAGCATCAGCGGCACCTCGGTCAGCGACGCCTGCCCGGCCTTTTCCAAGGTCACGGCCTACGGCCAGAGCAGCGCGCAGGAAAACGGCATCGGCAACAGCACCCGAGGGCCGATCGCCAATGGCGGCCAGTGCCTGGACGCCAGCGGCGGCGCGAGCGAGGGCGCGGCGGCGATCACTTATGGGTGCCACGGCGGCGGCAATCAGGCCTGGGTGCATGCGAAGGATGGCTCGCTGCAGCTGAAGGACAACTACTGCCTGGAAGAGCATGGCAGCGGCGTCGACATCCGCAGCTGCAGCGGGACATCCGCTTGGACGCGCAGCGGCAGCGCGATACGCAGCGCCAAGAGCGGCCTGTGCCTGAGCGCCAACCGTTCCGGACAGCCGGTCAGCCTGCTGCAATGCGGCGGCACCGCCAATCAGAGCTGGAGCTTGCCGACGCGCTGACGGGAGCGGGGCGAGTCCGGCCGAGACTGGCCGGATTCGCTCAGCCCTCGACTGCCGTTTTCAGAAACGCGGCCTGAAACAGGCACATCCGCAGCGCGCTGCGGTAACGGCCATTGACGAAGAACTCGTCTATCAGTTCGCCTTCCGGCTGGAAGCCCAGCTTCTGGTAAACGTGTATCGCTTTGGCGTTTTCCTTGTCGACGATCAGGTACAGCTTGTACAGGTTGAGCACGGCGAACGCGTAGCGCATCGCCAGCCGGGTTGCCTGGCTGGCGTAGCCGCGCCCCTGGTGTTCCGGGTGGATGATGATCTGGAACTCGGCGCGGCGATGGATGTGATCGATCTCCACCAGCTCGACCAAGCCCACCTTGCGCGCGCCGTCCTCGACCACGAAACGGCGTTCGTTCTGATCGTGGATATGCTTGTCGTACAGGTCCACCAGTTCGACAAAGGCCTCGTACGGCTCCTCGAACCAATAGCGCATGATGTTGGCGTTGTTGTTCATCTCGTGGACGAAGGCCAGATCGTCCCGTTCCAGCGGGCGCAGTTTGAGATTGACGGCAGGGGACGGCATTTGGGTTTCCTAATGAATGGCGAGGGGAAAATGGAAATCGGCGGGCGTTGACGCGACAGCGGTGTGACCGGCGCGCGGCGCGCGAGTTCTGGAGTGGGAGGCGATATCGCCGCAATTGGCGGCGCGTGAATCATGGCGGGATGCTTGGGGAGAGATGCATGAAAAGGAGCGTTCGAGGCTTGCTGCGTCGTTCCGCGCCTTTCCGTTTAAACCAAATGGGTATTGTTAGACAAACCGTTGTATAATCGCGCGATTTTGTTTCCGCCCAAGACGTTGAACATGAACAAGACTCCCCGCGTCGGCTTCGTCTCCCTTGGTTGTCCCAAGGCCGCGAGCGATTCCGAGCAGATCCTGACCCGCCTTCGCGCCGAAGGCTATGAAATCGCTCCTTCCTATGACGGGGCTGACCTGGTGGTGGTGAACACCTGCGGCTTCATCGACTCCGCCGTCGAGGAATCGCTGGGCGCCATCGGCGAAGCGCTGAACGAAAACGGCAAAGTGATCGTCACCGGCTGTCTGGGGGCCAAGGGCGATGTGGTGCGCGATGCGCATCCGTCGGTCTTGGCCGTGACCGGCCCGCATGCCACGGAAGAAGTGATGACGGCGGTGCATACCCACCTGCCCAAGCCGCACGACCCCTTTGTCGACCTGGTGCCGGACATCGGCGTGCGCCTGACGCCCAAGCATTACGCCTACCTGAAGATTTCCGAGGGCTGCAACCATCGTTGCACCTTCTGCATCATCCCGTCGATGCGCGGCGATCTGGAAAGCCGCCCCATCCACGACGTGCTGCGCGAGGCCGAGAGCCTGGCGAAAGCCGGCGTCAAAGAGATCCTGGTGATCTCGCAGGACACCTCGGCTTACGGCGTGGACACCAAGTACAAGCTGGGCTTCCACGACGGCCGTCCAGTCAAGACCCGCATGACCGAGCTGTGCGAGGAGCTGGGCCGCCACGGCATCTGGGTGCGCCTGCACTATGTCTACCCGTATCCGCACGTGGACGAGGTGATCCCGTTGATGCGCGACGGCAAGATCCTGCCGTATCTCGACATTCCGTTCCAGCACGCCAGCCAGAAAGTGCTGAAGCTGATGAAGCGGCCGGCCAACAGCGACAACGTGTTGGCGCGCATCAAGAAGTGGCGCGAAATCTGCCCGGAGCTGGTGATCCGCTCCACTTTCATCGTCGGCTTCCCCGGCGAGACCGAGGAAGACTTCGAAGAGCTGCTGGCGTTCATCCGCGAGGCGGAGTTGGACCGTGTCGGCTGTTTCACTTATTCCCCGGTGGAAGGCGCCACCGCCAACGAGTTGCCGAACCCGGTGCCGGAGGATGTGAAGGAAGCCCGCAAGGAGCGCTTCATGGAAGTGCAGGCCGAGATCAGCGCCCGCCGCCTGGAGCGCCGCGTCGGCCAGACCCTGAAAGTGCTGGTGGACGAGATCGACGACGAGGGCACCGCGGTTTGCCGCAGCTACGCGGACGCGCCGGAAATCGACGGACTGGTCTTTGTCGAGGACGCGGCCGGCATGCAGCCGGGCGAGTTCTACCAAGTGGAAATCGTCGATTGCAGCGAGCACGATCTGTGGGGCGAGCGCCGCTGACGCGCGCCGCGCGGACAAGACAAAGCGTCGGATTTCGATCCGGCGCTTTTTTATTTCGCGTGGGATAGAATTTTTGATATTACGGCCCTTGTGACAAGAGGGTTAACGGTATAATGGCCGTCAGCTTATGACGAGGCCATGTTTGTCAATGTCCTATCCGACTCAAACCCTGGCCGGCATCGCCTCTTGCGATCTCTTGTGCTGCCTCCCGTCCCTGCCCATTCGGGAAGCCGCCAGCCGGATGATGGCCGCCGCCTGCAGCTCCATCGTCGTGCGCGACGAAAAAGGGGAGGTGCTGGGCCTGTGGACCGAATCCGATGCGCTGGAGGCATCGCTGGGGCGCCGAGATCCGGACCTGCCCGTTGGCCAGGCGGTCAGCGCGCAGCTGGCCAGCCTGCCGCACGACATGCCGTTGCCGGACGCGGTGGAGGCCTTCCGCCGCCGCCAGCTGCGCCACGCGCTGGTGTGGAAGCATGGCCAGCCGCTGGGCATCGTCACCCTGACCGATATCGTCCGCAACCAGGGGCTGGAGTCCTTCCTGCTGGTCAAGCGCATCCGCGACCTGCCCGGACCGCCGGCGTGGTCGCTGCCGGCCGCGGCGACGCCGCGCGAGGCGATGGAGCGGATGCGCGAGCAGGGCTTGTCGGCATTGGCGGTGGCGCTGGAGGACGGCGGGCATGGCATCGTCACCCAGCGCGACGTGCTGCGCTGGCTGGCGTCGGACCAGCTACCGGCCACCCTGGGCGAAGGCTGCCGCCAGCCGCTGATCGGCGTGCCGGAGTTCGCCAGCCTGCTGCAGGCCCGGCGTTTGCTGCAGCAGCACAATATCCGCCACCTGGCGGTGTTCGGCGACGACGGCAGGTTGCTGCGGTTGCTCGGCTTCGACGACATCGTGCAGGGCATCGAGCACGAATACCTGCACGAGCTGAACGAGGCGCTGCGCCAGCGCGACGAGGCCTTGCAGCAGTCGCGCCACAGCCTGCTGCTGGCCGACAAGGTGTTCGAGTCGACGATGGAAGGCATCATCATCACCGACCGCAACGGCGTGATCCAGTCGGTGAATCCCGCCTTCGCCCGCATCACCGGCTACAGCCGCGAGGAGGCGCTGGGCAACACGCCGGCCTTGCTGAAATCCGGCAAGCAACCGCCGGAGTTCTACCAGCAGCTGTGGAGCAGCCTGCTGCGCTACGGCCGCTGGCAGGGCGAGGTGGTGAACCGCCGCAAGGGCGGCCTGCTGTACACCGAGCACCTGAGCATCACCGCGATCCGCGACGCCAACGGCGAATGCCTGCACTACGTGGCGGTATTCTCCGACATCACCCAGCGCAAGCAGGCCGAGGAGCGGCTGCATTTCCTGGCCAACCACGACGCGCTGACCAGCCTGCCCAACCGCACGCTGTTCCTGGAGCGGCTGCAGGGCGCGGTGGACCGCGCCGGCGCGGCCGGACAACAGCTGGCGTTGCTGTTCATCGACCTGGACCGCTTCAAGCTGGTCAACGACACCCTGGGCCATTACGCCGGCGACCAGTTGCTGATCCACATCGCGCGGCAGCTGCAGTCGCGGCTGCTGCCTGCCGAAACCGTGGCCAGGCTGGGCGGCGACGAATTCACGCTGCTGCTGGAAGGCGCGGCTGGCGAAGCCCAGGTGGCCGCGCGGGCGCAGGCGATGCTGGACGCGGTCACCGAGCTGTCCGGCGTGGCCGGCCAGCAGATGTTCATCTCCGCCAGCATCGGCATCAGCATGTTCCCGCTGGACGGCCGCGACGCCGATACCTTGCTGGTGCATGCCGACACCGCGATGTACCGCGCCAAGGACGGCGGCAAGAATGGCTTCCAGTTCTACACTCCGGACATGAACGCGCGCGCGCTGGAGCGGCTGAAGCTGGAATACAGCCTGCACCGCGCGTTGGCGCAGCAGGAGCTGGAGCTGTGGTACCAACCCAAGGTGGCGCTGGACAGCGGCGAGCTGGTGGGCGCGGAGGCGCTGCTGCGCTGGCGGCATCCCGAGCTGGGCCTGGTGCCGCCGGACCGTTTCATTCCCATCGCCGAGGAGAGCGCGCTGATCGCGCAGATCGGCGCCTGGGTGCTGGAGACGGCCTGCGCCGACGCCCGCCGCTGGCGCGATGCCGGCCTGGCGCCGGGCCGCCTGGCGGTGAATGTGTCCGGCCGACAGCTCAAGCACGGCGATTTCGTCGCCGAGCTGGAGCAGACGCTGGCCCGCCATGGCCTGGACAGCGGCGCGCTGGAGCTGGAAATCACCGAGAGCGTGGTGATGGAGGACGCCGGCGGCATGGTGGACACGCTGTTCCGGCTGCAGAAGCTGGGCATGTATCTGTCCATCGACGACTTCGGCACCGGCTATTCGTCGCTGTCCTATCTGAAGCGCTTGCCGGTGCGCGGGCTGAAGATAGACCGCTCCTTCATCGACGATCTGCATTGCGACGGCGACGACGCCGCCATCACCAGCGCCATCATTTCCATCGCCCGCAGCTTGGGGCTGGATGTGGTGGCGGAGGGGGTGGAAGAGGAGGCGCAGCGGCGTTTCCTGTTGGAGCAGGGCTGCAACTGCGCGCAGGGCTATCTGTTCAGCAAGCCCTTGCCGCGCGCCGATTACGAGGCGTTGCTGAGCCGCAGCTTGGCGGGCGCGACGGCGGAGGCGTAAAAAAAAACCGGCGTCGGGAGACGCCGGTTTTTCATCGGAAGCCGGAGCTCAGCCGCCGATCCTGTCCTTGCCCATGAACGGACGCAGCACGCTCGGCACGGTCACGCTGCCGTCGGCGTTCTGGTAGTTTTCCAGAATGGCCACCAGGGTGCGGCCCACTGCCAGGCCGGAGCCGTTCAGCGTGTGCACCAACTGGTTCTTGCCGTTTTCGTCCTTGTAGCGCGCCTTCATGCGGCGGGCCTGGAAATCGGTCATGTTGGAACAGCTGGAGATTTCGCGGTAGGTGTTCTGCGCCGGCAGCCACACTTCCAGATCATAAGTCTTGGCGGAGCCGAAACCCATGTCGCCGGTGCACAGCGTCACCACGCGGTAAGGCAGTTCCAGCGCCTTCAGGATGTTTTCGGCGTGGCCCACCATCTCTTCCAGCGCGGCGTAGGAGTGTTCCGGCTTCTCCACGCGCACCATTTCCACCTTGTCGAACTGGTGCTGGCGGATCATGCCGCGGGTGTCGCGGCCGTAGCTGCCGGCTTCGGAGCGGAAGCACGGCGAGTGCGCGGTCATCTTCTTCGGGAGCTCGCTCTCTTGCAGGATGGTGTCGGCGACGGTGTTGGTCAGCGTCACTTCCGAGGTGGAGATCAGGTACTGCGGCGCGGCTTCTTCATCGCCGCCGCGGGTCACCTTGAACATGTCGTCGGCGAACTTCGGCAGCTGGCCGGTGCCGAGCAGCGCAGTGTCGTTGACGATGTACGGGGTGTAGTGCTCTTCGTAGCCGTGGCTGCCGGTATGGGTGTTCAGCATGAACTGGGCGATGGCGCGGTGCAGGCGGGCGATGTCGCCCTTCAGCACGGTGAAGCGGGCGCCGGACAGCTTGGCGCCGGTGTCGAAATCCAGGCCCAGCGGGGCGCCGACGTCGACGTGGTCTTTCGCTTCGAAGTCGAACTGGCGCGGCACGCCGACGCGGCGCGCTTCCACATTGTCGTTTTCATCCTTGCCGGCCGGCACCGATTCGTGCGGCAGGTTGGGGATCACCAGCAGCCAGGCGTCCAGCTTGCCTTGCACGCCATCGAACGCCTGTTCGGCGGCTTTCAGCTCGTCGCCCAGGGTGGCTACTTCGGCCATGATGGCGGAGACGTCTTCACCCTTGCTCTTGGCGATGCCGATCTGCTTGGAAGTGGCGTTGCGCTTGGCTTGCAGTTCCTGCATCCGGGATTGCAGGGACTTGCGCTCGGCTTCCAGCTGATTGAATGCGGCGGTGTCCAGGGTGTAGCCGCGGTCCGCCAGACGGGCGGCGACGGCTTCGATGTCATTGCGAAGTAGATTGATGTCGAGCATGATTATTCCTGTTTTTCACTATCGGGATCTTGCTGGGCGTCTGCATCCAGCTGACGCAAAAAGGCCAGTTTATCCTGAATCTTGCTTTCCAGCCCGCGCGGCACCGGACGGTACCACTCGATGTCTTCCAGCCCCTCCGGAAGATAGGTTTCCCCGGCGGCGTAGGCGTGGGGCTCATCGTGCGCGTAGCGGTAGGCGTGGCCGTAACCCAATTCCTTCATCAGGCGGGTGGGCGCGTTCCGCAAGTGTACCGGCACCGGGCGGGATTTGTCCTGTTTGACGAAGGCGCGGGCCTGATTATACGCGTTGTATCCGGCATTGCTCTTGGCGGCCACCGCCAGATAGATCACCGCTTGTCCCAGCGCAAGTTCGCCTTCCGGACTGCCCAGTCTTTCGTAGGTCAGCGCCGCGTCGTTGGCGATCTGCATCGCGCGCGGGTCGGCCAGGCCGATGTCTTCCCAGGCCATGCGCACGATGCGGCGCGCGAGGTAGCGCGCGTCGGCGCCGCCGTCCAGCATGCGGCTGAGCCAGTACAGCGCGGCATCCGGATTGGAGCCGCGCACCGATTTGTGCAGCGCCGAGATCTGGTCGTAGAAGGCGTCGCCGCCTTTGTCGAAGCGGCGCGCGTTCAGCGTCAGCACTTCTTCCAGAAACGCCGGGTCGATCTCCGCCGAGCCGCGGGTCTGCGCCGCGGTGCGGGTCTGTTCCAGCAGGTTCAGGAAGCGGCGGGCGTCGCCGTCGGCGTAGCCGGTCAGCGTGGAGACGGCCGCATCGTCGAAATTCAGCCCATCCAGCGCGCCTTCCGCTTGCGCGCGTTCGAACAGCTGCTTCAGCTCATCCTCGCTCAGGCTGTTCAGCACGTAGACCTGGGCGCGCGACAACAGCGCGGAATTGACCTCGAACGACGGATTTTCCGTGGTGGCGCCGATGAAGGTGAGCAGGCCGGATTCGACAAAGGGCAGGAAGGCATCCTGCTGGCTCTTGTTGAAGCGGTGGACCTCGTCGACGAACAGGATGGTGCGGCGGCCAGAGCGCTGCAGCGCGGCGTTGGCGCGCTCAACCGCCTCGCGGATGTCCTTGATGCCGGCGAACACAGCCGAGATCGGGATGAACTCGGCGTCGAAGCTGGCGGCCAGGATGCGCGCCAGCGTGGTCTTGCCCACGCCGGGCGGGCCCCACAATATCATCGAGTGCGGCTTGCCGGACGCCACCGCCAGGCTCAGCGGCTTGCCCGGGCCGATCAGATGCTGCTGGCCGATCACCTGATCGAGCGCCTGCGGACGCAAGGCCTCGGCCAGCGGTTTTTGCGGTTCGATGGAAAAAAGATCGGACATGGCGCGATTTGGGCGGGATGGAGCGGAGAAACAGTATACCAGCTGGGGACGGGCATGAAAAAAGCGCCCCGCGGGGCGCTTTTCTCGGCACAACAATCCAGAAGGCTTAGGCGCGCTTCTTGAATTCGTTGGTGCGGGTGTCGATTTCGATCTTTTCGCCGGTGTTGACGAAGGCCGGAACCTGAACTTCGAAAGTGGTGCCAACCAGACGGGCCGGCTTCAGCACTTTGCCCGAGGTATCGCCGCGCACGGCCGGCTCGGTGTATTCCACTTCGCGGATCACGGTGGTCGGCAGTTCCACGGAGATGGCCTTGCCGTCGTAGAAGGTGACCTGGCAGATGTCTTCCATGCCGTCGACGATGAAGTTCAGGGTGTCGCCCAGGTTGTCGGCTTCCACTTCGTACTGGTTGAATTCGGTGTCCATGAACACGTACATCGGGTCGGCGAAGTAGGAGTAGGTGCAGTCCTTGCGATCCAGCACCACCACGTCGAACTTGTCGTCCGCGCGGTATACGGCTTCGCTGCCGGCGCCGGTCAGCAGGTTCTTCATCTTCATCTTGACGACGGAGGCGTTGCGGCCGGATTTGCTGAACTCAGCCTTTTGAACAACCATCGGGTCGCTGCCGACCATGAATACATTACCAGCGCGCAGTTCTTGTGCGGTTTTCATGCTTGTCTAATCCCAAACTCTTGAAATGAAGCCGGGAAAGATTCCCGACAAAACACGGCATTCTAGCTGATTTCGCCGACGAAGTGCAGCAGTCTGGCCGCGAGATCGCCGTCTTTCAGCAGATGCTGTTGCCAGTTTGTCGCATGTTCGCGCCACGCCGGCAGCCAGGGCGCGGCGTCGCGCCAGGCGGCGGCGATGTCGCCGTTTCGGTTCCAGGCCAGGTTCAGCGCGCGCAGCGCGGCGGCCATCCCGGCTGGCAGGCCGGCGCAGTATTGCTCGAGAAATGCTTCCAGCTTGGCGAGGTGGGCGTCGTCGTCCTGCGGGTAGATGTGCCACAGCATGGGCCGGGCCGCCCATTGCGAGCGCACCAGGCTGTCCTCGCCGCGCACGCAGTTGAAATCGCAGCTCCACAGCAGGCGGTCGTAGTCGTCCTGATCGCTCAGTGGCAGCACGTGAACGTCCAGATTGCCGAGGCGGGCATGGTCGCCGGCGCGCAGCGCGCGGCCGAACAGGCCGGCGACATCGGGCAGCACCTTGCCTTCCGGCACCAGGCAGCGCACCGGAAACGGGCCGTCGGCCCAGGCTTGCAGCAGCTGCGCCGCGGCCGGGTTGTGGTAGGCGAACAGGCTGACGCGCAGCTCACCCGGGATGCGCGTCGGCAGGCCGCGGCGCAGCCAGTAGGCGTTTTGCGCGGCGTCATCCGCTTGCCAGGCTGTGCGCGCGTCTATCAGCCCATCCTCGCAGATCAGCCCGCCGCTGGCGGGGTCGAAGCCGGGGAAGAAGAAATGCTTGGTCAGCGGCAGCCTGGGGTGGGGCGAGGGCATTTTGTGATGGCTGAGGGTCCAGTCCTCGGCCGACAGGTATTCCAGATTGATCCACGCCGGCTTGACGGCCTGGGCAGCCATCGCCGCCTCGAAGCTGTCCGGCAAGCGGCAGCCGAAGGCCTCGATCACCGCGTCGGCGGGGACGATATCGGCCGGGAAATCCGTCTGCGGCCAGTGGCGGATGTCGATGCCGGCCAGCGCCTGTCGCGGCAGGGCCGGGTTCAGTCCCGGCGCGATGCGGGCGAAGCTGGCCAGGTCGTCCACCCACAGCCGCACGTCGTGGCCGCGGTCGCGCGCCAGCCGGCGCGCCAAGCGCCAGGCGACGCCGATGTCGCCGTAGTTGTCGATGACGGTACAGAAGATATCCCAGCTGCGAGGTGACATGAGGCGAAACGGATGAATGGACGAACGCCGGCAGCTTAACATGGAAGCGCGGCGCTGCGGTCTTGAGCCGGCGGACCTTATAATCCAGCCATGCCGCGCCTACTCGCCCTGTTTTTGATCGCCCTGAGCCTGCACGCCCGCGCCGATGTCGCCGCGCTGCAGGCCGCGCTGCGCGCCGAGCGCCCGCAGGCGGAGACGGCGGTGGCCGCCTTGCAGCAGCTGGACGCCGCGCTGCTGCGGCCGGATTCGCTGTATCCGGCGCTGGGCCAGCTTCCTTTGGCCCAATTGCAGGCGCTATACCGCCACCGCGGCCAATGCCGCGCGCCGTTGCCGGCGCTGCCGGCCGATGCGCTGCGCTTCGAGCGCGCGCTGTGCGAGGGCGAGGCGCTGCCGCCGGACTGGTTCGCCGCCCATTCCATCCATCCGCTGGGCGGCAGCTACGCCTGGCACTATCTGCAGCGTCATCCTGAATCGGCATCGGCCCTGCAGCCTTATCTGCACGCGCGCGAACGTCCGGAAGCCTTCGCCGGCATCGGCAAACTGGGCGATGACAGCCTGGCCGCGCTGCTGTCCGGCGAGCGCTGGCTGCTGGACGGCGGCGATTTGTGGCGGCGCGACGGCGCATTCTGGCGGCGTTACGGCGCCGGACAATGGCGGCCGCTGGCGGAGGCAGCCGGCTTGGCGCTGAGCCCGCTGGCCGATGGCGACGCCTGTCCGCAGCCGCTGGGCCGGATCTGCGCGCGGGCGCTGCCGCCGTCGCCATGGTGGTGGCGGGCGTTGGCGGGCTTGTCTCTGTCGGTGCTTGCCGGCGCGCTGGTCTACGGCTGGCTGCAGCGCCGCCGGCTGGAGCGGGAGCGGCGCTTTGTGTTGCAGATGCTCACCCACGAGTTGCGCACCCCCATCGCCGGCTTGGGCAATGTGGTGGAGGATTTTCGCTCCGGTTTTGACCAGTTGCCGCCTAGCGCGCAGCAAGGTTTCGGCCGGCTGGCCGACGGCGTGCTGCGGTTGCGCCAGCTGGCCGATGCCAGCCGCCACTACCTGGCGGCGGACGGCCGGCTGGAAGCGCCGCAGCCGCTGCCCTTGTCTGAGTGGCTGGACAGCGTCGCGGAACGTCACGGGGCGACTTACTGTCTGGATCAGGATAGAAATCTGAATCTGCCCGTCTACTGGCTGGGCCTGTGCCTGGACAATCTGCTGCGCAACGCGCGCCAGCACGGCCAAGCGCCGGTCCGCATCCTGGCGGGCTGGGAAAAGGGCCGGCTGCGGCTGGAGGTCTGCGATGGCGGCGCGCTGCCGCGCTACCGGCTGTCCTTGCTGCGGCGCGAGCTGGGCGCCAGCGCCGGCATGGGGCTGGGACTGGCCATTGTGCGGCGGGTGATGAAAAGGCTGGGCGGCCGGCTGGCATTAGAGGGGCCGCCTACGACATTCACGCTGGAGTTGCCGTGTGACGATATTGCTGATTGAAGACGACGCCGAACTGGGCGCGGGCCTGCGCCAGTTCCTGCAACAGCAGGGCTATGATTGTCTGTGGCTGCGCGACGGCTGCGAGGTGGCCGCCCACTGGCGGCAGGCCGAGCTGGCGATACTGGACCGCCAGCTGCCGGACGGAGATTCGCTGCGCCTGCTGCCGCAATGGCTGGCGCTGAAGGCGCTGCCGGTGATCATGCTTACCGCCCGGGTGGAACTGGACGACCGGGTGGCCGGGCTGGAGGCTGGCGCGCGCGACTATCTGACCAAACCCTTCGCTCATGTGGAGTTGTTGGCCCGCGTGCGCGCCCAGCTACGGCCCTTGGGCGAGGGGCAGCTGGCCTGCGGCGGCCTCAGCCTGTTTCCGGCCAGGCAGGCGGCCGGCTGGCGCGGCGGCGAGGTGGCGCTGACCCGCACCGAGTTCGACCTGCTGGCGATGCTGGCGCGGATGCCGGGCCGGGTGTTCACCCGCGACGAATTATTGAACCAGGTGTGGGGCTACCAGCATTTCCCGTCCACCCGTACAGTGGACACCCATGTGCTGCAATTGCGGCAGAAGCTGCCCGACATCCCGATCGAAACCGTGCGCGGCGTCGGCTATCGCTTGTGCGAGGCTGAGGCATGAGGCCGCCGCTATGGCTGGCCCTGGCCTGGACGGCAAGCGCCGCGGCCGCGCCGTTGCTGCCCGCCACGCCGCTGGAGCCTGCCTACCATGCCTTGCTCTCCGGCGACCGCGCCGGCGCTTGGCGTCAGCTGGACGCGCTGGGCGCCGCATTGTCCAGCGCCGCGCAGCGCCAGGCCTGGCTTGCGTTGCAGCATGAGATAGCGGCCGGCCAGTGCGGCCGCGACGCGCCGGCTGCGCCGCCCGCCTGGCTGGGCGACCTGGAGTTGGATCTGATCCAGCGCGATATCCCGCTCAGCCGCTCCTATATTGTCAGGCTGAATGGCGTCAGCCCGCGGCGCGACCTGCGTTGGTCGCTGCGGCTGCCGGACGGCCGCGAACTGCTTGCCGCCGCCAAGACGCGCTACGACGGCAGCCTGTTCGCGCTGGAAAGCGAAGACCAGTCCGCGGCCTTGCCGCCGGGCGTGTATAGGCTGACCGCGCAAAGCGGCGGCGAGACCTGGCGGCAGGATCTGTCGCTGCCGGGCATGGCCGCGCAGGACTGGCTGCGGCGCGATGGGCGCAAGCTGGCGCCGCGTCCGCCTGTCCAGCCGCCCGCCTGTCCCCGGCCCTGGCTGGAGCAGGCGCTGCTGTCGCAGCCGGATTTCGAATTGCGCTGGTGGCAGCGGCGCGAGCTGGGCCAGCCGCTGCGCTGGCCGGCCAATCCCGGCGGCCAGAAGCTGTGGGCCAGCGTGTCGCTGCTGCGCGCCGAGTTTCGCGGCCCCATCGCGGTCCGCCAGATCCACCGCGTGGCCGCGCCGCTGGGACAGTTCTGAGAGCCTGTTCAAAGTCTAGCGAGCTAAGGCGAGACAAGGCGAAAACGGCTGAAGAAGCGGAGTGTACATACGGTACATGAGCATTCTGAAGCTGTTTTCAACGTCGTATCGCCGACGCGCAGCAGATATTGAACAGGTTCTGACATTATCCTGACAATCGTCTATCCCTTTTGCGTTGCAATACGGTCTATTCAAGTGACCGATTTGCGGGAGAGGGAATGACGCGTCTGATCAAAGTATTGCCGTTGGCTGCGGCGCTGGGCCTGCCGTTGCCGGCTTGGGCCGGACTGGTGTTGCAAAATCCTGAGTGGAAGGTGGAGCTGGAGCCGGCCACGCTGGCGGTGAAGGTGACGGCGGCGGGCGAGCCGGCGCGGCTGGTGTCAGATGGCGGACTGGCGCGCAAGGTGAGCGGGGTGCGTCAGGATGGAGAATCCGCAGACTGGCAATGGGACGATGGCCGCTACCGCTGGCAGGCCAGACTGAATGGCAGAGATCTGACGCTGACCCTGAACGCCAAAGCGCCAGGCGAGGTGGAGCTGCTGCGCCAGCCGGCGTCGGCGATGGGCAAGGGGCTGCTGCTGCCTTTGGCCGAGGGCAGCTACATTCCGGCCGGCAGCAAGCTGTGGCGGGATTTTCTGCCCGGCTTCGCCGGCGACGGCCTGGATACCTCGGAAAACCTCAGCCTGCCGCTGTGGGGCATGGACTACGGCCGCCGCAGCCTGCACTGGCTGCTGCTGGAGCCGTTCAACAATCAATTGGCCATCCGCGCCGAGGGCCAGGGCTTCGCCTTGAACCTGAGCCACGAATTCAACCCGCTCAACCAGCAGCGGCCGATGACGCTGCTGCTGCGGCTGGCCGACGACAACCTGCTGGCCGGCGCGCAACGCTACAAGCAATGGCTGGTGTCGGAAGGCCGTTATCAAACGTTGGCCGACAAGATCAAGGCGCAGCCGGACACCGCCAAGCTGATCGGCGCCAGCCACGTCTACCTGTGGGGCAATAATCTGTTGGATGCGTCCGACGTGCGCGACTGGCCCGCCTTCCTCAAGCTGTTGCGCGGACCGGACCCGCTGGCCGCCAGGCTGCGCGGCCGTTTCGACGCCGAGGCCGGCAAGGCTTTGCGCCAGGCCGGCGCTAAGCCGGACCATTACCAGCAACGGGTGCTGATGGAGGCCGTCAACCAGGCGCTGACCGCCGAGGCCCGCGCCGGTTGGCTGGGCAAGAAGCCTGGCTGGAACAGAATGGCCGCGCCCTATCTGCGGCTGCGCACGTTGGCGGAGCGGCTGTTCGGCCCCGCATTGCAGCCGGACGCGTCGCGCTGGGGCGGCGGCTTGTCGCGCAAAACGGTTGATGCCTTGCAGGCGGCTGGGCTCAAACGGCTGTGGCTGGGCGCGGACAACTGGGAGGGGGGCTTGTGGCAGCCGCAGGCGGTGAAGGCGGGCGTGGACGCCGGTTATCTGGTGACCGCCTATGACTCCTACGAAACCGCGTTGCGGCCGGGCGAGCGCGAGGACTGGCTCACCGCCCAGCAGGGCGAGGCGGTGTACCGCCAGTGCGGCGTGACGCTGGCCAATGGCAAGAAGAAGACCGGCTTCCAGCAATCCGGCTATTACACCAACCCGGACTGCGTGCGCGATACCTTGAAACAACGCACCCGCGCGCTGCATGCCGCCGCCGGTTTCAACAGCTGGTTTCTGGACGCCTACGCCACGGGCATGGTGTTTGACGACTACACCTCGGGCCGCAAAACCGGCAAGGCTGAGATGGCCATCGGCTATGAAAAATCGATGCAATGGGTGGCGGACGCCTACCAACTGCCGGTGGGATCGGAAATGGGCAATGCAAGCACCAGCCGCGGCATCGCCTTCGCCCACGGCATGCAGGTTCCGGTGATGGGTTGGGGCGACGCCGATCTGCAGAAGAACAAGCAGTCGCCGTACTTCCTGGGCCGCTGGTATCCGTCCGACCAGCCGGAAACCTTCTTCAAGAAGGTGCCGCTCAAGCAGCCGTATCGCGACCTTTACTATGGCGCGCCATACCGCTTGCCCTTGTACCAAGCGGTGTTCCATGGCTCGGTGATCACCACCAACCACTGGCTGTACGACAATCTGAAATTCTCCAACGCCTACGCCGACAATCTGCTGGCGCAATGGCTGTACAACGTGCCGCCGCTATTCCACTTGTCCGCCGCCAGCCTCAAGGCCCGTTTGCCGCAGCTGCAATGCGCGGACCGCGCCTTCCGTCCGCTGCACGAGCGCTTGGCTACCCAGGCGCTGACCGGCTTCGAGTGGCTGAATGCCGAGCATACGCTGCAGCAGACCCGCTTCGCCGACGGCAGCCGCCTTACCGCCAACTTCGGCGTGGCGCCTGCTGCTTATGGAGAACGGACACTGCCGGCGCAAAGCCTGCTGGCAGAACTTGCCGGCCAGCCGCCCAGGCTGCTGCGGGTGGCGGATTGTGCCGGGGCTTGAGCCGCGATGACAGTGCCGATGTCGTTTCGCAGGCCATGGCGCGGTGGTTTGCCATGGTTGGCGAACGGCGTCGCCTAGCGATTTGAGTGGCGATTTTTAGCGGGAAAATCGGTAGATTTCTGGCGTGGATTTTTATCTTTTAAAATCAGTCTCTTGAAATTGGCATGTTCCCCGTGTGGGCGGGGGGCAATGGCCGGTCCTTTGCTGAATACCTCAGATGCTCGCCATGCAAGCATGGTGTCGTTTGTCATTCAATCTTTCTTCCCGGCTTGCCGCTCTTGGCTGGCGCTTCCTATGCTGCAATGGTTGAGGCTGGAGGAGTCGCCATGCAGCAGTTACGAATTGGCTTGCTGGTTGCCGTGCTGTTTCTTACGGTGGCTGTCGTTTCCAGATCGCTGGCCAGTTCCGTTACGGAAACCTTGCCGGTTTGGCTGGGCAGCGGTGTGACTTTTTCCGCGCTGCTGATTTCTCCCCGCTGGCGCTGGCCCACCATTCTCGCGGGCGTGTGGCTGGCGTCGGTGATTTGGGGCATGGCGGCGCATGGCCTGAATCCGGTGGGGGCGGCGGCCTTTGCCAGCATCGAGGCGGTCAGCGGCGCCATGGGCTGCTGGGTGGCCAGCCTGGGGCGCAACGATCCGGATTCCCCGGCCGGCATGGCCCTGCTGCTGTGCGGGGCGGCGCTGGCCTCCTGCCTGGGCGGCGCGCTGGCCATGGCCTTGTGGCAATGGCAGCGGCCCGGCTTGAACCTGGCGCTGGAGGGGATCGCGTGGATGCTGTCCACCATGGTGGGCATCCTGCTGCTGACGCCGGTGGTGACCGCGTTCCGGGGATTCCATCTGCAATTGTCGGGCGGCATGACGATGATGCAGTTTCTGGGCGGCGGCGCGGCTTTCCTCTTGTTTCTATGCGCGGTGGCGCTGGTTTTCATCGATCACAGCGGCGAGCGCTATGGCCATGTGGCCGCCACGCTGGCCTATCTCCCCATGCCTTTCCTGCTGATCGCCGCTGCTTTGTGGGGGCCGCGTGGCGGGGCCGTCGCCCTGTTGCTGGGCGGATTGTTGATCATTGGCAGAACGGCGCATGGCGGCGGGCCGTTCGCGGTGGAGGAGGGCTTCTCCGGCGAGGCGGTGATCGAGGTCCAGGGCTTCGTGATGATCTGGGCCGCGGTGATGATCGCGGTGAGGGCGTTGTCGGACGGCCGCCGCCAGGCGTTGACCGATGCGCAGTCCTGGCGCCTGCGCTACGAGCGCATCATGCGCGAAGTGGGGGTGGCGACAGTAGAGTATGAGGCGGCCACCGGGCACGCCACCTGGGGCATGGGAGCGGACAAGGTGCTGGGCGAGGATGTCGCGCATATCTCCAGCCTGGACGAATGGCTGGAGCGGATCGAGCCGGACGAGCGCGGATTGGTGGAGGCCACATGGAGCAGCGTGGCCAGCGGCGAGACCTGGGCCAGCGAGCAAAGCTACACCGTGGTGCAGGCGGGCGGCGAGCGGCTGCGGGTGCGGGAGCGCCTGGCCTGCGTGCGCGGCGCGGACGACGAAGTGGAAATGGTGGTGGGCATGCTGAGGCCGGAGCCTCTGGAGAACGGCAATGGCTGACGCCGGCGTATTCCTGATCCACGGCCTGGGCGGCACGCAATACGATCTGGGCTCCATGCACAAGCGCTTGAAGAACGCGGGCTTCGTCACCCATGCGTTGACGCTGCCGGGCCACGGCACGCGGCCGGAGGATCTGTCCGCCGTCAAGATGGAGGCATGGCTGGACGCGGCGCGCGCCAAGTATCGCGAAATCGTCGGCCAGCACGAGGTGCTGCACGTGATGGGCATGTGCATGGGCGCCTTGCTGGCGCTGGAAGTGGCCAAGCTGGAGCGTCACGCCAAGGGCCGGCTGGTGGCGTTGGCCCCGCCGGTGTACATCGACGGCTGGGCCACGCCCTGGTATCGAGGCCTGCGTCCCCTGCTGTATCGGGTTCCCGGCCTGCCTGAGCGGATGAGGGTGACAGAGGAAGAGCCCTACGGCATCAAGAACGAGCAGCTGCGGGCCATCGTCAAGGCCAAGTTTGAGCGCGGTGAGAATTTCCATTACGGCTGGGTGCCGCTGGCCTGCATCCGCGAGGTGGATCGGCTGCGCGCCGCGGTGATTCGGGGTTTGGACCAGATCGCCTGCCCGACGCTGGTGGTGCACGCGCGCGAGGACGAACTGACCAGTCTGCGCTCCGCGCATTTTCTGGTCGAGCGCATCGGCAGCGGCAAGCGGGCTGGCCAGGCGCGCATGGTGGTGCTGGAGGACAGCTACCACATGGTGTGCGTGGACAACGACAGGGAAATCGTCGGCAAGCATGTGCTGGAATTTTTCAATGCCAATGCCGCGGGCGGCTTCGGCATGAACATGGTCGATCCAGCCATGGCCCCGGCGGAAATGGCGGAGCTGCTGGCCTCGGCGCGGGGCGCGCTGGAGCAGGGGGACTTCGCCGGCCTGTACCGCTTGGGCATTCCGGATTTCGCCTGGCTGCAGCCGGGGCGCAATCGCAGCAGCGGCGCGTTTCCCGGGAGCAAGGGCTTGCGGCGGCTGCGGAAGTGGACGGACGAGGGCGCGATATTTTCCGCCTTCGGCGCGGCGGTGATCAACGCCGGCATGGCGGTGCAGCCGGCCACGCTGCTGCATCGCGGCCTGGCCTCGCCCGGCGTGCTGGCCTTGCAGATGCGCAGGGGCAAACTGCTGGAGGCCAGGTGGTTTCCGGACGATCTGGACGCCGAGGACCGGCATTTCGGCGGCGAGCCGCTGTCGGATGGGCCCAGCGAACAGGAAAAGGCGTTCGAGGCCGCCGCCGCATTGTCGCGCACGCTGAACAAGGCACCGGACAACGCCACCTTGCTGACGATGTACGCCTTGTACAAGCAGGGCTCGCAGGGCGACGCCTCGGGAGAGCGGCCGGGCGTCATGGACATGGTGGGGCGGGCCAAGCACGACGCCTGGACCGCTCGGCGCGGGATGAGCCGCGAGCAGGCGATGACCGATTATGTGGCGCTGGTGAACCGTTTGAAGGATGGCGAGAGCCAGGGGGCTTGAGTCCGCCGCCTTGCCCGACTGTGGACGCCGATATGCTCAAGGGCGCTGTGCGGTCCATGATTCCGGGGTGCCGCGCCTGCACGCTATTGCTCGGCCTGCGCGCTTGGCAAGACCCGATAAGTACTGTCACCAATTGAAGCATTTCCCTGCGGCTGCCAGTCTGAATTCCCCAACGGAGCAGGAGATGCAAGATGGCCTTCCCCACCGCAGTCAACAGCCAGATCACCGATGCCGTCACCCAGTTCAACGTCAAGGTGGTGGGCGAGGCCCCCGCCATGGCGATGGGATCGATCTACCAGACCATGGCGCACTCCACCGGCATCCTGTTCGAGAACGCCGTCTCCTCGCAGCAGCAGATGACCACGCTTGCCCAGTCAGTAGCCAATATGGGGGTGATGCAGATTTACAGCGTGGACAGCGCGACAGGGGCGAGTAATGCGGTGCGGATTGACGGCGGCGCGGACAATTTGTCCAGTCTGCTTTCCGCGCTGCGGAACGCGCGCGGGCAATAAGAGCGGCTGACAAAATTCGGTCTCCTGCCCTCGGCCGAGGCGTTTAGCGGCCTGAGCGCAGTTTGGCGGTCAGGCGCCGCCGCGCAGATGCTCCAGCTGCAATGCCACCTCCAGCGCCAGCCGCTGCGTTTGAGCCTGCTTGTCGCGCCAGGCCGGCGTATCCGGCTCCAGCGCGGCCAGCTCCGCTCGCAGGACGCCCAGCTGCTGCATCATTTCCACCTCGGCCGGCACGCAGCCGGCATCCTTCAGGATCTTGTACGACATCCTGAGCTCGGCCGGCGCGGCGGCGTAGCCATCGTCCAAATCCAGCGGCTTGCCCCATCCCTTCGCGTGTTGCAGCTCTCCGCGCTGTTCGCTGGCGCGGATGCCGGCGGCGATCACCGCGTCAAGATCGCGTGGACTTTGCATGGTGGGCCTCCCAAGGGGTGGAAAGCCAAATTATAACATTGGGATGGTTTGCGGTTGGGATATCGCTGTTTCAGCCAGAAAGCGAACCAAGCGCAGCGTCAGGCTTTCCCGCGCGGCGTTGGCGGGCCAGACGGCGTAGACGCCTAGCGCTTCCACCTGGCAGTCGGGCAGGACGACGCGCAGCTTCTTCGCGGCCAATTCGCTTTCCACCAGAAAAGCCGGCGGCGTGGCCAGGCCGCAACCGGCGATGGCCAGTTGGCAGGCGGCATCGACGCTGTTGGCGGTGATGCGCGGCTGGATGGCGAAATCGTGCCGCTGTCCGGCGGCGTCGATCAGGGTTTTGCGTTTGCCGCGCATTCGTATGCCCAGCCAGGGCCAGTCGGCCAACTCGGCTGGAGAGGCCGGCGCGGCGCGCGCGTCCAACAGGCTGGGCGCGGCCACCAGCAGGCGGGGCATGTCGAACAGGCGGCGCGACTTCAGCGCGCTGTCCTGCAATTCGCCGATGCGGATGGCCAGGTCGATGCCGTCCCGGATCAGGTCGCGTTTCTCGTCGCTGTAATCCAATTCCAGCTCCACTTTGGGATGGCATTGGGAGAACGCCGCCAGGCTGGCGGTGAGCGGGCCGCGCGCGAAGAAGGCCGGCAAGCTCAGCCTGAGCGCGCCGCTGGGCTCGGACGCGCGCCCGGCCAGTTCGTTGAGGCCGGCTTCCGCCGCCTGCAGCATCGCCTGGGCGTGCTGGTACAGCGCTTGTCCGTCCGTCGTCAGCGACAGCTTCCGGGTGGAACGGTACAGCAAAGCCGCGCCCAGCCGGCTTTCCAGCTGCGTGACGTGGTGGCTGACCACCGAGGGCGCCAGTCCCAGCGCGCGGGCGGCGGCGCGGAAAGAGCCGGTTTCGATGGTCTTGGCGAAGACGGCTAGCGCGCGCAGTTCGTCTATCATTGTTCGATTTTTTCGATTATTAAATTTAAATTAGTCTTGATTGTAGATCAATTGGCGGCAGCGCATAGTGAGGCGGTACCTCATCATTGGAAGGAACCGCTCATGGACGATATCCGTTGCGCCATCATCATCGATCCCGATCTGCCGCCCGGCGTCATCGCCAATACCGCCGCTGTGCTGGCCATGTCGCTGGGCAAGCGCCACCCGGCGCTGGTGGGGCAGGACCTGCCCGACGCGCGCGGCGAGCCGCGCCTGGGCATCACCACGGTGCCGCTGCCGGTGCTGAAGGCCGGCGCGGACCAATTGCGCGCATTGCGCGCGGCGGCTTGCGGGATGGAACTGACGCTGGTGGAGCTGACCAGCGCCACGCGCGCCACCCGCAGCTATCAGGAGTACGCGGCGGCGCTGGCCTCCACGCCGGAGGAGGCGATCCAGTATCAGGGCCTGGCCCTGTGCGGGCCGGGCAAGCGGGTGCGGCAGCTGACCGGCAGCCTGGGCCTGTTGCGCTGAGGGGGCGGGCATGATCTGGAATTTCATCGCGGCGACCGCGCTGATCACCCTGATGCCGGGTCCGTCGTTGCTGCTGATCGCCGGGGCAGCCGCGCAACGCGGATGGCGCGCGGGCGCGGTCGTGACGCTGGGCGTGGTGCTGGCGGACGCCATCCTGCTGCTGGCGGTGCTGGGCGGCCTGGGTACGTTGGCGCGCGAAGCGCCTGTGGTCTTGTCAGGCTTGAAATGGCTGGGCGCCGCCTACTTGCTGTATCTGGGCGCGGCGCAGCTGCGCATGGCGGGGAAGGCGGGGCTTGCCGATGGCAGGGGAGGTTTTCGCCGCGGGCTGGCCACGACGCTGCTGAACCCGAAAATCATCGTCTTCCTGGCCTTGTACTTTCCGCAGTTCATCCAGCGGGGGGAGGACGCGGGATGGCAGATGCTATTGCTGGGGCCCTTGTTCCTGTTGACGGTGCTGGCAGTGTTCCTGCTGTGCGCGGCCGCCGCGCGGTGGTTGGGCGGCATGGCCCGGGAGCAGGGCGGAGCCTGGCTGGAACGGGCCAGCGGGCTCTGTCTGATCGTCTGTGGACTGTATTCCGCCTTCGTTTAGCGCAGCAGACAAAACTGTTGGCGCCGCGCCGGCGCGCCTTGAGCGGCTGCAAGGCCGGAGTGCGTTGTCCATTTCCTGTCGCCAGGGTTGAAAAGGGCAGGATGCCTGTTTTGCGGCATACCGATGTTTCACCCGGTGTTCGCGGCGGCGTTCAAGCTCAGGTTTGGGGCGCGCGGATGTCAGCCCGCTCCAGCCACTGCCATAGCTCCGGGGCGTTGAAGTCGGCGATCACGGCATCGGCGCCGGCTTCACGCAGCGCGGCTTCCGGCAACATGCCGGCTATGGCGAAGGTGTGCAGCCCGGCTTGCTTCGCGGCGCGGATGCCGGACGGCGAGTCTTCGAAGGCGCAAGCACGCTCGGCGCGTCCGCCCAGCCGGGCCAGACCGGCGAGGTAGGGCAGCGGGTGGGGCTTGCCGTAAGCCAGCTCGTCGCCTATCACCAGCGCGTCCACTCGGGAGGCGAGGCCCAGGCCGTCCAGCATCAACTCGGCATTGGCGCGCGGCGCGTTGGTGACGATGGCGATGGCCGCGCCTTTGGCCCGCGCCCAGTCGAACAGGCGCAAGGTGCCCGGCGTGGGCCGCAATTGGCCGACCGAGGCGCGGAACAGCTTTTCCTTGCGCTCGGCCAATTCCAGGTGCCGTTCGGGAATGTCCGGCAGCAGCGCGCGCATGATGGCTTCGTTGGTGGAGCCGTGGACATGCCGCAGATAGCTGTCATGGTCCAGCTCCCGGCCATGTTCGGACAGCAGGGCGCGGAAGGCGCGAAAGTGGAGTTCGTCGGTATCGGTCAGGGTGCCGTCCAGATCGAACAGCAGGGTGAAGTCGGCTTGGGGCATGGCGGATTCGTGTTCTGGTTCCGCGCCCATGGTAGGCGGCTTGCCGTCGCCGGGCAAGCCGCCGCTTCGCCGCCCGGCGGTTTTCGTCTAACGGGATGGGGCGATGCCCAGCCGGTAGATGGTGGTGCTGCGGTATGGCTGCTCCGGCCGCAAGACAGCGCTGGGGAAGTGGGAGACGTTGGGCGCGTTGGGGAAGTGCTGGGCCTCCAGGCAGAAACCGTCCGATTGCCGGTAGGCGCGGCCGGATGCGCCATGGTAGCGGCCGGTGAGCACATTGCCGCTGTGCAGTTGCAGGCCGGGCTCGGTGGTGAGCACATCCAGCTGGCGTCCGCAGCCGTCTTCCACCGCTCGCGCGGCCAGCCTGGGATAGGGTTCGGCGCCGTCTCGCGACAGCACGTAGCAATGGTCGAAGCCCCGTCCCAGGCGGATTTGCGCGTCGTCGGCGCGTATGTCCCGCCCCAGCGGCTTGGGTTCGCGGAAATCGAACACCGTGTCCTGCACGCCGCGGATCTCGCCGGTGGGAATCAGTTCTTCCGTCACCGGCAGAAAGTGGTCGGCCAAGATGGCCAGCCTGTGGTCCAGCACGCTGCCGCTGCCTTCGCCCGCCAGGTTGAAATAGGCGTGGTTGGTGGTGTTGAACACGGTGGGCCGGTCGCAGCTCGCTTCGTAGCTGATCACCAGATCGCCCGGCGGCTTCAGCGCGTAGCTGACGGTCAGGATCAGCTTGCCGGGAAAGCCTTGATCGCCGTCCGGGCTTTCCAGCCGCAGCAGCACTTCGGGCCGGTCGGGGAGATCGGCCACGGCGGCCACTTGCCACTGGCGGCGGTCGAAGCCTTCCGGTCCGCCGTGTATCGCATGGCGGCCTTCGTTCTGATCCACCTGATGCCACTGGCCGTCAAGCTGGAAGCGGCCGTTTTCGATCCGGTTGGCGTAGCGGCCCATGGTGGCGCCCAGGCGGCCGCCGGCCTGCCGGTAATCGTCCAGCCGGGTATAGCCCAGCACCACCGAGTCGAAACGGCCGTGCCGGTCTGGGCAGCACAGCGACTGCAGCGTGGCGCCCCAGGACAGGATGGCGGCGCTGATGCCGTTGCTCAGCGCCAGTTCTATCTTTTCGACGACTTCTCCGCCGGGCAGGATGCCGAATGCGGCGCGGGTGATCATGGGGTGGCCTCCGATTTGGGCGCGCGGACGGCGCGCAGCCGCATCAGCGCGTCGAAGCGTTGCAGAACGGCGGGCCGCTCGCGGCTGGCCCGCTCCGGATTGATGGGAAACAAGGCGGGATCGCGTTCGCCGCGCAGCAATAGCTTGGCGTGATGGCGGAACAGGTCGGCGGCTTCGTCTGACATCACCCAGCTCAGCGCCCTTCGCGCCAGTGTTTGCTGCTTGCTGCCGGCGAGGACGCCGTAGACTTCCGCTTCCGCGCCTATCGCATCCTGGGGCAGCGCCTGGATCAATGCGGGGTTGTCGCTCAGCCGGCGGCGGGCCGCCACCCGTACGGTGATGCCCAGCGCCGCGCCGTTCTGGCCGACGCGGGCGGCCGGCTCCCAGGCCGAGCCGGGGTAGTCGATCACGTTGCGGTCTATCTCCACCATCAGCCGCCAGCCGTCTTCCGGCCCGTAATATTGCAGGATGGTGGTCAAGGCCAGGTAGCCGGCGCCGGAGCGGCGGGGGTCGGGGAATAGCAGTCCTTGGCGAAGCGCCGGCGCGGCCAGATCGGACCAGCGCGTCGGCGGCTCGGAGCCGCGCGCTTGCAATAACGCGGGATCGGCGACGAAAGCCAGCGAAAAGCCGGTAGGACGGTAGAAACCGTCGGCGTCGCAGCCGCCGGCCGCCGGAGGCGCGATGCGGGCGGCGATGCCCGGGCTCTGCGCGGCGGTGTCGGCCCAGCCCAGCACCAGATCGCCCTCGGGGTCGGACAGCAGAAAGGCGGTCAGGCTGGAGGTGGGCATGCGCCACACGGTGATGGCGACATCGGGCAGCAGGCGGCTCAGCGCTTCGAGGTAGTCGGCCAGCTCATAGGGCTCGAACGAGCTGTAGGCCACCAGATGCCCGCCCGCGCCGCTGCCGGTGGCGGCTTCGATGCGGACGGCGTCGGCGGGCAGCCCCGTCGGGGGAACGGACGGGTTCATGCGCCGGACTCCTCAGCCTCCGCGCCGAGCTCCAGCGCGTCCAGCCGCCGCCATAGCTCGGCGGCGGTGAAGTCGGCGATCACCTCGTCGGCGCCGGCGTCAAGCAGCGACGCGGCGGGCAGCGAGGTGCCGATGCCGAAGGTATGGATGCCGGCGGCGCTGGCGGCGCGCGCGCCGGACAGCGAGTCCTCGAAGGCCAGCGCGCGCTCGGCGCGTCCGCCCAGACGCTGAAGCCCGGTCAGGTAGGGCAGCGGGTCCGGCTTGCCGCGCGGCAGCTCCTCGCCTATCACCAGCGCGTCTATCCTACCCAGCAGCTCCAGCCCGGTCAGCATGCGCTCGGCGTTGATGCGGGGCGCGTTGGTGACGACGGCGATCGGCACGCGGCGGGCCTCCGCCCATTCGAACAGCGCCAGTGCGCCGGGCGTGGGCTCCAGCTTGCCGATGGCGGCGCGGAACAGTTCCTCCTTGCGCTCGGCCAGCCGGCGGTGGGAGTCCAGGGACAGGTCGGGAAACAGCTCGCGCATGATCGCGTCGTTGGGCGCGCCCATGATCCGCTCTTTGTAGATCTGCATGGTGATGCTGCGCTTGTGATCGGCCAGCAGCGTTTGGTAGGCGCCGAAATGCAGGATGTCGGTGTCCACCAGAGTGCCGTCCAGATCGAACAGCAGCGTGAAGTCGGCTTGGCTCATCATTGTTCTCCTTTTTGCTCAAGTCTCAGGCTTTGTGCGGCAGCGCATGGCGGTAGCCGGCGGCCAGGCAGGCCACGGCCATCAGCAGCGGCAAGATAACCAGCATGCCGATCGCATTGACTAGGCCGGCCACTTGGCCGATATAGCCCAATGCGATGGGAACCACCAGCAGGGAAACGCCCACCGCCTGGGTGGCCCCCACCGAGATCAGGCCGACGTGGTCCGGCTCCAGCCGGATCGCGTTGCTGATCAGCAGCGGGAAGAAATTGCCCAGACACATGCCGGCCAAGGCCAGCGCGACGATGGTGGCGGACGGCAGCGCGCTGGCCCACAGCGCGAGAATGGCGCCGCCGCCCAGCAGGATCACCGCCATCAGCATGCTGCGGCCATCAAACCGGGCCAACAGCCGGCTGGAGACGATGCGGCCGAACACGGTGCCGCCGAAGAAGACCGACATCAGGCTCACCGCCTGCGCCGGGCCCAGGCCCAGCCGGCTTTCCAGAAACTGCGCGCCCCAGAAGCCTATGCCCCATTCCGCGCCTATGCCCAGCAACACCGAGCCCCAGCACAAGGCCACCGCCAGCGGCACGCCGCCGCGAGCGGGCTTGCTCGACGCCGCTGCCGGAGCCGGACGGCCGGCGGGCGCAGGCAGGGGCAGCACCAGCGCCAGGGCCAGCGCGGCCGCCAGCAGCGTCCAGCGCCAGGGAATGCCGGCCGCGGCCAGCTGGCCGACCAGCAGCGGGCCGGAAAACACGCCGGCGCCGGCGAAGATGAAAGCTTCCACCATCGCCATGTCGCGGTGTTCTGCCTGATGCCAGGCCAGGCCGGCCTGCACCGCCGATTGCAGCACGCCGCCGGTCAAACCCATGGCGATCGCGGCGGCCAGGGTGCCGGCGAAGCCGCGCGCCTGGGCGATGGACAACACGGCCAGCACCATGGCGACCGCAGCGCCGCGGACCAGCGGGCCGAGGCCCAGCCTGGGCAGCAGCCAACCCCCCAGCAGACCGGATGCGACCAGGCCGCCGGCGTAGCTGGTGAAATGCCAGCCGATCTGGATGGGATCGTAGCCGAACTCGGCGCGCAGGAAGGGCAGGGTGGAGCCCAGCACCGACTGTTGGAAGCCGAACACGGCCAGCACCAGATAGAGGAACCAGGTGGGTCCGTCGCGGCGGAATGGCCGGGTGGATCGGGGGCTGTCTGTCATAGCGGTTGATCCTGAGGTGTGGGGTGGGGGCATCTGAACGCATGCCGCGCCTGGCGGATGGCAGATCCCTGCGCCGCCGGCGGTGGCCGGAGGCCTTGCCGCTGGTGTTTCGACACGGTCCGCAGCGGGCGGCTTGGGCTCCTCAAAACCTGCCCGCCGCGGTGGTTTCTGCCTGTCTTAATCCAGCAGCCGGTGCAATTGCGCGTATTGCAGCAGCATGATGGTCTTGCCGTCGGCGATGTCGCCGCAGTCCACCATC
Organism: Chromobacterium sp. INPA-IVC; assembly: GCF_059047085.1. Classification (NCBI taxonomy): domain Bacteria; kingdom Pseudomonadati; phylum Pseudomonadota; class Betaproteobacteria; order Neisseriales; family Chromobacteriaceae; genus Chromobacterium; species Chromobacterium sp. INPA-IVC. The sequence goes on along the minus strand of NZ_JBTNLS010000009.1, from coordinate 42,426 downwards.
GCCAGCGCCTGTTGCAGCGGCAGTTCCAGCACTTCCAGTTCCTCGCCGTCCTCCTCCACGCCGCCGCCATCCCCCACCTTGTCGCGGGGATGGTATTCGCCGACGAAGAAGAACAGTTTCTCGGTGACGGATCCGGGACTCATGAAGGCCTCGAATACCTTGCGCACATTGTCTATCCGGTAGCCGGTCTCCTCTTCGGTTTCGCGGCGGATGCAGGTTTCCGCGTCGTCCTGGTCAAGCAAGCCGGCGCAGGCCTCGATCAGCATGCCGTCGTGGCCGTTGACGAAGGCGGGGAAGCGGAACTGGCGGGTGAGGATCACCGTGCGGCGGGAGCGGTTGTACAGCAGGATCACCGCGCCATTGCCGCGGTCGTAGGTTTCGCGCGACAGCGTCTGCCAGCTGCCGTCGCGGCGCAGGTAGTCGAAGGTGGTCTTGCGCAGCACGTACCAGTCATCGGACAGCACTTCCACGCGTTGGATGCGCACTCTTTCCCGGGTCGCGGTGGTATTGCTCATGCAGCGTTTCCTTTTACTTGTTCGTCAATCGGTTTGCATTCGGCGCCACGGTCAGCAGCCGCGCCAGCATGGCGGGGTCGCGCTGTTCGGGCGCGGTCATGATGGCGGTGTCCAGCGCGCGGTCGCAGCCGCAGCGGCAGGCGCCGCCGTGACGGCCCAGGCGCTGCACGGCTTCTTCCACCAGCCGGCGCGCGCTGTCGCCGATTTCGGCCATCCGTTCCGCCACCAGCGCGGCGTTGACCGGCTCCTGCGATTCGAACCAACAGTCGTAATCGGTGGGGATGGCCACCAGCGCGTAGCACAGCTCGGCTTCGCGGGCGAGCTTGGCTTCCGGCATCGCCGTCATGCCTATCACGGTGCCGTCCCACTGGCGGTAAAGCCGGGATTCGGCGCGAGTGGAGAATTGAGGCCCCTCCATCACCACATAGGTGCCGCCGTCGCGCGCCGGGACGCCCGCGGCGGCGGCGCTGTCGGCCAGCGCTTCGCGCATGCGGCCGCAGACCGGGTCGCCGAAGGGCACGTGGCCGACCAGGCCGGGACCGAAGAAGGTCTTGTCGCGCATCAGCGTGCGGTCGATGAACTGGTCGACCAGCACGAAATGGCCGGGGGGCACGTCTTCGCGCAAACTGCCCACCGCGCTCATCGACAGGATCTGGGCGCAGCCCACGCTGCGCAGCGCGGCGATATTGGCCTTGACGTTGATGGACGCGGGGGGGATCGCATGGCCCGGACCATGGCGCTGCAGGAAGGCGACCGGCACGCCGCCGAGATAGCCGGTGACCACCGGCGACGACGGCGCGCCGAAGGCGGTGGCGCAGTGGACGGTGCGGGCGTCGGTCAGGCCCAGCAGCCGCTGGAAGCCGCTGCCGCCTATGATGCCGATGCGGGCCGGATGGGATTCAGTCATGGTGGATTCCTTGGGTGGAGAGGCGGCCGGCCAGCGGCGGGGCCACCAGCCGTTCGCGCAGTTCGGACAGCGCTGACGGCGCGTTGCCGCGACAGCGCAGCAGGCCCTCGCTGGCATGCTCGGTGTAGCGCGGGTCGTGGATTTTCAGGTGCCGGTCTATCGCCGGCAGGTAGTTCCAGCGCACGCCGGGGTATAGGGAATGGACGAGATGGTAGGCGTCCGAAGTGGGCGCGATGAACACCCGCACCAGCCAGCCGCTGACGCCGAAGTAATCGGTGGGGCGGCCCATCAGATATTCCAGCTCCAGCCTCTCCTGCGGGAAGCCGGGCATGAACCAGCGGTGCTCGGCCAGCAGCGACACCCAGGCGAACACCGGGTAGGAGGTGAACAGCGGCAGCAGCCAGCCGAAGGCCACGCCGGCCCAGCCGCCGACCCAGTAGAGCAGCGCGCCGGTCGCCAGCAGCGTCGCGCAGCGGGCCAGCGCCGTGGTTTTGGAATGGTTGAGCAGGCTATTGCGCGTCATCGTGCTCAGATTGTTCCAGAAGCCGGCCGGCCACAGCGGGTACAGCAGGCGGGCAAGGAAGGCGGCGTCCGACAGACCGGCCAGATAGCCGCCGGCGAACACCCGGGCGCGGTTGGGGTCCAGTTCCGGGTGGTTGGGCTTGCGGTGGTGGTCGCCATGGGTTTTGTGGCGGCTGTGCATGTCGCGCTTGAACACCGGGAACTGGTAAAAGATGTCGCTCAGCCACCATTGCCAGGCATGGGACGGGCACAGCGCGAAATGGACGGCGTTGTGGCCGAACTCCTGCAGCGCGCGCATGCGGCCGCCGCTCCACAGCGTCACCAGCGCCCAGCCCATGGCGGAGTCGGCCAAGGCGGCCGCCATCACCGCCGCCACGATGTCCAGCCAGGTCCAGACGAAGGGCAGCGGCGCGAGCCAATTGTCGAGCGGACGGTAATAGGTTTCCGGATTGTCGTTGATGCGCGGCAGCAGCCGCAGCCTGCGCATCACCGGCCCGCTGTCGCGGTAATAGAAATAGACGATGCCGCGCATCGCCAGCGAGGCGGCCAGCACCGCCAGCAGGGGATAGAGGGAATTCATGAGGGTTCTCCCGCCGCTGCCGGCGCGGACAGCGCCGGCAGCAGTTCCGCCAGGCTGGAGCAGACCGGCGCATCGCCTTCGTCGAGCCGCGCCCGGTCCTGATGGCCGGTTTCCACCAGCAGCGCGCGCCAGCCGACTTGCCGCGCCACCTCGCAGTCGTGCAGCGTGTCACCGATGAACAGCGTATCTGCCGGCGGCAGCGCCAGCCGGGATTGCAATGCCCAGGCTTCATCCAGCTTGCCCGAGGCGTGGGTGTGGTCCAGGCCGACCACGTGCTGGAAGCTGCCCAGCAGCCGCTTGGCGTCCAGCGTGCGCAACAGCACGTTGCTTTGCGACGCCGACAGTACCGAGGCGCCGATGCCGCGGGCGGCGGTTAGCTCCAGCAGTTCCGCGACGCCGTCGTGCATTGGACAGCGCGCGACATGAGCGTCGAAATGCTCGAGGTAGACGGCGACGATGTCGGCGAACGGATGGCGTTTGAAGTCGAAGCCCAGCCGACCGTAGAACTCGGCGATCGGGAAGCCGAACTCGCGCCGGTAGCGCTCGCGCGTGACCGGTTCCGCGCCGAAGCGCGCGCAGCAGCGGTTCACCGACGCCACCGCCAGATCAATGTCGTCGATCAGGGTGCCATTCCAGTCGAAGACCAGGTGGCGCACTCCGGCCAGCCACGATGCCGCGCTCATGGATGGCCTCCGCCGGGCCGCAGCGAGCCGAGCACGATGCGCGCGGCGATGGGCGGCGCGTATAGCCGGGACGGGCTGACGATCAGGTTGCTGACGCCGATCTGCGCTTCCAGCGCGCCGCGATGGTAGGCGGACAGCCGGGTCAGTCCGGCGCCGTACCAGTGCAGGAAACGGGTGCGCCAGTCGCGCTCGCCCTCGGTTTCCGGAAAGCGCAGGTCTTCGGTGACCGCCATCTGCCAGGCGGGGTCCAGCACCCGGCACAGCTTTTCCTGCAGCTCCTGGAAGCCCAGCCCGCCGGCCAGCAGCGCGTCTAGATTCCCGCCCAGGCATTCAGCCTCGAGCGCGCACAGCGTCATGCCCTGGCTGTACAGCGGATTCATGCTGCCCAGCGCGTCGCCGACCACCAGCAGGCCGTCCGGCCAGCGAGACAGCTGGTCGTAATGGCGGCGCAGGCTGCCGGGCATGCGGAATACCGACACGTCGGACAGCGGCTCGGCGTCCTGTATCACCTGGTGGATGTCCGGCATCGGCAACGCGGCCAGCGCTTTCAGGAACGCGTTCGGGTCGCGGTCCGGGTATTGGCCGAACCAGCCGCCGGTGGTCACCATCCAGCGATCGCCCTCTATCGGGCTGATAACGCCCATCGCGCGCTGATGCGGCGGCGTGGCCAGCACCAGCAGCACTTTCCATTGGCTGGCGAACTCGGGGCGGCGCCGGTAGATGCGCGATGCGTAGCCGAGGTCGGTTTTCACCATGCTTTTTTCCACCGCGCCGAAACCGGCGGTTTCCAGCCAGCCGGGCAGGCGGGTGCCGCGGCCGCTGGCATCCACCAGCGCGTCGGCGTCCAGCGTCCAGGCGTGGTCGTCGTTGCGCAGCCGGACGCCGGCGACCGCCAGCTTGTCGCCGTCGCGGCGGAAATCCACCCCTTCCATCTGGGTGCGCGACAACACCGTGATCTGCGGCAGCCGCGAGACGCGGCGGCGCAGATGGGTGTCGATCAGCCGGCGGCTGCAGTAATGGGCGTGGATGCCGCAGCGATAGCGGTTTTTCCAGCGCCCGGCCTGGTACCACTTGACGTCGTGGCCCAGGTCGGCGACCAACGCGCCGGCCTGCTCCAGCTCCGACAGGAAACCGGGGAAGATGGCTTCCATGATCTCTTTGCCGCGCTGCAAGAGCAGATGGACGTGGTGTTCTTGCGGCACGCTTTGGCGCGCGCCGGTTTCATCGTGGAAATCGCTTTTTTCTACGATGGTGACGCGGGCGTAGCGGCGGGCCAGCGCGGCGGCGGCTAGGCAGCCGGCGATGCTGCCGCCCAGCACCACCGCGTGGCCGGCTTCAACTCGGGGAGTAGTCATTCAATGTCCTCGCGATGTAATCGAGGTCTTCGCCAGTCAGGTCCGGATGCAGCGGCACCGTGGTCAGCGAGCGCAGCAGCCGGGCGGCGTTGGGGCAGTCGCGGCGGTAGCGTTCCAGCAGCGGTAGCTGGTACAGCGGCTGGTTGTCGTACTTGCCGATATCGGACGGGATGCCGCGCGCCATCTGATAGCGCACCAGTTGCCGGCCGTCGTGGCCGATCGCCTGCAGCAGCAGCGCGTAGCCATTGGCCTGGCCATGCGCGGGCAGCGGCAATTCGCGCAGCGCCGGGTTGTCCAGCGCGGCCAGCAGCCGTTCGCGGTTGCTCAGGCGGATGTCGAGATGCCGGGTCAGTTGGCGGCTGCGCGCCAGCCCCAATGCCGCCTGCAGGCCGCCCAGCTTCAGATTGATGCCCACGCTCTGGCCGGTGAGGTTGCCGAAACGGGTGTAGGCGCGGATGCGTTCGGCCCGTTGCGCATTGGCGGTCATGACGAAGCCGCCTTCGCCGGTGGACATGAATTTGCAGTCATGGGTGCTGAAACAGCAGATGTCGCCGATGCGCGCCAGCCAGTCGCCGTTGAGCCGGGTCAGGTGACAATGGGCCAAGTCCTGGATCAGCGGGATGCCGCGTTCGCGCAGCAGCGTCCAGGTCCGGTCAGAGGGAATGGGATAGCCCCACATCGGCACCTCGATCACCGCGCGGGTGCGCGGCCCCAGGCAGCGTAGCAAATCGTCCGGGTCCAGGCCGAAGCTGTCGGGCGCCACATCGCAGAACACCGGCACCAATCCTTGCGCCAGGATGGGCAGCACGGTGCAGATCGGGCAGGTGGGCGCCAGTACCACCTCGTCGCCTGGCGCGAAATCGACGCCGGCCAGCGCGGCGTGGACCGAGGCGGCGCCGGAGGAGACGGCGATCACATGGGGCAGGCCGTACAGCCCGCCCAGCGCCGCTTCGTATTCGGCGACGATGTCGGCGGTGCCGGACAGGCCGCCGCGCAGCGCGCGCGCCAGCTCGGCGATATCGTCCGGCGTGTCGTGGATGCAGGTTTCGGCGATATGGCGCGTTTCCAGCGCAATCGTGCTCATCATCGGACTCCCTGCTGTACCGCCTGCCACACGGCATCGTCGTCGTACAGACGCTCCAGCATGCGGCGGAAATTGGCGAACATCGGCAGCTGCTCCAGCCGTTCGCGCGGGAAGAAGCCGACCTCCACCGCCTCCCGGCCCGGGGGGCAGCGCCGCTCGGGCGTGGCGCACAGATAGATCAGGTCCAGGTGGTAGTGCGGGGTTTTCGGATCGGCGATGTACTCGCACAACACCCGGTACGGACGGTGCAGCGCGGTGACGTCGGCTTCTTCGTCCTCCAGCGCGATGTCGCGCTCGCCCAGCAGCTTGGCGTGGATGCCGGTCTCCTCCCGCACCTCGCGCAGCGCCGCCTCATCCGGCGTTTCGTGCCGTTCGACGTGGCCGCCTGGGTACAGCCAGACGCCGAGCTTGCGGTGGCGCAGCAGCAGTACTTCGCGGTGGGGGTTGAGCACGAAGGCCGAAGCGGTGAAATGCCGCTCCAGCCCGGCGCGCTGCATCGCGCGGTCGGTGATCATGGCGCCTGGTATCCGTTGATGACGTCGGCCATATAGTCCAGCTCCGCTTCGCTCAGCGCGGGGTGTACGGGCAGCGTGGTCATGCCGGAGAGCAGCGCCTCGGCGTTGGGGCAGTCGAGGCGGTATTCGGCCAGCGCCGGGAAGCGATACAAGGCCTGGCAGCCGTAGCGCTTGATGTCGGACGGGATGCCGCGGGCGTCCAGATAGTCGATGAAGGCGCGGTTGTCGGCGAAGCCCAGCTCCAGATTGAGGAAGTAGTAGTTGGGATTGCCGCCTTCGATGATTCGTTTTTCCCGCACCTGGGGATGGCGCAGCCGCTGCAGCAGGCGGCGGGCATGGGTCCGCCGGCAGTCTATCTGTTCGGAAAGCTTGTCCAGCCGGCTGTGGCCCAGCGCCGCCGGCAGCGCGGCCAGCTTGTAGTTGAGGCCGAAATCCGCGCCGTTGAGGTTGCCGAAGCGGCTGTAGGAGCGGCAGCGCTCGGCGAGCTCGGCGTCGTCGGTCAGCACGAAGCCGCCTTCTCCGGTGGCCAGCGGCTTGCGCTCGTGAGTGCTGAAGCAGGACAGGTGGCCGTAGGCGGACAGATGCTTGCCGTGCAGCGTGCTGCCGTGCGAGTGGGCCAGGTCCAGGATCAGCTTCAGGTCCAGTGAGTCGGCCAGTTCGCGCAGCTCGTCCACCTCGGTGGGATAGCCCCACATGGGGATGTCGATCAGCGCGACGGCGCGGGGAGAGACGCGGTCGCGCACCGAGTCGGGGTCGGCGCCGAAGCCGTGGACGCGGGTATCGACGAACACGGGGTTGGCGCCGGCGGCGATGATGGGGTAGACGGTGCACAGCGGGCAGCTGGGCGTCAGCAGCACGTCGTCGCCCGGCCGCACGCCGGCGGCGTGCAGCGCCACGCTGACCGCCGCGCCGCCGGAAGACAGGGCGACGGCTTCGGCGGCGCCGAACCAGCTGGCCAGCGCCTGCTCGTAGGCGACGACGGTGTCGCTGGTGCCGGACAGCGCGCCGCGCAGCGCCCGCTCCAGCGCGGCGAGGTCGTCCGGATACTGCGGACGGTATTTGTCGGAGATCACGCGGTCGGCGGTTTGCGCCGCGGCGATGGTTTCGGTCATGAAAAGCTCCTGTTCGATTACAGCGACAGCGATTCGATGCCGGTGCGTATCCGGCTGTGGGGGTTCTGCAGGCCTTGGGCCACGGCGTCGGCGGAGCAGATTTCCTCGATCACGCGATAAGTGGGCAGCAGGCTGGCGAAGTCTGCCTCGAAGCGGCGGTGTTCGCGTATCGCCTGAAAGAACTGGTGCAGCTCGCCGTGGTAGCCGCTGCGTTCGTAGCCGGAGTCCAGGGGGCCCGGCTGCCAGGCGCCGCGCCAGCGCTTGGCGGCGCCGGTGGGGCGGGTGGCGTGCTCAGGCTCGTGCAGCGTGATGTTCCACAGGTTGTCCAGCTCCACCAGCGTTGAGCTGGAGCTGACCAGCTTCATGTCGAATTCGAAGTAGGGGAAGCTGGTGCCGGCCAGCAAGCTGGCGGTGGCGCCGGAGGAGAAGGCCATGTCGGCCTTGACGATCAGCGCGTCCTCGTGGCGCTGGACGCTGGACTGCACCCGGCGCAGCTCGCCGTCGCCGAAGGTGATGGCCAGGTCTATGGTATGGATCGCCTGCGCCAGCAGGAAGGAGCGCAGCGTGGAGTCCAGGCCCCATAGCGGGGCGCGGGGCTTGTTGGCGTAGTGGTTGAGCTGGATGTGCAGGGTTTCGCCGAATTCGTCCACCTGGGTCATTTCGCGCAGCTGGCGCACCGGGCGGGCGAACTTGAAGTTCATGCCCACGCCGGACACCACCTCGCTGCGGTTCGCGGCGTCGATCAGCGTTTCCAGCTCCTCCAGCGTCGAGCACGGGGGCTTCTCGACGAACACGTTGACGCCCTTGCCCATCGCCAGCAGCCCCATTTCGAAGTGCAGCTGCGGCGGGCCGGCCATGATCACCGCGTCCAGCTGGACCTGGTTCAGCATGTCCGGCACGTTGTCGTGCACCGGGATGTCTGAGATGAAGCGGTGGATGCGCCGCGCCCGCTCCAGATCGCTGTCGCAGGCGGCGACGATCCGTATGTCCTGCATCTGCAGCAAGGACGGCAGCAGGTTTTCCTGCATTTGCGCGCCGATGCCGACAAGGCCAACTTTGATCAAACTCATCGTGAATCTCCATGACGGCCCCCGCGCGGCGCGCGGCGGACCTGTCTTGCTCGGGATTGATGAAAAAGCCTCGGCCCTGCGCGGGTAAGCGCATGGCGGAGTCATGCCCCAATGAGGAAAAGCGACACAGCCACTAGCGAGTTTTTATCGTTGGCATCCGGATTCGCGGGACGCGACGCCCGATGCGAGCGGGAAGGCTCTGAAGGCCTTGCGGGAAACGGTTTCGGACCGGTTATGCGGCGAGTATGTGCCGCAGCCGGCGGGGGAGGCTGCGAATACTGATAGAAAAGACAGGTCTGTTTTAGTCGGAACTGTCAGGCGGAGATGGTCAGGGCGCGTGGAATGTCAGATGCGGCGGGGTTCGCGCGGTGTTGCCATTCGCGCCACATGCAAAAACGCCGCCGGGTAGCCGGCGGCGTCGATGGGAACTCGCGGGGGTCAGGCCGCGTCGTCGACCCAGCGGATGGCCTGAGTGGGCACCGCCTTGTTCTCCACCTTGATCTGCAGCGCGAGGCCGCCGCAGGAGGTTTCACGGTACTTGGCGTCCATGTCCTTGCCGGTTTCGTACATGGCGGCGATCACCTTGTCCAGCGACACCTTGGGGCTGCTGACGCGGTGCATGGCCATGCGGGCGGCGTTGATCGCCTTGACCGCGGCGATGGCGTTGCGCTCGATGCAGGGGATCTGCACCTGGCCGGCCACCGGGTCGCAGGTCAGGCCCAGGTTGTGCTCCATGGCGATTTCGGCCGCCATGCACACCTGGGACGGGCTGCCGCCCATCAGTTCGGTCAGGCCGGCTGCGGCCATCGAACAAGCGACGCCCACTTCGCCCTGGCAGCCCACTTCGGCGCCGGAGATGGAGGCGTTCAGCTTGAACAGGCAGCCGATGGCGCCGGAGGACAGGAAGAAGCGCAGGCAGCTGTCGTCGTCCAGCGGCTGGATGAAGTGGTTGTAGTAGGCCAGCACCGCCGGCACGATGCCGCAGGCGCCATTGGTGGGCGCGGTCACCACGCGGCCGCCGGCGGCGTTTTCCTCGGACATCGCCATCGCGTACATATTGACCCAGTCCATCACGCTCATCGGGTCCTTGGCCACGGTGAGCGAGCTGGTCAGCATCCGGTGCAGGGCCGGCGCGCGGCGCGGGATACGCATCGGGCCGGGCAGGTTGCCTTCGGTGCGCATGCCGCGCTCGACGCTGCTCTTCATCACTTCCCACACGCGGCGGAAGTGCGCTTGCACCTCGCCCACTTCGTGGAAGGCTTTTTCGTTTTCCATCACCAGCGCGGCGATGGACAGGCCGGTTTCTTCGCACATGTCCATCAGTTGCTGGGCGGTGACGAAGTGGTAGGGCACCGGGGTGTCGCTGCAACTGGACTGGTTGAAGTGCTCTTCGTCGACGATGAAGCCGCCGCCGATCGAGTAATAGGTTTTGGTCAGAACTTTTTCGTCATCGACGAAGGCGTGGATCTGCATGCCGTTTTCGTGCAGCGGCAGGTTAGCGGTGTGGAAATCCATGCCGAAGGCCACGCGCTGGTGGGTGCGGCCCAGCGTCAGCTGGCTGGTTTGTTCCACGTCGGCCATCAGGCTGGCGGTGGCGTCCGGGTCCACGGTGTCCGGCAGGTTGCCGGCGAGGCCGAGGATGATGGCCTGGTCGGTGCAGTGGCCCTTGCCGGTGAGGGCGAGCGAGCCGTAGCAGTCGACGTGGACACGGTTCACTTGGTTGAATTTGCCGGTTTCCTTGAGCGCGCCGAGGAACTGGTGTCCGGCCTTCATCGGGCCGACGGTGTGGGAGCTGGAGGGGCCTACGCCGATTTTGTAGATGTCGCTCATGCTGAACATGATGCTACCTCTTTGAAGCTGGTACAGAAGGAGAACAGGCCGCGATCCGCGGCCTGTTTGCTTACGATCAGGCGATCAGATCGTAGAAGATGGCGGAGATGGCGATCAGGCCGATCAGCGTCACGAAGATGTTGCTGGGTTGGCCGGCATATTTCTTCATCGCCGGGATTTTCTTGATGGCGTACATCGGCATCAGGAACAGCAGCATCGCGATCACCGGGCCGCCCAGGGTTTCGATCATGCCCAGGATGGACGGATTGAAGGTGGCCACGGCCCAGCAGGTCACGATCATGAATACGGCGGTGTAGCGGTCCAGCTTGGACGACTCGATGGTCTTGCCCTTCTGGCGCAACTGCTTGATCACCAGGCCGTTGAAGCCTTCCTTGGCGCCCAGGTAGTGGCCCAGGAAGGACTTGCTGATGGCGACCATGGCGATCACCGGGGCGACCCATTCAATGACCGGGTTCTGGAAGTGGTTGGCCAGGTAGGACAGGATGGAAATGTTCTGGGCCTTGGCTGCCGCCAGGTCGGCCGGGCTCAGGCTGAGCACGCAGCTGAACACGAAGAACATCACGGTCAGCACCATCATCATGTGGGCGCGGATCAGCACGCGGCTGGAAGCCTGCTCGGCGTCGTCGCCGTGCAGCTTGCGCTGATCGACGGAGAAGGACGAGATGATGGGCGAGTGGTTAAACGAGAACACCATCACCGGGATGGCCAGCCACAACGTCTTGTAGAAGGCGCCGCTGGACAGCGCGTTACCGAGGCTGCCGGCTTGGTCGATGGCGGCGGTGCTCCATTGCGGGATCAGGTACAGCGCCAGCAGCATCAGCACGACGACGAACGGGTAGACCAGGATGCTCATCGCCTTGACGATGACCTGGCCGCCGAGGCGGACGATGGACATCAGGCCCAAAATCAGCGCCAACGCGAATACCGCGCGGACGGCCAGGCTGGAGCCGACGTCGATGTGCAGCTGGTGAGTCAGGAAGGACAGCACGGTGTTGGTGATGGCCACGCTGTACATCAGCAGGATGGGGTAGATGGCGAAGAAGTACAGCAAGGTGATCAGCTTGCCGGCGCCGAGGCCGAAGTGTTCTTCCACCACTTCGGTGATGTCCGCGCCTTCCTTGCTGCCGGACAGCACAAAGCGGGTCAGGCCGCGGTGGGCGAAGAAGGTCAGCGGCAGGGCCAGGATGGCCATCAGCATCAGTGGCCACAGGCCGCCGATGCCGGCGTTGATCGGGAGGAACAGGACGCCGGCGCCGATGGCGGTGCCGTACAGGCCGAGCATCCAGGTGGTGTCGTGCTTGGTCCATCCGGACGAGCCGGAACGGGGAGCGGTTGAGGCGATTGCTTGAGACATGATGAGGTGCCTTTTACAAAACGAATATTTCGCAATTACTAGGTCCGATGTCCTGAGCCTTGTCTTTCAAACCAGGCCATCGGGAGAAAGCTGTTCTAACCGGCGCGATCCCGAGCGGTGGATGCCTATCCGGTTGACTTGCTGCTCATCGTAAGTGCTTTGTAGTTTGAAAGGTACACATTTAAGAACATCAGTTGATTCTAATCAAGATAAATTTGTCATCAAATGAACAAATGAACACAGTCAGGAAGCTAAAATCGAAATTAATTCATCATGCTTTATGGGTTTTATTGAAATTATTTTTAATTATTAGATATTTTGAGCAATAAAATTTCTTGAAAATGTTTTAATTCATAAATTATTCCAATTTTTATATTTCGCGCATCTTGCAAGGCAAGCTTGGCATCAATTGCTGTGTGGAGTAATTGCTCGGCAACAAATTTGCGTCGCCAAAGAGGCTGAAGTGATGAATCTCAGGATGGAAACCGGCGTTGTCATGCATGCGGATGCGTGGCCTGTCTGCCGGGCGCAATCAGAGTTTTCTTTTCAAGATGCTGAATTAAAACGATTTTTAAGTTTTTTGATTGGGGTGGTGGGGCGAGGGGCGGGAAGGTTGAGCTGTTTGTTCGATTATGATTGAAGTTGTTCGAAACAGTACTATCTCCAGTTGCTGGCATGGTCATAAATGTTCAGTTTCGAAAAATAATTATCAAAAATGAACAATATTACTTTCGAAACTGGTGAGCTTCAGACTGGGGCGCGGCCAGTCCTGGCTTGGGTTTGATCCATGGCCGGCCGCGAGGAGTCAAGCCTGCGGTGGACAGGTTGCCTGATACGATGGCTGATATTGCCAAATTATTTTTTAAATCAATCGCTTGATTTTCTACGTGGCTATTCCGCTGGATAGGGATGGGATGATCGTGCGCTGGCGGCCGTCAACCGGGTGGACGCGGAACGGGACCGGATGCAGTGTTGATTGTTATCAAACACAAATTTACTAAAACGAACATAAAATTTGCGGGAAGTCGCACTGGATGCGAACGGCCCCGGCCCGCGTCCGCTCTGCGCCAGCTTACCCACTATTGAAGAGACGAAACGAAATGAGCCACCCATCCACCCTCGCCTACGTGGTCGACGAGGCAGCCAGCAAGCAGGAAGTGCTGCTGTCCGAGCCCGGCCGCTATCTGCTCAGCGCCGCCATGGCCGGCGCCCTGATCGCCGTCGTGCTCGCGGTCAGCCTGAAACTCGGCCAGGTGTTCTTCGCCGCCGGCGATTCCGGCTATTACATCGCCACTTCCGGCTTCTTCGGCGTGGCGCTGGTCAGCATCATCGTCTGCAAGGTGGAGCTGTTCACCAGCAATGTGATGTATTTCACCGTCGGCCGCCTGAGCGGACGCTGCCGCACCTGCAACCTGTTGCGCAGCTGGGCGGTGGTGTATATCGGCAACCTGATCGGCGTGCTGCTGTTCGTCGCCGTGCTGGCCGGCGCCGGCGGCATGGGCGCGCTGCCCGCCAACCATCTGCTGTTCAGCGTGGTGGAACATAAAGTGCATGCGTCTTTCCTGGAGATCTTCTGGAAGGGCGTGCTGTGCAACTGGGTGATCTGCCTGGCGGTCTGGGTGCCGATGCGGCTGGCCAACGAGGCGGCGCGCTTGCTGATCATCATGTTGCTGGTGTTCGTGTTCTTCTTCTCCGGTTTCGAGCACAGCATCGCCAACATGGCCTTCTTCGCGCTGGCCAAGCTGCAGGGCATGGCCGGCCTGGAGTGGGGCGACATCCTGCATAATATGGTGCCGGCCACGCTGGGCAATATTGTCGGCGGCGCCATCGGCGTCGGCCTGGTGGTGTTCCAGCTGGAACGCCACACGCTGCAGACGGTCTGATGCTGTAGGGAAACATTCCGGCCGGCGGACGGCATGTGGATGTTCGATTTCGAATGTAGTCGGCGCGGTACATGGCGTACCGTGCCGATTTTGCTATAAACCATTGAGAAAATAAGGACATTGGACGCATCTGGCATGTTGCGCCGCGGGATCGAAAACGCGCCGAAAGCGGTGGCTGACTTGACTAAGATCAAGCGAAATTTTCGAATCCGAATGTACGATGTGTTCAATATCTAACACTTACTGGATCAGCCAAGAAGGAGGCACCAGATGGACGCCATCACTCAAAATGCTACCCAAGCCAACCCGTGGCGCGACTTCGCCGCAGGCGACTGGCAGAGCAAGGTCGATGTCCGCAACTTCATCCAGCTGAATTATCAGCCGTACGAAGGCGACGACAGCTTCCTGGCTGGCGCGACCGATCGCACCAAGAAGCTGTGGGATACCCTGGGCGAACTGCTGAAGCAGGAACGCGCCAAGGGCGTGCTGGACGTGTCCGCCGACCGCGGCTCCTCCATCACCGCGCACGACGCCGGCTACATCGATCAGGCCAATGAAGTGATCGTAGGCCTGCAGACCGACGCGCCGCTGAAGCGCGCCATCATGCCGAACGGCGGCCTGCGCATGGTCGAGAACGGCCTGGAAGCCTTCGGCTTCAAGCTGGACCCGATGATCAAGGAAGTATGGGAAAAGTATCGCAAGAGCCATAACCAGGGCGTGTTCGATGTCTACACCCCGGAAATCATGGCTTGCCGCAAGTCCGGCGTGATCACCGGCCTGCCGGACGCCTACGGCCGCGGCCGCATCATCGGCGACTACCGCCGCGTGGCCCTGTACGGCACTGACTTCCTGCGCGCCGAGCGCCAGCAAGTGTTCCACGAGCTGGACAACGCCACTTTCACCGACGAAGTGATGCGTCAGCGCGAAGAGCTGTCCGAGCAATTCCGCGCGCTGGACGAACTGAAGCAGATGGCCGCCAAGTACGGCTACGACATCAGCCGTCCGGCCGCCAACGCCCGCGAAGCGGTGCAATGGGTGTACTTCGCCTACCTGGCCGCCGTCAAGGAACAGAACGGCGCCGCCATGTCCTTCGGCCGCGTGTCCACCTTCCTGGACGTGTACATCGAGCGCGACATCGCCGCCGGCGCGCTGACCGAGGCTGACGCCCAGGAAATGATCGACGATCTGGTGATCAAGCTGCGCATCGTCCGCTTCCTGCGCACTCCGGAATACGATCAATTGTTCTCCGGCGACCCGACCTGGGTGACCGAATCCATCGGCGGCATGGGCGAAGACGGCCGCACCCTGGTGACCAAGAACAGCTTCCGTTTCCTGAACACCCTGTACAACCTGGGCCCGGCCCCGGAACCGAACCTGACCGTGCTGTGGTCCACCCGCTTCCCGCAGGGCTTCAAGAACTTCTGCGCCAAGGTCTCCATCGACACCAGCGCCATCCAGTACGAAAACGACGATCTGATGCTGCCTTACTGGGGCGACGACTACGGCATCGCCTGCTGCGTGTCGGCGATGAAGATCGGCAAGCAGATGCAGTTCTTCGGCGCCCGCGCCAACCTGGCCAAGGCCATGCTGTACGCGATCAACGGCGGCCGCGACGAGAAGAGCGGCGCGCTGGTGGCGCACGGCTTCGAGCCGATCACCAGCGACGTGTTGACCTACGACGAGCTGATGCCCAAGTTTGAGAAGATGATGGACTGGCTGGCCGCCACCTACGTCAAGGCGCTGAACTGCATCCACTACATGCACGACAAATACGCCTACGAACGCATCGAAATGGCGCTGCACGACCGCGACATCATCCGCACCATGGCTTGCGGCATCGCCGGCTTGTCCGTGGCCGCCGACTCGCTGTCCGCCGTCAAGTTCGCCAAGGTTCACATCATCCGCAATGAAGAAGGCCTGGCCGTCGACTACAAGATCGAAGGCGACTACCCGGCTTACGGCAACAACGACGACCGCGTCGACGACATCGCCGTGTGGCTGACCCAGTCCTTCATGGACAAGATCAAGGCCCAGCCGTACTTCTACCGCGACTCCAAGCCGACCCAGTCGGTGCTGACCATCACTTCCAACGTGGTGTACGGCAAGAAGACCGGCAACACCCCGGACGGCCGCCGCGCCGGCGAACCGTTCTCCCCGGGCGCCAACCCGATGAACGGCCGCGACGTGAAGGGCTTTGTCGCTGCGGGCGCTTCGGTGGCCAAGCTGCCGTACGACTCGGCGCTGGACGGCATCAGCTGGACCGCTTCGGCCACGCCTGACGCGCTGGGCCACACCGCCGAAGAGCGCATCCTGAACCTGGCCAACTGCCTGGACGGTTTCTGCTCCGCGCACCCGACCGAGTTCAGCAGCGCCAACTGCACGCCGTTCGATTGCGAAGGCGAGCGCCACATCGCCGGCGGCGGCTTCCACGTCAACGTCAACGTGTTCAAGCGCGAAACCCTGCTGGACGCGATGGAGCACCCGGAACTGTACCCGCAGCTGACCATCCGCGTGTCGGGCTACGCCGTGAACTTCATCAAGCTGACCCGCGAGCAGCAGATGGACGTGATCAACCGCACCTTCCACGGCAAGATGTAAGCTGAGTTAGCCTCAAGCAGCAATGGGCGGGGCTTCCATCCGGAACGCCCCGCCTTTTTCATGGATATACCGGAGATACGGCAATGACCCCACCCATCGCCGCAGACCATACCGCCCAAGGCGCCAGCGCCGGCACCATAGGCTATTTGCATTCCACCGAAAGCGGCGCCGGCGTCGACGGCCCCGGCATGCGTTTCGTGTTTTTCACCTCGGGCTGTCAATTCCGCTGCCTGTACTGCCACAACCCGGATACCTGGAAGCTGCACAACGGCCGCCAGGTCACGGTGGAGCAGGCGCTGTCCGAAGTCGCCTCTTACGCGCGCTTCCTCAAGTTCGCCGGCGGCGTCACCATTTCCGGCGGCGAGCCGCTGATGCAGCACGAGTTCGTCGGCGAGCTGTTCCATGCGATCAAGCAGCGCTTCGGCCTGCATACCGCGCTGGATACCCAGGGCTTCCTGCACGAGCGCGTGCCGGATGAATGGTTCGACGATGTCGACCTGGTGATGCTGGACATCAAGCATTCCGATCCCGACAAGTACCAGGCCCTGACCGGCCAGCCGCTGCAGCCGACGCTGGACTTCGCCCAGCGTTTGCAGAGGCTCGGCAAGAAGATGTGGATACGCTACGTGCTGGTGCCCGGCCTCACCGATGGCGATGCTGACATCGAACACCTGGCCGATTTCATCGCCACGTTGGGCGATGTGGTGGAGCGGGTGGAAGTGCTGCCTTTCCATCAACTGGGCAAGGACAAGTGGGCGCAGCTGGGCATGGAATACCAGCTGGACGACACGCCTATCCCCACCGCCGAGCAAGTTGCGCATGCGCGCGCGCTGTTCGCCAGCCGGGGCATGAAAGTCACCTGAGCTTTCTCTGCGCCATTCCCGCAAACCGCCGCCGCGCTTCGCGCCGGCGGTTTTTTGCGCAGGCGCGGCACGGTAGCCAGTCAAATGCCGCAAGAGTGGGCATGGTCGTGGCAGGGTATGGTGAAGCGAGAGTGGTAAATAATGAGCGGTTTTTGAAAGCCCAATGTCGAAATATGTGCAAGCATTATGTGGTTAATCTAGGCAATCGGTATGATTGATGAATTCGCTTTCCTTTTCTACCCACTCCGGCTGTGATTTGCCGGATTTATTGAGCGATGCCGTAGTGCGGCTGGGCTTTCCCCGTGAAGCGCTCGGAAAATTGGAGTCCCAAGCCACATTGGCAATAGGACTGCAGGATTTGCCCGATGTGATGTTGGCGACGCACGACGATCGTTTATGGATTTGGAGCATATTGCCTGATCTTGGCGATGCTCATTTGTTTTCCATGGCGGAAGCGGTATTGACAGTTCTGATGGATCCAGTTTCTGATGTCGAAGGAGGACAGCTGATTTTGGGGCGTGGCGATAGTGGATTTGAACTAAGAGGACTTGTCAATCTGGCGTGTCTCAGCCAGGAGTCTGGTCTTTCACCAGTTTTGACCGGATTCCGAGAGCGACTGGATTCGCTATGCCAAATACTTGGCTTGGGCGGATGAGCCTAAGCTATGAATAGGCTTCAGAAGAGAAATTAATCAATTTCTTGAATTCTCGATTGACGTGGCTGGTTTTTATCGAAGGTATTTTATTTTAAGGTCGGCCACTTTATAATGCTTTTTAAGACCATTCGTATGAATGGATCGGGGGCAATGTGGGATCATCAGTTTCAAGCTGTTCTGGCACATCGGCAACTTCAGTTTCAGATGTGGGGCCGAATGATAGGCGTATAGATAGGGGGGGCGTCACAGGGCTTTCCACATCTAACGCAACGCCAAGCATTTCTTTGGCTGCCGATTCTCCGATTAGGATAGGCAGAGGCGCGGATTCTCAGCGTGTCGCTGGAATGGTAAGCTTGACGGTTAATAATATTGACACCAGTAGGCATGAAATCAGCTATCAGATCAAATGGGGAGAGAGCGTTGCGCCAGGCGGGACACATCTAGGCCAGACGCCGGGCGTGGCCGGGGATTGGCGGGAAGACAAGGGGCCTGACATTTTTGATTCAAATGGAAACGTTGTGAGCTCAGGTAGTACTGCGCAGGAGATTATCTTCAGCCAGCAAAGGGCGCTGCAAGAGGTGGAGGATGGCGAGCCTGTCCAGTTTGAAGAGTACACGTGGAATGATGGCATAGAACAAGATGCCAAGCCATGGTTGGACCATGGTGCCACGCCTGATGGGGGCGAGAGCAACAAATGGTACTTCAAGGCAAATATCCGCGATCGCGATAGTGGCGCCGTTGTAGCAGAGGCACCGCCGGTGGAAGTAGATTGGTCGAATGTACTGCGCAGCGTCCCAAACCCTACTTCATAGTCATTTAACCGAACCTGCGATGAATATGGCTCTTGAAATCTGTGCGGCTTCGCTGGCCTCTTGCCTGGCTGCTCAGGAAGGGCGGGCGCAGCGGGTGGAGCTGTGCGACAACCTGGGCGAGGGCGGCACCACGCCGTCCTACGGCGCGCTGGCGATGGCCCGCGGCAAGCTGGAGATCAGGCTGCACGCCATCATCCGCCCGCGCGGCGGCGATTTTCTGTATTCCGCGCTGGAGTTCGACGCGATGGCGCATGACGTCGAGGTCTGCCGCAGTCTGGGGCTGGACGGCGTGGTGCTGGGTTTGCTGACCGCGGACGGCGATGTCGACGCGGCCCGCACCCGCGAGCTGGTCAGCCTGGCCGGGCCGATGGCGGTGACTTTCCATCGCGCTTTCGACTTGGCGCGCGAGCCGGAGCGGGCGCTGGAGGAGGTGATCGCCGCTGGCTGTAGTCGTCTGCTCAGCTCCGGCCAGGCGCCGACCGCGCCGGAGGGCGCGGCGTTGTTGTCGCGTTTGCGCGAACAGGCCGGGACGCGGCTGACGGTGATGCCCGGCGCCGGCGTGCGCGCCGGCAATATCGCCGAACTGGCGGCGGCGAGCGGCTGCCGGGAATTCCACGCGTCGGCGCGGGGCATGGTGGATAGCGCCATGCGTTATCGGCGGGGCGGCGTCGGCATGGGGGCGCCGGGCGTCGATGAATACGCGCGGCAGGAAACCTTGGCGGCGCTGGTGAGGGAGCTGCGGGACGCGCTGGATCGGTTATGAGCGGCCGCTTATTGAATCGGAGCGGAATATTGCCAGCCTGAATTTACCTTAAATGTGTGGCACACTTTCTTAACAAATGGCATAAGCATGATATGTCAGCCTACTGAGGAGGTGAGCTATGAAACTGGTTTCCATGTCCCGCAATGCGCTGGCCGGCGGCGGTTTGTTGCTGATCGCCCTGCCTGCGCTGGCGGGCCAAGGCGCGGTGGCCTCGCCGGACCAATACGGCGCGGAAGTCGCCGCGCGGATTCTGAAATCCGGCGGCAATGCGGTGGATGCCGCGGTGGCCACCGCCTTCGCGCTGGCGGTCACCTACCCGGAGGCCGGCAATATCGGCGGCGGCGGCTTCATGACCATCTACCAGGGCGGCAAACCGTATTTCCTCGATTACCGCGAAGTGGCGCCCAAGGCCGCCAGCCGCGACATGTACCTGGACAAGGACGGCAAGGTCTCGCCGGATATGAGCCTGGTCGGCGCGCGCGCCGCCGGCGTGCCGGGCACGGTGATGGGCTTGTGGCAGGCGCATCAGCGCTTCGGGAAGCTGCAATGGAAGCAATTGCTGGAACCGGCGATCAACTACGCCGAGCAGGGCTTCACCGTAGCCGCCCGCCAATACCAGTACCGCGACGAGGCGGTGAAGCTGTTTGAAGGCAAAACCAATTTCGCCCAGTACTTCGGCAAGATGAAGGGTGGCGAGACCTTCCGCCAGCCCGAACTGGCCTCCACGCTGAAACGCATCGCCCGCTACGGCGCGGCCGAGTTCTACCAGGGCGACACCGCCAAGCTGCTGGTGGCGCAGATGAAGCGCGACAAGGGCCTGATCACCGCCGACGACCTCAACGACTATCGCGCCAAGTGGCGGGAGCCGATCAAGATCAGCTGGCGCGACCGGACGGTCTACACCGCGCCGCCGCCCAGCTCCGGCGGCATCGCGCTGGCGCAGCTGCTGGGCATCAAGCAGGAGCGGGCGTCGGACTTCACCGGCGTGGCGCTGAACTCCGCCCGCTACATCCACCTGCTGGCGGAGATCGAGAAGCGGGTGTTCGCCGATCGCGCCGACTACCTGGGCGATCCGGACTTCGTCAAGACGCCGGCGGCGCAGCTGATCGATCCGGCCTATCTCGAGCGCCGCGCGGCCGAGATCAACCCCACCGCCATTTCGCCGACGCCGGACATCAAGCCCGGTCTGGATCCGCGCCAGACCACCCACTTCTCCATCGTCGACAAGTGGGGCAACGCGGTGGCCAACACCTATACCTTGAATTTCGATTTCGGCAGCGGCGTGGTGGTCAAGGGCGCCGGCTTCCTGCTCAACGACGAGATGGACGATTTCAGCGCCAAACCCGGCGTGGCCAACGCCTTCGGCGTGGTAGGCAAGGACGCCAACGCCATCGCGCCCGGCAAGCGCATGCTGTCGTCGATGTCGCCCACCATCGTCACCCGCGACGGCAGGGTGGAGCTGGTGATCGGCACGCCAGGAGGTTCGCGTATCTTCACCTCCATCTTCCAGGTGTTGAACAATCTGTACGACTACAAGCTGTCGTTGAAAGACGCGGTGGCGGCGCAGCGCGTCCATCACCAGCTGCTGCCCAAGGACACCATTTTCTACGACCAGTACGCGCCGCTGACTGGCCAGGCCGCCCAGGAGTTGAAGGCGATGGGCTACACGCTGAAGGACCAGGGCTGGCGGATGGGCGACATCCAGGCGGTGAGGGTGATCGGCGACAAGACCGAAACCGCATCCGATCCGCGCGGACGCGGCGTCGGCCTCGTCGTTGATTGAGCGATTTTGAACAGAGAAAAACGAGAAAGACATGCAGTACAAAACCGTGTTGAGCGATGCGGCGGACGCCGAAACCAGGGCGGCGATCGTCGCGCCCCTGGTTGCCTATAACGACGCCCAAGTCGGTGCCGGCGGCCATCGGCCGCTGGTGATCCGGGTGGAGGACGAGGAGGGCCAGGTGGTCGGCGGCCTGTGGGGCTACACCCGTTACGGCTGGCTGTACACCGAGCTGCTGGCCGCGCCGTCCGGCGCGCGCGGCCTGGGGCTGGGCCGCCGTCTGATGGAGGAGGCGGAGGCCGAGGCGAGAAAGCGCGGCTGCGTCGGCGCCTGGGTCGACACCCATAGTTTCCAGGCGCCGCGTTTTTACGAAAGCCTGGGCTACCAACGCTTCGGCGAACTGGACGACTATCCGCCCGGCCACAGCCGCATCTTTTATCGGAAGTCGTTGCGGGACTGATTTGGCCGTTGGGCATCCCAACGCCCGGCATTGGAAGATTTATCGAATCATGACTGGTGATTGGTTCGAGTCTCGACTAAAACGCTATGTGTAACTACCTAGGCAGTAGGGAGCATAGCGTGATTCAACTTCTTGCCCAATTCAGCATCCGCGCCAAAATTTTCGGTTTGATCGTCCTCGGCGTGCTGGCCGCGCTGATCATCGGCGTCAACGGCATTTCCGGCGCTTCCAGCATGTTCGACCTGACCAAGGACATGCACGACAACGCGCTCAAACCGGTCTACCTGCTGGGCCAGGCCGCCAAACAGGCGGCTTACATCAACCGCGCCGATTACCGTTACATCGCCGAGACCGAGAAGGCGCAGATGGACCTGGTGCAGGCCAACCGCGACAAGTTCGAGGCGGCGATGAAGGGCTTCATCGACCAATACCGCCAGACTTACCTGACCCCGCCCGAAGTGGATGGCCTGAAGCGCTTCGACGCAGCCTGGGCGGCGATGGAAGGACCGTGCAAGCAAGTGCGCGACCTCAGCTATACCGACACCGGCAACGGCGAGAACAACAAGAAGGCGCTGGTCATCATGTCCAAGCAATGCCGGCCGCTGTTCACCGCCGCCGATGACGTGCTGACCGAGCTGTCCAACATCAATATCAAGCTGGCGGACAAATCGCTGGACGATGCCCAAGGCAAGTACCAGTCGCTGCGCACCATGGCGATTACTGTGCTGGCGGTGGGCCTGGTGGTGTTGGCCGCGCTGGGGCTGGCGATTCAGAATGGCATCGTCGGCAGCCTGAAAGAAGCCTGCCGGGCGATGGAAAAGATGGGCGGCGGCGACCTGACCGGCGAGGTCAAGGTCAGCGGCCGGGACGAAATCGCGGACATGATGCGTTCTTTGTCCGATACCCAGCATCGGCTGCGCACCACCGTGGGCGAGATCATCCGCTCGGCGGCCAGCGTGGCGGCCACTTCCGAGCAACTGGCCGCCTCCACCGAGCAGGTCAGCGCCAGCATCGGCCAGCAGGTCAACGCCACCTCCAGCGCGGCGGCGTCGATTGAGGAGCTGACGGTCAGCATAGACCTGTGCGCCAGCAACGCCGGCCAGGCCAACGAGCAGGCGGCGGAGGCCGGCCAGCAGGCCAAGGCCGGCAACAAGGATGTGCAGGACTCCACCGTCCGGGTGAAGCGGGTCAACGAGAGCGTCACCAGCTCGGCCGACAGCCTGGAGTCGCTGTCCGACCAGGCGCAGCAGATCGGCAGCATCGCCACCGTGATCAAGGATGTGGCCGACCAGACCAATCTTCTGGCGTTGAACGCGGCGATCGAAGCCGCGCGCGCCGGCGAGCAGGGCCGCGGCTTCGCCGTGGTGGCCGACGAGGTGAGAAAGCTTGCCGAGCGCACCACCAGCTCGGCGCAGGAAATCACCAATATGATAGGCAAGATCCAGGATGGCGCGCGCGAGGCGGTGGACGGCATGCGCAGCAGCCGCCAGATCGTCGCCGACGTGGTGGTGGCGGCCGAGAACGCGTCGGCCACCATCAGCACGGTGGAGGAGCGCGCCGCCGGCGTGGTGTCGGCGATCAACGAGATCGCGATGGCGGTGGGCGAGCAGCGCCAGGCCAGCACCGAACTGGCGGGGCGGGTGGAGGCCATCGCCGAGATGTCCAAGGAAAACGGCATCGCGGTGGATGTGTTCTCGCAGGCGACGCGGGAGCTGGCGATGGTGGCGGAAAAACTGCAGCAAACCACGCTGGCTTTCCGCATGGATTAAGCAGCAATGGTCTTTCCAACGCCCCCGGCAGTGTCGTCCGCTGCCGGGGGCGTTTTGACATGCCCCTGCATCGCCAGCTTGGCGAGCGCTTTCAGGCGGGTTGCGCCATCGGGCGGCGGTGGATGGCCAGGCTTGGTGATTGCTTCCAGTCTCAACTAAAACGCTAGGTGTAATGACCTCTGGCAGCTTGGAGCATAGCGTGACTCAATTTCTCTCCCAATTCAGCATCCGGCTGAAAATCTTCAGTCTGATCGTCGTCGGCGTCGCCGCCGCGCTCATCATCGGCCTCAACGGCATTTTGGGCGCCTCAAGCATGTTCGAGCTGACCACCGACATGCATAAAAATATGCTGCAACCCGTCCGCTGGCTGGGGCAGGCCGCCAAGCAGGCGGCTTATGTCAGCCGCTCCGACTACCGTTACATCGCCGAAACGGAAAAGACGGTGATGGATCAGGTCGGGGCGCGGCGCGAGGCGCAAGAGGCCGAAGTGAGGCGATATCTGGATATGTATCGCAAGACCGAGCTGACGCCTCCCGAGGTGGATGGACTGAGGCGCTTCGATGCCGCCTGGGCGGCGATGGAGGTACCGTGCAAGCAGGTGCGCGATCTCAGCTACAACGACACCGGCAACGGCGAGAACAACAAGAAGGCGCTGGCCATCATGGCCAAGCAGTGCCGGCCGCTGTTCCAGACAGCCGACGACGTATTGACCGAGTTGTCAAAAATCAACACCCAGCTGGCGGACAAGGCGCAGCAGGAGGCGGAGGCGAAATACCAGCAAGTGCGAACGACGGCGATCTCGGTGCTGGCGCTCGGCTTGCTTTTGCTGATCGGCCTGGGGCTGGCGATACAGAGCGGCATCGTCGGCAGCCTGCGCAGCGCAGGCGCGGCGATGGAGAAAATTGGCGGCGGCGATCTGACCGGCGACATTCGGCCGCAAGGCAAGGACGAGGTCGCCGACATGATGCGCTCGCTGGCCGATACCCAGCAGCGGTTGCGCGCTACCGTGGGCGAGATCGTCCGTTCGGCGGCGATGGTCGCCGCCACCTCGGAAGAACTGGCGGCCTCCACCGAGCAGGTCAGCGCCAGCATCGGCCAGCAGGTCAACGCCACCTCCAGCGCGGCGGCGTCGATTGAGGAACTGACGGTCAGCATAGACTTGTGCGCCAGCAATGCCAGCCACGCCAACGAGCAGGCGGCCGAAGCCGGCCAGCAGGCCAAGGCCGGCAACAAGGACGTGCAGGATTCCACTGCGCAGGTGAGGCGGGTCAACGAGAGCGTCAGCAGTTCGGCCGACAGCCTGGAGTCGTTGTCCAACCAGGCGCAGCAGATCGGCAGCATCGCCACCGTGATCAAGGATGTGGCCGACCAGACCAATCTTCTGGCGCTGAACGCGGCGATCGAAGCCGCGCGCGCGGGCGAGCAGGGCCGCGGCTTCGCCGTGGTGGCCGACGAGGTGCGCATGCTGGCCGAGCGGACCACCAGCTCGGCGCAGGAAATCACCAATATGATAGGCAAGATCCAGGGCGGCGCGCGCGAGGCGGTGGACGGCATGCGCAGCAGCCGCCAGATCGTCGCCGACGTGGTGGTGGCGGCTGAGAACGCGTCGGCCACCATCAGCACGGTGGAGGAGCGCGCCGCCGGCGTGGTGTCGGTGATCCACGAGATCGCGATGGCGGTGGGCGAACAGCGTCAGGCCAGCACCGAGCTGGCGGGGCGGGTGGAGGCCATCGCGGCGATGTCCAAGGAAAACGGCGTGGCGGTGGAGGTGTTTTCGCAGGCGACGCGCGAACTGGCGGTGGTGGCGGAGCGGATGCAGCAGACCACGCTGGCTTTCCGGATGGAATAAGGACGAGGCTCGTCCCGCCGCGCAGGCGGGGGCAAAACCAGAAGGGGATGTCGGCGAGGCCGGCAGCCCCTTCATCACATCCGCTGGAACAGATGGGCGTAGCTGCGGCTCACCTCCAGCGGCTGCGGATAGCCGCGCAGCAGCAGCTGCATGCCGCGCTCGTCGCGGCGCACCTGCTCGATGGCGGCCACCCGCACCAGGGTGGAGCGGTGCACCTGCCAGAATTCGTCCGGGTCCAGCTGCGGCAGCAGCTCCTTGATCGGCATGCGGATCAGCGCCTCGCCGCCCGCGGTCTGCACCCGGGTGTATTTCTCGTCGGATTGGAAAAACAGCACCTCTTCGGTGGCGATCATCCGCATAGAGCTGCCCACCGACGCGCGTATCCAGCGCAGGTGGGCGGGTTTTTCCAGTTGTCGGCTCAATTGTTTCAGCGCGGACTGCCAGTCCGGCGCGGCGGTTTCCGGCGCGCGTTGCTGCCAGCGCTGGCGGGTGCGGGCCAGCCTGTCGTCCTCCACCGGCTTGAGCAGGTAATCTATGGCGCCTTCCTCGAAAGCCTGGATCGCGTACTGGTCGTAAGCGGTGACGAATACCACCGGGCACAGGCCGTCCAGCTCCATGGCCGCGGCGATGCCGCTCTGCACCGGCATGGTGATGTCCAGAAAGGCCAGATCCGGCCGATGCTCGCGCGCCAGTTCCACCGCCTGCCCGCCATCGCGGGCTTCGGCGACGATTTCCAGTTCCGGCCAGACCCGTTCCAGCGCGGCGCGCAATTGCTCGCGCATCAGGCGTTCGTCGTCGGCGATCAGGGCGGTCAGCTTGCTCATGGTTTCCTTTCAGCTCAGGGCGAAGGGCAGGACGATGGTGGCGCGGGTGCCGCCGGATTCGGGCGCTTCCAGCGCCAGTTCGGCTTGCGGTCCGTACAACATGGCCAGCCGCTCGCGGATATTGGCGAGGCCCATGCCCTGGCCCGGCTGTTCCGGAAAGCCGGCGCCGTCGTCGCGCACTTCCAGCCTGAGCCTGCCGTCCAGCACCTTGGCGCCCACCTCGATGGAGCCGCCCTCGGCCTTGGGCTCCAGGCCATGCTTGATGGCGTTCTCCACCAGCGTTTGCAGCATCATCACCGGGAAGCGGGCCGCCAGCAGCGATTCAGGCACTTTGAGTCGGACCTGCAGCCGGTCTTCCATGCGCAGCTGCATGATTTCCAGATAGGCGCGGGACAGCTCCAGCTGCTGGCCCAGGCTGGTTTCGCCGGGAGAGTCGCGCCATTCCGGCAATGAGGAGCGCAGGTAGCGGATCAGCGCTTTCTGCATGGACAGCGCCTTGACCGGCGAGTCCTCCATCAGCTGGCACACCGACGACAGGGTATTGAACAGGAAGTGCGGCTCGATCTGCGCTTGCAGCGCGCCCATCCGCGCTTCCGCCAGCTGGCGCTGCAGCGTTTCCAGCTCGGCCTGCTGCTCGGCCTCCTCGCTGCGGGCGATGGCCTGGTCGGCGACGCGCTCGGCCTGGTATTTGCCGCCGGCGAGTATTTTCACCAGGATCGACACCAGCACCAGGGTCAGCGCCAGCATGTGCAGCTGCAGAATGCCGCCGAGGATCATCGCTAGCAGGGAGGCCAGCGCCAGCCGGCCCCACCCCAGCCGCGCCACCTTGTCGACGAAGCTCCACCAAACTCGCTCTACGGTTTGCAGAATCGCGCCGGCGTGGTCCTGGCTCATCGCCGGGCGGTTGTGATTATCCATGCTTCACCTCTTTGCGCTGCGACGGAATCTTGAAATGGGTCTGGCGGAACAGCCGCTTGGGCTGCGTGAAGTCCAGCGACAGCCAGACCAGCGCCGCGGGCACGATCACGGCGTTGACGGCCAGGATGGTCAGCAGCGCAGACAGGACGAGATGGCCCCAGTCCATATTGCCCGCCCAGTCCGTCAATTGCAGCCAGTACGACGGGATATGATGGCAGAGCTGGATCAGAGCGTCCAACAGCGCGGCAGTGTTGAAGTAGTTCATGGCGTTTCTCCTGTTTGGTTTGTGATGTGACTGTAGGAGAGGGCCCCAGAGGATGATATCGACATGCGACGGACTGCCGAAAGCGTGGGATGAAACGCGTTTGGCGCGGATGAAACGCCGCCGATTCGGCTGGGAGGAAAAATCCCCCGGAGCGCCGCATGGCGTCCGGGGGAGGGGGTTACAGGCCTAGCGCTTGTTCAAGCGCCTGCATTTCGTCGCGCCACGTCTGCTGCAACTGAGGCTTCTGATGCCTGGGCTTGCGGGCAAGGTCAGCCGCCAGCAGCGCTTCCAGTTCGCACAGCCGCTGCCATTGCGCGTCCTCGCCGTTTGGCTCCGCCGGCGCGGGCGCGTCGGATGCCGGGGCCGGCCGCTCGGGGGTGCCGGCGGGAGCGGTGAACAGCGCGGCGTAGGCGCTGTCGGCGTCCGGCCATTCTCGCAGCCGGCCGTCGTCCAGCACCCAGAAGCGGTTGCAC
Source organism: Chromobacterium sp. INPA-IVC (assembly GCF_059047085.1). Lineage (NCBI taxonomy): Bacteria > Pseudomonadati > Pseudomonadota > Betaproteobacteria > Neisseriales > Chromobacteriaceae > Chromobacterium > Chromobacterium sp. INPA-IVC. Next base: position 14,966 of record NZ_JBTNLS010000009.1, on the reverse strand, counting down.
GCGGCTTCGATCAGCTCGCGATCGTGCGAGACCAGCAACGCGCCGCCGGGGAAGGCCTCCAGCGCGCCGGCCAGCTCGCGCTTGCCGTCCAGGTCCAGGTGGTTGGTCGGCTCGTCCAGCCACAGCAAATGGTGGCTGGCCAGCGACAAGGCCAGAAACAGCAGCCGCGCGCGTTCGCCGCCGCTGAGGACGCTGACTTTCTGGCCGTGCCGGGCATAGGCGAAGCCGGCGGCGATCAGCGCGTGCCGGCGCGCCGCTTCCGGCAATGGCGCCAGCGGATAAAGCGCGTCGATCAACGTCGCCTCGTCGGCCAGCTGCCGCAGCGACTGGTCGTAATAGGCGATGCTGGCCGCGGGATGCCAGCGCCAGCCGGTGCGCGGCTCGCCGTCTTGGACATCGCGCCAGCATTGGCGCAGCAGCGATGACTTGCCGGCGCCGTTGGCGCCCAACAGCGCCACCCGGTCGCCGGGCCGCAGCCACAGTTCGGCGGCGGCGAACAGCGGCGGCAGGCCGGGCGCGGCCGACACCGGCAGCGACTCGAAAGCCAGCAGGCTGTCGGCCGACAGCGCCTGGCCTTGCAGGCTGAGCCGCCATGGGCTGCCGCGGCTGACGAAAGTCTGCTCGTCCTTCAGCCTGTCGATGCGCTTCTCCATCGACTTGGCCTTGCGGACCAGCTTTTCGTTGTCGTGCTCGCGGCCCCAGATCGCCAGCCGCTTGCTGCTGGCGGCGAGGCGGTCTATCTCCTTCTGCTCGCCGGCATGGCGCGCGCGCGCGGCCTCGTCGGTTTCGGCCTGCTCGGCCAGCGCCTGGCTGCACGGCAGCTCGAAACGGTACAGCCGCGTGTCGCGCATCACCCAGCTGTGGCGGGTGGCGCGGTCCAGCAGCCTGGCGTCGTGCGACACCAGGATGAAGCCGCCCTGCCAGCGGGAGAGGAAATCTTCCAGCCACAGCAAGGACGGCAGGTCCAGGTGGTTGCTGGGTTCGTCCAGCAGCAGCAGATTGGGCTGGCGCAGCACGGCGCGGCCCAGCAGCAGCCGGGTGTGCTGGCCGCCGCTGAGGCCGGAGACCGGCGTGTCGGCCTGGGCGCTGAGCTCCAGCTCGGCCAGCAGGCTGTCCGCCCGCCAATGCTGGTCCGGCTCCACCGCCTCCAGCAAGGCCTGGCGCGCGCTCAGCGCGTACAGCCGCTCGGGCAAGTGTTGTTCGACATGCTGCAGCCGGCAGGCGGACGCGTATTGAATCTCCCCGCTATTGGGCTCCAGCTGGCCGGACAGCAGTTTCAGCAGCGTGCTTTTGCCGCAGCCGTTGTGGCCGATCAGGCCGATGCGGTCGCCCAGTTTTACGGTGAAGGACAGATCCTGGAACAGCGGGCCGTGGCCGGCATCCAGTTGGATGGACAATGCGGAAATCAGGGTTGTCATGCTTGTGCTCTCGCTTGCTCGGGACGTGGCAGTCCCTGTCAACAGGAGCGCTGGCGACAACGGGGATGAGTCGAGAAAGGACTCTGAAAGATGGGAGTGTGGCTTTGCTCGAACCCGCTTATCGCAGCGCGATGGATGGCAGGCAAGAGCTTTCAAATGCGCTGAGCACGCGAGCCAGCATGATTGGGCGCGCAGAGAAAACCATATTTACCTCCTTTCTTTACGTAAGAGGAGTGGAAGATTGCGCAGTATAAGCCAGCGCGGCGGCGGGCCGCTAGCGTCTGAAAACCTGCATGAAATCAAATCTGTCTGGTAAGGCAGCCTTGGAAACAGCGGCGGTGTGTACACACACTATTTATCCGTTCCGCCGCTTCCGCTGTTCTGTGCGGGTTTTCGCGCAGCCTTATTTTTGCCGGGTGGCCCAGGTGCGCAGCGGCACGCCGCCAGGAATGCCGCGGCATTGCGGGGCTTCTTCGGCCGACATCAGCTGGAAATCCTTGCCGGTCCAGGCCCAACTGGCGCCGCCGCCGCAATCGCCGATGCCGCGGCCCTTGGCGTAGCTGGACAGCACGCCCTTGTCGAAGGCGGCGTTCATCAGGAAGGTTTCCTTGCCATCCTCGCCGCGCAGCTTGATTTCGCGCGGGCGGAAGGGCGGAGCGTCGCCGCTGATCCAAACCTTGTAGTCGCCCTGGTAAGCGCCGCGGCCGCATTCGCGCAGCGCCAGCACTTGGTTGGCGCTCAGCCGGTATAGCCCGGTATCGGGATGCTCTTCATCCGGCAGCTCGTTCCAGCATTCCTTGTTGGCGGCGCGCAGCTGCTTGAGTATGGCGGGCAGCAAGGCCTGATCGCCAGGCTTGGAGGCGGGAGGCTGCAGTGGAACCAGCAATGGCGGGGTCTGGGGGGCCGGCACTGCGGATTCCGGCTTGCCGCCCTTTTTCACCAGCGCGCCCTGAGTGCCTATCCGGCCCTGCAGATCATCCATTTTCAGCAGCGCGGCTTTCAGGCCGGCCAGCGACAGCGTCCATTGATGCTTGCCGTCGGCCAGCGCCACTTCGTCGGCATCCAGCATGGCGGCCAGCAGCTGCGTAGTCTGCGCGGGGCTGAAAACCTGCTCGGGGCCGATATTGGCCCACTTGAGCTTGCCTACCTGCAGCGTCAATTTCCCTACCTTGCCGTCGTCCGGATCGGCTACATCCAGTCGGGCGTTCAGTTTGCCGCCGGGGCCGGCTTCTCGGGTCAACAGCAGGCTGACCGGGTTGTCGCCGTCCTCGGCCTGGGCGCCGTTGGCTTGGCAGCGGCGGACGTTGTCGCAGGCGACGGCCCAATCCTTGAATTGGTAAACCTTGGCCGAGGCGGGCAGGGCCAGCGTCAGCAGAGCGGAAGCGAGCAGGGCGAGTTTCATGCGGATTCCTTGTTTTGCATTGCCGGGATGGTGGGCGCGGGACTTGCGGCGCGTGTTGATTGCCGCAACACGCGTGCTTCGCGGTCTATCCGCCGAACAGCCCCGGCGGCGCGCTGCGCTCCAGCTCGAAACGCAGCAGCGCGGCCTTCAGCGGCAGGCCGCCGGCGTAGCCGGTGAGGCTGCCGTCCGTCCCCAATACCCGGTGGCAGGGCACGATCAGCGCGATGGGATTGGTGGCGTTGGCCCGGCCCACTGCCCGCGCGCCGTCCGGATTGCCCAGAGCGCGCGCCAGTTCGCCGTAGCTGACGGTATGTCCATAGGGAATCTCGCGCAACGCCGCCCATACCTGTTGCTGGAACGGCGTGCCTTGCGGCGCCAGTGGCAGATCGAAGGCTTGGCGTTCGCCGGCCTGGTATTCCGCCAACTGGCGCGCCACCTCGGCCAGCGCCGCGTCGTCGCGCGGGCAGGCGTGAGCTGCCAGCTGTTCGGGCGTGGGGTTGAACAGCAAGCGCAGCAGCGCGCCGCGGATGTCCAGCCAGGCGGCTACCGGGCCGAAACGGGTATCGATCAGGCCGTGGCAGGCGGCAGTGGTCATGGGGCTTACCTTGAAGCAGGGCGGGATGACGCGATTGTAGCGCCATCCCGGCAGGGATTCGATATGGATCAGGCGGCCGACGGCAACGCCAGCTTCGCGTTCACCATCGTCTCATCCGGCGCGTAAGCGCCCGCATGGCCGGCGGTGCAGGCGGCGGTGGCGGCGGCGAAACGCAGATGTTCCGCCATCGTCCGGGCCGGGTGTTTCAGCAGGCTGGCGATCAGGCCGCCGATGGAGGCGTCGCCGCAGCCTATGGTGTCCGACACCGAGGCGGGCAGCGCCGGCTGTTCCTGTACGCCGTCCCGGCCAATTAAGCTCATGCCGTCCGCGCCGCGGGTGAACAGAATGCTTGCTTGGGGCGCGAGGCGGCGCAGCGCTTCCAGCGCATGGGTTTGATCCTGCGCGGGAAACAGCTGCTGCAGATCCTCATCCGAAACCTTGATGTAGCTGGCCAGGTGGGCCAGCGCCTCGAAGCGGCGGCGGTAGCCGGCTTCGCTCATCGCGCTGCGCATATTGGGGTCGAAAGCAATGGCCACGCCGCGCGCGGCCAATTCATGCGCCAGTTCCAGCAGCCGGTCGGCCAGCGGCGGCCTGGCCAGGCTGATGCTGCCGAAGTAGGCGATGCGCAGCGCGTCCAGCCCATCCGGCGGCAGCCGGGCCGGATCGAAATGCAGGTCGGCGCTATTGTCGCCGACGAAAAAATACGAAGGAGGCTGGCTGGACGGCACCATCGCCAGTAGCGGCGGATAGGGCAAGGGCTGGATGAAGCGCGTGTCCAGGTTGGCGGCCACGGACGCTTCCAGTAGTTGCCGGCCCAGCAGATCGTCGCTGACCGCGCCGGCGAATGCGGCGCCCACTCCCAGACTGCCCACCACCCTGGCCACATTCCAGCCGGCGCCGCCCGGCCGGGATTGCCAGGTATCGGTGTCCACGCGGATGAAGTCGGTCAGGGCTTCGCCAAAGGCGATGAACTGTGGGGGAGTCATTTTCTTATGCTTCTCCAGGGCGCGCGCGATGTGCTGGGAGTTTAAAGGGCGATGCCCCTAGGTCCACTGGCGCGGATATAAGTCAAAAGGCTGGTCCAAATCGTATCGGATATGATGGTGAATGCTTGAAGCGTCATTGTCCAGCTTGTATTTGGCATGTCGCATTGCTCTGGGTCAGGCTTTGAACGTCAGCCAGGGGCGCAGTCGAACCGCGGCTTGTATCAGTCCGGCTTCTTCTTGCGCGGCGATCACGGGGCCGACGGGCTTGTAGGCATGCGGAGCTTCTTCTATGCGCCTTTCCTCCCGCAGGGTCACGCATTGCCAACTGCCAGGCGCGACCTCTGTCGCCAGTCGCCTCATCGCCTGGCGGCGCATGCTGCGGCCCGCGCCATGGCTGCAGGACCATAGCCAGTCGGGATGGCCAAGACCGGCTGCGACATAGCTGAAATCGCCCATGGATCCGGGTATCAACGCCAGCTCGCCTTCGCGCGCCGGTGTGGCACCCTTGCGGTGGATGTTGAGGCCCTGTTCGCGCAGTACCACGTTATGTGGTACGTCCACCACCAAGCGGCTATTGGATTGGCCCAGCGTTACCTCAATGGCTGAGCGCACCATTTCGGTTAGTGCCATGCGGTTGGCCCAGGCATAGCGGGCCGCCGTGCCCATCGCGATCAGGTATTCATCCGCCAGCGGACCGGATAGGCCAAACAAGCCATGCTCCGGATACTTCATCTGGCGAGGCCAAGTTGCGCGCGCCTTGTCCATCCAGCGCTTACCAACATAGAAGCCGACATCGCGGGAACCTGTGTGGATCATGAACACCACATCGTCTTTGGCCAAGCCCGCGGCGTAAGCCGCGTGGCGGTCCAGCACTTGGTCTACGACTTGGAGCTCAACGAAGTGATTGCCCGCACCTTGGGTTCCCAGGCTCGGGTCGCGTATCAGCTCGCGTGTGCCTACCAGCGCCTCTGGCGCGTAGCGGGCTGCGGAGTCAAAGCTATCCGGGCTGATGCAGGCCGCCAGCTCATTCAGCAGGCGGGTTCGGTTTACGCCGGCCGGCCCATAGGCCTTCGCGTGGCAGCAGGTCGATGAAGGCATCCGGTCCTGCGTCGAATAGCGCGGCAAAGCCGCGACTGAATACCGGCAGGTTGCGGCCGTTATCCAGCAGCACATGGGTGAGCCGAGATTGCAGCGCGTCTTTGTGTGGGGCGATGGTCTCGTACTGGAGGCCTGTGTTCACCAGGCGTAGGCCGCAGTTGATATCGGTGCCGATGGCGGCGGGAATGACGAATTCCGGATCGGTAGCCACTATGGCGCCAACTGGCGCGATGCCTCCTGGGTGGAAGTCCGGTGTAGCGCAGGCTTTGCATACGCCGTGGCGGCCATCGGCGGAGCGGGTGGCTGCGAAACCGAGTAGCTGTTTGACGGCTTTTTCTTCCAGAGGGAGGCTATCCGGCAGCAGTACGGCGGCTTCGGAGTCGGTAGTCCGCAGTTGGTAAACATTGTTGGTACGTTCAACATGAATGCCCTGGCGTTGTAGGGCGGCTTTCAAGCGGGAAATGGAGGTCATGATGGCATCTGATGCAATAGGTACAGTAACCCCTCCGGTTATTCGGACGGGCAGGTACCTCCAGCAGCAGCGCCAGGAGGGTAAGGCGACGATTATAGCATGAGGATGTGCTGGGGGAAATGGCATAGAGTAGGATGTTCCAGTAGCGTACCCAGACTCTAGTTGGTTTGGGTACGCTTCCAGATATACTTGCTCAGATAATCTTTTAGCCTGTTATGGGCTGATTGCACAGTCTATTGTTTTCGGATTAAAAAGCATGTGTAGTTTTCTAGAAATTATCACGGGGTGAGACAGCTTTTCTTGATGTCGTTACTAAATATTTTCGATTATTCCGCTAATCGCTTCTTTTGTTTTTTGTATTGACCTTGTTTCTGTAAGAGATGCTGGTTTGTCCCAGTTTTGATTTTTTATCAATACGATAATAAATCTTCCATCAGGGTCAAATGATGGCCTCCATGATACATCAATTAATAAATTTTGGTCATTTTTTTCAAGCTGAAGCATATCTTCTTTTAAATAGTCTTGCTGTGAGACTGGATCGAAATTCGTATCTAAAAATGAGATGTCATCATATGCGACGTGCCAGTCTTTTATGTTGATTCCCCAGAACATAACTATCTCCTTGTTAATTTATTGTATTCGGTTTGGCTAATCGAGTTGCAGGTGTTTGACTTGCTAATCCAAGTGTGCCTACCCACTCAATTGGATTCGATACATAACTATGAAAATTCATCTCACCCATCAAACTAGTAGGATTCCGCGAAATAAACCGTCCAATATCGGGATCATAGTAGCGATGGCGCTTGTAGTGCAGCCCGGACTCGTCGTTATGATGCTGCTCAATACCGGAGGGACGTCGCCCTCATCCTCGAGATCGCCGCCACGCGTATTCGTTATGGCGCACGCCGCATCTACGTCCTGCTTCGGCGTGAGGGCTGGCACATCAATTACAAGAAGACCTACCGGATTTACTGCGAAGAAGGCCTGAACCTGCGGCGCAAACGTCCCAAGCGGCGAGTGGCGGCCGCGCACCGGCAAGCCCGGCCGGCGGTCTCCAGTTTGAATGCCTGCTGGAGCATGGATTTCGTCGCCGATCAGCTGTTCAACGGGCAAAGAATCCGGGTGTTAACTGTGGTGGATAATTTTAGCCGGGAGAGCCTGGCGATCACGGTGGATTTCGCGCTGAAAGCCGCGGACGTGGTCGCGACGATGCAGCATGTGCAAGCCTTGCGCGGGACGCCGCAACGGATTTAGGTCGACAACGGCAGTGAGTTTATTTCCCAGGCGCTGTGGATCAGTGGGCCTATGAGCAAGGCGTCACGCTGGACTTCTCACGACCAGGGAAACCCACGGATAATGCCTTTATCGAGTCATTTAACGGCAGTCTGCGGGATGAGTACCTGAATGTGCATTGGTTTTTATCGCTGGATGACGCACGTGAAAAGATCTAGCGTTGGCGGCAGGATTACAACGAATTCAGGCCGCACCGTTCGCTGGGCGACCAGATCCCGAGCGAGTTCAGACTTGCTCACCTTGAAGCCGGAAATCTCTAGACTAGACCGCTCGGTTAGCCGGGTGGAGGTCAACGTCAAAACGTAAGTGTGAACGTGGGCTAATTGTTCTTTGTTTTTGCAAATTTCTCTAGAAAATCATTCCCAATATCTTTTATATCTTCGTCTTCGTTTTTAGATGCGAGAGATGCAAGCTCAAAGGCTTTGTTTGTGTCAAATTCATAGTACAGACTAATCATGGAAGTATACTCTTCGTAAGTGCCATCTTTTAAAATTTTGTCGATATAGGGGGGAATATTTTTTCTAAGCCAATTGTTATCTATTGATAATATTATCTGTTGTGCTTCTGCTGTGAATCCATTTACATAGCTTGCGCATGCAATTAATTCCTCTAGAAAGGTTATCTTAATCTCTTCTGGAAGGTTTGTAATTATGTTTAAAGCGAGTGATGTTTCGTTTGAGTTGCCTAATAGAGATTTTTTAATAATGGGGATGTAATTTTTAATCTCTTTTGTAATGGCTGTTCTGCTTTTAATGAATTCATGATGCTTTTCTAGTAGACTATCCCAAGTAACCATTTTTATGTCTTTTTCCATTTATCTCTTTCCTGCTTTTTGCCAAGGTAAGTTGTTGAATTTTTGAATAAACTCACTGCCCTGCATTTTCTTCAAAGGGCAAATTGTATGATGTGTCTCCGCATGGGTTCCACCTACATCCTTTCCGTCGGCGATTACGCCAAGCCCATCAGGTAGCTCAGTACCTGCTGGTAGCTTGTAGTAAGTACCAATAATTGGTGCCTTTGCGGGGTTGCTAAAGGTAGATGCCCCCTCTTCATATGTTGCGTGCACATTACCTGCTACATCAGTATTCAAGTCACTCTTTTGACCAGGTTTTGTATTGACTCCTGATACCCGTGGCTCTCTAGGCTTTGTTGCATTGCCAAATGCGTAAAGATCGCAGGTGGTTTTGGTCAATCCAAGCGGATCTATCCAATGGATAGGGTTACTTGCATATGCAAATATATTAGTTCCACCAACTAGTCTGATAGGATCCTTTGAGATAAACCGGCCGATCTCCGGATCATAGTAGCGATGACGGTTGTAGTGCAGCCCGGACTCTTCGTCATGATACTGCCCCTGGAAGCGGAACGGGTTGCGGATGCCGGCTTTGCCTGCGGCGTCGGCGATCACTTCACGTGCTTGGCCCCAGGCCTGGTAGTCCATTTCCAGCGCCAGCGCGCCTTGCTCGTCGGTCAGTGCTTGTGGGGTGCCCAGATGGTCGGTGTGGTAGTAGTACACCGCCTTGGGGGCCTCGGGTTCCGGCGCGGGCTGGCGCAGCGGGTCCTTGTCCGGGTCGTAGGGGTTGTGCTGGCTCCAGGCCGGCACCTTGACGCCGCGGATGGCGTCGGTGTGCACCTGCGCCAGCGGCACGAAGCTGTCCGGCTCGAACAGGTAGTGCACCGCTTCTTCGTCGCGGGTTTCGAAGGCCAGCACGTCGCCGTCCCAACCGTACAGCGTGGCTTGGCCCTGGCTGATCTTGGCGATGCGGCGGCCCAGCGGGTCGTAGTGGTAGTCGGTGCGCTGGCCGTCCGGGGCGATGAGGCGGGAGAGGCGGTTGTGGCTGTCCCATTCCAATTTGGTGAGGCTGCAGTTGACGCGTTTTTCCACCAGATTGCCGCGGCTGTCGTAGCGGTAGTGGCGGCCGGCGTACTGGCTGAGCAGGTTGCCCAGCAGGCTGTTGTCCTGATGGCCGTCGGCGGCCGGGGCGTTGTCCAGCAAATTGCCTGCCGGGTCGAAGTTGAAGTTGAAGTTCTCCACCCCCTGGGGGGGGGCGGCTTGCAACAGGCGGCCAACCGGATCATAGCGGTAATTCAATTGGCCACTGCGGCTGTCGGCGATGCCGGTGAGCTGGCCGGCGGCATCCATGAATGAACATCATGATGTCGCACTAGCCTAGCAATGGGCGGAATTCACTGGCTCAGGTATGATCTATGTGTTTGGGATGCCTCTTGTTATTTTGTGCTATCGATTGGTTTAACTATTTCCTGATTGATGGCAATTACATCTGCGTGATTATTATACGAGAAATTCAGTATTGAGTCTTGGAGGTGAATGTGTTCAACCTCATTAAGCTCCATCTCGTATGCGGCATTAATGAGAAATATTCCGAGCTCTCGAATGACCTCCGGGCTTGCGAGAATAGATATTTCATCTAATTTTTGAGATTTATCATTGCCTTCAATAGTTCCAAAAATCTTTAAATCTTCAAGGTTTTTCATATGTTAAATCCCTGGTTGCGCAAATAATCTTTCTCTGCCCGAGTAAGCCCAGAAACATCACCACGTGATCCGTGACTTTGAGAACCATCTTTGTTCACAACTACCTCTTGTTTTCGTGACTTACATTGGCAATGAGCATGGGTCTGTTGGTTTGTATTTTCTACATGAGGTGGATCAATACGTATCCTGCCATTGCCAACAGTAACCCATTGTCCAGACCTAGCCAAGCCAAGCGGGTCAGTCCATTCAGTCGAATTCGGCGCATATTGATAAATATGAATCCCTCCTTTTAACCTGATTGGATCCCTCGATATGAATCGCCCTATCTCTGGGTCATAGTAACGATAGCGGTTGTAGTGCAGCCCCGACTCTTCGTCATGATACTGCCCCTGGAAGCGGAAGGGGTTGCGGATACCGGCTTTTGAGGCGGCGTCGGCGATGACTTCGCGCGCTTGGCCCCAGGCCTGGTAGTCCATTTCCAGCGCAATCGCGCCTTGCTCATCGGTAAGCACTTGCGGGGTGCCCAGGTGGTCGGTGTGGTAGTAGTACACCGCCTTCGGCGCTTGCGGTTCCGGACCTGCTTGGCGCAGTGGGTCTTTGTCCGGATCGTACGGGTTGTGTTGGCTCCAGGCCGGCACTTTGACGCCGCGGATGGCGTTGGTGTGCACCTGGGCCAGCGGCACGAAGCTGTCCGGCTCGAACAGGTAGTGCACCGCTTCTTCGTCGCGGGTTTCGAAGGCCAGCACGTCGCCATCCCAGCCGTACAGCGTGGCCTGGCCCTGGCTGATCTTGGCGATGCGGCGGCCCAGCGGGTCGTAATGGTAGTCGGTGCGCTGGCCGTCCGACGTGGTGAGGCGGGACAAGCGGTTGTGGCTGTCCCATTCCAGCTGGGTGAGGCTGCCGTTGATGCGCTTCTCTATCAGATTGCCGCGGCTGTCGTAGCGGTAGTGGCGGCCGGCGTACTGGCTGAGCAGGTTGCCGAGCAGGCTGTCGCTCTGATGGCCGTCGGCGGCCGGGGCGTTGTCCAGCAGGTTGCCGGCGGGGTCGAAGCGGAAGCTTTCCACTCCCTTGGGGGGGGCGGCCTCCAGCAGACGGCCCACCGGGTCATAGCGGTAGTTCAGCTGGCCGCTGCGATTGTCGGCGATGCCGGTCAGCTGGCCGGCGGCGTCGTACTGGTACTGTCGGCTCCACTGGGTGGCGCCCATCAGCCGCTGGCTGGATAGGCGGCCGGCCTTATCGTAGGCCAGGGTCTGCTGCAGCGCATTGCCCAGCACGCGCTGGGTTTCGCGGTGCAGCTTGTCACGCTCCAGGTTGAAGATGTCGCGCTGGCCGAATAGCAGGCCGTGCACGTGGCCGCTGCCGTAGTTGAGCACGTTCACGCGGTGGCCGTCCGGCCGGACGGTGGCGATGCGGTTGCCCAGCTTGTCGTGCTCGTGTTGCCAGCGATAGGTTTCCTTGACGCCGGCGACGTGGTAGCCGTGGTGCTCCTCTGAAACGTTGCCGACCGCGTCGTACACCCAGCGCAGGCTGGCGTAGCGGTTCTTGGCCTGGAACAGGCGGCCGGCAGGGGCGTAGCCGAAGCTTTCCTTGCTGTTCGGCGCGCTGCGCTCGATCAGGCGGCCGGCGCGGTCATAGCGGAAGTCTGTGGCGACGTCGCCTTCCACCTGCTGCGCCAGGCGGCCGGCGTTGTCGTAGACATAGCGGGTGGCGCTGCCGTCGAAGCCGGTTTCGGCCGTCAGGCGGCCGCCATCGTCGTAGTCGAAGCGGTAGTAGCGGTGATTTTCGTTGCGCAACGCGGTGAGGCGGCCCAGCTTGTCGTACTGGTAGCCCAGGCTGTGGCCGTTGGCGTCGGTGCGTTTTTGCAGCCGGCCGGCCTTGTCGTATTCGTAATGGGTGCCGCGGCCCAGCGGGTCGGTGATCTTCAGCAGGCGGGCTTCCGAGTACAGAGGCCCAGCCCGTCACTCTCTACTCTGATCTTCGCTCCAATACCAAATCGTTGCACCGTAACTCGAATTTTTGAATTCAGGCATGGCATCGCTTTGTTCAAACCAACGGCGGGACTCTTCTTGTGAAAAGGTGAACCAGTAGCCGCTGCGGGGGCAAGGTTTACCAGCATCACAGCGGCCACGATAGGCGGCCATTACTGCAGGTTCTTGCTCTGACTCAATGGTAGGTTCGGGAATTGGATTGAGGAAGTGGGATTCGTCTGGAATAACGCCATCAAGGTAGCGAGTATCCTCCCATACCAGGCGCCAGGTGGCCGGTAGAGCATGTTGTTTGCCAGATTGGTCATCGTAATTGGTATCCTCAATCCACGGTACCGCAGCGCCCTTGACGAAATAGTTGAGTGCATCTGTCTCACCGGGAGTGCGATGCGGTTGTACTAGTTCCCAGATGCCATCCTTTGGTACGCGATCACCACTTTCAACTAGGATGTTACTTGGATCAGGCGTAGGTGGGGGGGTGACCGGCCAGGGTTGAAATCGGCCGCCAAAATGCAAATCTTCAAAGTACTGCCTGAGATCTTCTTCTCCAATGAGCGCTTCAGGTAACCAATCTATGTATCTTGGACGCTGCTCAAAGACCAAGGCTGCGCCCTCGGGTGTTGCCGCTACTTTCAGTTGGTATAGATATTCTAGCCGGGACGTCCAAACCGGATAGAAAGGCATCCCATGATCACCCTGAAATTCGTTATTGACCTCTTCGGAGTCAATAATATTCATAGCATCGAATGCTACAGACTTTGCTTCTAGGAGGTAGGCATCATCGCGTTGGCGCCATATAGAACGATCCCCACGTGCCAGCACGGCCAAGCCTTTCTGATATAAATCCTGTGCGGCATAGGCGAAACGGAGATTGTATTCTGAAGGACGTTCGCCTTCCGGCCAGGTAGCCAGTGCTTCTTCATAGGTTTTGACAAAGATATCGAACTGCTGAGCGTAGTGTGCCCACACGGTATAGCTGGACCATTTCTGCAGTATCCAGAACAAGCGACGGCGGGTGGGTTGAAAATTCATCGTGTAGTTTCCTTCTGTTGACTACCGCCTTTTACGACGGCCACTGTTTTGCTGTTCGTCATCTTGGATTTTATTTCATCGGCCTCAAGCTGACGGGTAACGGCGCGGCGTGACAAATCATCCCCCTCCTTCGCATAGCCGTATTTACCTTCCACATCGGTCCAGCCAGTCTTGCGCACTTCAATTTTGACGCCCATCACTTCAGCGCTGCCCAGTTTTCCAGCCTTGGCTGCCTCACCCAGTTCAGCCAGCTTGGCTTTGATCGCCGATGGCAGTTCACCCATACCAAGCTGCTTGCCCCCGCCGGCCAAATATTGGTTTTTGATCTTGCTACCAAATTGCTCGGCAATACTGCCATACCAGCCCTTAAGCGCGACCTCCAGCTCTTTTTCCTTGCGAATCCGCTCCAATGGCGGAAAGGTGACCAGTACCATCAAACCATTAGCATTCCATTCATCCAATACCGCCGCCAACTCTCGCCATTCCTTGGCATTCTGCGGAATACGGCCAGCTCCCCAGAAATATCCCCCTGCATGAGAGGGCCCGGCTAGTTTGCCTCCAGCGCCAAAAGCTCGGTAAAGCGTTTGCCCCGCAAATTGCTCCGGCCCCCAGGCTGTAACTTTCCCGCTGAAGGTGCATAGAGAGTTGTAATATTCAACTTCACCATGCCCTGGTAATTTGACTTTGGTTCGCAGCAAATTCGGCCAACCTTCGGCAATTTTTCTACTATCGAAGAGTTTGGCCAGTTTTTCCGGTTTAGTTTTTCCGTCAGCAATAATCAGATTCTGTGGCCATTTCCCCGCTTTGATCGCCGCACGTACTTCTTTTTCAAGCAGGTATGCTTCAGCTTCTCGGGTCAGATTTTTCTGCCCTGTGGCCAGCATATGGGTTTCGCCCTGATACACCATCTCCTGCAAAACCTTTAACTTAGCATGTAGTTCTTTCAGGGCCAGAGGAATCATTCTGTCGCCTAAGTCTCGCAATGCAAGCAGTCCGCTCTGAACGTTTTGCAATTTGGCACGCATGCTATCTGTCAGAAGGATACCCATCCTGGATTTAAGAACTTCGCCAATAGTATTGGCGATGCCATTGCAGAAATCCTTGAACTTGCCAATCAATTGACTTTGATACTTGAGTACATCCAATTTCTGAAACCATTTTAGAGCATCGCCACGGCCCATACGGTTCAATAGATGAATAATTTCCTGTAGTGCTTTTCGATTTTGTGCTACATCTTTTCCTACTTTTAGCACCAGCAGGCCCACTCCTTTGATTAGGCCTCCCGCAACGGGAATCAAGGCAAAGATCAGAATGACTAGCAATACCCATTCACTGACTTGCTCACGTCTTTGTGGCTCATTGCTTAAGCGAATAGAAACCGCCAGTAGATCGCGTGCGGCGGTGGCATCGCCCACCAGAGGAATCATTCCAATAACGGCGTCTACCAGGATTTGCGATGTGGTTTGGCGTTCGTTGAATGCACCTTGCACGGTCCCCCATATCCATTCACTTGTTTCTACCGCGATGCTTTTCTTTTCTGCGACACTGATGCCTGCCATCTCAGGCTCCTCCATGTTTGTTAATCAGCGCGCGAATATCTCCGGTAGAGAACGTGGACTTATACTCCGGGTTATCTTGCTTATCTTTGCGTTGGTATGTTCGTGGATCTGGGCCAAATATCACCTGTGCAGCTCCCGGCGGCACATCGTCCAACGTAGCCTGCCCATTGCTGTCCAGAGCACCCTTTCGGACACTTCCATCTGCAAAGGTCGCGGTGTACTTGGCCCCCACAAGCGGCTCCTCATCGTGATATTCCCGCCCAAATTGTAATTGTGACTTGCCTACTGGCATCGGCGGAGGCGGTACCTTCAAGCTGGCTGGCCCACTCAAGCTATGGCTGGCGCCCTTTACGCTCACTTCGCTGGGGCAGTGGATTTCGATATTGCCGCCGGCGATGCGGATGTAGCCGCCGCCGCTGGTGAGCAGCACTTCCTGGCTGGCGGCGATCTGCACCTTGCCTTTGGCCGAGGTGATGGTCAGGTCCTTATCCGCCGTCAGCTCCATCGCGTCGCTCTGCGCCTGCACCTGCACCTTCCCTTTTGCCGCGATCAGCTTCAGCGCCACCTTGTCCTTCACTCCCGCCACGAACAGGCTGATGTGCTGGCCGACGTTGTGCAGCCAGCGCCGGC
>NZ_JBTNLS010000008.1:0-336187 GCF_059047085.1 Chromobacterium sp. INPA-IVC | reverse complement strand
GCGCGGCGACGGCTTCGAGCTGCGCACCGACAACCACGGCGCCATCCGCGCCGCCCATGGCCTGCTGCTGTCCACCGAGGCTCAGAACGGCGCTGGCGGTAAACAGCTAGCGCGCGAGCACGCCCAGAGCCAGCTCGACTCGGCCCTCAGCCTCTCCCAGGCGCTGGCCGAAACCGCCACCGGCCAGCTGGCCGACACCATGGAAACCGGGCCCGACGAAATCGGCCCGGACAACGCCAAGGCCGGCAAGAAGCCCGACGGCCACCTGCAACACCACGCCGACGCGCTGAAGGCCTGGGAAGCGGGATCGAACACCGACAAAGACGGCAAAACGGCGAAAGGCCAAGCCGGCCAGCAACCGCTGCTGATCCTGTCCGCACCCGCAGGCATCGCCTCCCTGACCGAGCAAAGCCAAACCCTCAGCGCCGGCCAGAACCTGAATCTGGTCGCCCAGCGCGACGCCAACCACACCACCGGCCGGCGCTGGCTGCACAACGTCGGCCAGCACATCAGCCTGTTCGTGGCGGGAGTGAAGGACAAGGTGGCGCTGAAGCTGATCGCGGCAAAAGGGAAGGTGCAGGTGCAGGCGCAGAGCGACGTGATGGAGCTGACGGCGGATAAGGACCTGACCATCACCTCGGTCAAGCAGAAGATCCACCTCAACGGCAAACAGGAAGTCCTGCTCACCAGCGGTGGCGCCTATGTGCGGATCAAGGATGGCAAGATTGAGCTACATGCGCCGGGCACTGTCAGCTTCAAGGGGGCAAGCCATGATTGGAGCGGGGGAACAAGCCTTGGACAGACATATAACGCTATGCCACAAACCAAGTTTGATGATCGCTTTCAGCTAGTAGATCAGCATACAGGTAAGCCTTTGGCAAATCATAAGTATGAAATTCATCGTGAATTTGGTGGGATCGAAAGAGGATACACTGACAGTGAAGGATATACGCATATGGTGAAGAACCCAAATGCTTCAGAAAGCGTTGAAATCAAAGTGATCAAGTAATCTTTGAAAAGATAACCATATGGCTAAAGAAATATTAAAAATTAGCACCAAGACACTATCACCTGCATCAAACCAGAAGGATAAAAAAATCTTGGTTTGCAAACCGCCAAGGATTGTAATTTTTTTTGTTGGTGGAGCTGGTGATAAGAGGCCATTTTTGGGTAGCGGGCCAAATGGTAATATTGTAGACGTCAAGAAATATTTCGAGAGTCAATTTAAAAGAGAAATGTCGGATTTTTTAATAAACTCGGTATATGTTGGATATTATGAGGTTCATGGGAGTGAGAATGTACAGAGACTGGCTGCGGAATTTATTATTGACAAGAAGGCCAAGGTGTATATAGTGGGTCATAGCTTGGGCGGGTGGAATGGAGCCCATTTTTCGCAGAAGCTATCTAAGCTTGGCTACGCTGTAGAAATGTTGATAACGCTTGATCCTGTTGGTGAGAGTCAAGTCCTTAAGGTATTTGCGGATATATATGCGGCAGTGCCAGAACCTATTGCATATATCTGGATTAATTTACGATACTATCAGAGCTATTTGTCAATAATAAAAAAATACTATCCAGGGAAAAAGTATGATGATATGAAGGTCGACCTTTCAGCTAATGCTGTGGCCGATGCCGGTATTCAATGGTGGATTGGCCCTAGGTTAGATGGTGTTAAAGTCCCTGATCGACTCCCAGATTTGAATAAGATTGTAGATGTAAATCATGTTGAAACGTTGCCTGCTATGCAGTACCCCCTGGATGGTAAAATAACTGCGTGGAGTATTTTGAAGGGGAGTGTTGAGACGAATTTAGAGGGGGAGTGAATGAAGCTGCTTAAGACAATAGTGATTTTTGTTGTTATTTTGGGGTTGGTAATTATGGTATTTAACCATCCTCCAGTTGTTAAGTATGATCATGTGTCATTAAATAATAAGAGGGAGGTTGAAATATATTTCTTCAGTGATAAAACAGATTTTGGTAATGCATACAATATAGCATGCTCTCTTTCTGATAAAACAAAGTATCCAAATGTTTTTCCGGAAGATGGTGTCGCGATATACGGAAAGGTTATTAAAAAGGTTGGAGAAGGTAAGTTTAAAGCTTCAGTCTACATGGATGGTTTTAGCAAGTCTGGCCAATATTCGGTAGGTAAGTATGATATTGAGCGAGAGCTGAATGGAGCAAAAAAAATCTCCTGCGTTATTTATCAGCGCGGCTTCTTTACTTGGGGCTCTGCGACAGATCCTATAGATGTGCCGGTTCAGGACCTGTACTCTGTGATGGGATGGTAAAATTTGGAGGAGTTAAGTTATTTATTTTGATACCAGTTCTGCTTGTTGGGATATGTTATTGGTACGGCGTGTGGCCATTCTCCCGAACTGTCAAAGTTGTTCAGGCTAATCTGACAGATCAAGGAGCTGTCGTTAAGTTTATACCATCTTGGAATGTTAAAGCTCCTACATTATTTTGTAGCTTTGATCGAGATAAGGGGCGCCACTATACAGTGTCTAATGAAACAGTTGGGCGTGGTGGTCCTGATACGGCAGTTCGACAAAGGCAGAGCATGACGATTGAGGTGGTTTTTGGTAAGGCTGAGTGGAAGGATATGTCTAGTGATGAATTCAAGAAACTGGTAGATGAACGAGGCTCTATTTATTGCCGGTTGTATCAAGCCAATTTTTCCTCTATTGAATCTGATGAGTTTGAAGTTAAACTACCCAAGAGTAAATAATAGTATCGTGGATGTGGTAATCCATGATTTCGCAGTAGGGTTGAGCTTGTAAAGGCAGTGAGTATGCCATTGCTTCTGTTGTTCTATGTAGTAGGCGGGTTATTCAGTTGGGCAAGTGCCATTGGCCCAATTCAATATGCTGCTGTGGAAAGATCAGGCGTTGAAATAATATTCAAGTTTTCCAGTGCTGAATCTGGGTTGTCTAGAAAGTTGAGTCGCTTAAATTGTCTGATAGGCAATGCGTCGGTGGAGAACTTCATTGAGCTAGATCAGGGGGTAAACTGGACTGGAGCGATTGAGGATACAGGTCAGGAGAGCGGGTTATTTTTTTACAAAGCTAGCGGTATTGCTCATATGGTAGATGACGGGCGGTGGTCTCTTCCATCCGGTGATAAAATTGCACAAGAGCTATCTGATAAAAAAATCGTACGCTGCCGAGTGGTACAAGGTGGTTATGTTGGCAAGCCTGTCGTTTCACCGGAAATGGTTGTGCCAGTGAGGAATATTATTGAGTTATATCGGAATTGATTGAAGCTACGCGATAAGTGTGGCTAATGCACCGATAGAGATGAATCCAAGATAGCTTGTAAAAAAGCCCACCCCGCCATCCGGCCGGGTGGGCTTTTTGCTACACCCGGCCTACCAGTTGGTAGCGGGCCAGCAGCAGTTCTTGGTGTAGCGGGGTGAGCAGGCTGAACAGCTGGCGGGCGGGGAATGGGGTGCCGTCTGCCAGGCGGAGCAGGTCCAGCAGCGACTGCATGCCCTCGCTGGTGCGGGCCAGGGTTTGGTTGCTGGTGCTGAGGGCTTGTTCGATTTCCTGGTTGAGCTCCGCCAGCCTTTCCACTAGCAGGCGCAGGGCGGTGGGGCAGTGGTGGGTGAGCGGGTTTTGCAGCTTGGTGATGATCTGATCCAACTCCACCAGCGCCGCTACGGTGGCGGGGAGGTGGTTGGGTTTGTCCGTGTCGGCGTTCTGGCTGGATGTGGGTGGCATTAGCGGGGTGATGTTGGACATGCGTTTTCCTCCATGACTGGATAGCGGAAACCGCCGGGCCTACGTGTGCGGGCCCGGCTGGCTTGTGCGTTTACAGCGCGCGGGTGAGCAAGTGGAGCGATTGGTCCATGCACTTATCCAGCGGCGCCAGCAGTTCCTTCAGCCGGCTGGATGGCAGGCGCACGTCGTCGCCCAGGCATGAGAGCAGGTCCATCATGGCTTCCAGGCCCAGCTGGGCATGGGCCAGGTGGGGGATGGATTCCCTTACCGCGTCCTCCATCTCCCGGCACAGGTGGGCCAGCTGCGCTACCGGTTGGCGCAGGCTGGCTAGATCGGGGTCGGCCAATTGCGCCTGCAGCTGGGCAAAGATGTGGTTCAGCTTGGCCAGCGGCGTGGCCGGATTGGATGGTCGCAGATGGCGGTGTGGCCCGTGGCCACGTACCTGGGGGTGGATGTGCACGGCAAACGGCGCAAATTCAGTGGGGTGGGACATGCGTATCCTCCAGCGAGAAAGTCCGCCCGCCCGGGCGCGAGCCAGCGCCTGTCCGGCCTGCGGCCGGGGAAAAGGCCAACGCGCGCGGGCGAGCGGCAAGTCAGTGCGTCCCGTGTGGGGGCGGGGAAAGCGGCGAGGGCGGAGCGGTGCCTGATGCGCAGGCGGCGAGGGGCGCGATGGGTGAGTGCGCCCCCAAGGTGCCGCCACGCCGCTGCCCACCCCAACACGGGGTTCTCAGCGGCCGCCGTGCCCGGATGGGCCGCGGCGGCAGCGGCTTACAGCACGCTGGTGAGCCGGCTGAGCGACGCTTCCATCCGCTTGTCCAGCGGCGCCAACAACTGCTGGAGGCGGCTGGACGGCAGGCGCACGTCGTCGCCCAGCGCGGACAGCAGGCCCAATAGCGCCTGCAAGCCCAGCTGGCCGTGGGCCAGGTGGCAGATGGTTTCCACCACCGCGTCCTCAATGTCGCGGCACAGATGCGCCAGCTGCGCCGCCGGCACGCGGGCGCAGGCCTGCGGCTTGCGGGCAAGCTGGTCCTGCAAGGCGGCAAAGGCATCATGCAGCCTATGCATGGCCAGCAGGCTGGGCTGAGACAAAGAAGCAGACGCTCCGGAGCGAAGCAAAGGGCTGGGGGATACGGCAAGGTGAGACGCACTGCGGGAAATGCTTGTCATGGCAAGATTCTCCGAGATTTAAGTGCTCGCCTGCGTCTCCGACGCCAATCGGTGGGTGGCAGGCACATGGCGGGATTGGCGTTACCGGAATCTCGGAACCGGCGTGTCTTGCGACACTCCCACCAAGGCCCGCCATAGATTGCACGAAGCAATGGTGTGAGGACTGGAGCTTTCGCTGCAGTCCGCCGAGATTCTTCGGGACGCCAATCCCGGTGCCGCTATTGAACGGCACGAACGCAATTATCTAGCTGAAAGGCTTGTCAGGCAAGCGAAGAAGTACGTATTAATAGGCGAGACTGGGCACGCCTGAATCTCGGACGAATATTGAATCTAGCTGCGGAGAACTGGGTATCTTCAATCGGCGTTCTTTGAGGCAGAACGGTAGCACCCAAAGGCGCATTCTGCTGGTCTTCGGAAAATCGAACACAGGCAGTGGGGCGATGAAGGCATCTGTCCTCGGGTAGATCAAAATAACATCTCCGACGCCATCTAGATAACTCAAGCCATAAGCCTGTAATTGATAGAAATCGGCTTGCGATAAGCCGTATTTGTCTGTCCCGTTCGGTTTCAGACTATTCAATAGTTTCCACTTGGTATCGAGTACTAGTAAGTCACTGTCTGAACTTCGAACCAGCAGGTCTGGCTTCAAGCGGAACCAACTCTGTTCGCAGTGGCGAACCAAGTGATGGCTACGTGCTTGAGTCTTCAGAATGAGAGGGGGTATCAGCTGTTGGGGAAGATGCTTAGCTACATAAGCCTCAAAGACGGCTTCCATTGGAAACAACAATGACGGAGCAGTGTGTCGCCCCGAGCCAGTAAGTGGAGATTCCTCATCCAAAATAAGGCGTGTCCATGCCAGGGCATCAGCGTAGTAGCTCATGCCACGATTTAGCCGCACCTGCTGGAAATCGATCCGCGTTTGCGTAGAGGGTGGGATGTCGGCAAAAACGAAATTCAGCTCTCGGGCCAGTCGCTGATTGGCTTGTGTCCCTGTAAGTTGTAGCACGCGTCGTAATGCTGCATGAATCAGACGATTCTCTGGGCGGTCAGTCGAGAACTCATCGTGCTCCGTGAAGAAACGGTCTGCCCGGAATAGGTTTTGCCGCAAGTGTTGTGACAATATAAGTTTGCCACGCAAGGCAGGCAAATTATCCTGATGCTGGCGATAGTCACTGCGAAGCCCTCGCTTGACGATGTGCTCGACGGAGCGCAGAAACTCGCTGATGAATATTTCCAATAGCGGCATTTGTGCTGCGGAGAGTTTGGCGCTATCGGTCAGTATGTGCCGAAAGCCATGCAGGCAGCACAACATTTCAATCAGCAATTGACGTGCTTCGACTGAGCCACCGCCGATGGCCTTGCCGACTTTTGGCAGCACTTCTATTTGGTATCCGTTTGGCGCACGAATGACGCCGACAAAGCTGGTTACCTGGATGACACGACGACCACGGCGTTGAGTCCAACGTAGCCAGTTGGCATCTCCTGAGTCGGCAGCACGCAGGCACTGCCCCTCAAGCCAGCTGAATACGCTGACCGGAATCATGCGAACACCATCGCTACCCGAGAAATCTGCCCCGGCGGGGGCCAGGGCGTCAAACTCGTAAATGGTCAAGCCATTCATCTGGCGGGTAGCTTCTGGTAGATGCCGATGTAGGCATCCGGGTTGATGAAGGAAGTATTCTGCACCACGTAACATTGCTTGGTAGCATAAGTATCCAGACCATGATCGCTGCCGAACAGTCGCACTAGATCCTCTTCGTGATCCTGGTTCTCAATCACAAACTGAGCGGCTTCAGGCTTCTGGTTGTCTGCCAGCACAAGTCGGATTTTCTGCCAGTCTTCGAAGAAGTATTCCTCGAGCAGGGGGACGATGCGATTACTGAAAACTTGCGACAATGCAATGAGGCGTTCGTATCCATCGGAGATCTGAGTAAGCGATGTGAAATAAGCATGACCTATGCAGTGATCGCGGTCGTAGAGACTCTCGATACGTTGATTAATGACAGACAGCATTTTGGGAATGTCAATCACCTTTTCGTCCACGTGCACGCGCAGGCCAGAAAGTGGGGCCCCAGCCTCATCGCGGGTATTCGACAACACTGGCACAAAGTCGAACCTGCGGCGAAGCGCGGTATCAAGTAGGGCCAGGGACCGGTCTGCTGTATTCATTGTGCCGATGATGTCAACGTTGGATGGCACTGAGAATGACTCGCCTGAGTAGGGCAAGGTGACCGAGATGGTATGTTCCGTGCCTTCTCGCTTATCCGGTTCGATCAATGTTATCAGTTCGCCAAATATCTTGCTGATATTGCCCCGATTGATTTCGTCGATGACCATGGCAAAGCGCTGATCCGGCGTGAGGCGCGCCTTGCGACATAGATCCTTGAATACACCAGGCCGGATTTCGTATTTGACTGTACCCGTTTCAGCATCGTCATCCAGGACTGGACGCAAGCCTTCCACAAATTCTTCATAGCCATACGATTGATGAAAAGTGACAAAGCTGTAGCGTTGGACTGTCCCGGTCGCTGGTGGTCCGGCGCGGTAAGCCTTGACCATTTCAATGAGATCGGCGCATAACTCTTTCCAATCCCCTGAGAAATGCCAGATCGATTCTGGAGTCTTATCGAAAATCGCCGGAGCCATGCGTTTAGTCGTTCTGACAGTTTCGGATGATTCAATCGCGTGATACTGCAAAGCCCCCCAAACGGTGTTGCGCACATTCTTGTTGGAAGACCTGACAGCAGCGACGCCCTTAACAAACGGATGCTCCAACAATGTATCGACACTGGCTTTCTCACCAAGATCGTATAAGGCAGCGGCTGCACTTTCCCACCAGGTCAAATTAAGAGCCCTTGCTGCAATGAATTCAGCTTGCCACTCCTCGTGACTTACCGAAGTCATTGCCTGCTCGTAGTCCCTTTTGAGTAGCTGTGACAGTTCGTACGTTTTGCCGGTCCCGGGGGGGCCGTAGTAGATGCGATTAAAGGCTTGCGCGACAGCAACATCCATTGCGGGCTCCTCGTCATCGGATTCCTCGTCGGATTCCGTCGCGTCATCCCGAAGTTGATCAGGCCACAGACCGGGACGCTCGGTTTCCAGAACCAACCACTCGTCCAGTGTTTCTCGCCCGGTCACCAAGGCTGCTTCAATTTTCGCCACCAGTTCATCGGTCAGTGGCACTCGGCTTAATCCGGGCACCTCACCAATAGCCCGTAACCAGGAGATAGTCCGGAGGCGCCTGCCTTGGACTCTTCCAAGCACGCCAATCGCACGCTCACTGCCAGGGTTCTTGCGGCCAAAGCGCACTTGAATCCCTTTGCCCATGTGCCACCAGTCCAGCCCCGCTGCGTGAGCGGCTCTGGCCAGTCGGCAAAATGTAGCCTTGTCCTGCTCTGACCAAGAAGCCCGGAAGGTTTTGAAGGCGGGCTTGCCATCGAAATGCTTGAGCAGGTCTTCATCGCTCAGCTTTTTACTCAAATCCAGCTTGGTCACCACTTCGTCATAACGGAGGTGGAATTTACGAATGGCCTCTACGCTCCAGTCGACCAGCTCTGCCAGCGATTTGCCCAGCCCTTCTGACGCTGGAAGCATGGACACGATGGGCGACCCATTGTTGTAGCCGCCGCGCAATACAAGGTACTCACGCCGCACGGGCGCGCCCTCATCGAGCCCAACGGTATCGATCTTGACCACAAAGCCATCGTCAGCATCGATCCCGAGGGTATAAGCCAGCTCCTTAGGCGAATTCGTTGCCGGGTAGATGCGGGCCCAGTTGTAGGGTAGAAAGGAATTCGCCTGGCTGGTCGGGCGCTTGCGAACCTTGACCACACCCATCGGGAACAATTTGGTATTCACCTCGTTAGCCCACGCTTCGGTCACCTCGTAGGCCTTCTTCAGTTCCTCGTAGGCGCGGTTCTGCTCGGGGTTGGATTCGTCGCGTTTTTGCCCCTTCCACTTGTTCAGCAGCTTGAAGTGGTCACTAGTGAAAAAGTCAGCCATCTTTTTTTATATCCCTTCAACATCCATGCCGTGCTCGGCCAGCCAGGCCCTGCGCTGCGCATAATCGGGCATGGCACGTTCAACACGTTGCCAGAAGGCCGGGGTGTGATGCGGTTCGTGCAGGTGGGCAATTTCGTGCACCACCACATATTCCGCGATACGGGCGGGCAGCAAAATGGTTTTCCAATGGAAATACAACCAGTCGCCTTTTCCGCAAGAGCCCCAGCGATAACCAAGGTCCTGCACCTTCACGCCAGCCGGCGCTACTTCCATGCGTGACTGGTAGTCGGCTACGCGGCCGGACAGCCAGATATGGGCCCTTTCGCCATACCAGCGGATAAGGTGTTCCCGTGCGCCGGCCTGCGCATCGTGGCGTAGTGCAAAGCGGCCATGTACCAGCTTTAAGGGGGCATCCTGCTCATCGACCCATTTCAGCCGATAGCTACGCCCCAGATACAGAAAGCCCTCGCCGGCAACAAACGCTTTGCGTGGCACCTTGCGATGCAGCCGCTCTTTCTCGGCTAGCTTGGTGTAGATCCAGAAGCGCTTCTCCATGACAAATTCGCGGAGTTGATCGATACCCACTTCAGGTGGCGCACAAAGAATTAGCTCCCCCGTTCGTTCCACCGTGATTTGCATCGTCCGGCGCCTACCGCTGCGTCGTATGGAGAAGTGCAGGTCATCCACGTGCAGACAGCCCTCTGCCTCGGCAGTGGCACTGTCTGCTTGATGGGCGGTAGGCTTCAGAGAGGTCCGCATGGGGTCACACCTGCACCAGCTTGTCGTGGTTGGCGCGCGCCTGCTCTATGAGCTTGTTCGCCAGCACACCCGCTTTGTCGGTATCGACCAGAGGCGGCCGTAGGCGCATCAGGTGCTCGAACAGTTGCGCAGTCAGGTCTTCCTGCGCCGCGCGTTTATGGGGGCTCCAGATATCCCGGTTCCCCTGCAGCTCCTGCACCAACAGCTCCACCAACTCCACAGTCACATCCTTCAGGCGCAGCAACTCGGAGGCCGTGGGGGCCTGGCCAGCGTATAACGCATCCAGCACGGTCCGCAGGAAAGGCGCGCAATGCTCGGGCAGGTCACTTGGCGCATCGGTGCTGCCCGCCTTGCCGGCGCGCAGTTCGTCGATGATCGTCTGCAATTGCGAGATCACCTCATTCCACTGCTCACCCAAGGTTCTCAGTATGTCATTCAAGCGCTCGGAGAGCTTGCGGTACAGCACCGGATCTTCATCGGTGTGCTTGCGGATGTGTGAGCGAATGGCATGCTCCATTTCCGACGCCTTGGCGCGGTCGTTCGCGGCCCGCGCAAGATGCGTGTCAAACTCGGCATCGGTTAGCTGAATCGGCGGGATTTTCGGATCAACGCCCAGTGAGATCACATGGTTGTCAATCAGCTTGCGCACCTTGGCGCCAACATCCTTGCCCAGTACCGGGGTGTCCTTGTAGCGGTTGCGGGCGCGTGCGTAGATATAAGCGAGCTTCTTGGCATCCTTGGTGTACGGCAACCCTTCCGGCCGTGGCAATACGGTGTCGAGCGATCCGAGGAAGGCCTTGAGCTTGACGGCGAACTCGGCGCGCAACTTCTCGCTACCCAGCGCCTCGACACAGGCTTCGGTGTCCTCCAGCGACTCGATGCCGCGCTGGCGGAACAGATCCGCCACCCGCAAATGCCGGTCGCGCAATACCGGCACCTCGTCCTTCAAGCTGGCCAGCGCGCCGTCCACGTCCTCATCGGAGTAGGCGGCCAGCGCCTCCTTCAAGTGCTGAGCCACCCCGTAATAGTCCACCACGATGCCGCAGCGTTTGCCGAAACCGGTACGGTTGACGCGAGCGATCGCCTGCAGCAATTCCGCCTCGCGGATCGGGCGGTCGAGATACATCACGCCCTCGATCGGCGCATCGAATCCGGTGAGCAGCATGGACTTCACCACCAGAAAGGCCAGCGGGTCCGTCCTTTCTGGCTTGGCATGGAACAGCGGCTTTTTGAAGCGCTTGATCAGTTGTTCTTGCGCCGCGCCATCGGTCCAGGACTTCCACGCCGGGTCGTCGTTGTTGCTGCTCGAGATGATGGGTGCGAATTCGATGTGGGCAAGCGTCTCGCGGTAACGCCAGGCTTGTACTACCGCCTGCACCTTGGCGGAACGCTGGCACAGCGCCTCATCATCCAGCGCCTTGTCTTCGGGCGAGAGCGCGGCGGCCTCGGCCAGCAACTCATCGCGGGCTATTCGCAAGGCTTCGAAATAGCGAATCGCTGCCAAGCGGCTGTAAGCCACCACCTGCGCCTTGTAGCCATTGGGCAGGATGTTGGTCACGTAGTGGCGCAAGATGTCGCGGGCCTTGTCGGCAATCAGCGCTGGGGCGTCAAAGATATGGCCCTTGGTGGCGTACTTCTTCTTGATCGCCTCCAGCTCCTCCTGCGTATGCTGACGGAACAGATCCTCGAACAATTCATCCAGGCTAGCGCCGTCTTTGACGGCGCCGTTGGTGGTGCGTCCCTCGTACAGCACCGGCACCGTGGCGCCGTCAGACTCGGCTTCCTTGATGGTGTAGCGATCGATGAATTCGCCAAAGATCTCATGGGTGCGTTTCTTGTCGCCCATGATGATAGGCGTACCGGTAAAGCCGATGCGCGCGCAGTTGGGCAAGCCCGCTAGCAGATTGGCGTGCAGGTCGCCGGCCTGGGTGCGGTGCGCCTCGTCCACCAGCACCAGGATGCTGTCATCCTCGTTTAAGACTTCAAACTGGTCATCGGCTTTATAGTGGGCTTTGGGTTCTCCAGCCTTGGGCAAATCATCCGCCGTCAGCGCTGTATCGCCTACCGCATCTTGATCGCGATACTTTTGGATGGTGGCAAAGATCAGCCCCGGCCCCTGACGCCGCGCCAGCGCCTTCACCCCATTGCTGCTTTCCGCCACATCCACCATTTCGCCGGCCAACGTGGCAGTGGCAGACAATTGGCCCTGCAAGTCCTTGCGGTCGGTGACGACGATCACCTTGAAGCGTCGCAACTCAGGCTCCGCGCGCATCTTGCGCACCAGGAACACCATGGTGAGCGACTTGCCCGAGCCTTGGGTGTGCCAGATAATGCCGCCGCGCTGGTCATGTTCACCATGCTGCCGCCGGGTCTGGCCGCTCTTGAGGCGAACGATGGCGCGGTTCACCGCCCGGTATTGCTGGTAGCGGCACACCGCCTTGATGGTCTGCCCACCTACCTGCATGAACAACATGAAGTTCCGCACCACGTCTAGCAAATGCGCCGGGGTCAGCAAGCCAGCGATCAGACGCTCCTGCTCGGAAATGGCAGACTTGCCCAACGCCTGCGCTACCGCCAGCTCACTGCCGCTGCCATCAGGGCCGACCACCGTCTTCCACTGGGCGTAATGCTCAAAGGCCGCGCCCACACAGCCCACCCGGGCCTCGTCAAAGCTGGTGGTCACCAGCAGTTGGTTGGTGGCGAACAAGGGCACGTTGCCCTCATTGTCATCCACCTCAAGAGCTGCTTTGCGCTGGTTGCTATAGCGCCGCAGTTGGTCCACCGCCTCGGCCAGCGGCTCGGGAACCGACGGGCTCTTGCACTCCACCACCACCAGCGGGATGCCGTTCACCAGCAGCACCAGATCGGGCACGATGAAAGCCTTGCCGCTGTTGAAGCCAGGCGGGCAATCGACACGGTATTGGTTGATCACTGTGAAGCAGTTGTTGGCCGGAGTATCCCAGTCGATATAGCGGATGGTCTGCCCACGTCCGCCGTCCCAGCCGGTCAGTCCTTCGACAGTCAGGCCACGGATCAACAGCGATGTCGCCTTCTCGTTGGCCTCCATCAGTTTGTGTGTCCCTAGCCGGGTGATGGCGGCCACGGCTTCCGACAGCCGATCCTCGTCCAGCCAGGGCGCGCCATCAGATCCAAGGTTCAGCGCGCGCAGTTGTTGGCGCAGCAGGCCAGTCTGAATCACCTCGGCAAATCCCGTCCGGCCGGTCACTGCCGGGTCGTCAATACTGCCTTCAATATGCGCCCAACCTAGTGCCTGCAACTGGGTGACGAATGGTTTTTCGACGTCTTCGAGTTCCCAGCCCATCATGCGCTCCCTGGTTGTTGTGCGGCTTCGGTCAGCAATGGCGTGACGCGGACGCGACCGGTGAGGAGGTCGTCCATCAAGCCAGCTTTGAGCTCTCGCAGCTTGGCGGCCTCCGTCGCCGCGTTCTGTATGCGGTTATCAATTTCGTCCAACCGCGTGGCAATCAAATCTTGTTCGGCACGAAGTGGCTTTGTGGTCACCAAACCACGGATCGTTGGCAGGTTGAGGCCCGCTTTCGCGCCCGCATCGTTCAGCTTACTAATGTAGGTTTGTGCGGTTGGGCCGGCCAGGTAATGACCGACGAATCGCGAATTAACCACATCAAGGTCTGGTCGCACCAACGCAATATGCTGGTTGATGTACGCCTCGCCCAAGCCATCTGGAACGACACCAACGATGCCCAGATCAGCCGTTATAGAAATCAAGATGTCGCCAGATTCTAGTCGTGTTCTCTGTCCATCTGCACTCCGAGGCGGACGCACGTACATTGTCGATTCGTAGCGAAAGTTGATGTGCTCACGCGTCAAGTTACCAATGCGAACGAACAGCGCACCGCTATCAGCATAGAAGCGCGCCCAATCGCGCGAACCGCTGGTTACCGTCTTTGACACCGACTCCAGCGTGACAAAATCCCACTCCTTCGGAATCCACCCTAGCGGCGACTCCTTGTAGAGATGCGGAGCCTCAGCCTGAGGCGGGCGCAGTTCGCCGTTGGCAGCTATGCCGCGCGTCAGCAGGTCGTGCAGCAGGCCCTGCTTGACGGCCTTGAGCTTGGTAATGATCGCCTCGGTTTGGTGGATGGCGGTGTCGAGGGTGTCGAGGATCTCTGCCAGCTTTTTCTGCTGTTCCATCCGCGGGAAGGTCACAGGCAACGTAACCATGTCCCGTTGAAAGATGTGTGGAATTGAACTACCCGAAACCTTATCTTCGATGAGCCTCTTGAACTCAGCACCGTTCAGGGCGTGATACAGAAATCGATAGTCGATTCCCCTAACTGGGCGAACCAGCATCATCGTGCCATTGATAGTCGCCTTACCTGGCAGTGAATCGATTCGAGCAACACGTCCAATAGTTCCGTCCTTGGAAAGGATGACATCCCCAACCGCTAGCGCGATTTCAGACGACTCGTTGTAGCGGAAATCTGAAATGTGGTCTGCGGCACCCCAGTTAATACGCCCGCTACCAATGTGCTTTCCCGCGATGAGGAAAGGGCCCGACTCGGTGTACTCAGACGCAGCGAGCCCCCTCCAGCCGATGCGCGCTTTGATATAGCAGTATTTTCCAAGGCTATCGGTTTGCCAGTGTTCAGACATACCGCAACCCTTTCAAAAATCCCTGCAACACCTTAGCCGCTTCATCGCGCTTGCCTTCGATCTCGGTCAGCGTCACCCGGTACTTGCCCCACCAGTTTTCAAACGCGGCCACGATCTGCTTGCGCTGGGCGGTCATGTAGCGCTCGACGATCGCGTTCATATCATTGTGCAGGATGGTCAGCAACAAGTCGGCGGCGGCCTCCGGCGTCAGGCCATCCACCGCAGCCTCTATATGTTGCTTGAAGCTATCGTGCTTGGCCTTGAGCTGCTTTTTGACGGCGGTGAGCTCCTTCTTCCAAGCCTTGAGCTGGGCTTCATCCACGACGTTTTCTTCGTCGGCGTCATCCTCCAGCGCTGCGGAGGCTTCACCGTCGTCGTCCTCGACACCCTTGGGGGCGGCCGCCTTGATCTGGCTATCCAGCTCCGCCTTCTTGGCTTCCAGCTCGGTGATGGCCTCGACGAAGTCGCTCATCAGGAACTTGACCAGCTTGTGCTCCAGCGGGCTTTCCTTGCTGGCCTTGTCTTCCAGCGCGGTGACGATGCTGGTGCGCCAGGCATCGGCCACGCCCTTGGCGCCACGCGCTTGCAGGGTGAGAAATTCGTATTTGGTTTGGTACCAAAAGCCGGCCACGATGCCGCGCACCTGGAAGGGGTCCAGCAGGCCGATGGCTTCCAGGCTTTGGCTGAAGCTTTGCAGCAGGTCAGAGCGCAGGGCCACCAGGCTGGCAGCGTTGTCCATCTGGCCCGAGAGCGCCGTGATGCGGGCGCTGTGGGCCTGCCACCACTGCTCGAAGGCAGCGCGGATGGCGGCTTCTTTGGCAACGAGTCCGGCATTATCTTCGATGGCGGGCTTGAGTAGTTGCCGTGTGGCCAGGGCGGGTGCGAAGTCGAAATACTTGGTGTCTCGCTCCACCAGCAAGTCCAGTGGGTTCAAGCCATGAGCGCTGAACAGTTTGGCCTGGTCCGCCACTTCTGCTTTGGGAATGCCGCCGACCAGGTGGGCGCGCACGTCGTGCGGTTCGGGCGGCGGTGCGTTGTCGGCGTAACGGCGGATGTTGAGGTTGTAGCCATTCTCTTTCAGCGTGGCGTTGTCCACGATGGCCGAGAAGCCGTCGATAGCGCGGAACTCGTCGAAGGTGGTGACGATTTTCTCGATGTGCTCAGGCAGCAGGTAGTTCTGTGCGCGGCCTTCAAAGAACTCGCGGTCGGCGTTGATGAACAGCACCTTGCCCTGGCGTTCGGCCGGTTTGCCGCTGACGCTTCGCGCCCCATCCTGCACACGCTGGCGCAGCACCAGAATGCAGGCTGGAATGCCAGTACCGTAAAACAGATTGGGCGCCACGCCGATGACGGCTTCCAACAAGTCATCTTCAATGATACCGGCGCGAATCGTCTTTTCCTCGCCACCCCGGAACAGCACACCATGCGGCATGACGGTGGCTACCATGCCGCCGTCGCGGGTAACGGCCAGCATGTGCTGCAAGAACATCAAGTCAGCCTTCTTGGCACCTAGCGGTACCTGGCCATAGGTGAAGCGTTCGGCGCCAAGCTTGGGCCGCCAGGCGGGCTGGCCATCTGCATCTTTCTCGGTATTGCCCCAGTTGATGGAAAACGGCGGGTTGGTGAGCACGCGGTCAAAGTGCATCAGCTCGCCATCTTTCACATGCTGCGGTTCAGCCAGGGTGTCTTCGTTTTGCAGGTTGGCATTGCTGATGCCGTGCAGCAACATGTTCATCTTGGCGATGGACCACACCGTGCCGTTGAATTCCTGGCCAAACAGATTGGCCTTGCGGCCGTCTTCGCCATGCTCATCGATATACTCTTTGGCGGCAATCAGCATGCCGCCAGAGCCGCAGCAGGGGTCGTAGATGTCGTGCTTGAGCTCCGGCTTGATCAGCCGCACCATCATCCGCACCACCGAGCGCGGCGTGTAGAATTCGCCGCCTTTCTTGCCCGCCGAATCGGCAAATTCGCCAATCAGGTATTCATAGGCCGCGCCCAGAAGATCGGGAAATTCAAAGTCTTCGTTACGTAGGCGGTGCAGGCTGAAATGGGTGATGAGCTGCTGTAGCTTGATGTCGGGGATCTTGCTCTGGCCGATCTTGCGGGTGAAGTCGATGTGTTCCAGCACATCGTAAAGGCTGGTGTTTTCGCCTTCAATCCCGGCCAGCGCCTTGCTCAGCAGGTTACCGACGTTGGCCTGGCGCGAATTGTCCACTAAGTACGAGTAGCGAGCCTCTTTTGGCACCCAGAAATAGCCGTCTTTTTTGTACCAGTACTTGTTCTCGGCAGAGGCCTGCGCTTCGGCTAGTGTCTTGCCCGCATCGATTTCGAGCTGGATCACTTCGGCGTAGCGCTGTTCGAACACGTCGGAACAGCGCTTGAGGAACAACATGCCGAAGATGTATTCCTTGAACTCGGAGGCATCCATCTTGCCGCGCAGGATATCGGCGGCTTTAAACAGGTGGCGTTCTAGCTGTGGCAGGGTCAGGGGCATACGGGAAACCAGTCAAAATCGATTGTTCTGTATTGGCACGGCGGATCAGCGCGTTGGCTGATAAGAGAGCTCTAATATCGTGCAAACATTGATTATTATTTGAAAAGGACAAACGGCCTCAAAATTGGAGGCCGTTTGCTAAGCAGAATACCGAGGGCAAAATCCCAAAAATCTAGAAAAGTGGGAAAAATCTAGAGTTTCGTGGGATCCTACAACCTTACACGTCGATGTTCCGCGCAATCAGCGCATTGCCTTCGATGAACTGCCTGCGCGGCTCCACCTCGTCGCCCATCAGGGTGGTGAACACGTCGTCCGCGCCCATCACGTCTTCGATGCGCACCTTCAGCAGGCGGCGCACGGTCGGGTCCATGGTGGTTTCCCACAGCTGTTCCGGGTTCATCTCGCCCAGTCCTTTGTAGCGCTGGATGTTCATGCCCTTCTTCACCTCGGCCAGCAGCCAGTCCAGCGCTTCGCCAAACTCGCTCACCGGGCGCACGGTTTCGCCGCGTTTGACGTGCGCGCCCTGGCGCAGCAGGCCGCCCAGCAGGTGGCCGGTCTTTTTCAGCTCGGCGTAGTCGCCGCTGTCCAGGAAGTTCTGGTCCAGCACGGTCACCAGCACGTTGCCGTGCAGTTTGCGGATGATCTTCACCAGGTGGCCGTCGTTCTTTTCATCGCGCAGCAGTTGCAGTTCGATGGTGTCGGCGGACAGGTGCTTGTTCAGCACGGCCACGGTGGCGTCGGCTTGCTGTTGGCTTTCCAGCGACAGCGGGCCGGTTTTGAGCATGGCTTCCAGCACCAGCGGGTCGATGACGCGGCTTTCGCGTTCCATCACCGCGCGGGCCAGCAGGAACTGGCGGGCGATTTCGCCCAGGGTTTCGCCGGACAGCGGGGCTTCGCCTTCGGCCGGGATCAGCTCGGCTTTTTCCAGCGCCAGTTGCAGCAGGTACTGGTTCAGTTCGCCGTCGTCTTTCAGATAGCGTTCTTGTTTGCCGTGCTTGGCCTTGTACAGCGGCGGCTGGGCGATGTAGATGTGGCCGCGCTCCACCAGCTCGGTCATCTGGCGGTAGAAGAAGGTGAGCAGCAGGGTGCGGATGTGCGCGCCGTCCACGTCGGCATCGGTCATGATGATGATGCGGTGGTAGCGCAGCTTGTCCGGGTTGTACTCGTCCTTGCCGATGCCGCAGCCCATGGCGGTGATCAGGGTGGCCACTTCCTGGCTTTGCAGCATCTTGTCGAAACGGGCGCGTTCCACGTTGAGGATCTTGCCCTTCAGCGGCAGGATGGCCTGGAATTTGCGGTCGCGGCCTTGCTTGGCGGAGCCGCCGGCGGAGTCACCCTCCACCAGGTACAGTTCGCACAGCGACGGGTCTTTTTCCTGACAGTCGGCCAGCTTGCCGGGCAGGCCCAGGCCGTCCATCACGCCTTTGCGGCGGGTGATTTCGCGAGCCTTGCGCGCGGCCTCGCGGGCGCGGGCGGCTTCCACGATCTTGCCGCAGATGATCTTGGCGTCGTTGGGGTTTTCCAGCAGATACGTCTTCAGCGCTTCGCTGACCACTTCGTTCACCACCGGGCCGATTTCGCTGGAAACCAGCTTGTCCTTGGTCTGGCTGGAGAACTTGGGGTCCGGCAGCTTGACGGACAGCACGCAGGTCAGGCCTTCGCGCATGTCGTCGCCAGTGGTGTCCACCTTGGCCTTTTTGGCGGCTTCGGTTTCTTCGATGAACTGGTTCAGCGTGCGGGTCATCACCTGGCGCAGCGCGGTCATGTGGGCGCCGCCGTCGCGCTGGGGGATGTTGTTGGTGAAGCACTGGACGCTCTCTTGATAAGAGTCGTTCCATTGCATCGCCACTTCCACGCTCATGCCGTCCTTCTCGCCGATGCCGTAAAAGACTTTCGGGTGCAGCACGGTCTTGTTGCGGTTCATGTATTCCACGAAGCCGGCCACGCCGCCGGAGAAGGCGAAGTTTTCTTCCTTGCCGCTGCGCTTGTCGATCAGCTGGATGCCCACGCCCTGGTTCAGGAACGAGAGTTCGCGGATGCGCTTGGCCAGGATGTCGAAGTGGAATTCGATGTGGCCGAAGGTTTCCACGCTGGCGAAGAAGGTAACTTCGGTGCCGCGGTGGCTGGTATGGCCAGTGACGGTGAGCGGGGCCACGGCGTCGCCGCGGCGGAATTCCATCTCGTGCACCTTGCCGTCGCGCCAGATCTTCAGCTTCAGCCAATCGGACAACGCGTTCACCACCGATACGCCCACGCCGTGCAGGCCGCCGGAGATCTTGTAGCTGTTGCTGTCGAATTTGCCGCCGGCGTGGAGGATGGTCATGATCACTTCCGCCGCCGACCGCCCTTCTTCCGGGTGGATGTCGGTGGGGATGCCGCGGCCGTTGTCTTCCACGGAAACGGAGTTGTCCGGATTGATGGTGACCTTGATGGTGTCGGCATGGCCGGCCAGCGCCTCGTCAATGGCGTTGTCCAGCACTTCAAACACCATGTGGTGCAAGCCGGTGCCGTCCTGGGTGTCGCCAATGTACATGCCGGGGCGCTTGCGCACCGCATCCAGGCCTTTAAGCACCTTGATACTGTCCGCGCCGTATTCTTGTTCGCTCATACTCAAACCTTCCAAATGGCGGCGGCTGCACCGTGAGGCGGGCCGCGCCGGTCATTCTTGAGAGCCGCCCGCCCGGGGGAGGGGGCTCTTTAACCCGGTGGGCGGCTGGGCCGCCCGCTCCGTTCTACATTTAAATGCGCATCGGCATCACGATGTACTTGAAGTTGCTGACATCCGGAATGGTGAACAGCGCGCTGCGGTTGGAGTCGCCAAACGCCAGCTGCAGGGTGTCGGCCGGCAGATTGGTCAGCACGTCCAGCAGGTAATTGATGTTGAAGCCGATTTCCAGCGTACCGCCCTGGAAGGCGATTTCCAGTTCTTCCTCGGCTTCTTCCTGTTCGCTGTTGGTGCACAGGATGGACATCTTGCCCGGCGCCAGCACCAGGCGCACGCCGCGGAATTTCTCGTTGGCCAGGATGGCGGCGCGTTGCAGCGCGTGCAGGAATTCCAGCCGTTCGATCAGGAAGATCTTTTCATTGTCCAGCGGGATCACGCGGTTGTAGTCGGGGAACTTGCCGTCCACCACTTTGCTGATGATCACGGTGGCGCCGAAGCTGAAGCGCACCTGGTTGGCCAGCACTTCGATCTTGATCTCGTCGTCGCTGTCTTGCAGCAGCTTGTACAGCTCGATGATGGTCTTGCGCGGCAGGATCACCTCGGCCTTGGGCAGGGTGGCGGTGACGTCGGCGCTGGCGAAGGCCAAGCGGTGGCCGTCGGTGGCCACCAGGCGCACCTGGTTGCCGTCGGTCTGCATCAAGAGGCCGTTGAGGTAATAACGGATATCCTGCACCGCCATCGAGTACTGCACCTGGGAGATCAGGCGCTTCAGCTCGCGCTGGGACAGCGAGAAGCTGGATTCGCCGGCGCTGCCCACGGACAGCAGCGGAAAGTCTTCCGCCGGCAGGGTTTGCAGGTTGAAGCGGCTCTTGCCGGCCTTCAGCACCAGGCGGCCGCCGTCCAGCTGTTCCAGCGTGACGGTGGCGTTGCCGGGGATGGCGCGCAGGATGTCCTGCAGCTTCTTGGCCGAGGTGGTGAGACGGAAATCCTCGCCCGGCAGCTCGTCGCTGCTGGCGGTGGTGATCTGGATTTCCAGGTCGGTGGCCAAAAAGCCTACCTGTCCGCCCTTTTTCTCGATCAGGACGTTGGACAGGATGGGCAGCGTGTGGCGACGCTCGACAATGCCGGTGACTGCCAGCAAGGGCTTGAGCAGGGCATCGCGTTCGGCTTGCAGGATCAGCATGTGGCGGGCTCCCAATGAATGGTGAAGAGTCGGATCATGGTTTTAATTGCGCAGCATCGACAGCAGCGCTTCGTAATCGTGTGCGATGTCGGCGTCGTTGGCGCGCATCTCGGTGATGGTCTTGCAGGCGTGCAGCACCGTGGTGTGGTCGCGGCCGCCGAAGGCGTCGCCGATATTGGGCAAGGACAGCTGGGTGAGCTCCTTGGCCAGGGCCATCGCCACCTGGCGCGGGCGGGCGATGTCGCGGCTGCGCTTCTTGCTGTGCATGTCGGACAGCTTGATCTTGTAGTACTCGGCCACCGTCTTCTGGATGGCGTCCACCGTCACCTGGCGGTTGCCGGCGGCCAGGATGTCCTTCAGCGCTTCCTTCACCAGCTCCAGCGTGATGTTCTGGTTGGTGAAGCGGGCGTAGGCCACCACGCGCTTGAGCGCGCCTTCCAGCTCGCGGACGTTGGAGCGCACGTTCTGGGCGATGAAGAACGCCACGTTGTGCTCCAGCTTGATGCTGTCGGCCTCGGCCTTCTTCATCAGAATGGCCACGCGCATCTCCAGCTCCGGCGGCTGGATTTCCACGGTCAGGCCCCAGGAGAAGCGCGAGATCAGCCGCTCTTCCATGCCTTCTATCTGCTTGGGGTAGCTGTCACAGGTCATGATCACCTGCTTGCCGCCCTCGATCAGCGCGTTGAAGGCGTAGAAGAATTCTTCCTGGGTGCGGTTCTTGCCGGCGAAGAACTGGATGTCGTCAATCAGCAACAGATCCAGCGAGTGGTAGTAGCGCTTGAATTCATCAAAGGCCTTGTGCTGGTAGGCGCGCATGATGTCGGCCACGTAGCGTTCGGCGTGGATGTAGCGGATCTTGGCCTGCGGGTTCTTCTGGAACACGTGGTTGCCGATCGCCTGGATCAAGTGAGTCTTACCCAGGCCCACGCCGCCGTAGACGAACAGCGGGTTGTAGGCCTGGTCGCCCGGATTCTCGGCGATCTGCATCGCCGCGGCGCGCGCCAGCTGGTTGCCCTTGCCGGTCACCAGCGTGTCGAAGGTGAAGGACGGGTTCAGGCGCGTGCTTTCATGGCTGCCGCCAATGGCCTTCACCGCCGCCTGCTTGGCGGGCGACGGCGCGGCCGGGGCGCTGGCCGCGGTCTTGGCCGGCTCCTTGGCCCTGGGCTGGCTGCTACTGGCTACCGGGGCGGCGGGACGCGAGCTGGGCGCGCCCAGGCGCAGTTCCACCGGCAGCTCGCCCACCAGTTCAACGGCCAGTTCCTCGATGCGCGGCAGGAAGCGGTCTTTGATGAACTGCATGATGAAGCGGTTCGGTGCGAACAGCGCAATGCCTTCGTCGCCGGCTTCGGCGGTCAGCGGCTTGATCCAGGTGTTGAACTGTTGCGAAGACAGTTCGGCCTCCAGGCGGGCGAGGCACGCAGGCCAGAATTGATCCAGTTCAGTCATTACATACCAAGTGAAAGCGAAAAACCCGCTGCGGGCGTGTGGCTTGCAACAGCGGGAAATGCCGCACGCGGCGCGTGGTTCGCGCGCGCGAGCGACGGAATGTTCGGCATGGAAGCGGCCGGCGGGCTGCGGTGTTTCAAACGCGGCGGGCCTGTGGGCCCTTGGGTGCGTTCATTTGTTGTGCAGCCGGACGGCAACGGTAAACCTAGACATTCTAACGGTTTTTTGCAAAGTTATCCACAGGGGTGGAGAAAATTCCTCGTTGACAAAGCGACGAATATCTAGTCAAATCACGCGTTTATTTCCGTTTCGAAACAGGAAACCCATATCATGAAACGTACTTACCAGCCCTCCAATACCCGTCGCAAACGCACTCACGGCTTCCTGGTCCGCATGAAGACCCGTGGCGGCCGCGCCGTCATCGCCGCTCGCCGCGCCAAGGGCCGCAAGAAGCTGGCCGTCTAAGCCCTTGTCGGCTTACCGCTTTCGCCGTGCGCACCGGCTGTTAAAAACGGATGAGTTCTCATCCGTTTTTAGTTTGCGGCAACAGCGCAGCAATGCGTTCTTCCAGGTGTTCGCCCGTCCCAACGGCCTGGACCACGCCCGTGTGGGCCTGGTGGTCGGCAAGAAGGTCGCCAAGCGGGCGGTACGCCGCAACTATATCAAGCGCTGCGTGCGCGAGTGGTTCCGCCTGAACCAGCAAGGCCTGGACGGCGTGGACTACGTGGTGCGCGCCAAGACGGCGTTTACCCGCGAACAGCGTGCCGAAGCTGTAACGGCTTTGCAGGCCTTGTTTGCTAAACTGGCACGATGTCGCGCATCCTCATCCTCCTGATCCGTTTCTACCAGCTGGCTATCAGCCCGTGGTTGGCGCCGCGTTGCCGCTTCCAGCCCACCTGTTCCGGCTATGCGATCGAGGCGGTGAGGAAACACGGCGCGCTCAAGGGTGGCTGTCTGGCCGCCAGACGCATCTGCCGTTGCCACCCCTGGGGCGGCAGCGGCTATGACCCGGTTCCCTGAACTTTCCGGTATCGAGAAGATGGACTCCAAGCGACTGATAATCTTTGTTCTACTGTCCGTGGGCATCTTGTTTGGGTGGAATGAATATTTCATGCCCAAGCACACCCCGCAGCAGCAAGCGGCCAAGACCCAGGCCACGACCGGCGCCGCCAATAATGTGGCGCAGCCGGCCGACGCCAACAAGCTGACCCGTGGTCAGCGCATCCACGTCAAGACCGATCTGGTCGAGGCAGAGATCGATACCGTGGGCGGCGACCTGCGCTCGCTGAAGCTTCTGAAGCACGGCGCGGCCGAAGACCACAACCAGCCGTTCCAGCTGTTCGAGGATGACGCCAAGCGCACCTACGTGGCCCAGACCGGCCTGGTGGCGGCCAGCAATCCCGCGCTGCCCACCCATAAAACCGTATTCACCGCCGACAAGCCCAGCTACGAGCTGACCGGCGACAAGCTGGAAGTGAAGCTGACCGCGCCGGACGCCAACGGCGTCAAGGTGAGCAAGGTTTACACCTTCAGCAAGAATAGCTACGAAATCGGCGTCCGCTACGACATCGTGAACGGCGGCGCCGCGCCACTGGCCCCCACCGCCTACTACCGCCTGCTGCGCGACAGCCAGGCGCCGGAAGGCGAAGGCCGCATGGCCCACACCTATACCGGTCCGGCCGTGTACACCTCCGAGCACAAATTCCAGAAGGTGAGCTTCGACGACCTGGCCAAGGGCAAGGGCGACTACGCCAAGACCACCACCGACGGTTGGGTGGCGATGGTGCAGCACTACTTCATGTCCGCCTGGATCCTGAAGCCGCTGGACGGCGCATCGGTCTGCAAGGACGAGCGCTCCTGCCGCTTCGAGCTGAAGGAAACCGCCGGCCTGAACTCCGCCGCCGCGCTGGTGGACTACGCCACCGTCGCGCCGGGCAAGAGCCTGAGCGTATCCGTGCCGCTGTTCGCCGGTCCGGAAGAGTACAGCATCATCTCCAAGCTGGCCGACGGCATGGAATACGCCAAGGACTTCGGCATCTTCTACATCTTCGCCTCGCCGCTGTTCTGGCTGCTGGTGAAGCTGCACGCGCTGGTGAGCAACTGGGGCTGGGCAATCGTGCTGCTGACGCTGACCGTGAAGGCGGTGTTCTACCCGCTGACCGCCGCGTCCTACCGCTCGATGGCCAAGATGAAGGCCCTGGCGCCGCGTCTGGAGCGCCTGAAGGCGCAGCATGGCGACGACCGCATGAAGTTCCAGCAGGCGGTGATGGAGATGTACAAGACCGAGAAGGTCAATCCGCTGGGCGGCTGCCTGCCCATGCTGATCCAGATCCCGGTGTTCATCGGTCTGTACTGGGCGCTGCTGGCCTCCGTGGAACTGCGCGGCGCGCCGTGGATTCTGTGGTACACCGATCTGGCCCGCCCGGACCCGTACTACATCCTGCCGGTGATCATGGCCGCGACCATGTTCCTGCAGACCTTCCTGAACCCGCCGCCGGCCGACCCCATGCAGGCGAAGATGATGAAGATCATGCCGCTGGCCTTCTCCGCGCTGTTCTTCTTCTTCCCGGCCGGCCTGGTGCTGTACTACGTGGTCAACAACGTGCTGTCGATGACCCAGCAATGGTTCATCAACAAGCAGATCGAAAAGAGCAACAAGGCAGCGCTGCAATCCTGAGCGCCCCGTCCGAATTGCTGATCGAACCCGGCCACTGGCCGGGTTTTTTGCTGGATAATTGAACAGGAGCCGCTAACAGAGCCACAGATCCTGCGTTGCGCCTCCTTGCCGTACCATGTGTACTGTCTGCGTCGGCGCGCCTTGGCTCAGGTGCTCTGTTAGCCGCTCTAAATGAATTCGCCGCGGGCATGAAGCCGGTGCGGAGCATGAGCGCAAGGCGGCCTGCCTCCTTCTCCCCTCGGGGGAGAGGGGCGATGCCGACTCTTGATGCCTGATGTCCGCCCGTGTGCCAGCCCGCCGTCCGCGGCCAAGCATCGAAGGAATGCCGATGAACCTCAGCTACACCCCCGCCACCATCTGCGCCGTCGCCACCGCTCCGGGACGCGGCGGCGTCGGCGTGATCCGCGTCTCCGGCAAGGACTTGCTGCCGTTCGCGCAGGCCATCACCAATGGCAAGACGCCCAAGCCGCGTTACGCCACCTACACCGACTTCTTCGACGGCCACGGCCAGGCGCTGGACAACGGCCTGCTGCTGTTCTTCCCCGGCCCAAACAGCTTCACCGGCGAAGACGTGATCGAGCTGCAGGGCCACGGCGGGCCGGTGGTGCTGAAGATGCTGCTGTCGCGCTGCGTGGAGCTGGGCGCGCGGCTGGCCGAGCCGGGCGAGTTCACCAAGCGGGCCTTCCTCAACGACAAGCTGGACCTGGCCCAGGCCGAGAGCGTGGCCGACCTGATCGACGCCAGCAGCGAGACGGCGGCCAAGAGCGCGCTGAAATCGCTGAAGGGCGCGTTCTCGCGCGAGGTGCACGGCCTGGTGGACGAGCTGATCAACCTGCGCATGCTGGTGGAGGCGACGCTGGACTTCCCGGAAGAGGAGATCGACTTCCTGAAGCAAGCCGACGCCATCGGCCGCCTGCGCCGCCTGCGCGGGCACCTGGTGGGGGTGCAGGCCACAGCCAAGCAGGGCGCCATCCTGCGCGAGGGCATGCACGTGGTGCTGGTGGGCCAGCCCAATGTCGGCAAGTCCAGCCTGATGAACGCGCTGGCCGGCGACGACATCGCCATCGTCACCGATATCGCCGGCACCACCCGCGACACGGTGCGCGAGGAGATCGTCATCGACGGCGTGCCGGTGCACGTGATCGACACCGCCGGCCTGCGCGACACCGACGACGTGGTGGAGAAGATAGGCATCGAGCGCACCTGGCAGGCGGTGGAGCGCGCCGATCTGGCGCTGCTGCTGGTGGATAGCCGCGAAGGCCTGACCGCCGAGGTGCAGGCGATCCTGGAGCGGCTGCCGCCGGCGCTGCCGAGGGTGCAGGTCTTCAACAAGGTGGACCTGTCCGGCGAGGCCGCCGGCCTGACCGTGCAGGACGGCCATCCGTTGGTGCGCCTGTCGGCCCGCACGCTGGACGGCGTGGACGTTCTCAAGGCCAAGCTGCTGGAGATGATAGGCTACAGCGGCGCCGACGAAGGCGTGTTCCTGGCGCGCCAGCGCCACTTGGATGCCATCGCCCGAGCCGCCGACCACCTGGAGCTGGCCGAAGCCGACTGGGAGCAGGTGGAAATCTTCGCCGAAGAGCTGCGGATGGCGCAGAACGCGCTGTCCGAGATCACCGGCGAGTTTTCCGCCGACGATCTGCTGGGCGTGATCTTCTCCCGGTTCTGCATCGGCAAGTAATCCAGCCCTCTCGGTCTCTCCGGCATGCGCCGGAATTGAGAAAAGCCCCGCTCTGCGGGGCTTTTTTATTTTGATTTGATAGGTATTGGGAGAGGCTTGTAGGGGATTGATACAGGTGACAAATGACTTGAGTACATATTGCAGAATGAGCCAATTTGCTTTCCTGGTTTAGTCATGAGCAGGAAAATAAGATATAGTCTACTGTCTTACATGACAATGTCGTCTTTGTTGTGTATGTATCTGTTAGTATTAATTTTGAGGGCAATCTGGTGACTATCCTTGATCCGTTACCTGAAGTGAATGCCTGCTGATGCAATTTATTTAGGGTAAGAATGTGATGATAAGTAAAACTATTTGTGTAATATTCAGCCTATTGGCAATAAGCAGTATGGCTTGGGCGGAGGTAAATCCCGTTATTTTAACGGTTTCTGGGAAAATTGAAAAATTTACGGATATGGGCAGGAAGGTTTATGAGTTTAGAGAGAGTGATCTGAAAGCGCTGAAGCAGTATTCGTTTGATACTAAAACAAGTTGGACGCCTCGTTCCAATTTTTCAGGTCCATTGATGCGAGATATCCTCAATAAGGTTAGTGCATCTGGAGTGATGGTAAAATTTATGGCTTTGAATGACTATGCTTATTCAATTGAGAGAAATGAGTTTGCTAAATATAACGTTATTCTTGCTAGGTCGATAAATAACAGAGTTTTAGAAGTAAAAAATCGTGGGCCGCTTTGGCTAATGTATCCAATTTCTGATATGCCTGATGAGACAAAGGGCCCTTTGCTTGATGCTAAATTGATTTGGCAGGTTAATAGAGTTGTAGTTTATTGATGTATTGAAAATTAATAATGGCGCTATAGGTGTGAGGGTGTCGTGAACAAGAAGATCAGGCTGATTTTTAAAAGTATTCCTCCAGTATTTTTGCTGGTGTTCTTTGTTGCAACGATAAGCGTTTATATCGCTATTGAAAGGTATGTCTCCGCGAAAAAATTTGAAGGGAAAAGTGAAGATCTATACTGGACGGTTGCGCAACTTCAAATAGAAATGGAGCGTTCTCGTGCAGAATTGGTTCGATTGAAATCTGGGGAGTTAGCTGAAGATCAAGCCAATATAAGGCTTGCAGTTGCTAAAAGCCGATTTGTAGATTTTGTCACGCCGTCAACTGTGCATGGCATGTTAAATTCTGTAGATGGGTTTAAAGGAATTGCTGAGCT
The DNA here is from genome assembly GCF_059047085.1 of Chromobacterium sp. INPA-IVC. Classification (NCBI taxonomy): domain Bacteria; kingdom Pseudomonadati; phylum Pseudomonadota; class Betaproteobacteria; order Neisseriales; family Chromobacteriaceae; genus Chromobacterium; species Chromobacterium sp. INPA-IVC. The sequence goes on along the minus strand of NZ_JBTNLS010000008.1, from coordinate 308,538 downwards.
ACTCCAAAAGTTTTTCTTAGATAAAAATCTAACTCAGGTAAGCCGTCGTTCTGCTCAAAGTTATATTGATCAAATAGATGAAATACGTCCATTGCTGTCTGAATTTGCTGTTCAATCGAGAGTATCGGAAGTCGCATTCCGAGATGCTAGAAATAAAGATTTGGCACGTAATCAGCAGCTCGTCTCTGCTTTATGGTTTGCATTATGGGCAGGTATCGGGGTCATTATTCTAGTACTTCTATATCGTTATCACGAAGCTCGTCGTGATGTTGCGGCGAGACAAGCGTTGTTGGAGAAAGAACGAGCAGCGCATAAAGCTACAGTTTCGGCCGAGTTGGATAGAACAACTTTTCTGGCCACAATTAGTCATGAAATTAGATCTCCATTACAAACGATGCAAGTGTGTGTAGAACTTATTGAATTTGAGCTCCTACCTACAAGTAAGATGTATGCAACGCTGATGAGGCTAAAAACCAGCATGATGCATCTGCTTGCTCAGGTTCGGGATATTATGGATATCTCTGCTATAAATAATATGCAGTTCCGTCTTAATCTTGAAGATATTAATATCGAGTCAGTTTTGAACGAAGCTATTGATGCGTATAGAGTACAGTTGGAAAATAAAGGCCTGACATTAAATGTTTCAATGGTTGGATTGCCAGATAAAGTTAGACTTGATGGAAATAGATTGAGACAAATAGTTGGAAATCTTGTCGCTAATGCGATTCGCTATACCGATCATGGGGAGATATCAGTTAGCGCTTGTGTCGATTATGTTGATAATTTAAGTGATTTAAAAATAAGAGTTGTCGATACTGGCGTTGGGATCCCGATGGAATTTCAATCGCGTATCTTTCAACCTTTTTGCCAAGGGCAATTCCGTAGACCTGGTAGTAGTGGCCTAGGACTTGCGATTGTCAAAGAGTTAGTGAGTTTATTGGGTGGTGAGGTCGAACTCATAAGTGAGGAAGGTATTGGGTCCGAGTTTATTGTGAGGTTGCCTATAAACATTCAAGAAGATGCATGTAAAAAGTCGAATTTGATTCTGCTAGTGGATGATGATATCAATATTAGCGAACCATTCGCTGATTGCTTGCATATGGATGGGTACTCTGTCATTGTTGCCAACACAGTCAGTGAGGCCTGTTTGCATATAAAGGAAAAGACATTTAGCATGATTTTGCTTGATATGCAGTTGGGTAAGGAAAGCGGATATAGCGTTGCGGAGTTTGCGAGAAAAAGCGGACATAATAAAAATGTTAATATTATTGCCATGACTGCTTACCCAGAAGAATATTCAGATTCAAGATCTGTTTGGTTTTTAGAAAAGCTGGAAAAGCCATTTGATTTTAATCGGTTGCGTGCAATTTTGAAGCAGTATCTAGCTTAATTATTTTATGTAGGGCAAAATCAATTATTTTCTGCATCCATTTTGGTTTGCAAAGTAAAAATAGGCTATTGGGTAACTGTAAGACATTAAGTCCATGAGATGCAGCCAGATATGTTAAACTTTTTAGGGTATGAATGCTGATGTGCCCATTTCTTGGGCATATGTACCACCAAGTTATATCGCGCGTAGCGTCTTTTATCTCCGTGCTAACAACTGCTAATGATAATTTGTCCGGATGCATAAAACTGGCTAGTCGTTCCATCCATTTTTTCTGCTGGCAGTGAGGGACATGTTCTATAACTTCGAAGCTTGTTATTACGTCAAATTTTTTCTCTGCAGGAAATGTATCGACCTCACCAAAATGTGGATCATAACTATATGACTGTACGCCACGATCGCGGAGGAAATGTGAAAGTTGACCATCACCACCTCCAATATCGATAATAGTGCTTAAATGAGGCATGTGATGCAGTAAATGAAGGATCATTTCTGCATTTTTTAAGGGGCGCTCCATAATGAAAGGAGGATCTGCCAAATGGTATTCTTCATTGTAAATGTGTTGAATAAAATTAACAGGCCTCCAGTGATCAAATAAATGCGTGAATATGAAGCCACAGTTCATGCATTCAGAGTATGGGATTGAGATCCCGTAATCATTAAAAGTTCTATTTCCGGAGAAATAGTCATTCCCAGCATGGCCAAAGTCCTTTTTGCCAAAAGAGAGAAGGTTTTGTGCTTTGCATATCTCACATTGATGTGGAAGCTCTTTGTTTAATCCTTTGTCTTCGATTGCAGGCAAGATAATATTACTCTTTATGATGTATGGCTGTGAAATCAAATCGTTTGAAATTCTTTTTGCTATGCTGGGTATTTGAAATCATTTATTAATTGTGCAAATTGAAAAGCACTAAGATTTATATGTGGTCTGCTTTTGACTGCAATTAGATAGTTGCTAACAAAAGAGTGTCTTCAATAGCCGAGTTTCTAATGCTTGATTGTATGCAAAGCTGAAGGTGTGGTTTATATCAGATGGCATGGCTGTAACGCTGAGCAGTCTGCTTGACACTTTGTTAGTGTATCGGGATATGTGTAGTCCGCTATCGATAAGCGTGTTCTGGTAAGTAGCTTGGGATATGAGCACGCCATGGTGGTGAGTGCCTATGGTACTCGTGGTTGTCGTAGTGATCATTGGGAGTGGGAAATAGGGAGTGGTTGCTTTAGGAGGCTGATCCTACGCTTGGCGGTGGTTATCAGTAGGTCGCAAGTCGAGAAGGCATGGCTGACTAGGCGTTGTCTGTTTTAAGGCAGGCTATCTAAGCGAAGTCAGCCACGGTCTATCATCCAGCATGCCTTGTTGGCTCGACTCCAGCACGTACCGCTGTGCAGCTGCGCCATGAATATCCACAGGGGCAAAATAGCCTAGCCAGCTGCAAACGAACATTGCATTAGTTTTTCTAATGGAAAATATATTCGTCAAGAGCTGAGCGTATCGTCTCCAATTTATCCACAGGTAGGGCATTCTGAGCCGCTTACCCACAGCGCAGCGCGGTCAGGGAGCGCAGCTCACGCATGATGCTGCGGTGTCAGCCATTCCCCCAACCACTGAAACGCCTGATCGACGACGATCGCCAGCAGCGCCACCGGCAGCGCGCCCTGGATCACGTAGGCGGTGTTGAAGCCGGATAGGCCGACGATGATGGGCAACCCTAGCGTGCGCGCGCCGACGGTGGAGGCCAGCGCGGCGGTGCCGATATTGATCACCATCGCGGTGCGCACGCCGGCCACGATCACCGGCGCGGCCAAGGGCAGCTCCACCCGCCACAGCATCTGGCGCGCGCTCATGCCGATGCCGCGGGCGGTCTCGCGCGCGTCTTCCGGCACTGATGCCAGGCCGGCCAGCGCGGCGTGGGTGATCGGCAGCAGGCTGTACAGTGCCAGCGCGACCAGCGCCGGCGCGGCGCCGAAGCCGATCAGCGGGACCGTCAGCGCCAGCACCGCCACCGGCGGAAACGATTGGGCGATAGACAGCAGCGTTTCCAACAGCGGGCGGAAATCGCGCCCGGCAGGCCGGCTGGTCCACAGTGCGGCGCTTATCCCCAGCAGGGCCGCCGCGCCGCCGGACAGCGCGACGATGGCCAGATGCGCCAGCAGCAGCTCGCCGAAGCCGTCCTGCAGATACAGCGGACGGTCCAGCTCGGGAAACCAGTAGTGAAACAATGGCGCGCTGCGCGGCAGGCCCAGCAGCAGCGCGGCCAGCGCTAGCGAGCCGGCGATCAGCCCCGTGCGGCGCCTCACACCGACGCGCCCAGCAGGTCTTCGAAGCGCAGCGCGCCCACTTCCGCTCCCGTGGAGTCGATCACCGGCAGCGCCGCCGCGCCCTGCACGATGAAGGCGGACAGCGCTTCGCGCAGCGTGGCGTCGGCGCGCAGGGCGGCGCCGGCGGCGCGCTCGCCTGGACGCAGCCGCTCCGCCACGTGCTGCAGCCCCAGCAGCCGCACGCCGGCCTCGTCCGGCTGGAAGAAATCGCGGACAAAGCCGTTGGCCGGATGCAGCAGGATGTCGCGCGGGCTGCCTTGCTGCTGGATGCGGCCCTGGTCCATCACCGCGATGCGCTGGCCCAGCAGCAAGGCCTCGTCGATGTCGTGGGTGACCAGGATGATGGTCTTGCCGGACAGGCGGTGGATGCGGGCCAGTTCTTGCTGCAGATTGGCGCGGGTCACCGGGTCCAGCGCGCCGAGGGGTTCGTCCATCAACAGCAGGTCGGGATCGGCCGCCAGCGCCCGCGCCACGCCGACCCGCTGCTGCTGGCCGCCGGACAGCTGATGCGGATAGCGGCGGCGGAAGTCGGCGGGAAGCTGCAGCAAGGCCAGCAGCTCGTCCACCCGGGCCTGTATCCGCTGGCGCGGCCATTTCAGCAGTTGCGGCACCGCGGCGATGTTTTGCTCGACGGTCCAGTGCGGGAACAGGCCGACGGACTGGATCGCGTAGCCGATATGGCGGCGCAGCTGCTCTGGCGGCTGGGCGCGGATGTCGCGGCCGGCGATGCGGATGTCGCCGCTGTCCGGTTCGATCAGCCGGTTCAGCATTTTCAGCATGGTGGACTTACCGGAGCCGGAGGTGCCCACCAGCACCGCGAATTCGCCGTCGGCGACGGTCAGCGACAAATCGGACACCGCGGGCGAGCCGTGAAAGGCCTTGTTGACGTTGGCGATTTCAATCATCGATGGATGGGCTCCAGCCGGGAGGCCAGCAATTTGAAGACGGCGTCGCAGCACAGGGTGAGCAGCACGATGGGCAGCACGCCCAGCAGCACCTGATCAGGCGCGCTGGCCGACAGGCCCTGGAATAGGATGGCGCCGAAGCCGCCGGCGCCGATCAGCGCCGCCACCGCGGCCAGCCCCACCACCTGCACCGTGGTGACGCGCAGGCCGGCGATGAACACCGGCAGTGCCAGCGGCAGCTCCACCCGGCGGAAGATCTGCCAGGGCGACATGCCGATGCCGCGCGCGCTGTCACGGGCGGCGGCCGGCACCTGGCGCAGCGCGGCCAGCGTGCCGTGGGTCATCGGCAGCAGCGAGTACAGCGTCAGCGCGGTGACGGCGGGCGCCAGGCCGACGCCGGCGATGCCCGATTGCGGCCATAGCCGTCCCAGCCAGGCCAGCGGCGCGATCAGCAGCGCGAACAAGGCCAGCGAGGGAATGGTCTGCAAGGTGTTCAAGATCGGGAACAGCCAGGCTTCGGCGCGCGGCCGGCGGAAGGCGGCCAGCCCCAGCGCCGCGCCCAGCAGCGCGGCCGGCAGCACAGACAGGCTCACCAGCTGCAGATGGCGTAGCAACGCCTGGCTGAACGCGTTGGGATCGTTATGGTATTCGCGCAGCAGCGCCAGCGCGTCCAATCGGCCGGCTGCCAGCAGCGCCAAGGCCGGCAGGCAGGCGGCGCACGCTATGAGCGCGCGGATGGGCGGGCTCAGGGCCAGGCCGCGCAGCGATTCGGCCAGTTGCAGGCAGGCGGCCAGCTGCAGCAGCCAGAAACCGGCGCCGAAGGCGGTGCGGGCCAGCGAGTCGGGATCGCCCCTTCCCAGCCGCGCGGCTTCGCCGCCGGCCAGCAGCAACAGCCCGTTGGCCAGCAGGACGGCGCACAAGGCCAGCAGGCCGCGCAGCCGGCGCGACGGGCGCAGCCACGGCGACAGCAGCAAAGGCAGTGCCGGAACGATCAGCCAGAATGCGCCGGGCAGCGTCGGCAGGCGCAAGCCCTGGCCGCTGAGCAGGCGGTTGGGGGCGTGGCTGAGCAGCGGGCTGCATAGGCCGGCCAGCAGCAGCAGCGCCAATGCCAGCTGCACCCGGTTATGCAGCCGCATCAGGCGGGCGTCCGCGGCGTCACTTGATGAAGCCCTTGCGCTTCAGGTAGCCGGCCGCCACCTGGCGCGCGTTGCGGCCTTCCAGCGCGATGCTGGCGTTGAGCTTCTGCAGCGTCGCCTCGTCCAGCGACTGGAACACCGGTTTGAGCCAGGCGGCGATCTCCGGATGGCGGGCCTGCACGTCGGCGCGGATGATGGGCGTCGGCGCGTATACCGGCTGCACGCCCTTGGGATCGGTCAGTGCGACCAGGCCCAGCGCGGCCACCGGGCCGTCGGTGCCGTAGGCCATCGCCGCGTTGACGCCGGAGGTCTGCTCGGCCGCGGCCTTGATGGTGGCCGAAGTGTCGCCGCCGGCCAGCGCCAGCAGCTGGTCCTGGCGCAGCTTGAAGCCGTAGGCGTTCTGGAAGGCGGGCAGCGCGTCCGGCCGTTCGATGAATTCCGCCGAGGCGGCCAGCTTGAAGCGGCCGCCGCGGCCCAGCCAGGCGCCCAGGTCGGCCAGCGATTGCAGGCGATTGGCGACGGCCACGTCGCGGCGCACGGCGATGGTCCAGGTGTTGTTGGCCGGCGCGGGGGCCAGCCAGACGATGCGGTTCTTGTCGTAGTCCAGCTGCTTGACGCGCTGGTAGCCGGCGGCGGCGGATTTCCACGCCGGGTTCTTTTCGTCGGAGAAGAAGAAGGCGCCGTTGCCGGTGTATTCGGGGTAGATGTCGATTTCGCCGGCGGCGATGGCGGTGCGCACCACCTTGGTGTTGCCCAGCGACAGCCGGCCCTCGGTCTTCACGCCGTGGGCTTCCAATACCTGCTGGATGATGTTGCCCAGAAGCGCGCCCTCGGTGTCTATCTTGGAGCCGACGCGGACAGCGTCGGCGGCGCCGGCGGAGGAGGCCAGCAGGATGCCGGCCAGCAGCGCGGCGAGGCGGGACATGCGGTTTGACATGGATTTTCCCTGTGGCGGACCGGCCGCGCTCGCAGCCGCGCATGATGACGATGGCGTTCACTATACCGTTCATCGCGCGGCGGCGGCCAGCGCCGGGAGGGGAAAAGACGCGTCAGCCCGCCGGGGCGGAATCGGCGTGGATGCGAAGGAAGTCCCGCTTGGCCGCGGCGGAGAGCCGCTTGAACGCGTGTTCGGCCTGCAGCGCGGCGGAGCGGCCGGGGTATTCGATCACCAGTTCGACGGCGACCGGCGGATTGAGGCGGGTGTAGCGCGCGCCCTTGCCGGCCAGGTGCTGGCGGTAACGGCGCGCGACGTCGGTGCTGACGCCGGTATATAGCGCGCCGTCGGCGCAGCGCAGCACGTAGAGAAACCAGGGCCTGGACGGCCCCGGCTCATGCTCAGATGGCGGCATCGAAGCCGTTGGCCAGCGGGCTGATCAGCACCCGCTCGGTGCGGTTGCCCTTTTGCGCGGTGACGCGCAGCTTCCATTCGCCGACGGTCACTTCGTCGCCTTCGCGCGGGATGCGCTCCAGGCAGTCCATCAGCAGGCCGGCCACGGTGTGGAAGTCTTCGTCCTCGAAGTCGCCCAGCATCAGATACTGCTCCAGCGTGACGAGCTCCAGGCTGCCTTCCACGTCGTAGCTGCCGTCGCCGTTCACCACGATGGCCGGGCGCTCGTGGCGCTCGTGCTCTTCCGGGAATTCGCCGGCGATCGCCTCCATCAGGTCTTTCTGGGTGACGATGCCTTCCAGGCTGCCGAACTCGTTGACCACGAAGGCCATGTCGGCGGCGTTCTGGCGGAAGCTTTCCAGCGCCTTGAGCACGGTGACGGTTTCCGGCAGCACCAACGGCTGGCGCAGCGCGGCGTCGATGTCGAGCGCGCGGCCGTCCAGCAACTGGGCCAGCAGATCCTTGCGGGCGACGATGCCCAGCGGCTCGTCGATGCTGCCGTCGCGGATCACCACCAGGCGGGAGTAGGGACTGTCGCGCAGCGCCTGGCGCTGGGCCGCTTCCGGCTGGCTCAGGTCCAGGCGATGGATGTCGGCGCGCGGAGTGGCGATCACGCGGATCGGCCGTTCGGCCAGGGTCAGCACGCTGTGTATCATCGCGCGCTCGTTGTGGGCGAAGGCGGTGTCCTCCACCGGCTGCGGGCCGGCTTCGGGCTTGGCCTCGTCGGCGCCGGCGGCGGTCAGGCGGCTGCCCATCAGGCTCAGCACCGCGTTGGCGGTGCGTTCGCGGAAGCTTTGCGAGCGGTTCAGGTAGCGGATGCGGTTGGCCTGCGACACCTGGTTGAAGGCCTCGATCAAGACCGAGAAGCCGATGGCCGCGTACAGATAGCCCTTGGGAATATGGAAGCCGAAGCCGTCGGCGATCAGGCTGAAGCCGATCATCAGCAGGAAGCCCAGGCACAGCATCACCACGGTCGGATGGGCGTTGACGAAGGCGGTCAGCGGTTTGCTGGCGGCGATCATCAATATCATGGCGATGATCACGGCCAGCATCATCACCGGCAGGTGTTCGGACATGCCGATGGCGGTGATGACCGAGTCGATCGAGAACACCGCGTCCAGCACCAGGATCTGCGCCACCACGGTGGCGAAGGCGGCGTAGGCGCGCTGGCCGCCGCTCTTGACGTGGTCGACGCCCTCCAGCCGCTCATGCAGCTCGGTGGTGGCCTTGAACAGCAGGAACACGCCGCCGCCAAGCATGATCAGGTCGCGGCCGGCGAAGCCGACCCCCATGACCGAGAACAGCGGCGTGGTCAGCGTGACCAGCCAGGAGATGCTGGCCAGCAGGATCAGACGCATGACCAGGGCCAGCGACAGGCCGACGATGCGGGCGCGGTCGCGTTGTTCCGGGGGGAGTTTGTCGGCCAGGATGGCCACGAAGATCAGGTTGTCTATGCCGAGTACGATCTCGAGGACGATCAGCGTAAAAAGGCCCAGCCAGGCGGCGGGGTCGGACAGCCATGAAAAGTCCATGATGGTGTAACGCGTTCCTTGTGCGATAAAAAAGCGATAAAAACGCTACAAGGATACCAAATGCCAGCGTTCCGGACAGGGAAAATGCGAAAAGCCCGGCAGGCGCCGGGCTTTGGAGAGACAGCGGGTTTACAGGCCGCCGTAGGAATGCAGGCCGGACAGGAACATGTTGACGCCGAGGAAGGCGAAGCTGGTGACGGCCAGGCCGATCACCGCCCACCACGCCAGCGGCGCGCCGCGCCAGCCCTTCACCAGCCGGATGTGCAGCCAGGCGGCGTAGTTCAGCCAGACGATCAGCGCCCAGGTTTCCTTCGGGTCCCAGCTCCAGTAGCCGCCCCAGGCGTCGGCCGCCCACATCGCGCCCAGAATGGTGGCGATGGTGAAGAACAGGAAGCCGACGGAGATGGCCTGGTACATCATTTCGTCCAGCACCTCGGCCGCCGGCAGGCGGTCTTTCAGCCAGCCCTTCTGCGCCAGCAACTGGCCGATGCCCAGCATCGCGGCCAGCGAGAAGGCGCCGTAGCCGACGAAGTTGGCCGGCACGTGGATTTTCATCCACCACGACTGCAGCGCCGGGATCAGCGGCTGGATGCCGTGCGCCTGGCGGTCGAAGCTGTACCACAGGATGAAGCCGACCGCGGCGCTGATCACCGGCAGCACCAGCGCGCCGGATTGCGCGGCGGCGAACTTGGCCTGGTAGTACAGATACATCAGCGCGGTGATCAGCGTGAACAGCACGAACACTTCGTACAGATTGGACACCGGGATGTGGCCGACGTCCGGCGCGATCAGGTAGCTCTCGTACCAGCGCACGAACAGGCCGGCCAGCCCCATCACCGAGGCGGCCCAGGTCAGGCCGGCGCCCATCCGCGCCAGCTGCGCCGAGCGGCGGGCCAGGCCTATCCAGTAGACGGCGGTGGCCAGGAAGAACAGCGAACACATCCACATGATCGCCGACTGGCTGGACAGCGCGTATTTGAGCCAGAACGCGCTCTGGCCGCGGGCCAGGTCATGCTGGTATAGCTGGATGCCCAGCAGCGCCAGCGCGCCCGCCAGCGGGAAGAACCAGCGCCAGGCCGGCCAGAACCAGCCCAGCGCCACCAGGCCCAGCGCCGAGCCGGCCAAGATGGCCTGCTCGTAGCCGTCCATCGCGTGATGGTATAGGGAGAAGGCGTAGCCGGCGGCGACGGCGATCAGCAGCGCGTACGCCCAGTCCCGGCGGTCCAGCCGCCGCCATAGCGGCAGACGGTCGAATCTCGTTGTTGCCAGTTCCATCATAATCCCCGTGTCAGCTGTTTGATCGCGTCGAGATGACGCTGGAAGTCGGTATCCAGATCGCGGTTGTGGCGGTTGGAGGTCATTGCCACCCGCAGTTTGCGGCCATCTATGCGTATCCACAGGCGCAGTTCTCGCACATAGAACATTAGCACGATGCCCAGCACCAGCAAGACCGATCCCAAATAGACCAGCGTCTTGCCCGGCGAGCGGGTCAGCTGCAGGCCGGACGACTGCACCTGGTCGAAGCCCTCCAACTGCAGGAATACCGGCGAGCCGTAGTCCTGCAGCGCGCTGGCGGCCACCAGGCTGTCCAGCAGGAAGCGGTAATGGACGGCGTCGGCGGCCAGCGGCTTGGCGCCGGCCTTGTCGTCGGCCACCGCCATCACGTCCACCACCGCGCCCTGCAGGATCTTGATATAGGTCTGCGCCACCGCCTGGCGTTTGTCCGCCGGCACCCGCTCGTCGAGGAACTGCTCCAGCGCGGAGAAGCCGCCCGAGGCGAAGCGCTCCAGCACGCCCTTGACGCTGTCGCCGAACTGCTTGGCCAGCTTGTCGTCGATCACGCCGCCCTGCTGCGCCTTGCGGGTGGCGCGCGCGGCGATCTCGCCGTACAGCGCCGGGTTGCGCAGCGCGGCGTACAGGCGCATGAAGCGGTCGACCTGCATGTCGTCGTCCAGCGGCAGGCGCAGGTACTGGAAGGGATCGGCCGGCGTCTTGCGCATGCCGGCCATCAGGTAGCTGGCGCCGTCCTGCGCGATCGGCGCCATGTAGTGGACGTATTCCACCGCCTGGCCCTGGGTGTCGCGCAGCTTGAAGGTGATCGACGGGCCGTAGTTCTTCAGATCCTTGTGCAGCTTCACCTCGCGCGCGTCGTGCATGCGCTGGGTGAGGGTGGGATCGCCTTCGCCTGGCTTGGCGACGTTCTCGATGTTGAACACCCTGAGCTCGCCGAATTCCAGCGCGTAGTCCTTGCCGTTGGCGCGCAGCGGCTGGCTGTTCATCGACACGCCGGTGAGCGCCGCCGGCGCGCCGTTCGGCGCGGCCAGGTTCCAGGCCTTCAGCTTCAGCGGCGAGCCGCCGTCGCCGAAGCTGGACTGGTAGATGGCGACGCCGTCGACGATCAGCGGGTGGTTGACCTGCACCGTGGCCTCGGTGGTCTTGCCGCTTTTCTTGTCGGTGACCACGATGTCGCTGGCGAACAGCTTGGGCATGCCGTTGCTGTAGTAGGCGACGTGGAATTTCTTCAGCGAGACGATGAAGGGCAGTTCCTGCACCAGGTAGCCGTTGCCGGAGTTGAGGAAGGTGACGTCGGCGCTCTTGCCCTCGGCGATGGTGACGTTGCCGCGGAAGGACAGGTTGGACGGTCCCAGCCGGCTCTGCTCCGGAATCTGGCTTTGCGGGAGGTCGCGGGTTTCCGGCACGATGCGGCCGGCCACTTCCGCCAGCTTCAGCGGCAGGTTGCCGTCCAGCAGGCCGCCGACGCAGATCACGATCAGCGCGATGTGGGCGAGGAAATAGCCGAGCTTGCCGGCGGCGCCCTTCTTGGCGGCGATCAGCTTCACGCCGCCGTCGCGCTCGGCTTCGCGCCAGCGGAAGCCCTGGCCGCGCAGATAGCCCAGCAGGCGCGGCAGATCGACTTCCTCGGCCTCCAGCGCCTGGCTGTGCGGCATCGCCGCCAGCGAGTTGTCGCCGGCCTTCTCGCGGTAGCCGCGCATCTGCTTGATGAAGCCCGGGCCGTTGCGCACGATGCACAGCGTGGTGGACAGCACCAGGAAGGCCAGGATGATCAGGAACCAGGCCGAGTGGTAGACGTCATACAAGCCGAGCAGCTCGAAAGCCTGGAACCAGAACTGGCCGAATTCGAAGGCGTAGTTGGGATAGGGCTCGTTTTGCTTGAGCACGGTGCCTATGATGGAGGCGATGCCGAGCACGGTGAGCAGCCCGATGGCGAAGCGCATCGAGCTGAACAGCTCGTACAGCGCGCGGGACAGGGTTTGGCGACGGTGTGTGGTTTTCATTGTTATGAACGTGAAAAAGGAAGCCCGTTCGGGGCTTCCCTTTTGAACGGGCCGGAGCGGCAAAGTTGCGCCCGCCCGCGCGGCTTTCGCCGCGCGGCGTGTCGGGCTCCGGCGGGAGAGGGCACGGCTCAGCGCAGGCCGGAAATGTACTCGGCCACCGCCTTCATCTCGGCATCGGTCATCCGGCCGGCGATATCGGTCATCATCAGGTTCTTGCGGTCGGCGCCGGCCTTGAAGTCGGCCAGCTGCTTGGCGATGTAGCCGGCGTGCTGGCTGCCCACGCGCGGGAACTGCTCGGGCAGGCCCTTGCCGGCCGGGCCGTGGCAGGCCATACAGGCGGGCACGTGGCTGGCGGGGTTGCCGACGCGGTAGATCTTGGCGCCCAGCGGCAGCAGCGCCTTGTCGGCCGCTTCGCGGTCTTTGGGCTTTTGCTGGCTGAAGTAGGCGGCTAGGTTGTGCATGTCGTCGTCGGACAGGCCGGCGGTCATGCCCAGCATGGTCGGATTTTTGCGTTCGCCGGTCTTGAAGGCCTTGAGCTGGCTATACAGATATTGCTGGCTCTGGCCCGCGATGGTCGGATTGGCCGCTGCGACGCTGTTGCCGTCGACGCCATGGCAGGCGGCGCACACGGTGTCCACGATCTGCTTGCCTTTCGCCGGGTCACCCTTGGCCGCCGGGGAGGCTGCCAGCACGTTGCCGGCCAGGGTGAGGGATGCCATCGCCAACAGCATTTTACGTCTCATGGTCGCTCCTTTAGGGTGAGCCCCTAAAATATCTGTAAAAGTAGCAATTCCAAACCTGTTATTCTATACCAATTGATTTCAACCTTACTACCATGTCGATTTTTCAGAACGCCCGGTTTTATACCACCGTCAACCACATGAAGGACCTGCCGGCCACCCGCGCCGAGGTCGCCTTCGTCGGCCGATCCAACGCCGGCAAGTCCAGCGCCATCAACACGCTGGCCAACCGCACCCGGCTGGCCTACGTGTCCAAGACGCCGGGACGCACCCAGCACATCAACTTCTTCGAGCTGGGCGACGAGTGCTTCCTGGTGGACTTGCCTGGCTACGGCTACGCCGAAGTGCCGGAAGCGGTGCGCGCCCACTGGGTGGAGCTGCTGGGCCGCTACCTGCAGACCCGGCAGAGCCTGATCGGCCTTCTGTTGATTATGGACGCCCGCCACCCATTGAAGGACCTGGATCGCAGAATGCTGGAATTTTTCCGCGTCGCCGGCCGTCCGGTGCACATCCTGCTGTCCAAGGCCGACAAGATGTCGCGTCAGGAGCAGAACAAGGTGCTGGCCGAGGTGAAGCGCGAGCTGGCCGACTATCCGTCGGTCAGCGTGCAGATGTTCTCCAGCCTGAAGAAGACCGGCGTCGACGAGGTGGAGCAGGTGGTTAAGGGATGGTTCGACGCGCTGCCGCCGCAGGACGACGGCATGGCGGAACTTTGAGCGACGGGCTCCGCCTAAGCTTGCAGGTGCTCCGCACCTCCCGCTTGGCTCCCTGAGCGGGGCCTGAATCGTTGCTATCCAGGCTTTGCCCCGGCTTCTCGGCCGGGGCTTTTTATTGGGTTGGCCGGCAGACGGGCATGAAAAAAGGCGAAGGATGCATCCTTCGCCTTTTGCCCTGTTGCCATACGATTCAAGCACGGACCATCACAAGCTGGTGATGACGGTCTCCACGTGCAGGTTTTCCGCTGCGTTGCGCACCGCCTCGTCTGTCGAGAACGGTCCCAGGCGCACCTTGTATGCGCCCTGCTGGTTGACGATGCCGAGCTTGGAGTCGTACTTGTCGTCCAGCCCGTCCAGCGTCTTCTGCAGCAGCGCCTCGGCGTTGGCCAGCGTGTTGAACGAGCCAAGCTGCAGATACTTCGGATTGTCGCCCGCCCTGAGCTCCCGGCCCACGGGCTGGGTCACCGGCTGCGCGGAGGCGGAGTAGGTGCTGTCTTCCGCCGGCCAGACGCGATCGATCGCGATCTTGGCGCTGCCCTGCTGGATGAAGCCCAGCTTGTAGGCGGCGGCGTAGGACAAATCCATCAGACGCTTCTTGTGGAACGGACCGCGGTCGTTCACTCGCACAACTACCGACTTGCCGTTGGTCAGATTGGTCACCCGGGCATAGCTCGGGATCGGCAGGGTCGGATGGGCCGCAGTCATCGCGAACATGTCGTAGCGTTCGCCAGAGGACGTCTTGCGGCCGTGGAACTGCTTGCCGTACCAGGAGGCACGGCCGACGGCGTGATACGGCTTTTCACGCACATCTGGACGGAAGCTCATGCCCAGCGCCGAGTAAGGCAGGTTGGCCGACTTGATCAGCGGCTCGTCCTGCGGAACGGCGTCGGGAACCAGGCTCAGGTTGACCGGGATATGATCGGCCGGACCGTCGTTCTGGAAATAAGCTCCGTTTTTGGCAACGGACTTCTTGTTAGTCGGCGAAGCCGACTGGTTTGTGGCACTGGCCGTCTTCACAGTGGAACAGGCCACAAGCACTAGACTGACAAATAGAAGCCACAGCCATCGGAGAACAGGTTGCATAAACCTCCCTATGCTGTTGGGCCAACTTTGCGAACCGCTATACCCCCCCTTCGAAACCGAGCTGGCGCCAAGCCTCGAACACCGTCACAGCGACGGCATTGGAGAGATTGAGGCTTCTCGACTCGGGACGCATCGGCAGTCGAATCCTTTGCTGCGCCGGCAGGGCAGCCAGCACATCTTGCGGCAAGCCGCGGGATTCGGGACCGAACAGAAAAACGTCCCCGGGTTGGTAGGAAATCCGGTCATGGCGCGTAGCCCCCTTGGTCGTCGCGGCGAAAATCCGCCGTCCCTGAAGCGCACGCAAACAAGCGTCCCAATCTTCATGGACGACGACGCGGGCATACTCGTGGTAATCGAGCCCTGCGCGCCGCAACTTGGCATCCTCAAGCGGGAAGCCCATGGGTTTGACCAGATGCAGTTCACAGCCGGTGTTGGCACATAAACGAATCACATTGCCCGTGTTGGGCGGAATTTCCGGCTGAAATAGAACAACAGTGAACATCGTTGGCAGGCTGGATTGTTCCAAAGAATCAAAATCTTGGTCAAGTTTTTAGGGAAAATGCTCGGGCAAGCACCCATGCGTCGACCCGTTCCGCGCCTTGTTTTTTGATCATTTTAGACAAGGCGGAGAGGGTTGCGCCGCTGGTCGCGACGTCGTCGACGATCGCGATGGAAAGCCCGTCGCACCGGCGTTTTACGTCGAATGCATGGCGAACGTTTCGCAGTCTTTCGGCGCGGCCGAGCGAGGCTTGCGGCAAAGTGTTGCATTTTCGCCAACACAGACTGTCCGAAAAACGGCTGTTTATTGTATCAGCGAACGCTTTGGCAAGCTCGGAACTCTGATTGAAGCCTCTTTCGGCCAGTCGCGCGCTTGCCAGCGGAACGGGGATGACTAAATCGTATTTATGGCCTTGACAGCGAGCGAATTCGGTGAGCAATCCGGAAAGCGCGCCAGCCAGCTGCAGCCGCCGGCCGTACTTGTAGGCGTGGATCAGGCCGTTCAGAGGGTAAGCGAACAGATAGGGAACATGCAGCGCGTCGAACGCCGGCGGCTGGCGCTGGCAGTGTCCGCACAGCGCGCCGCCGACTGTCGGTTCCGCGCAACGCGGGCAGCGCTCTGTGGGCATTCGCGGCAGCATCGCCCGGCAGCCGGCGCACAGCCCCTCTCGGGCGTGCGTCTGCCCGCATAGCACGCATTTCTGATTAATTATTGAGCAGTTGTCAATTATTAACTTTCTAATATTTGACAGCATGTCGACCACCCTCCAAGATTTTGTCGCCTGCCCATCGGGGCAGGATGACGAGCCGCACGGCTCGCAGTGAGAATGACAAACAGCTATTGGAGCATACGATGCATTCTGCCACGATGGTACTCAAGCGCCCGGCCACCCCGCATCCGGAAAACACTAATTGGAGCGTAGACGATGTGGAGGCGTTGTTGGGCCTGCCTTTCATGGAGCTGGTGTTCCGCGCCGCCGAAATCCATCGCCAGTTCTTCGACCCGACCAAGATCCAGTTGTCGACGCTGGTGTCGATCAAGACCGGCGGCTGTCCGGAGGATTGCGGCTATTGTCCGCAGTCGGTGCACCACGACACGCCGGTGGCCGACCAGCCGATGATGACGGTGGACGAGGTGGTGGACGCGGCGCGCCAGGCCAAGGCCAACGGCGCGGGACGCTTCTGCATGGGCGCGGCCTGGCGCGGCCCCAAGGACGCCGATCTGCAGAAAACGCTGGAGATGGTGCGTGAAGTGAAGGCGCTGGGCCTGGAGACCTGCGCCACCTTCGGCCTGCTGCGCGACGGCCAGGCCGAGCAGTTGAAGGACGCGGGCCTGGATTATTACAACCACAATCTGGACACCGCGCCGGACAAGTACGCCGACATCATCCAGACCCGGGAGTACGAGGACAGGCTGGACACCTTGGGCAAGGTGCGCAAGGCGGGGCTGTCGGTGTGCTGCGGCGGCATCGTCGGCATGAATGAAACCCGCGCGGACCGCGCCGGGCTGATCGCCCAGCTGGCCAATCTGGACCCGCAGCCGGAGTCGGTGCCGGTCAATAATCTGGTGCAGGTGGTGGGCACGCCGCTGCAGAACGCCGAGCGGCTGGACTGGACCGAGTTCGTGCGCACCATCGCGGTGGCGCGGATCACGATGCCGGCCAGCTACGTCAGGTTGTCGGCCGGCCGCCGCGAAATGGATGAAGCCACCCAGGCATTGTGTTTCCTGGCCGGCGCCAATTCCATTTTCTACGGCGACAAGCTGCTGACCACCGGCAATCCGGACGTGGTGGCCGATCAGGCGCTGATGTCCAAGCTGGATTTGCAGGCACTGTAAAAAACATTAGCAATTCTGTACTGTAGCCTTAAATGGAAACATATATATAGTGTGTCGCACCGGGGCGGGCAGCTGCCGCGGTTTGGTCAACAACGTAAAAGAGTGCAATCGCTATGCGCCTCCAAGACCTGTCCGCAGCCCTGCTGGAACTGGACGCCAGCCATCGTCGCCGTTATCGGGCGACGCTCGAGTCGCCGCAAGGCGTCGATATTGTCATCGATGGCGAGGAATACCAGTCTTTCGCCAGCAACGATTATCTCGGCCTGGCCGATCATCCCTCTCTGGTGCGCGCGCTGCAGCAAGGCGCCGACCGCTGGGGCGCCGGCAGCGGCGCCTCCCATCTGCTGACCGGCCACACGCGGGCCCATCAGCAGGCGGAAGAAGAATTGGCCGGCTTCGTCGGCCGCGAGGCGGCGCTGCTGTTCGGCTCCGGCTACGCGGCCAATCTGGCGGTGCTGACCAGCCTGGTGGGGCGCGGCGACGCGGTGTTCGCCGACAAGCTCAACCACGCCTCGCTGAACGACGGCTGTCTGTTGTCGAGGGCCGATTTCCAGCGGTTCCGCCACAACGACCTTGATCATCTGGAACAACTGCTGGCCGCCAGCGACGCGCCGACCAAGCTGATCGCGGTGGACGCCGTGTACAGCATGGACGGCGACCAGGCGCCGCTGCCGGCCTTGCTGGCGCTGGCCGAGCGCTACGACGCCTGGCTGTATGTCGACGACGCCCACGGTTTCGGCGTGCTGGGCGACGGCCGCGGCTCGGTCGCCGCGCACGATCTTTCCAGCGAGCGGCTGATCTATATGGCGACGCTGGGCAAGGCCGCCGGTCTGGCCGGCGCCTTCGTCGCCGGCGGCAGGCCGTTGATCGACTGGCTGGTGAACAAGGCTCGCACTTATATCTTCACCACCGCCCAGCCTCCGGCGCTGGCGGCCGCGGTGGGCGTCAGCCTGCGGCTGATCGCCGAGGCCGGCGAGCGCCGCGAGCGGCTGGGACAGTTGATCGCCCGCTGCCGGCAGCGGCTGGACGGCACGCCTTACGCCGGCCAATCCTCCACGCCGATCCAGCCTTTCGTCGTCGGCTCGGATGAGAACGCGGTTCGGCTGGCCGACGCGCTGCGGCGGCAGGGCTATTGGGTGCCGGCGGTGCGGCCGCCGACTGTGCCGGAGAACGGCTCCCGGCTGCGGATCTCGCTGTCGGCCCGGCATGAGCTTTCCCAATTGGACGCATTACTGGATCTGATGCTGAGCCAGGCGGCAAACTGAAGCCTGACGCGGCGGACGGCGTCCGCGCCACATGAAAACGTTCAAGCCCGGGGCATTTGCCCCGGGCTTTTGTCTGGCTGCGGACTTTCTCGGCGTCCCGTACTACGATAATGACATGAAGAGCACGGCAGAATATCTGGACGACCCGGAACGGGCCGCGGCCCGCGCCTTGTCGTTATTGCAAGGCCTGGGCGGTTTGAGCGCGGCGGCGGCATGGGGATGGAACGGGGCGGCATGGCGGCGGCTGGCGGCGTTCGGCGATGCCGACGGCTTGCCGGACGGCGAGGCCTTATCCGCGGGAACGCAGCCGTCGGCAGGCGCGGGCGCGCAAGCGCTGCGGGCGGGGGGCCAATCCTTGGGATGGCTGGCGTGGCGGGGCGCGCCGCCGGCGCAGCTGGAGACCGTGGCGGCGCTGCTGGCCGGCCATCTGCAGTGCGAAGCGTTGCGGGCCGAGCAGGCGGCCGCGCGGGCCGCCAATGAGACGATGCTGGAAATCAGCCAGCTGGCCGGCGAGTGTCCGGCGCTGGAGCGAATGCTGCCGCGGCTGCACCGGTTGATGCAGCGTCTGCTGGACGCCGACAATTTCTGCATCGCGCTGTACGACGAGGATTGCTCCGCGTTCCATTTCCCGTTCTACGTCGATCGGCGCGATCCGACGCCGCCGGATCCGGAGCGGATCTTTCCGCTGGCCGGCCCCGATGCGTCCTTGACCGCCTGGCTGATGCGCGGCGGCGCGCCGATGGTGCTGACCGGCGAGCGCATCGAGGAGTTGTGCCGGCAGGAGGCGCTGGCGCGTCCGGCGCAGCTACCAGCCTTCTGGATGGGCGCGCCGCTGGCCAACGCGGCGGACGAGCTGATCGGCGCGGTGGTGCTGCAGGTCTACGATGACCAGCCGATGCCGACATCGGCCGAACAACAGTGGTTCATGTTCGCCGCCCGCCATGTCGGATTCGCGCTGGACCGCGCGCTGTACCACGGCCGGCTGGAGCGGCAGGTGGCGCTGCGCACCAGCGAGCTGGAGGGCGCCAACGCGCGCCTGCGCGCCGAGGTGGCCGGCCGCAAGCGCGCGGAGAAATTCCAGAACGTGCTGTTCCGCATAGCCGAGTTGTCCAATACCAGCCTGTCTCTGGAAGCGTTTCTCAGCGGCCTGCACCGGCTGCTGCTGGAAATGGTGGCGGCGCGCAACTGCGTGGTGGCGTTGTACGACATGGCCAGCGACCTGATCAGTTTTCCTTATTGCGCCGACGAATACGCGTCTTCGCTGCGGGCGCGCAAGCCCGGCAAGGGCCTGATCGAGCAGGTGTTGCACAGCGGCCGGCCGTTGCTGCTGGATCCGTACGGCAGCTTGCCGGGCGTCGCGGCGGAGGAAGGAGAGATGCCGCCCAAGAGCTGGTTGGGCGTGCCGCTGTATTGCGACCACGAACTGCTGGGCGTGCTGGCGGTGCAGAGCTACGACGGCGAGGTGGTGTACGGCTACCGGGACCAGGAGGTGCTGGAGTTCGTCGCCAACCATATCGGCGCCGCGTTGGCGAGGGTGCGCGCGCTGGAGAGCCTGCAACAGGCTTACGCCGATCTGGAGCAGCGGGTGCGCGAGCGCACCAGCGAGCTGGACGCGGTCAACGCCCAGCTGGAGTTCGACAGTCTGCACGATCCTCTGACCAAGCTGCCCAACCGCAATTATTTCTCCAAGGCGCTGCGCCGCGCCTGGGATGCCTACCTCGATGGCGGCGACCGCTTCGCCGTGGTGTTCATCGACCTGGACCGCTTCAAGCTGGTCAACGATACCCTGGGCCATCTGGCCGGCGACCACCTGCTGTTCGAAGCCGGCGCGCGCATCCGCGCCTGCCTGCGCCATTACGATTTCCTGGCGCGGCTGGGAGGGGACGAGTTCGCGGTGCTGATGTTCGGCATGGACGCGGTGGACGAGTGCGAGATCATCGCCCGCCGCATTGTCAGCGAGTTCGAGCGGCCGGTGATCCTGGCCGGACGCGAGGTGTTTTCCACCGCCAGCGTCGGCGTGGTGCTGGCCGACCGCGCGCATTACCGCCAGGCTGACGACCTGCTGCGCGACGCCGACCACGCGATGTACTGCACCAAGCAGCAGGGCCGCCAGGGCTACACCTTGTTCAGCCACCAACTGCGGATAGACCAGGCCGACCAGCTGGCGCTGGAGACCGAGCTTCGTCGCGCGCTGGAAGAGGATGGGCAGCTGCTGCCCTACTATCAGCCCTTCATTTCGGCCGCCACCGGAGCGCTGGCCGGTTTCGAGACGCTGGTGCGCTGGCAGCATCCGCAGCGGGGTTTGATTTCGCCGGCGGTATTCCTGCCGATGGCCGAGGAGAGCGGGCTGATCACCCGGCTGGACCGCTACATGATCAACGCCGCCTGCGCCCAGCTGCGGGCCTGGCGCGCCGAGGGGCAGGTGGGCGAGGGCATCGCGCTGCACATCAACCTGTCGTCGGCCAATTTCCGCGATCCGGACCTGGTCGGCTGGATAGGCGAGCGCATCGCCCATTACCAGCTGCCGCCGGCGATGCTGCATCTGGAAATCACCGAGAGCGCGCTGATCGACCAGCCCGAGGCCGCCGCCACCGCGATGCAGGCGTTGCACGGCCTGGGCGTCAGGCTGGCGCTGGACGATTTCGGCACCGGCTATTCGGCGCTGTCCTATCTGCACCGCTATCGCTTCGACGTGCTGAAGATAGACCAGTCCTTCGTGTTCGACCTGGACCGCAAGCAGGAGTCGGTAGCCATCGTCCGCGCCATCCTGGCCTTGGCGCGCGCGCTGGATCTGGAAGTGGTGGCCGAGGGCGTGGAAACCGCCAGCCAGATGACTATGCTGACTGAAATGGGCTGCGGCATGCTGCAGGGTTTCCATTTCGCGAAGCCGGCGCCGGCCTGGGCGCTGGACTGGGACAAACTGCTGAGTTTCGAACGAGGGCAAGGCCGTGTGGCGTGAATACGCGAACCGTTTCAACCGCTGGCGCTACGACCTGTACGCGCCGGTGTACGACAAGCTGGCGCAGGGTTTCGCCCGCTATCGCCGCCGCTCGATCAGCTTGCTCAATCCGCAGCCTGATGAGCGCTTGCTGTTGGTGGGGGCCGGCACCGGGCTCGATCTGGATTTCCTGGTGCGCTGCCGCCATATCACTGCGATAGACATCGCGCCGGCGATGCTGGAGCGTTTGCATGAGCGCGCCGCCAAGCTGGGCGTGGAAGTGGACGTTCAGTTGATGGACGGGCAGTGGATGGATTTTCCCGACGACAGCTTCGACGCGGCGGCGCTGCATCTGGTGCTGTCGACCCTCCCTGATCCGCGGGCCTGCTTGCTGGAGGTGGAGCGGGTGCTGAAGCCGGGCGGCCGGGTGGCGGTGTTCGACAAGTTTCTGGCCGACAACCGGCAGGCGCCGCTTTGGCGGCGCGCCGGCAATGCGCTGACGCGGGTGTTGGCCACCAGCATCAACCGACGGCTGGGCGAGATGGTTGCCGTTACCAAATTGCAACCGTTTCACGACGAAGATGCCGGTTTTGGAGGTTTCCTTCGCATCGTACTCTTGCGAAAATAGCGTTTTCGCCCAATTTGCCTGTTCATGAATCTGTTTGTCGAAACGCTGGGCCAGGGGCCGGACGTGGTCATGCTGCACGGCTGGGGGCTGCACGGCGGCGTGTTCGCCCGCGTGGCCGAACAACTGGCGACGCGTTTCTGCGTCCATCTGGTGGATCTGCCGGGCCACGGCGCGTCGCCGGCGCTGCAACGCTTCGACGCCGACGAAGTCGCCGATCTGCTCGCTTCCCAATTCCCGTTGCCGGCGCAGGTGGTGGGCTGGTCGCTTGGCGGCCTGATCGCCCAGCATTGGGCCGCCCGCCATCCGGAGCGGGTGAAGAGCCTGGCGCTGGTGGCCACCAGCCCGCGTTTCGTCCGTGACGAAACCTGGCCGCACGCGCAGGAGCGCAAATCGATAGAAGCCGTCGCCCAGAGCCTGGACGGCGCGTTCGAGCAGACGCTGGAGCGTTTCCTCGCCTTGCAGATGATGGGCGCGCCGGCGGCGCGCGACACGCTGAAGGCGCTGCGCGGCGAACTGTTCTCCCATGGCCGGCCGCAAGGCCTGCTGCCGGCGCTGGAGCTGCTGCTGGAGGCCGACGCGCGCGGGCTGGCCGGCCGCATCCAGTGTCCGACAGCCTTGTTCTACGGCGCGCGCGACGCGATCACCCCGATCGGCGCCGGCCGCTGGCTGGCCGAGTCGCTGCCCGACGCCGTCCTTTACGAATTCCCGCAGGCGTCGCACGCGCCCTTCCTGTCCCATGAGCAGGATTTCGTGCGCGCGCTTGCCGAGCATCTGGAAACCCAGGCATGAGTGAAGCGTTTTACACCGACAAGGCGCGCGTGCGCGCCTCGTTCGAAAAGGCCGCGGCCAGCTACGATTCCGCCGCGGTGCTGCAGCGAGAAGTGTCCGACCGCATGGCGGAACGGCTGGATTACATCAAGCACCAGCCAGCCGTGATCCTGGACGCCGGCGCCGGCACCGGTTACGGCGCGGCGGGCTTGCGCGAGCGCTACCCGCAGGCGCGGGTGGTCGAACTGGATCTGGCGCATGCGATGCTGCTGGCCTCGCGCGAGCGCGGCCGATCCGGCGACGGCTTGCTGAAGAAGCTGTTCAAGCCCAGCCAGCCGTGGCAGATCAACGCCGACATCGAAAAACTGCCCTTGGCCGACGCCAGCGTCGACATGATCTGGTCCAATCTGACCATTCAATGGATCAACGAGCCGGACCGGATGTTCGCCGAGATGCGCCGGGTGCTGAAGCCGGACGGCATGCTGATGTTTTCCACGCTGGGGCCGGACACGCTGTTCGAACTGCGCGACGCCTTCGCCGGCGTGGACGGCGCCACCCACGTCAACCAGTTCATCGACATGCACGACATCGGCGACGCGCTGATGCGCGCCGGTTTCGCCGAGCCGGTGATGGACATGGAAAAGATCGCGCTGACCTATGACGATGCCCGCGCGGTGATGCGCGACCTGAAAGCGATAGGCGCGCACAACGCCACCGCCGGCCGCGGCCGCGGCCTGATGGGCAAGCAGGCCTGGCGCAAGGTGGAGGCCGCGTACGAGCGGCACCGCCGCGACGGCAAGTTGCCGGCCAGCTACGAGGTGGTGTATGGCCACGCGTGGAAGGGCACCGAAAAGAAGCTGGCCAAGATGACCGACGACGGCCGCCAGGTGATCGAATTCGTCAAGAAGGCACCCAAGCCCTGACGGCGGACCGCCGCCGCGCAGCTTAAAGAAAGTTAGCCATGGAATTGGAAATCCGTCCCGCGCGTCCGGGCGACGCGGCTTCTCTCGCCGCGCTGTCGATCCAGGTGTGGCTGAGCACCTATGCCATCGACGGTATCCGCCAGGCGTTGGCCGACTATGTGCTGACGGAATTCACGCCGGAAAAGATGGAAGCCTTGATCTCCGATCCGGCGCGCCAGTTGCTGGTGATGGAGAGGAACGGCCATCTGCTGGGCTACGCGCAGCTGAAATTGGACGAAGCTTGCGCCGGCTGCGATGGCCCGTGCCAGGAGATGGAGCGACTCTATCTGGTGGAGAGTCACACCGGCCAGGGCCTGGGGCGGCGGCTGATGGCGGCGGCGCGGCAATGGGCTGCAGCGCAGCCCGGCCAGCCGCGTTTGTGGCTGAGGGTATGGCATGGCAACGAGCGCGCGATCGCCTTCTACCGCCGCATCGGCATGGCTGTCCATGGCGAAACCCATTTCGAATTGGAGGGCGCGAAGCATCTGAATTACGTGATGCTGGACCCCGCGCCCGTTGGGGCGGCCCTGGCGGCCGCCGATGTCTGAAAGACCGATGCAATCATGATTAGCAAGAGCATTCTACGTCCCGCGCTGCTGGCCGGGATCGCGTCCCTATTATCCGCCTGCATGAGCGCCACGCCGCCGGACAGCGGCCAGGTCGCCAAGCCGCTGCAGAAACCCAGGATCGCGCTGGCGTTGGGCGGCGGCGCGGTGAAGGGCTTCGCCCACATCGGCGTGATCAAGGTGCTGGAAGGCGCCGGCATCACGCCGGACATCATCGTCGGCACCAGCGCCGGCAGCGTGGTGGGCAGCCTGTACGCGTCCGGCCTGACCGGCATGCAGCTGCAGCAGCGCGCGATCGCGCTCGACCAGGCCGACCTCACCGACTGGACGCTGTCCACCAAGGGCGTGATCAAGGGCGAGAAGCTGCAGAACTGGATCAATGCCCAGGTGGGCAACCGTCCGCTGGAAAAACTGGGCAAGCCGTTCGCCGCGGTGGCCACCGAGCTGGATTCCGGTCGCCGGGTAGTGTTCCGCACCGGCAACACCGGCCAGGCGGTGCGCGCCTCGGCCAGCATTCCCAACGTGTTCCTGCCGGTGAAGATAGGCGGCAAGAGCTATGTCGACGGCGGCCTGGTCAGCCCGGTGCCGGTCAGCGCCGCGCGCGAGATGGGCGCGCAGTTCGTCATCGCGGTCGACATCACCGGCCGTCCCAAGGCCGGCCGCGCCACCGGCTTCCTGTCGATGCTGGACCAGAGCCTGAGCATCATGAACGGCTCGGCGCTGGCGCAGGAATTGAAGCAGGCCGACGTGGTGATCCACCCCAATGTGCTGAACATCGGCTCGGCCGAGTTCGAGGCCCGCAACCAGGCCATCCTGGAGGGCGAGAAGGCGGCGCAGCAGATGCTGCCGCAGATCCGCCAATTGCTGCAGCAAAAGAGCCTGGCGCTGGCTAAATAAGGGAATAGGCTGGATGATGTAGGCCGCGCGCCGATGCCTCGCCCCGCATCGGCGCTTACGAACCCATCGCTATTGGAGTCGGCATGATCAAACTGCACGGTATCCCGCTGTCGCCCTACTACAACAAGGTGAAGATCGCCTTGCTGGAGAAGGGGGTCAATTTCCAGGAAGTGGTGACGACGCCTTCGCAAGAGGACGAGCTGCTGGAAAAGAGCCCGATGGGCAAGATTCCCTTCGTCGAGATCAACGGCCATCCGCTGGCCGAGTCCACGGTGATCCTGGAGTGGCTGGAGGACGCCTACCCCACCGCTTCGTTGCTGCCGCCGACGCCCAACAGCCGGGCGCTGGCGCGCGAGCTGACCGCGATGCTGGAACTGTACGTGATGCTGCCGGCCAGCCCGCTGATCCGCCACATGCTGAAAGGCACCCGGCCGGAGCCGGAGAAGTGCGAGGAGATCCGCCAGGCGCTGGCGCGCGGCATCGGCGCGGTGGCCAAGCTGGCGCAGTGCCGCCCCTGGCTGGCCGGCGAGGACTTCAGTTTCGCCGATCTCAGCGCCGCCGGCATCCTGCCGGTGGTGGCGCGCCTGAGCCAGACCTTTCTCGGCGAGGATATGACGCAGCGGCTGGAAGGCTGTAGCGACTACTTGCGCCGCCTGGGCGAGCGCCCCAGCGTGGCGCGGGTGTGGAGCGAGCGCGACGCCTCGCTGGCCGCGTTGATGGCCCGCCGCGACTGAACAATGCGCTGGCCGCGGCATGCGGCTGTCTTGCCGTTCGGCGGCCATCTCCCTGGTTGGGAGATGGCCGCTTTTCATATGGTTTTCCCGCCACAGCGGGCGGGGAAAGCGTGTCGGCAGGGTTGCCGCGGTTGACAGCCCATCATGCATAGAGCTTACACTCCAATCAAGTGTTTGCTCTATGGCGGCCTGCGATGAAATTTCCGATTGAATTGATCCTGCTGGCGCTGGCGCCGGTATTCCTGCTGTTTGTCGCCTGGGAGCTGTGGCTGTTTCGGCGCCAGGGCCGGCTTGGCCTCTACAATTGGCGAGACTCGCTATGCAGCGCGGCGCTGGGCTTGCTGCACCAGGGCGCGGACAAGCTGGCCTGGGTATTGGTGCTGCCGCTGTATGGCTGGATCTACCAGCACCATCGTCTGCTCGACTTTTCCGCCAGCTGGCTGAGCTTTTTCTTGCTGTTCCTCGGCCAGGACTTCCTCTACTACTGGTTCCATCGCGTCAGCCACCGCGTGCGTTGGCTGTGGGCGGCGCACAGCGTCCACCACAGCTCGACGCGGATGAACTTCACCACCGCCTTCCGCCAGAGCCTGATGTATCCGCTGGCCGGCATGTGGGCGTTCTGGCTGCCGCTGGCCTGGGTCGGTTTCCCGCCCGAGCAGGTGGTGGCGGTGGTGCTGCTCAACCTGGCCTTCCAGTTCTTCGTCCACACCCAGGCTTCGCCCAAGCTGGGCTGGCTGGAGCACGTGTTCAACACGCCGTCGATACATCGCGGCCACCATGCCAAGAACCCGCGCTACATCGATCACAACTACGCCGGAGTGCTGGTGGTCTGGGACCGGATGTTCGGCACCTATGCCGAGGAGCTGGCCAGCGACCCGTGCGACTACGGCACGGTGAAGCCGGTCAACAGCTTCAATCCGCTGTGGGTCAGCCTGGTGGAGTGGCGCGACATGCTGGCCGAGGCTTGGCGCGCCGATGGCTGGCGCGACCGGCTGGTGTTGCTGTTCGGCCCGCCGGAGGCGGCGGAGAAGGTAGCGGAACGGCAGCGCGCCGGGGAGGCGAGGCGGGCCCCGGCCTGAGGCCTTGAATGGAAAAAGGCCCGGCGATGCCGGGCCTTGTCTCGTGTTGACCGATCCGCCGGGATCAGATCAGCAGCTTGCCGTCCTTGGCCGGCAGCGTCTTGCCCTTCGGCTTCTCGTCCATGCGCACGGTGCCGGTCTTGCCGTCCAGCGAGTAGCGCACGTTGTAGCCGACGATCTTCTCGGTCTTTGTTTCTTCAGTGTTGCAGATGGTGCGGGTGCCGGTCACCTGGTCGCGCTGCTGCATGCCTTCCTGCACCTGATTGCCGGCATAGCCGCCGGCCAGCGCGCCGATGACGGTGGCCGCCTTTTTGCCGTTGCCGCCGCCCACCTGGTTGCCCAGCAGGCCGCCGACCACGCCGCCGATCACCGAGCCGGCGATGCGGTTTTGGTCCTGCACCGGCGCCTGGTGCACCACCTGTTCCTGGTGGCAGACCTGCTTGGGCTCGGTGCCGGCCTCGCGGATAGGCGTCACGCCCAGGATCTTGGCGTGGGTCGCGTGGACCGGCTTAGGCGCCGGCTTGGGCGCGGCCGCCGCCACCGGGGTGGAGGCTTGCGGCGCCGGCTGGGCGAGATTGGACGAGGCCGCGCTGGGCGCTAGCGCCTGGATGGCTGGAGCGGAAGCCTGAGCCAGCGGGGCGCTGGCGACGACGGCGGTTTCCGGTTTCGACGACTTCATGGCCTGGATGCCGGCTACGCCCACCGCGCCGAGCGCGATGCCGCCGCCGAGCACGCTGGCGATCAATACGGATTGTTTCATTGTTCTCTCCCTGATGTGACGCACGGGTCACTCAATGCCTTCGACTGGGATTATCGACAAACAGTTGCAAGAGCTGTGTGTGGCATTTGTCACTGCAGGTAACGGAACGTTCGTGCCGGACATGGGGCGTCGGATGCGGAAAATTCGCAGCTAGATAGGTCTGATTGAGCAATTTATGGTTTGAAGTTGCAGAAAATGGGGAATTTTATTTTTAAAATTCAATCATTGTGCATATTTTGGGCATTTATATTGTATCCAATGGTTTGACGGCAATGTCGTGCTGATGTTTAGATGGTCGCGCACCCGTCCGGGCGCGCGTTTGGCGCCCGCACCTCAAGGAGAATTCATAGTGAGCGAAGCCCACACCGGTTTGCAGCGACAGCTGAAAAACCGCCATATCCAGCTGATCGCGCTGGGCGGCGCCGTCGGCACCGGCCTGTTCCTCGGCTCGGCCAGCGTATTGAAGTCGGCCGGCCCGTCGATGATCCTCGGCTACGCCATCGCCGGCTTCATCGCCTTCATGATCATGCGCCAGTTGGGCGAGATGGTGGCCGAGGAGCCGGTGGCCGGCTCGTTCAGCCACTTCGCGTACCGCTACTGGGGCAGCTTCCCCGGCTTCCTGTCCGGCTGGAACTACTGGGTGCTGTACGTGCTGGTGAGCATGGCCGAGCTGACCGCGGTCGGCGCCTACGTCCAGTACTGGTGGCCGCACGTTCCGGCCTGGCTGACCGCGCTGGTGTGCTTTGTCTGCATCAACGGCATCAACCTCGCCAACGTCAAATCCTACGGCGAGACCGAGTTCTGGTTCGCGCTGATCAAGGTGGCGGCGGTGATCGGCATGATCGTTTTCGGCGGCTACCTGCTGCTGTCCGGCACCGGCGGCCCGCAGGCTTCGGTCAGTAATCTGTGGAACGACGGCGGCTTCTTCCCGCACGGCTTCGGCGGCCTGTTCATGATGATGGCGGTGATCATGTTCTCCTTCGGCGGCCTGGAGCTGATCGGCATGACCGCGGCCGAGGCGTCCGAGCCGCAGAAGACCATCCCCAAGGCGGTGAACCAGGTGATCTACCGCATCCTGATCTTCTACATCGGTTCGCTGGCGGTGCTGCTGTCGCTGTACCCGTGGAGCAAGGTGGCCGCCGGCGGCAGCCCCTTCGTGATGATCTTCGAGCAGATCGGCGCCGGCTTCACCGCGCACGCGCTGAATTTCGTGGTGCTGACCGCCGCGCTGTCGGTGTACAACAGCTGTGTCTACGCCACCAGCCGCATGCTGTTCGGCCTGGCCAGGCAGGGCAACGCGCCGCGCGCGCTGGGCAAGCTGGACACGCGCGGCGTGCCGGTTTACGCGACGCTGTTCTCCGCGGTCGCCACTTTCGCCTGCGTGATCCTGAACTACTTGCTGCCGGGCGAGGCGCTGGGCCTGCTGATGTCGCTGGTGGTGGCCGCGCTGGTCACCAACTGGGCGATGATCAGCTTGACTCATCTGAAGTTCCGCCGCGCCAAGACCGGCCAGAAGCTGGTGTTCCCGTCGTTCTGGTTCCCGCTGTCCAACTGGATCTGCCTGGCCTTCATGGTGATGATCCTGGGCATCCTGCTGTTCACGCCGGGCATGGCGGTGTCGGTCTATGTGCTGCCGGTGTGGCTGGGCTTGCTGTGGGCGGGCTTCCGCATGAAGCGCGCGAAGCAGCCGGACGCCGAACTGGCGCGCCAGCTGCCGTAAACCGCGGCGCCGGCCTGTCGGGCCGGCTTCGCGATGCCAGGCCGCCCCTTGGGGCGGCCTTGTCATTGGCGGCATGGTTATTAACTATTAGACTATTTGTCCGATTTTTGACCCTGAGAGATGGCGGCCCCATGCGAACCTAGCCTGCCGCCTTTGACGAATTGCCCTGATTTGTTTTAGTCTTCAATTGACTTGTACTGATTGGTACGTTTTTCAACGAGTTGTGCGGTTGGTTTTTATTAGACATTTTGTCTGATTTTGGGTGATTCCCCGATAAGCTCCCTGTTTCCAGCGCCGTTCCAATTCACCCACATATGGAGGCGCCAAGGTGAGCGTTCCCTCGACTTCCGGCGGTTTGAAGCGCGAGCTGAAAAACCGGCATATTCAGTTGATCGCATTGGGCGGCGCCATCGGCACCGGCCTGTTTCTCGGCTCGGCCAGCGTGCTGAAGTCAGCCGGTCCCTCGATGATTCTCGGCTACGCGGTCGCCGGCTTCGTCATCTTCCTGATCATGCGCCAGCTTGGCGAAATGCTGACCGAAGAGCCGGTGGCCGGCTCGCTCAGCCATTTCGCCGGCCGCTACTGGGGCAGGTTCCCGGCCTTCCTGGCCGGCTGGAACTACTGGGCGCTGTATGTGCTGGCGGGCATGGCGGAACTGACCGCCGCCGGCGAATATGTCCGCTACTGGTGGCCGGAGGTGCCGACCTGGCTGACCGCGCTGGTCTGCTTCGCGGCGATCACCGGAGTGAACCTCGCCAGCGTCAAATACTATGGCGAAACCGAGTTCTGGTTCGCGCTGATCAAGGTGGGCGCGGTGATTTCAATGATCGTGTTCGGCGGCTACCTGCTGCTGTCCGGCACCGGCGGCCCGCAGGCCTCGGTCGGCAATCTGTGGAACGACGGCGGCTTCTTTCCGCACGGCTTCGGCGGACTGTTCATGTCGATGGCGGTGATCATGTTCTCCTTTGGCGGCCTGGAGCTGATCGGCATGGCCGCCGCGGAGACCCGCGATCCGCAGAAAACCATTCCTCGGGCGGTTAACCAGGTGATCTACCGCGTGCTGATTTTCTACATCGGTTCGCTGGCGGTGCTGTTGTCGCTGTACCCGTGGAGCAAGGTGGCCGCCGGCGGCAGCCCCTTCGTGATGATCTTCGACCAGATCGGCGTTGGCTTCGCCGCGCACGCGCTGAACTTCGTGGTGCTGACGGCGGCGCTGTCGGTGTACAACGGCGGCGTTTACGCCACCAGCCGCATGCTGTTCAGCATGGCGGAACAGGGCAACGCGCCGCGCGGCCTGGGCAAGGTGGACAAGCGCGGGGTGCCGGTGAACGCCACCCTGGCTTCGGCGCTGGCCACCTTCGTGGGCGTGATCGTCAACTATCTGTTGCCCAGCGGCGCGCTGGCGCTATTGATGTCGCTGGTGGTGACGGCGCTGGTGATCAACTGGGTGCTGATCAGCCTGACCCACCTGAAATTCCGCCGCGCCCGCGCCGGCCGTCGCTCGCTGTTTCCGGCGCTGTGGCATCCGTTCGCCAATTGGCTGTGCCTGGCCTTCATGGCGACGATACTCGGCGTGATGTTGTTCACGCCCGGCATCGCGGTGTCGGTGTACGTGTTGCCGTTGTGGCTTGGCCTGTTGTGGCTGGGTTTCCGGCTGCGCGGCGCGCCGCGCGCCGAGGGCGAGCTGGCGGCCGAGAATGCTTGAGCGCGCACGCCGGGCTTGACGCCTGCGGGCGTTAACCGGCATGCTTGGACCATGATGAAGCAGATTATTTCACTCCAGGCCCAAAATTGGTGGTGGCGCAGCTAAGCCGGCGCGCCAGGAGTGTTCACATCCGCTTTCCGGGCCGCCGTCATGGGCGGCCTTGTTGTATCCAGCTTTTCATCCCGTGCGGCGGCAAACAGTTTTGACTCAGGAGTTGTCATGCCACGCACGCAATGGGGTTCCCGCCTCGGTTTCATTCTGGCTTCGGCCGGCGCCACGGTGGGCCTCGGTTCCATCTGGAAATTTCCCTACGTCACCGCGATGAATGGCGGCGGCGCTTTCCTGCTGGTCTATCTTGCCTTCACTTTCACCTTGGGGCTGGCCTTGCTGCAGGCCGAGCTGGCCTTGGGCCGCGCGGCCGGCTGCGGCGCGGTCGGCGCGTTCTCCAAACTGGGATCGCCGCGCTGGAAGCTGCTGGGCTACGGCGGCGTGCTGTGCTGCTTCCTGGTGTTTTCCTTCTACAGCGTGGTCGGCGGCTGGACGCTGGGCTACCTGCTGCGCGCGCTGGACGGCCGGGTGATGAGCGGCGACGTCAAAGCGCTGGGCGCGCTGTTCGGCCAGTATGTCGGCGATCCGGGCGAGGCGCTGCTGACCCACGCGCTGTTCGCCGGCCTGACGCTGCTGGTGGTGGCGGGAGGCGTGCAGAAGGGCATCGAGCGCGTCGGCAAGCTGTTGATGCCGCTGCTGTTCCTGCTGATGCTGGCGCTGATCGTGCGCGCCTTGACCCTGCCCGGCGCGATGGCCGGGGTGGAGGCGCTGTTCCGTCCCGATTTCGCCCGGCTGACGCCGGGCATGCTGGTGGAGGCGCTGGGCCTGGCCTGCTTCTCGCTGTCGGTGGGCGCCGGCTGCATGCTGGCCTACGGCTCCTACCTGGGGCCGGGCACCCGGCTCGGCAATTCCGCGTTGTGGGTGACCGGACTGACCGCGCTGACCTCGGTGCTGGCCGGTTTGATGATCTTCCCCGCCATCTACGCCTTCGGCCTGAATCCGCAGGCCGGTCCGGGCCTGACTTATATGGTGATGCCGGTGGTGTTCAACCATCTGCCCTACGGCCAGCTGTTCGCGACGGCGTTCTTCGCGCTGCTGCTGATGGCGGCGCTGACTTCGGCGGTGTCGCTGCTGGAGGTGGTGGCCATCCTGCCGATAGACGAGTTCGGCATCAGCCGGCGCAAGGCCGCGCTGGCGGTGACCGCGCTGGCCTTTCTCGCCGGCGTGCCGGCGGCGCTGTCCTTCGGCCCGCTGGCCGACTACAAGCTGTTCGGCCGCAACGCCTTCGAGCTGATGGACTACGCCGCGTCCAATGTGCTGTTGCCGCTGGGCTGCATCGGCACCGCCTTGTTCGCCGGGCGCGTGGCGTGGCCGGCGGTGCGGGATGAGCTGCGGCTGTCCGCGCCGGCGGCGCTGTTGATGCGCGTCGCCTGCCGCTGGCTGGCGCCGCTGATGATAGGCCTGGTCTTGGCCTACAACCTATAGCAGCCAGCGCAGCGCGCCATAGACGGCGAAGCTGACCACGATGGCCAGCAGCGTCTTGCCGTTTTTCCAGGCGACGGCGATGGCGACGACGGTGCCGGCCAGATAGGCGTTATGCCAGGACAGGTCTATGGTTCCGGCCGGCGCCAGCGCCATCGGCGCCACCAGCGCCGACAGCACCGCCGCCGGCACGTAATGCAGCGCGCGGTTCAGCCAGCCGGGAAAGGCCAGCCGCTGGCCGAAGACCAGAAAGCTGGCGCGTATCGCCAGCGTGGAAGCCAGCATGCCGATGATGGCCGCCCAGTGTTGCCATGAGTTCATGCCGTCTCCCGTTTCTGTCCGCGTTCAAGCAGCATGCCGGCGGCGACGCCGGCCAGCGCCGCCAGCATCAGGTCCAGCTTGTAGGGCAGGCCGCGCGCCAGCAGCGCGACCGCGCCCGCGGCCAGTGCCGCGGCCAGCGTCGGCCGCTTTTTCAACTGCGGCGCGACGATGGCGGCGAAGGTGGCCACCATCGCGAAATCCAGTCCCAATCTGTCCAGTCCCGGCACCGAGCGGCCCAGCGCCACGCCGGCCAGCGTCCACAGCTGCCAATTCAGGTACATCGATAGCGACGATCCCAGCCAGTACCACTGGCCGCCGTCCGCGCCCAGGCTGCGGAAGCGGTGCTCGACCACGGCGAAGGTTTCGTCGGTGAGCCAGAACGCCAGCGGCCAGCGCCAGGCCAGCGGCCACGGCCGGGCGTAGGGCAGCAGCGTGGCGCTGTACAGCGCGTGGCGCAGATTGACGACGAAGGTGGTCAGCCAGATCACCGGCAGGGCGGCGCCGGCGGAAACCAGGCTGACGGCGATGAACTGCGAGGAGCCGGCGAAGACCAGCAGCGACATCGCCGCCGTGGCGGCGGGCGACAGTCCGGCGGCGATGGCCAGGGTGCCGAAGATCACGCCGAACGGCGCCGCGCCCACCATCATCGGAATGGTGTCGCGCGCGCCGTCCAGCAGCCAGTGGCGGCGGTCGGATAAGGAGGGCATGGATGAATCCTGCGTGCGGCGGGGCCGGACATCGGCCCTCTGCTCCTGATGATGGAGCAGGTCGTCCGGCCTGTCTTGAACGATTTTGCGGCCGGCTCAGCGGTCGCGGGCGCCCACGGCCTTCTGATAGGCTGCCGGCGTGACGCCCAGCGCCTGTTGAAACGCGCGGGTCAGGTGCGGCTGGTCGGCGAAGCCCAGCTCCAGCGCCGCCGCGCCGGGCCGCATGCCGGCCGCCAGCAGCTTGCGGGCGCGCGCCACCCGCAGCTGGTTGCGCCAGGCCACCGGCGGCAGACCGGTTTCGCGCTTGAACTGGCGGCACAGCTGCCAGGGCGACAGGCCGACTGCCGCCGCCAGTTGCTGCAGCGAGTGGTTGGCGGCGGGATCGTCGGCCAGCATCTGCCTGACGGTTTCCACGGCGCCGGGGGCGGATGCCTGCTCGTCCGGGCGCAGCCGCATGTATTTGACCAATACCTCGCTGAATACCGCGGCCAGCGCTGATTCGCGCCGCAGCGCGTCGCGGCTGTCGCGCAGCAGCAGGTGCAGGCTGTCCAGCCGGCGCGCCAGGCCGGGGTCGATCACCACGGTGTCGCGGAAATAGGGCAGGCCCGCCTTGCCGTTCAGGTCGGCGGCCAGGCCGCCTATCATGTCGACGCCGGGATAGAAGCCGCGATAGGCCCAGCCGTTTTCGTGGGCGGTTTCGCCGGTGTGCACCTCGCCGGGATTGATCAGCACCAGCGCGCCGACGCCGGCGCGGTGCAGGCCGCCGCGGTGGCGGTAGGACTGCGCGCCCAGGGTCAGCGTGTTGACGACGAACTGCTCGTGGAAATGGGGCGGGAAGGTCCGCTCGGCGTATTGCGCGTCCAGGCATTCCAGCGCGCCGAGGTCGTCGGCGCGGAACAGTTCGGAGCGTTCGGCGGAAAGGGCGAGCATGGCGCGGACCTGCGGTGATGGTCCGCCCATTGTGGCAGAGGCGGCGCGGCTTGTGCGCGCCGGCTTGCTTGGCTTGGGCGGCGGCTCAGGAGCCGGCCATGAAGGTGCGGATGCCGGAGCCGACGAACTGCACGCCGATGCAGATCAGCAGGAAGCCCATCAACCGCGTCATCACCTCGCGGCCGCCGCGGCCCAGCCGCTCCGAGATCAGCAGCGACGACTTCAGCGTCAGCCACATGCCGGCGCAGGTCAGGCCGATGGCGGCGAAAGTCATCGCGAAGGCCAGCGCCTTGGCCGGCAGCGTGGAGAGTTCGGCGATCTCGGTGGAAATGCCTATCACCACCGCGATGGTGCCGGGGCCGCTGATGCCGGGCATCGCCAGCGGGAAGAAGGCGTAGTCCTCGCGCTCGCCGGACTGTTTGGGCGCCTGGCCGGGGTCCTGCGACAGGAACAGCATGCGGTAGCCCAGCACCGCCACCACGAAGCCGCCGGCGATGCGCAGCGCGCCGTAGGAAATGCCGAAGGCGGCCATGATCAGGTTGCCGGCCAGCAGGCTCACCGCCATGATGGCGGCGGCGAACACGCAGGCGCGGCGGGCTTGCGAGTCGCGGTGAGGTTCGCTCATTTCGCGGGTCAGCGTGATGAACAGCGGAATCTTGGACAGCGGATTGGTGATGGTGATCAGGCTGAGCAGACCGCCGAACAGGAATTGCAGCGACAAGGTTTTGAACATGGTGTTGAGGCCGGGTATCTAGCCCGCCGATTGTAGAGGCTTACGTTGTGGCGGGGTAGCCGGTGACTGCGCTTTAGACCGGCGGCATGGCAAGGTGTGGCGCGAGGCCGACGGATGCGGCAATTTGTCGCGTTCATCGGCCCGCGCGGCGTGCTAGAGTGAGAGCCATTTTCAATTGGAGACCCCGCGATGAAACGTTTCGCCGCCGCCCTGTTGGGCCTGTGCCTGTCCGGCCTGGCAGCCGCCCACTCCTTCCAGCTGGGCGCCATCCACATCGGCCATCCGTGGAGCCGCGCGATGCCGGCCGCCAGCCAGACCGGCGGCGTCTACCTGTCGCTGGAAAACCAGGGCAAGGCCGAGGACAAGCTGGTGTCGGCCAGCACCCCGCGCGCCGATCGCGCCGAGCTGCACACCCACGTCAACGACAATGGCGTGATGCGGATGCGCAAGGTGGAAGGCGGCGTGGCGATCGCGCCGGGCCAGACCGTCAAGTTCGCGCCGGGCAGCTACCACATCATGCTGATGGGTCTGAAGCAGCCGCTGAAGGCCGGCGACCGCTTCCCGCTGACGCTGGGCTTCGAGAAGGCCGGCCAGGTGGAAGTGCAGGTAGTGGTGCAGGACGGCGTCGACGACCACGCGCACTGATAGCGCTATCAATCCATGCCCACGGCAGCTTGCCGCCATTTTCGGCGCAAGCTGCTGTTTTTTTGTTTGTTTGCCGGCGTTGCGCCGAAGTTACATGCTGCTTCGCAGCAATGCGCGAGGCGACCATCCCGAGCTTTACAGTCCAGGCCCGGCTGGGCACACTGGCCCGAGCAACAAAGTTGAACAAGACGATATCCGCGACGCCGGCCCCCGACTCGGCACTGCGCCAAGTCTGCCAAATAAAAGAGAAATGATGGAGGAGAGGGTGCTTCGCACCCGCACAACACGCTGCAAACAGGGGGTCGGCGCCGTTTTTTACGTTATGCTGTCGTTTTGTTCCCGCCTCGCCTTCTCGTCATGAATCCGTCCGACTCCCCCGCTTCCCTTCCCCGCGTCGTCATCCACTACTGCACCGGCTGCCGTTGGCTGCTGCGCGCCGGCTGGCTGGCCCAGGAACTGCTGACCACCTTTGAGAAAGAACTGGCCGAGGTGGCGCTGCGTCCCGGCAGCGGCGGCGTGTTCCGCGTCGAGGTCGACGGCGAGTTGCTGTGGGACCGCAAGGCGGAGGATGGCTTTCCCGAGCTGAAAATCCTCAAGCAGCGGCTGCGCGACCGCATCGCGCCGGACAAGGCGCTGGGGCACAGCGACCGTCCCTGATTCCCGATGAACGCCCCGCAACGCAAGATCATCCATGTCGACTGCGACTGCTTCTATGCCGCGATCGAGATGCGCGACGACCCTAGCCTGCGCGAAGTGCCGCTGGCGGTGGGCGGACGCCCGGAGACGCGCGGCGTGGTGGCCACCTGCAACTACATCGCCCGCCGCTACGGCGTGCATTCGGCGATGTCGTCGGCGCGCGCGCTCAGGCTGTGCCCGGAGCTGGTGATCCTGCCGCCGGACATGGCGCGCTACCGGCTGGCCAGCCAGCAGATCATGGCCATCTACCAGCGCTACACCGACGTGATCGAGCCGCTGTCGCTGGATGAGGCCTATCTGGACGTCACCGGCCAGCCGCACGAGCAGGGCAGCGCCACGCTGATGGCCGAGGCGATACGCCGCCAGATCCGCGACGAGGTGGGCATCACCGCGTCGGCCGGCATCGCGCCCAATAAATTCCTGGCCAAGGTGGCCAGCGACTGGAACAAGCCGGATGGCCAGTTCCTGATCCGCCCGCGCGACGTCGACGGCTTCGTCGTCACCTTGCCGGTGGAGAAGATACACGGCGTCGGCCGCGTCACCGCCGAGCGGCTGCACCGGCTGGGCATACACAGCTGCGGCGATCTCAGGCGCTGGTCGCCGGCCGACCTGTTCCGCCATTTCGGCAGCTTCGGCGAGCGGCTGCTGGCGCTGTCGCAGGGCCGCGACGAGCGGCCGGTGTCCACCGACCGCAGCCGCAAGACGATCAGCGTCGAGGAGACCTACGCCCAGGACCTGCCCGACCTCGCCAACTGCCTGTCCAAGCTGCCGGAGCTGGCGGACCGGCTGCAGGCGAGGCTGGCGCGCAGCGGCAGCCCGGAGTTCAAGGGCTTGTCGGTGAAGCTTAAGTTCGACGATTTCAGCCAGACCACGGTGGAACAGCCGGGCTACGCGCTGTCGATGGCGGCGTTCGGCCAACTGCTGCGCACCGGCTACGCCCGCGGCGCCCGCCCAGTGCGTTTGCTGGGCGTAGGCGTGAAGCTGGCCGACGATTTCGACCTGCCGCGCCAGCTGAGGCTGTTCGGCCGCGACGGCCGGCCGCTGCCGGACAGCGCGCCGGCCGGCGAGGAGACGCCGCCGCCGGAGGAGCCGGCGGCGGATGCGAGCGCTTGACGCGCCTTACTTGGCCGCGGCCGGCTTGGCGGCGAAGTCGCCGGCGTAGGCCTGGGTCAACAGTTCCGGCTGCAGATACTTGCGCAGCGCGGCGTTGACCTGGTCCACCGTCTGCGCGTCCAGCATCGCCAGCCGCTCGCGGGTGAAGGCCATGGTGCGGCCCTGCCACAGCTGGCGCTGCAGCAGATCGCTGAGCGGGCCGTCCTGGGCCAGCGCCACCTGGTAGGTTCGCCGCAGGCCCTGTTTGGCTTCGGCCAGCTCCTCGGCGGTGACGCCGTCGCGCCGCAGCCGCGCCAGCTCCTCGGCCACGCCCTGTTTCAGCTTGTCCAGATTCTGCGGCGCGAAGATCGCGCCCATCCGCCACGCGCCCACCTTGCCGAAGCTGGCGGCGTCGACGCCGCTGCCGGCGCCGTAGCTGATGCCGTCCTGCTGGCGCAGCCGCGCCAGCAGCCGCGATTGCGCGCCGCCGCCCAGTATTTCGTTGGCCAGCAGCAGCGCCGGGTAGTCGGGCGAATCGTCGCCGATGGCCAGCGGCAGCGAGGCGCTATAGACGGCGTTGGCCTTGTCCGGCGTGGCGATGGACAGGCTGGCCGGCTTGGGTTGCGGCAGCAGGCCGTCCACGCGCTGGTAGGCGGCCTTGCTGTTCCAGCGGCCGAACAACTGGTCCAGCTGGCCGCGGACGGCGGCGGCGTCGAAGTCGCCGACCAGGGCCAGCTGCCCGTGGTCGGCGCCGTAGAACTGCTGGTGGAAGCGCTTGAGCGCGTCCAGCTTCACCCCGGCGATGTCGCGGTAGGATTCGTCCAGCGTCGGGCTGTAGCGGATGTCGTCCTTGGCGTAGGCGTTCAGCTGCTGGCTGACCGCCTGGCCGGCCAGCGCCTGCGGCTCGCCGCGCGAGGCGTCGATGCCGGCCAGCGCCTGGCGTTTCAGCTGCTCGAACTCGTCGGCGGGGAAGGCCGGCTGCTGCAGCAGCTCGGCGATCAGCTCCAGCAGCGCCGGCAGGTTCTGGCGGGTGGTCTTGAAGCGCACCTGCAAGTCCTGGCCGTCCTGGCCGATGTCCAGGCTGGCCTGCAGCGCGTCCAGCTTGTCGGCGATGGCGGCGCGGCTCAGCTTGCGGCTGCCGCGGTCCAGCATGTTGGCGGCCAGCTCGGCCGCCGCGGCCTGGCCGCGCAGATTGCCGGCGTCGCCGAAGGAGAAGCTGAACGCGCCGTGGACGACGTTGCCGCGGGTTTGCTTGGGCAGCAGCGCGATCGCCGCGCCGTTGGCGAGCCGGCCGCGCTGGGTGCGGGCCTCGATATTGGCGGGACTGGCGTCGAAGGCCTCGCCGGCGGCGACGGCGGTCTTGCCCTTGTAATCCTTGACCATCGCGGCCACGTCCGGCACCGGCGGGATGACGGCGCGGTCGGGCTTGGCGGTGGGGATGAACTGGCCGTAGCTGCGGTTGCTGGGCTTGAAGTAGTTTTCCGCCGCCCGCTGCACGTCGGCTACGGTCAGCGCCGCGATGCGGTCGCGTTGCAGGAAGTACAGCCGCCAGTCGCCCAGCGCGATGGACTCCGACAGCTGCACCGCCAGCCGCTGCGGATCGTTCAGCGTCTGGTCGATGTCCTTCAAGAGCGCGGCCTTGGCGCGCTTGAGCTCGGCGGCGGTGATGGGCTTGGCGCGGATGGCCTCGACGGTGGCCTGCAGAATGGGGCGGGCCTGGGCCAGGCTCTGGCGCTTGGACAGCTCGGCCAGGAACACGATGTAGCCGGGCTCGGCCAGTTCGAACGGCATCGCGCTGACGCCGACGGCCTTGTGGGCGGCGACCAGGTTCTTGTACAGGCGGCCGTTGGGCGTGTCGGCCAGGATCGCCGCCAGCGCCTGCAGCGCGGCGCTGTCCGGGTGGCTGCCGGCCGCGGTGCGGTACAGCGTCGCCGCCAGCTGGGTGTCGCCGACGCGGCGCACGGTGACTTCGCGCTCGCCGTCGCGTTGCGGCTCCTCGGTCCAGGTGGGCGCCAGTTCGCGCGGCGGCCGCGGAATCTTGCCGAACAGCGCCTCGATCCGCGCCAGCGCGTGGGCGGGGTCGAACTTGCCGCCCACCACCAGCACCGCGTTGTCGGGCTGGTAGTACTTGCGGTAGAAGGCCTGCAGGTTTTCGATGCGCACCTTTTCCACGTCGGAGCGCGCGCCTATCGTGCTGTGGCCGTAGTTGTGCCAGTCGAAGCTGATCGCCGACAGCTGCTTCCACAGCACGTTGGCCGGGTTGTTCTCGCCCTGCTCCATCTCGTTGCGCACCACCGAGAACTCGGTGTCCAGATCGCTTCTGGCCACCTTGCTGTTGACCATGCGGTCGGCCTCCATCGCCAGTGCCCAATCCAGGCTGGCCTCGTCGGCGGGGAAGGTTTCGAAGTAGTTGGTGCGGTCGAAGAAGGTGGAGCCGTTGAACTGCATGCCGCGCTTGGACAGCTCGGACATCAGGTTGCCGCTGGTGGGCGTGCCCTTGAACAGCATGTGCTCCAACAGGTGCGCCATGCCGGTTTCGCCGTAGCCTTCGTGGCGGCTGCCGACCAGATAGGTCAGGTTGACGGTGGTGGTGGGCTTGGAATCGTCGGGCGCCAGCAGTACGCGCAGGCCGTTGGCCAGCCGGTATTCGCTGATGCCTTCGGCGCTGGCGTAGGGGGCGGGCGCCTGCGCGCGCTGGGCGGCCGGCGCGGCGGTTTCGGCGTGGACGGACAGCGCGGGCGACAAGGCCAGCGCCAGCAGCAGGCTCAGGGTCTTCAGTCTCATGGATTAAGTTGCGTTTCCTTGCTGGATGGGAGGGCGTCCGCTTGACGATGCCGCAGCGTCGCGCGCGGCGTCAAGCCGCGCGGGGCGGATGGACAAACCGGCCTGCTTGGGCAGGCCGGTTCGGCAAGGGTTCCGGAGCGAGGCGCTCAGCGCCGCAGATTGCTGATGCCCATCAGCATGCCCATGCCGATGAACAGCGTGACCGAGGCGGTGCCGCCGTAGGACATGAAGGGCAGCGGCACGCCCACCACCGGCAGGATGCCGGACACCATGCCCATGTTGACGAAGGCGTAGACGAAGAAGGACATGGTGATCGATCCGGCCATCAGCCGGCCGTACAGCGTCTGCGCGCTGGCGGTGATCATCATCGCCCGGCTCAGGATCAGCAGGTAGAGCGTCAGCAGCACCGCGTTGCCGGCCAGGCCGAATTCCTCGGAGTAGACGGCGAAGATGAAGTCGGTGGTGCGCTCCGGGATGTAGTCGAGATGGGTCTGGGTGCCGTTGAGCCAGCCCTTGCCCCAGGGGCCGCCGGAGCCGATGGCGATCATCGACTGAATGATGTGGTAGCCGGTGCCCAGCGGGTCGGTGGTGGGGTCGATCAGGGTCAGCACCCGCTTGCGCTGGTAGTCGTGCAGGTGGTTCCAGACGATGGGCAGGCTGGCGGCGGCCATCACCGCGCCGGCCAGGATCACTTTCCATGGCAGGCCGGCGAAGAACAGCACGAAGAAGCCGGCGGCGGCGATCAAGAGCGCGGTGCCCAGGTCGGGCTGTTTCAGCACCAGGCCCACCGGCACCAGCATGATGGCGGCGGCGATCAGGTAATGCCACCAGCGCAGCGACAGCTCGTATTTCTGGAAGAACCAGGCCAGCATCATCGGCAGCGCGATTTTCAGGATTTCCGACGGCTGGATGCGGGTGACGCCCAGGCTCAGCCAGCGGGTGGAGCCGTTCACCGTGATGCCCTTGAAGTGCACGGCGATCAGCAGCAGCACGCCCAGCACGTAGATCGGCGGCGCGAAGTTCATCACGCTCTGCGGCCGCATCCGCGCGATCACCCACATCACGGTCAGCGCCATCGCGGTGTAGATCAGCTTGTTGTCTATCTTGTCGAAGGACTGGTTGTTGGCGGAGTAGAGCAGCACCATGCTGACCGCGAAGATCAGGCCGAGGAACAGCATCAGCCAGCCGTCCAGCGGCTCTTTTATCTGCTGCCAGATCTGCTTAATCAGCGGCGTCTTCACGTACGTCTCCGTTTTCCATCGGCACGGTTTTCAGCAGGCCGGCCAGGTCGTTGCGCACCTTGCCGGTCAGGTAGAAGTCGAACAGGCCGCGCGCCACCGGCGCGGCGGCGGCGGCGCCGAAGCCGGCGTTCTCGACGATGATGGCCACCGCGATCTTGGGCTGCTCCACCGGCGCGAAGGCGATGAACCAGCTGTGGTCGCGGTACTGCTCGGCCAGCGCGGCGGCGTTGTACTTGGCGCCCTGCTTGATCGCCACCACCTGGGCGGTGCCGGTCTTGCCGGCCATCGAGTACTGCAGGCCGGCGCCGACGCGGGCGCCGGTGCCGGAGATCATCACGTTGCGCATGCCTTCCTTGATGTAGTCGAAGTATTCCTTCGGGTAAGGCAGCTGCCGGATCGGCTGCGGCTCGATCTGGCGGGATTTTCCGGTCTTGGAGTCCACCACCTGCTGCACCAGGTGCGGTTTGAACACCTGGCCGCCGTTGGCCATGATGGCGGTGGCGTTGGCCATTTGCAGCGGGGTGTAGGCGTTGAAGCCCTGGCCGATGCCGATGCTGACCACGTCGGCCGGATACCAGCGCCGCACCTCGGGCTTGTAGCGGGCGAAGCGCTTTTCCTTCCACTCCTTGGACGGCAGCACGCCGATGGATTCGCCGTCCAGGTCGATGCCGGTTTTGCTGCCCAGGCCGAAGGAGCCGACCACCGGATGGATCTTGTCTATGCCCATGTCCCAGGCCAGCTTGTAGAAGAAGGTGTCGCTGGACACGGTGATCGCGCGCTGCAGGTTGACCATGCCGTTGCCGCTTTTCTTGCTGTCGCGGAACTGGTGGCTGGAGCCGGGCAGCGTGAAGTAGCCGGGCGCCGGACGGATGTCGTGCATGCCTATGCTGTGGGTGTTCAGCGCCGCCATCGCCATGAAGGGCTTGAAAGTGGAGCCCGGCGGATAGGTGCCGCGAAGCGCGCGGTTGATCAGCGGCTTTTGCCAGTCGGTGTTCAGCGCGGTCCAGGTCTGGGTGTCGATGCCGTCGATGAACAGGCTGGGATCGAAGCCGGGCTTGGATAGGAAGGCCAGCACGCCGCCGGTGTTGGGGTCTATCGCCACCAGCGCGCCGCGGCGCTCGCCGAACAGCTTGTCGGCCATTTCCTGCAGCCGGATGTCCAGCGCCAGCTTCAGGGTGTTGCCGTTGACCGGCGGCGTGCGGCGCAGGCTGCGCACCGCGCGGCCGCCGGAGTCGGTCTCCATTTCCTCGAAGCCCACCTGGCCGTGCAGGTCCTCTTCGTACACAGCTTCCAGGCCGGTCTTGCCGATGTAGTTGGTGCCCTTGTAGTTGGTGGTCTTGTCCTCTTCCTCCAGCCGCTCCTTGTCCCTTTGGTTGATGCGGCCGATATAGCCCAGCACGTGGCTGGTCATTTCTTTATACGGGTAGTCGCGGAACAGCCGCGCCTTGACCTCGACGCCGGGCAGCTCGAAACCATGGGCGGCCACGCGCGCGGCTTCGTCGTCAGTCAGCTTCACCTTCAGCGGAATGGCTTCGAAATTCTTGCTCTCGGCCAACAGCTTTTTGAACAGCTTCTCGTCGCGCGGGCTGACGTCGGCCAGCGTCTTCAGCTTGGCGACGGTGGCGGCGAGGTCGGGAATCTTGCTGGGCGTCAGCTCCAGCGTGTAGGCGGAGTAGTTCTGCGCCAGCACGATGCCGTTGCGGTCCAGAATCAGGCCGCGGTTGGGCAGGATGGGCACCAGCGAGATGCGGTTGTTCTGGGCCAGCGTGGAGAAATGGTCGTGCTGCAGCACCTGCAGCCAGATGAAGCGCGCGAGCAGGGTGAGGAACATCAGGATGATCAGCGCGTAGGCGATGATCAGCCGCAGCTCGAACTGGGCTTCTTCGGACTGCGGGTTCTTGAAACGGGACGGGCGGCGCATGGATCAGTCGGGTTTCATGCCGTGTGGTGGCGGTAAGGAATCAGCATCAGCTTGGTCAACAGCGGCCACAGCAGCGCGCCGATCAAGGGCGGCAGGAAATAGCTCCAGCCGACGAAGGCGGAGCCGGTCAGCATCCGCACCACCACCATGATCAGCTGGTTGGTCAGCATCAGCCCCAACACCACCAGCGCCTGCTGGCCCAGGTTGAACATCACCAGCTGGCGCTGGCGGCTCAGGGCGAGGAAGGCGGTGATCGAGTAGGCCAGCGCGTGCTGGCCGAACAGGCCGGCGGTGGACACGTCGGCGATGATGCCCATCATGAAGGCGATGCCGATGTTGACCCGGCGCGGCTGGTTGATCACCCAGTACAGGATCAACAGGCCGATGAAGTCGGGCAGCCAGCGCGTGCTGCCGTGCGGCAGCGGCACCAGCTCGACCAGCACGGCGATCACGAAGGTGGTCAGGATGAAGCGGCGCTTGACCGGCTTGAGCAGTTCCTTGGGGCGGTCCAACGACATCTGGGCTTACTCCTCGTCGGCGGACTTCTTGCCGCCCTTGGTCTTCTTCTCCGGCAACTGCGGCGGTTCCGCCGGGCGCGGGCGCGTTTCCTTGGCCTGCAGCACCAGCACGTAGCGCGTCTGCTGCACGCCGGACAGCGGCAGGGTGCTGACGCGGGTGAAGGCGGCGCCGGCGTTGCGGTCGACCTTGCTCACCACCGCCACCGGGATGCCTTCCGGGAACACGCCGTCCAGACCCGAGGTGACGATGCGGTCGTTTTCCTTGACGTCTGAACTCTGCGGCAGGTAGCGCAACTCGATGCCGCCACCATAACCATAGAGGATGGCGCGCTCGCCGGTGCGGGCGATCATCACCGGAACCATCTGGTTCTTGTCGATGATCAAGGTCACCTCGGCAGTCAGCGGCTGCACCCGCGTTACCTGTCCCAGGAGCCCGCGCGCGTCCACCACCGGCTGGCCGGCCTGCAGCTTGGCGTCGTCGCCCTTGTCGATGATGATCTTGTACGAGAACGGGTCGCGGCCGGTGTACAGTGTCTCGGCGATCTGAGCCGAGTCGTCGCGCTGGGCGCGGATGCCGTTCAGCTGGCGCAGCTCGTTCAGCTCGCGCTCCAGCGTCTGCAGCCGCCCCAGCTGGGCGGCCATCTGCAGCTGCTTCTCGCGCAGCAGGGTGTTTTCCTGCTTCAGCTCGGCCTGCGAGGTCAGGTAGTCGCCGGCGTGGCGCACAGCTTGCGCCGGCATGTTGACCGCGCGCTGCACCGGGTACAGCGCCAGCGACAGCGCTTCGCGCGCCTGTTCCATCAGGCCGTAGCGGCTGTCTCCGATCAACAGCGCGATCGAGGCGACCACGCTCATGGCCAGGCGCGCAGCCGGGGGCGGCCCGGAGCGGAAAAAGCTTGGGGTGTTGGCGAAATCCATGGCCACAGCCACCGCGCCTTGACGGCGCGGCGTTCGCTCGGTTTACAGGGTGTTTGCTGGAAGTTTAAGGCACGTTGGTGAAAATG
This sequence comes from Chromobacterium sp. INPA-IVC, assembly GCF_059047085.1. Classification (NCBI taxonomy): domain Bacteria; kingdom Pseudomonadati; phylum Pseudomonadota; class Betaproteobacteria; order Neisseriales; family Chromobacteriaceae; genus Chromobacterium; species Chromobacterium sp. INPA-IVC. The sequence goes on along the minus strand of NZ_JBTNLS010000008.1, from coordinate 263,561 downwards.
GTGCCGATCTTGTCCATTTTTTCCAGCGCCTTGCCGGAGCCGCGCACCACGCAGGTCAGCGGTTCCTCGGCCACGAACACCGGCAGACCGGTCTCTTCCGCCAGCAGGCGGTCGATGTCCTTCAGCAGCGCGCCGCCGCCGGTCAGCACCATGCCCTTTTCGGCGATGTCGGCGCCCAGTTCCGGCGGAGTCTGTTCCAGCGCGATCTTCACCGCGGAAACGATCTGGTTCAGCGGCTCGGTCAGCGCTTCCAGGATTTCATTGGAAGACACGGTGAACGCGCGCGGAATGCCTTCGGCCAGGTTGCGGCCCTTGACTTCCATCTCGCGCACCTCGGCGCCCGGGAAGGCGGAGCCGATGGTTTTCTTGATTTCCTCGGCGGTGGTTTCGCCGATCAGCATGCCGTAGTTGCGGCGGATGTAGTTGATGATGGATTCGTCGAACTTGTCGCCGCCGACGCGCACCGAGTTGGAGTAGACCACGCCGCCCAGCGAGATCACGCCGACTTCGGTGGTGCCGCCGCCGATGTCCACCACCATCGAGCCGGTCGGCTCTTCCACCGGCAGGCCGGCGCCGATCGCCGCGGCCATCGGCTCTTCGATCAGCTCGACGCGGCGCGCGCCGGCGGCCAGGGCGGAGTCGCGGATCGCCTTGCGTTCCACCTGGGTGGAGCCGCAGGGCACGCAGATCACGATGCGCGGGCTGGCGGCGAAGAAGCGGTTCGGGTTCACCTTCTTGATGAACTGCTTCAGCATTTGCTCGGTGACGGTGAAGTCGGCGATCACGCCGTCCTTCATCGGACGGATCGCCTGGATGCTGCCCGGGGTGCGGCCCAGCATGCGCTTGGCTTCCAGGCCGACGGCCAGGATGGACTTCTTGTTGGTCGGCGCGTCGTTGTGGATGGCGACGACCGAAGGCTCGTCGAGGACGATGCCCTTGCTGCGCATGTAGATCAGGGTGTTGGCGGTGCCGAGGTCGATGGCGAGGTCGTTGGAGAAGTATCCGGTCAGCGAACGAAACATTGGGCGGTCCTGGTCAGTTTTCGTCAGTGGCGGACGCCGGCGGCGTCCGTAAAAATCCAGTTTAATCTGTGGCAGGCCCGTTTCCCCGCCTTTTTATCAGGCATGGCAACTATTCACTGTCCCGAGCGTTGCGCGCGGGCGTTTTGTCGCGCCGGCGCGGTGGCATTCAAACAGTTGTTGCCGGTCTTGCCCGGCGGCGGATTCGGCCTGCGTCTGCAGCCCCGGCGCAGGCTTCCGGCGAGGCGGTAAATGCCCCCGGAATGCGTCGTGGCGCAATGTCGATCTTGGGAGAATCAAACGGGGTATGATACCCTATAAAGCTTGAAATATTAAAGGTTTTAACGAGGAAGCCATGTCGCTGACGCATCAGGATGTCGCACGGATCGCCAAGCTTGCCCGCATCAATGTGAGCGAGGCGGAAATCGCCGCCACAGCGGACCAGCTCAACAATATTTTCGGCCTGATCGAGAAGATGCAGGCGGTGGACACCGACGGCATCGAGCCGATGGCGCACCCGCAGGACGTGTCGCTGCGTTTGCGCGACGACGTCGTTACCGAGACCAGCCAGCGCGAGGCCTTCCAGGCGGTCGCGCCGCAAGTGGAAAAAGGCCTGTTCCTCGTTCCCAAAGTGATCGAGTAAGCCTGTGAGCCGTCCCGCCGCGATTGGTTCCCAGAAAATCGCCGGCCGGGCCAGACTATCCGGATAGCAAGATTTGATCGAAATGACACAAGCCACCCTCAAGCAATTGTCGCAACAGCTGGCGGCCAAGCAGGTCTCCAGCGTGGAACTGGCCGGCCAGTATCTGGACCGCATCGAGGCGCTGAACCCGCAGCTCAACGCCATCGTCACCACCGACCGCGAAAAGACGCTGGCCGAAGCCCGCGCCGCCGACGCCCGCATCGCCGCCGGCGACGCCCATCCGCTGACCGGCGTGCCGCTGCTGCACAAGGATCTGTTCTGCCAGCAAGGCTGGAAGACCAGCTGCGGCTCCAAGATGCTGGACAACTTCGTCTCGCCGTACAGCGCCCACGTGGTGGAGCAGTGCGCCGCCGCCGGCATGGTGACGCTGGGCCGCGCCAATATGGACGAGTTCGCGATGGGCTCGTCCAATGAGAACTCGTTCTACGGCGCGGTGAAGAACCCCTGGGACGCCAAGGCGATTCCGGGCGGCAGCTCCGGCGGTTCCGCCGCCGCGGTCGCCGCGCGCCTGGCGCCGGTGGCCACCGCCACCGATACCGGCGGCTCCATCCGCCAGCCGGCCAGCCATTGCGGCGTCACCGGCATCAAGCCGACCTACGGCGTGGTGTCGCGCTATGGCATGGTGGCCTTCGCCTCCTCGCTGGATCAGGGCGGCCCGATCGCCCAGACCGCCGAGGACTGCGCGCTGATGCTGAACGTGATGGCCGGCTTCGACGAGCGCGACTCCACCAGCCTGGAGCGCCCCCGCGAAGACTATAGCCGCGATCTGAACCAATCCCTGGCCGGCCTGAAAGTGGGCCTGCCCAAGGAATACTTCGCCGCCGGTCTGGACGCCGACGTCGCGCGCGCCGTCGATAACGCCGTGGCCGAGCTGAAGAAGCTGGGCGCCGAGGTGGTGGAGATCGCGCTGCCCAACACCGAGCTGTCGATCCCGGCTTATTACGTGATCGCGCCGGCCGAGGCCTCGACCAACCTGTCCCGCTATGACGGCGTCCGCTACGGCCATCGCGCCAAGGACTACAAGGATCTGGTCGACATGTACGAGAAGACCCGCGCCGAAGGCTTCGGCGACGAGGTCAAGCGCCGCATCCTGGTGGGCAGCTACGTGCTGAGCCACGGCTACTACGACGCCTACTACCTGAAGGCGCAGAAGATCCGCCGCCTGATCGCCAACGACTTCAAGGCCGCCTTCCAGCAGTGCGACGTGATTCTGGGGCCGGTGGCGCCGACCGCGGCCTTCGATCTGGGCCAGATGGCGTCCGATCCGGTGCAGATGTATCTGTCCGACGTCTACACGCTGTCGGTCAACTTGGCCGGCCTGCCGGGCATGAGCGTGCCGGCGGGCTTCGCCGCCAACGGCCGCCCGATCGGCCTGCAGATCATCGGCAATTACTTCGGCGAAGCCAAGATGCTGAACGTCGCGCACCAGTTCCAGCAGGCGACAGACTGGCACGCCAAGGCGCCGGCGCTGTAAGCCGGCGGCTGCGAGACGCGAGTATGGAGTTGGGCGCGCTTGCCGTACGGAATGTGCTGGCTGCGCGCGCCCGCCTTGCCTTCGCGCTGCTCGCGCGCCGACTGAAAGTTTACGTTTTCGAGGGTGCGGCTCTGGCTGCGTCCTGGCATGAATAAGGATTTTCCGACCATGAAATGGGAAGTCGTCATCGGTATCGAGGTGCACGTGCAGCTCAACACCGCTTCCAAGATTTTCTCCGGCTCCAGCACTGCCTTCGGCGCGGAGCCGAACACCCAGGCTTCCGCGGTGGAGCTGGCGCTGCCCGGCGTGTTGCCGGTGCTGAACCGCGCGGTGGTGGACAAGGCGATTCGCCTGGGCCTGGCGCTGGACGCCAACATCAACCAGAAGAACGTGTTCGCCCGCAAGAACTACTTCTACCCTGACCTCCCCAAGGGCTATCAGATCAGCCAGATGGACCTGCCCATCGTTGAGGGCGGCCGGCTCAAGATCCTGGTCGGCGACCAGGAGAAGGTCATCGGCGTGACCCGCGCCCACATGGAAGAAGACGCCGGCAAGAGCCTGCACGAAGACTTCCAGGGCCTGTCGGGCATCGACCTCAACCGCGCCGGCACCCCGCTGCTGGAAGTGGTGTCCGAGCCGGACATGCGCTCGGTCGACGAGGCGCTGGCCTACGTCAAGGCCTTGTACACGCTGGTGACCTGGCTGGGCATCTGCGACGGCAATATGCAGGAAGGCAGCTTCCGCATGGACGTCAATGTGTCGGTGCGCCCGGAGGGCCAAAAGGAATTCGGCACCCGCCGCGAGATCAAGAACCTCAATTCCTTCCGCTTCCTGGAGCAGGCCGCCAAGTACGAGATCCAGTGGCAGATCGACACGCTGGAGGATGGCGGCAAGGTGCAGCAGGCCACCGTGCTGTTCGACCCGGACAGCGGCGAGACCCGCATGATGCGCAGCAAGGAAGACGCGCACGACTACCGCTACTTCCCGGATCCGGACTTGCTGCCGGTTCGCATCTCCGACGAGCAGATCGCCCGCATCAAGGACGAGATGCCGGAGCTGCCGGGCGCGATGCAGGCCCGCTTCGTGGAGAGCTACGGCGTGTCCGCCTACGACGCGGCGCTGCTGACTTCCAGCCTCAAGCAGGCGCAGTATTTCGAGGCCGCAGCCAAGGCCTCCGGCCAGGGCAAGCTGGCCGCCAACTGGATCAACGGCGAAATCGCCGCGCGGCTGAATCGCGACGGCAAGGACATCGCCGACTGCCCGATCTCGGTGGAGCGTTTGTCCGGCCTGATCGTCCGCATCGCCGACAACACCTTGTCCAGCAAGCTGGCCAAGCAGGTGTTCGACGCGCTGTGGGACAGCGAGCTGTCCGCCGACGCCATCATCGAGCGCGACGGACTGAAGCAGGTGTCCGACGTCGGCGCCATCGAGAAGATGGTGGAGGAAGCCATCGCCGCCAATCCCAAGGCGGTGGAGGAATTCCGCGCCGGCAAGGAGAAGGCGCTGAACGCGCTGGCCGGCCAGGTGATGAAGGCGTCCAAGGGCAAGGCCAATCCGGCCCAAGTGCAGGACATCCTGCGCCAAAAGCTGTCTTGATCGCCTGATCGCCAGAACAACAAGGCGGCCTGAATGGCCGCCCTGTTGTTTTTTAAATACATGGCTGAAAATCACCGCCGGTAATTTGTTGCTTTTCCTGAAGATACTTGTGGTTCAAACAGTTCCATTGGCAATCATTGCCGCCTTGTTACAGTCTCCGCGACCCGCAATGTTCATGTCCCACTTTTACAGGCGAATTTAAGTCCCTGATTTGTTTCAGATTCCATTTTTATACGCTGCCGTAAGTCATTGTCTCAAAAGGCGAATTAGTAAATCCCTATGTTGACCGTGGGGCAGTTCTTTCTTATAGTGGCGGAAAGTGGGTCAAAGTGGGTGAAAGTGGGGAAATTCTCCCCCCGGAGCGACGGCTCCGTTTTTCTCGGTCAGCGGGTCTCAAATCATGATTGGTGGCGTCAGCATCTTGTCTCTCGATAGCAAGGGGCGCTTGGCTATTCCGGCCAAGCACCGCGAGACGCTGCTGTCCGCGTTTGGGCACAAGCTGGTCGTCACCCTCGAATCCCAAGACCATCTGCTGCTTTACCCCGAACCCAACTGGCGCCCGGTCGAGGCCCGTCTGCTGGCCCTTCCCACCGGCAATCCCACCCTGAAACGCTATCAACGACTGGTGCTCGGCCACGCCGAGACCCTGGAGATGGACTCCGCCGGCCGCGTGCTGCTGCCGGCCCGCCTGCGCGAATTGACCGCGCTGGACAAGGACGTTGCCCTGGTAGGCATGGGCAACCGCTTCGAACTGTGGAATGCCGAGGAATGGGACAGCCAGACCGCTGACGCGCTGGCCATCGACCAAGCCGATTTGGCGCAACACCTTGGAGATTTCACGCTGTGAGCACCCCCACCTTCGTGCACCGCACGGTATTGCTGACCGAAGCGGTCGACGCGCTCGCCATCCGGCCGGATGGCGTCTACGTCGATTGCACTTTCGGTCGCGGAGGCCACAGCCGCCTGATCCTGTCGAAGCTCGGCCCTTCCGGCCGGCTGATCGCCTTCGACAAGGACCTGGAAGCCATCGCCGTCGCCGACAGGCTGGCGGCGGAGGATTCCCGCTTCAACATCGTGCACAACGGTTTCGAGACGCTGTCGGCCGAGCTCGCCCGCCTGGGCGTGGCCGGCGTCGACGGCGTGTTGATGGATCTGGGCGTGTCGTCGCCGCAGATCGACGACGGCAGCCGTGGTTTCAGCTTCCGTTTCGACGCGCCGCTGGACATGCGCATGGATACCACCCGCGGCGTCACCGCCGCCGAGTGGTTGGCAACGGCCGATGAGGCCGATATCAGAGAGGTCATCAAGACTTATGGTGAAGAGCGGTTTGCTCGCAAGATCGCAGCAGCCATTGTTGCGCAACGGGGGGAAAACCCCATCACGACCACCCGCGAGCTCTCTGTGCTCGTTGGGCAAAACGTCCGTACTCGCGAACCGGGCCAAGACCCGGCTACGCGCACCTTCCAGGCGATCCGGATCTTTGTGAACCGCGAGCTGGACGAGCTGAAGGCGGTGCTGCCGCAGGCCGCGCGCCTGCTGAACGAAGGCGGCCGCCTAGCGGTGATCAGCTTCCATTCGCTGGAAGACCGCATCGTCAAGCAGTACCTGCGCGATGTCAGCAGCGAGGAAAAGCTGCCGATGTGGGCGATGGTGCGCGCCGAGGACATGGCCAAGCCGCCGATCGCCCTGGTGGGCAAGGCGGTGCGGTGCTGCGCTGAGGAAGTGCGCGAAAACCCGCGCGCTCGCAGCGCCATCATGCGCGTGGCCGAGCGCACCGCCGCGCCGTGGCGGGAGGGCGACGCATGAACAAGCTCAACGCGACGCTGCTGCTGATGGCCGTGTTCTCCGCCTGGTCGGTGGTGACGTCCACGCACGTGTCGCGCAAGCTCTACAGCGACTTGCAGAAGGAAACCAAGTCGGGGCAGCAGCTGGAGGTGGAGTTCGGCCAGCTGCAGCTGGAGCAGAGCACCTGGGGCGCGCACGCGGTGATCGAGAAAGCCGCGTCCACCCGCCTCGACATGCACACGCCTGATCCGCGCCAGATCCAGGTGATCACGGCCAAGGGAGCGCTGTGATGCGCGCCGGTTCCAGCTACAGCGTCCGCACCCGCCCCGCGCCGGCCAGCCCCGCGCTGCGGATGACCAGCACGCGCGTGCGCTGCGTGCTGCTGATGCTGGCCTTGCTGTTCCTGGCGCTGATCGGCCGCGCGGTCTATCTGCAGGTGGTGCAGCAGGACTTCCTGCAGGGCCAGGGCGAGGCGCGCTTCCGCCGCACCCTGATGCTGGAAGCCAACCGCGGGGTGATCACCGACCGCAACGGCGAGCCGCTGGCAATCAGCTCCCCGGTGCAGACCATCTGGGCCAGCCCGGCCGACATGGAGCCGGTGCCGCCGGCCAAGCTGCGCGAGCTGGCCGGCCTACTGGACCTGTCGCCGGAAGAGCTGTCGTCCAAGCTGTCCGACCGCAAGAAGGAATTCGTCTACATCAAGCGCCAGATCAGCCCGGAGCTGGCCGACAAGGTGATGGCGCTGGGCGTGCCTGGCATCGCCAAGCAGCAGGAGTTCCGCCGCTTCTACCCGGCTGGCGAGATCGTGTCGCACATCATCGGTTTCACCGGCGTGGACGGCAAGGGCCAGGAAGGCGTCGAGCTCGCCCGCGAGAAGATGCTGTCCGGCAAGGACGGCCGCCGCGTGGTGCTGAAGGACCGCCGCGGCCACATCATCGAGGATGTCGCCGCCATCGAGCCACCGCGCGACGGCCAGAAGCTGGCGCTGGCGATCGACCACCGCATCCAATACCTGGCTTACCGCGAGATCAAGGCCGCGGTGGAGACCAACAAGGCCAAGGCAGGCAGCGTGGTGGTGCTGGACGCCCACACCGGCGAGCTGCTGGCGCTGGCCAACTACCCGTCGTTCAACCCCAACAACCGCAGCGGCGTGACGCCGGAGATGATGCGCAACCGCGGCGTGATCGACTTGTTCGAGCCCGGTTCCACCATGAAGCCGCTGTCGATCTCGCTGGCGCTGGAGCACGGCAAGGCCAATCTGAACACGGTGCTGGACACCCACACTTATATGATCGGGCCGGCCACCATCCGCGACGTGGCGCCGCGCCCCAGCCTGGACATCCTCGGCATCATCCAGAAATCGTCCAACGTCGGCACCAGCAAGCTGGCGCTGATGAACAGCCCGGAAGAGTCCTGGGCCCATTACGACGCGCTGGGTTTCGGCCGGCCGCCGGAAACCGGCTTCCCCGGCGAGGCCGGCGGCCGGCTGCGCGACTGGCACAAATGGCGCCCGATCGAGCAGGCGACCATGTCGTTCGGCTATGGCTTGTCGGTCAGCCTGATCCAGATGGCGCGCGCCTACACCATCTTCGCCAACGACGGCGTGATGCTGCCGATCTCGCTGTACAAGACTGCCAACCCGATGCCGGGCAAGCGCGTGCTCAACGAAAAGACCGCGCACGAGATGCGCGATCTGCTGATCGCCAACAGCCAGCCGGGCGGCGGCGCCGTCGGCGGCCGCATCATCGGCTACAGCATAGGCGGCAAGAGCGGCACCGCGCGCAAGCTGGAGGGCCGCACCTACGTGGCCAACAAGCACCGCGCGCTGTTCATGGGCTTCGCGCCCGGCCACTCGCCCAAGGTTATCGTGGCGGTGATGATAGACGAGCCGTCGGCGGGCAAATACTACGGCGGCGCGGTGTCCGCGCCGGTGTTCTCCCAGGTGGCGGGCGGCGCGCTGCGCGTGCTGAACATCGCGCCTGACGAGCCATCCAACAACACTTTATTGCCGGAATCGACCCCGGTTCCGGCGGATTTTTAAGATCATGAAGAGCCGTTTGACTGCGTTGCCGGACTGGGATCCGGCCTTGTTGCAACAGCTGGGCCTCCCGATCAAGCGGGTGGAGGCCGACAGCCGCCGAGTGCTGCCGGGCGATGTGTTTCTCGCCTGCCGCGGCGAGTACGTCGACGGCCGCGATTTCATTCCCGCCGCGCTGGAAAAGGGCGCGGCCGCGGTGCTGTGGGACGACGCCGAGGGCTTCGTCTGGAAAGCCGAATGGCAAGTGCCCAATCTGGCGGTGCCCAATCTGCGCGAGCGCGCAGGCATCGTCGCCGCCCATGTGCTGGGCCAGCCCTCGCGCGACCTGACCGTGGTCGGCATCACCGGCACCAACGGCAAGACCTCCATTTCCCATTGGCTGGCGCAGGCGTTTTCGCTGCTGGGCCAGAAGGCGGCGTTGATCGGCACCGTCGGCAACGGCTTCTATGGTCAATTGACCGAAACCACCCACACCACGCCGGACCCGGTGACGGTGCAGCAGAAGCTGGCCGAATACCGCCGCCAGGGCGCGCACGTGGTGACGATGGAAGTGTCCAGCCATGGCCTGGACCAGTTCCGCGTCAACGGCGTGGAGTTCGCCACCGCGGTGTTCACCAACTTGACCCGCGACCACCTCGACTACCACGGTTCGATGGAAGCCTACGGCGAGTCGAAGAAGAAGCTGTTCTTCTGGGAAGGCCTGAAACACGCGGTGATCAACGCCGACGACGCTTTCGGCCGCCAGCTGGCCGCCGAGATCGATCCTAAGCAGACCCGCGTGGTCACCTACGGCCTGGAGCAGGGCGATGTGCGTCCGCTGGCGCTGGCCGCCACGCTGGAAGGCCTGCAGCTGACCGTGGCCACGCCCTGGGGCACGGTCGACGTGCGCACCGGCCTGGTCGGCCGCTTCAACGCCGCCAATCTGCTGGCCTGTCTGGCCACGCTGTGTGTCAACGGCGTCAGCCTGCAGGACGCTGCCGCGGTGATGGCGCGCATCCAGCCGGCCCGCGGCCGGATGCAGAGCGTCGGCGGCGCGCATGAGCCGCTGGTGGTGATCGATTACGCCCACACCCCCGACGCGCTGGAGAAGGCGCTGGCCACGTTGTCCGAAATCCGCCCCGCCGGCGGCAGGCTGTTCTGCGTGTTCGGCTGCGGCGGCGACCGCGATCCGGGCAAGCGCCCGATGATGGGCGCCATCGCCGAGAAGCACGCCGACGTGGCGGTGCTGACCAGCGACAATCCGCGCAGCGAGGACCCGCAGGCCATCATCCGCGACGTGCTGGCCGGCATGGACGCCGCCCGCGCGCATGTCGAGGCCGACCGCGAGGCTGCCATCCACTGGGCGGTGGGCCAGGCCAAGGTGGGCGACGTGGTGCTGGTGGCTGGCAAGGGCCACGAGGAATACCAGGACATCGCCGGCGTCAAGCGGCCGTTCTCCGACTTCCGCGTCGCGGAAGAGGCGCTGACCGCGTGGGGGAAGCCGCGATGATGACGCTGAGCCAAGCCGCCCGCTTCGCGCAAGGCCGCCTGACCGGCGCCGACGGCGAAGTGCTGCGCGTGATCACCGACAGCCGCCAGGCGCAGCCTGGCGATTTGTTCGTCGCGCTGAAGGGCGAGCGTTTTGACGCGCATGATTTCGTTGCCGAAGTGACCGCCAAGGGCGCCGCCGCGCTGGTGCGCGATGGCTTTGAATTGGCCGGCGCCAGCCTAATCCAGGCGGGCGACGACACCCGGCTGGCGCTGGGCCGTCTGGCCGCCGGCTGGCGCGAAACCCAGCCGGCTGTCCGCATCGGCGTCACCGGCTCCAACGGCAAGACCACGGTCAAGGAAATGCTGGCCGCGATTCTGCGCGCCCACGCTGGCGACGACGCGGTGCTGGCCACCGCCGGCAATTTCAACAACGACATCGGCCTGCCGCTGACGCTGCTGCAACTGAAGCCTCAACATCGCTACGCGGTGATCGAGATGGGCATGAACCATCACGGCGAACTCCGCTACCTGACCGGGCTGACCCGGCCGCAGGTGGCGCTGGTCAACAACGCGATGCGCGCTCACTTCGGCCATTTCGGCTCCACTGAGGACGTCGCCCGCGCCAAGGCCGAGATTTTCGAAGGCCTGGCCGACGGCGGCGTGGCGGTGGTCAACGCCGACGATGCCAATCTGCCGCTGTTCCGCGCCGCCGCCGGCGGCCATCGCCAGCTCAGCTTCGGCCTGGAGCAGGCTGAGGTGAGCGCGCGCGGCCTGGCCCTGTCGGCGCTGGGCAGCCATTTCACGCTGCGCTCTCCGGCGGGAGAGGCGGAGATTTCGCTGCCGGCCCCGGGCGAGCACAACGTCAGGAACGCGTTGGCCGCAGCGGCCGTCGCCTTGGCGCTGGACGTGCCGCTGGCCGCCATCGCCCAGGGCCTGGCCGCCTTCGGCGGCGCCAAGGGCCGTCTGCAGATCAAGCAGAGCCCGCGCGGTCTGACCGTGATCGACGACAGCTACAACGCCAATCCGGACTCGATGAAGGCCGGCCTCGACGTGCTGGCCGGCCTGCCGGGCCCGCGCTGCTTCGTGATGGGCGATATCGGCGAATTGGGCGAGGCTTCGCCGGCCTTGCACGCCGAGGTTGGGGAACACGCGCGTCTGCGCGGCATCGAACAGCTCTTTGCGCTGGGCGAGGCCTCGCGCCGCGCGGTGGCTGCGTTCGGCGATGCAGGGCAGGGATTTGATTCGATTGACGAGTTGTTGGAATGCCTGGATAGCCGGCTGGCGTCGGGTACCGCCGTTCTGGTCAAGGGGTCGCGCTTCATGCGCATGGAACGGGTGGTGGAACACCTGATGCAAGCAAAGAAAGAGGGAGTTTAAGGTGCTGCTTTGGTTGGCTGATCTGTTGGGTTCGCATATCCGGGCCTTCAATGTTTTCAATTACACCACGCTGCGCGCGGTGATGGCGGCGCTGACTTCGCTCGCCATCTCGCTGCTGCTGGGGCCGTGGGTGATCCGCAAGCTGACCGAGCTGAAGGTCGGCCAGGCAGTGCGCAACGACGGTCCGCAGACCCATCTGGTCAAGGCCGGCACGCCGACCATGGGCGGCTCGCTGATCCTGCTGGCCATCACCATCACCACGCTGTTGTGGGCGGATTTGTCCAACAAATACGTGTGGCTGCTGCTGGCGGTGATGCTGGGCACCGGCGCGCTGGGCTTCTACGACGACTGGCGCAAGGTGGTGTACAAGGATCCGAAGGGCGTGTCCGCCAAGTTCAAGATGGCGTGGCAGTCGGCCATCGCCATCGGCGCCGGCGTGTTCCTGATCGCCACCGCCAAGCTGCCGGCGTCCACCGAGCTGATCGTGCCCTTCTTCAAGACCGTCGCCTATCCGCTGGGCGCGGTGGGTTTTTGCGTGCTGACCTACTTCGTCATCGTCGGCACTTCCAACGCGGTGAACCTGACCGACGGCCTGGATGGCCTGGCGGCATTGCCGACGGTGCTGGTGGCCGCCGGCCTGGCCATCTTCGCCTATGTCGCCGGCCACGCGGTGTTCTCCAAATACCTGGGTTTGCCCTTCATCCCCGGCGCGCATGAGGTAGTGGTGTTCTGCGCGGCGATGTGCGGCGCCTGCCTGGGCTTTTTATGGTTCAACGCCTATCCGGCCCAGGTGTTCATGGGCGACGTCGGCGCGCTGGCGCTGGGCGCCGCGCTGGGCGCGGTGGCGGTGATCGTGCGCCAGGAGATCGTGCTGTTCCTGATGGGCGGCCTGTTCGTGATGGAGGCGCTGTCGGTGATGATTCAGGTCACCTCGTTCAAGTTGACCGGCAAGCGGGTGTTCCGCATGGCGCCGCTGCATCACCATTTTGAATTGAAGGGCTGGAAGGAAACGCAGGTAGTGGTTCGCTTCTGGATCGTCACCATGATGCTGGTGCTGATCGGCCTGTCGACGCTGAAGCTGCGCTGAGGACGGTAGAGATGGATTACGCCAATCGACATGTGACGGTGGTGGGGCTGGGAGGCTCGGGCCTGGCGGCCGCGCGCTACCTGGCCGCGCACGGCGCGCGCGTGCGCGTCGCCGACGCCAATCCGTCCTCCGAGCGGCTGGCCGAGCTGGAGTGCCATTTGCCGGGCGTTGAGGTGGTTGTCGGCGTTTTCGACGATGCGACCTTCGCCGGCTCCGACCTGCTGGTGGTCAGCCCCGGCGTGCCGCTGGCCAATCCGGCCATCGCCGCCTTCCGCCGCGCTGGCGGCGAGGTCGTGGGCGATATCGAGATCCTGGCGCGCGCGATCAAGAACGATGGCAGCAAGGTGATCGCCATCACCGGCTCCAACGGCAAGAGCACGGTCACCAGCCTGGTCGGCCATCTGTGCGAGGCCGCGGGCCTGGATACCATCGTCGCCGGCAATATCGGCCTGGCGGTGCTGGAGGCGCAGCTGGAGCGCGAGCAGAGCGGGCGCCGGCCCGACGTATGGGTGCTGGAACTGTCCAGTTTCCAGCTGGAGTCGACGCTCACGCTGGAGGCCGATGCCGCCACTGTGCTCAATATTTCCGAGGACCACCTCGATCGCTACCAGGATTTGCTGGACTACGCGCACGCCAAGACCCGGGTATTCAACGGCAAGGGCGTGCAGATATTGAACAAGGACGACGCGCTGGTGCGGGCGATGATCCGCCCCGGCCATCCGGTCAAGTGGTTCTCGCTGAACGGCGCCGCCGACTACGCGCTGGCCCGCAACGGCGGCTACTGGCTGAGCGTGGGCGGCGAAAAGGTGTTCGATTGCGCCGACATGCAGCTGCAGGGCCTGCATAACGCCGCCAACGCGCTGGCCGCGCTGGCGCTGTGCCAGGGCATCGGCCTGCCGCTGGACAAGCTGCTGGAAGGCCTGAAAACCTTCCGCGGTCTCGCCCATCGCGTCGAGCTGGTAGACGAATTCGACGGTGTTGCGTTTATCGATGATTCCAAGGGCACCAATGTCGGCGCGACCGAGGCCGCGTTGAACGGCATGACCCGCCGGGTGGTGCTGATCGCCGGCGGCGACGGCAAGGGCCAGGATTTCGCGCCGTTGAAGCCGGCCTGCCAGCGCATCGCGCGCGCGGTGCTGCTGATCGGCCGCGACGCCGGCCGGATCGAGGCGGCGCTAGCCGATAGCGGGCTGACGCTGGAGCGTTGCGACACGCTGGAGGAGGCAACCCGCCGCGCGGCGGCGCTGGCCCGGCCGGGCGACGTGGTGCTGCTGTCGCCGGCCTGCGCCAGCCTGGACATGTTCAAGAACTACGCGCATCGCGCCCAGGTGTTCATCGACACCGTGGCGGCGGTGAAGGCGGCCCGCGCATGATCCGCAATCCGGCCAGCCGCTACACGGCGATCACCGCGCTGGACGAGGCGCTGGCCTGGGCGCTGGCGCTGCTGTTGTCGATCAGCCTGGTGATGGTGTATTCGGCGTCGATCGCCTACGCGGAAGCGGACGCGGCGACGCAGAACCGCTACTTCTACCTGATCCGCCATGTGGTGTTCATGGTGATCGGGCTGTCGGCGGCGTTCGCGGCGTTCCAGATCCCGACGGCGTTCTGGCAGAAGTATTCGGGAAAGATCTTCCTGATCGGCTTGGTGATGCTGGTGCTGGTGCTGATTCCCGGCATCGGCAAGGTGGTCAACGGCTCGCGCCGCTGGATCAACCTGTTCGTGCTGAATCTGCAGCCGTCGGAGGTGATGAAGTTCGCCACCGTGCTGTACGCGGCCGATTACACGGTGCGCAAGAGCCACCTGCTGCACAGCATCAAGGAAGGCTTCGCGCCGATGTTCGCGGCGATGGTGGTGGTGGCCTTCCTGCTGCTGCGCGAGCCGGACTTCGGCGCGCTGATGGTGGTGATGAGCATCGCGATGGGCCTGCTGTTTCTGGGTGGCATCAATATGCGCATCTTTTCGGGGCTCGCGGCGATGGCGGTGGTGGCCATCGTGCTGCTGATCGTGTCGTCGCCGTACCGGCTGAAGCGGGTGCTGGGCTTCATGGACCCGTGGGACGACCCGTACGGCAAGGGCTACCAGCTGAGCCATTCGCTGATCGCCATCGGCCGCGGCGAATGGTTCGGCGTAGGCCTGGGCGGCAGCATCGAGAAGCTGTTCTACCTGCCGGAGGCGCACACCGACTTCATCATGGCGGTGATCGCCGAGGAGTTCGGCTTCGCCGGCATCTGCGTGGTGATCGGCCTGTACGCCTGGATCGTGCGCCGCGCCTTCCACATCGGCGTGGAGTCGAAAAAGCTGGAGCGCTATTACCAGGCGTTGGTGGCGCAGGGCATAGGCATTTGGCTGGGCATCCAGGTGTTCTTCAACATCGGGGTGAACATGGGCTTGCTGCCGACCAAGGGTTTGACGCTGCCGCTGATGTCGTTCGGCGGCTCGGCGATGCTGATGAATTTGATCGCGGTGGCGGTGCTGCTGCGGGTTGATTACGAAAACCGAAGGATTATGCGGGGCTATAAGGTTTAGCCCCGCGTAAGGAAAGGCTGCAGGCCTTTCCAGGCGCCTTGGCGCCGTGTCCTTTGGTTTCTGCGGGCCCGAAGGGCGAAGCAAGAACTGGCGCATGATGCGCGGCAACAAGATTTAACGGAACGGATAGAAATGGCGAATCGCACGGTCATGGTGATGGCGGCTGGTACGGGTGGACACATCGTCCCCGGCCTCGCCGTGGCCAAAGAGCTGCAAAGCCGCGGCTGGAAGGTGGTGTGGCTGGGCACCCGCCGCGGCATGGAAAACAAGCTGGTGCCGCCGACCGGCATTCCACTGGAACAGCTGAATTTCCACGGCGTGCGCGGCAAGGGTCTGCTGGGTTCGATCAAGGGCGCGCTGCAACTGGCCGGCGCGTTCTTCAGCAGCGCGGCGCAGATTTTCCGCCACCGGCCGGATGTAGTGCTGGGCATGGGCGGCTACGTCTGCCTGCCCGGCGGCGTGATGGCCGGCTTGCTGTGGAAGCCACTGGTGCTGGTCAACGCCGACGCCGGCCTGTTGTTGAGCAACAGGGCGCTGCTGCCGTTCGCCAAGAAGCTGGCCTGCGGTTTCGACGGCGACGCCGCGCGCAACGGCAAGGCGCTGGTCACCGGCAATCCGGTGCGCGGCGAGATCGAAAGCATCGCCGCGCCGGCAGAGCGCTTCGCCGGCCGCAGGGGACCGTTGAAGGTGCTGGTGGTCGGCGGCAGCCTGGGCGCCAAAGTGTTGAACGAAACGCTGCCGCAGGCGATGGCCAAGCTGCCGGCCGGCCAGCGGCCGCAACTGGCGCACCAGACCGGCGAGGCGAATTTCGCCGCGGTCGAGGCGGCTTATCAGGCGGCGGGCCTGCGCGAGCAAGTGGAGCTGTTGCCCTTCGTCGACGATATGCCGAAGCGCCTGGCCGAGTGCGATCTGGTGATCTGCCGCGCCGGCGCGATCACGGTCAGCGAGTTGTGCGCGGCCGGGGTGCCCAGCGTGCTGGTGCCGCTGGTGGTGTCCACCACCGGCCATCAGCGCGACAACGCCGAATGGATGGCGCAGGCCGGCGCGGCCTGGCATCTGCCGCAGAAGGAATTGAACGCCGACGGGCTCGCGAGCCTGCTGGCGGGTTTGGACAGAGACCAGTTGCTGGACAAGGCCGAACGCGCGCGCGCGCTGGCCCGTTCCGGCGCGGCAGGCCGGGTGGCCGACCTGTGCCAGCAGCTGGCCGGGGAATGACAGGGCGCCGAACGAGCGTCCAAGCAGAGACACAGACATGAAACACAGGGTCAAACACATACATTTCGTGGGCATAGGCGGCGTCGGCATGTGCGGCATCGCCGAGGTGCTGCACGGCCTGGGCTACACCGTGTCCGGTTCGGACATGGCCGACGGCGCCACCACCAAGCGGCTGGCCGCCGAGGGCGTGCGCGTGTTCTTCGGCCACGACGCCACCTATGTGGAAGGCGCCGACGTGGTGGTGACCTCCACCGCGGTGAAGGCGGACAACCCGGAAGTGCTGGCGGCGCGCGACAAGCGCGTGCCGGTGATCCCGCGCGCGATGATGCTGGCCGAGCTGATGCGCTTCAAGCAGGGCATCGCCATCGCCGGCACCCACGGCAAGACCACCACCACCAGCCTGACCGCGTCGGTGCTGGGCGCGGCAGGGCTGGACCCGACCTTCGTCATCGGCGGCAAGCTGACCGCCGCCGGCACCAACGCCAAGCTGGGCCTGGGCGAATTCCTGGTGGCCGAGGCCGACGAGTCGGACGCGTCTTTCCTGCATCTGAGCCCGGTGATGGCGGTGGTGACCAATATCGACGCCGACCACATGGACACCTACGACCACAGCTTCGACAAGCTGAAGCAGGCTTTCGTCGATTTCCTGCAGCGGATGCCGTTCTACGGCCGCGCGGTGCTGTGCGTCGATGACCCCAATGTGCGCGAGATTCGCGAGCGCGTCACCAAGCCAGTGACCACTTACGGCCTGGACGACTCCGCCGACATCTACGCCGAGAACGTGCGCGCGGCCGCCGGCCAGATGCATTTCGACGTGGTGGTGAAGAACGGCGCCATCACCCGCTTCCCGCTGGTGTTGAACCTGCCGGGCCGCCACAACGTGTTGAACGCCTTGTCGGCGATCGCCATCGGCCTGGAGTGCGGCGCCAGCATCGAAGCCATCCAGAAGGGCCTGGCGGAATTCGCCGGCGTCGGCCGCCGCTTCCAGCGCTACGGCGAAGTTAAGGCCAAGGACGGCGGCAGCTTCACGCTGGTGGACGATTACGGCCACCACCCGGTGGAAATGGCCGCCACGCTGGCCGCGGTGCGCGGGGCCTTTCCCGGCCGCCGCTTGCTGCTGGCCTTCCAGCCGCACCGCTACACCCGCACCCGCGACTTGTTCGAGGACTTCGTCAAAGTGCTGTCCGGCGTCGACGCGTTGCTGCTCTCCGAGGTTTACGCCGCCGGCGAAGCGCCCATCGTCGCCGCAGACGGCCGGGCGCTGGCGCGCGCGGTGCGCGTGGGAGGCAAGGTGGAGCCGCTGTTCGTCGAGGACATCGCCGAGATGCCGCAGGCCATCCTGGACGCCGCCCGCGACGGCGACGTGGTGGTGACGATGGGCGCCGGCTCGGTCGGCGCGGTGCCGGGCAAAGTGACGGCTCTGGCGGGTTGATCAGAATTTCTGTCCGCGCCGTGGGCGCGGGCTTGTTGAGGATAGATAGATGAAGCAGTACGGCAAGGTGGCGGTGTTGATGGGCGGAAGCTCGTCCGAGCGCGAGGTGTCGCTGATGAGCGGCGCCGGCGTGCTGGCGGCGCTGCAGTCCAAGGGCGTGGACGCCCACCGGTTCGATCCGTCGGAAAAACCGCTGTCGGCGTTGAAGGAAGAAGGTTTCGCTTGCGTGTTCAACATCTTGCACGGCCCGTTCGGCGAGGATGGCACGCTGCAGGGCGCCCTGGAGGCGCTGGACATGCCGTATACCGGCTGCGGCGTGATGGCCTCGGCGATCGCCATGGACAAGTGGCGCACCAAGCTGTTGTGGAAGGGCGCGGGCCTGCCGATTCCGGCGTTCGAGTTGCTGGACGAGAGCAGCGATTTCGACGCGATCGAAAAGGCGCTGGGCCTGCCGATCTTCGTCAAGCCGTCCAGCGAGGGCTCGAGCATAGGCGTGACCAAGGTGAAGGCGGCGGGCGAATTGCGCGCGGCCTTCGAAGAGGCGCGCAAGTACGACGCGGTGGTGATCGCCGAGCAATTCATCGGCGGCGGCGAGTACACCTGCGCGGTGATCGGCGACAAAGCGTATCCGACCATCAAGATTGAGCCGGCCACTGAGTATTACGATTACCAGGCCAAGTATTTCCGCGACGACACGGTCTACCGCTGCCCGTCCGGCCTGGCCCCGGAAGTGGAGGCCAAGGCGCGCGAGCTGGCGTTGAAGGCGTTCAAGGTATTGGGCTGCCGCGGCTGGAGCCGGGTGGACTTCCTGATGGACGAGGCGGGCGAAATCTACCTGCTGGAAGCGAATACCAGCCCGGGCATGACCAGCCACAGCCTGGTGCCGATGGCGGCCAAGGTGGAGGGCATCGCTTACGAGGACCTGTGTCTGAAGGTATTGGATACGGTGCATGTGGGATAACCATCGGCTGCTCAGGAGCCTGGCCAATCTGATGCTGGGCGCCACGGCGCTGATGCTGCTGTACGCGGGGGGATTCTGGCTGACGCACGCGCCGGTGTTCCCGGTGAAGAAGATACGGATTCAGGGCGACATGAACCGGGTGACGGCCGAACAGCTGAAGTTCATCGCGGAACACGAACTGTCCGGCACCTTCTTCACGCTGGATATCGACAAGACGCGCGCCGCCTTCGGCAAGTTGCCATGGGTGCGCGACGCGCAGGTGAGACGGCGCTGGCCGGACGCGCTGGATATCACCGTGGAGGAGCATGTGGCGCTGGCGCGCTGGGGGGAGAACGGTCTGGTCAATACCCGCGGCGAGCGTTTCGACGCGGCCAGCGACGCCAAGCTGCCGGTGTTTTTCGGACCGGCGGGCGCGGAGAAGGACATGACGGCGATGCTGACGCAGATGCGCCAGACCTTGCAGCCGTCGGGCCTGGCGCCGCGCGAATTGTGGCTGTCGTCGCGCCGGGCGTGGAAAGTGGTGCTGGACAACCAGCTGCAGCTGGAGCTGGGACGTAACGACGTGGCGGCGCGCGCGGAGCGCTTCGCCACCTACTGGAAGAGCGAGTTGGCGCGGTTGCCGTATCACATCGAATACGTCGACCTGCGCTATCCGAATGGATTCGCCGTGCGGATGCCCGACTACAAGGCGCCGCCGGCCAAGGGAAACAAGTGATTAGGCGTTGGAGCGACAGGTGAGCAAACCAAAGGAAAGCAAGAACATGCTGGTCGGCCTGGACATCGGCACCTCCAAGATCGTGGCGATCGTGGCCGAGGTGCTGGAAGACGGCCAGCTTAACATCGTCGGCATGGGGCACACCCCGTCGCGCGGCTTGAAGCGCGGCATGGTGGTGAACATCGAATCCACCGTGCAGGCGATCCAGCGCGCGCTGGAAGAGGCCGAGCTGATGGCCGATTGCAAGATTCACGAGGTGTTCGTCGGCATCGCCGGCAGCCACATCAAGAGCGTGAACTCGCACGGCATGGTGGCGATCAAGGATCGCGAAGTCACCAAGATGGACATCGACCGCGTGATCGAGACCGCGCGCGCCGTGACCATTCCGCCGGACCACCAGGTGCTGCACATCCTGACCCAGGAATACAGCATCGACGGCCAGGAAGGCGTGCGCGAGCCCCTGGGCATGAGCGGCGTGCGGCTGGAAGCCAAGGTGCACATCGTCACCGGCGCGGTGTCCGCCGCCCAGAACGTGACCAAGTGCGTGCGCCGCTGCGGCCTGGAAGTGTCCGACCTGGTGCTGCAGCCGATGGCCTCGGCCATCGCCGTGCTGTCCGAGGACGAGAAAGACCTGGGCGTGTGCCTGATCGACATCGGCGGCGGCACCACCGACATCGCCGTGTACGTGGGCGGCGCGATCCGCCACACCGCGGTGATCCCGATCGCCGGCGACCAGATCACCAACGACATCGCGATGGCGCTGCGCACCCCGACCAAGGAGGCCGAGGACATCAAGATCCAGCACGCCGTGGCCTTGGTGGGCATGGCCGATCCGGCGCAGATGATAGAAGTGCCGGGCGTGGGCGAGCGCGGTCCGCGCCAGATGTCCCGCGCGACGCTGGCCGAAGTGGTCGAGCCGCGCGTCGAGGAGTTGTTCCAGCTGGTGCAGCAGGAGCTGCGCCGCAGCGGTTTCGAGGAAATGCTGTCGTCCGGCATGGTGCTGACCGGCGGCGCCAGCCTGATGCCGGGCATGGTGGAGCTGGCCGAGGAGGTGTTCCACCTGCCGGTGCGCGTCGGCGTGCCCAAGTACGTCGGCGGCCTGGCCGAGGTGGTGAAGACCCCGCGCTTCTCCACCGGCGTCGGCCTGCTGCTGTACGGCAAGGACCAGATCCAGGGCTATGCCGGCCCGGTGAAGGCCGAGTCGGCCGGCATGGGCCAGATGTTCACGCGGATGAAGGCGTGGTTCGGCAGTAATTTCTGATTTGGATTCGGTGCCGTCGGCGGGTGCCGGCGGCGTGTTGAAGGTTGTTCGGGCGTAGTACCAGGCAGTAATGAATGGCTCATCTTTATGAGGAGAGGAAAATGAGCGGAATGGTTTTTGAAGTCATGCAGGAAACGGCCAGCTCGGCCGTCATCAAGGTCATCGGCGTCGGCGGCGGCGGTTGCAACGCCATCGACAATATGATCACCGGCAATGTGCACGGCGTGGAATTCATCTGCGCCAACACCGACGCGCAGTCCCTGCAGCGCAACCGCGCCCCGCAGAAGCTGCAGCTGGGCACCAACCTGACGCGCGGCCTGGGCGCCGGCGCCAACCCGGAAGTGGGCCGCAGCGCGGCGCTGGAAGACCGCGAACGCATCGCTGAAAGCCTGCGCGGCGCGAACATGGTGTTCGTCACCGCCGGCATGGGCGGCGGCACAGGCACCGGCGCGGCTCCTGTCGTGGCCGAAGTGGCGAAGGAAATGGGCATCCTGACCGTGGGCGTGGTTACCCGTCCGTTCGATCATGAAGGCAAGCGCCTGAAAGTGGCGCAGAACGGCATCGAGGACCTGAAGAAGCACGTGGACTCGTTGATCGTGATCCCCAACGAGAAACTGATGGAAGTGTTGGGCGACGACGTCACCATGCGCGAAGCGTTCCGCGCCGCCGACGACGTGTTGAAGGGCGCCGTGGCCGGCATCGCCGAAGTGATCACTTGCCCGGGCCTGATCAACGTCGATTTCGCCGACGTGCGCACCGTGATGGGCGAGATGGGCCTGGCGATGATGGGTTCCGCCTACGCCTCCGGCATCGACCGCGCCCGCGTGGCCGCCGAGCAGGCCGTAGCCAGCCCGCTGCTGGACAACATCACGCTGGAAGGCGCGCGCGGCGTGCTGGTGAACATCTCCACCGCGCCGGGTTGCCTGAAGATGAGCGAGTACCGCGAGATCATGGGCATCATCCGCCAGTACGCGGACGAAGACGCGCAGATCAAGTTCGGCACCGCCGAAGTGGAAGACATGCCGGAGGACACCATTCGCGTGACGTTGATCGCCACCGGCCTGGGCCAGAAGAAAACCGTCCGCAATGAGGACCGTCCGGAGTACATCAAGATCGTCAAGACCGGCACCGACGACCGCGCGGTGGAAATGGTGAACTACGAGGACCTGGACGCGCCGGCCATCATGCGCACCGGCCGCCGCCGCGCCAATCCCTCGCTGGATTTCTCTAACCCCGAGGTCAGCGAGAGCTACGACATCCCGGCCTTCCTGCGCAAGCAGGCGGACTGAACGGAGGATACGGATAGATAAACGCTATTCATGTCAGCGAATCAATCAATAAAGCATGGCCGAGCGCTATGCTAGAATCGGGTTTTCCCGTCTGGTTGAGTAGCCTGAAATGATTCTGCAGCGCACGCTGAAGCAAGCGATCAGCGCCACGGGCGTCGGTCTGCATTCCGGCGAGCGGGTGAAGCTCACCCTGCTGCCGGCGCCGCCCGATACCGGCATCATCTTCCGTCGCACCGACTTGCCCGAGCCGGTCGACGTGAAGGTAGAACCTTCGCTCGTGAACGACACGCGCCTCTCCTCCACGCTGGTGACGGACACCGGCGTGCGTGTCGGCACGATCGAACATCTGATGTCGGCGTTCGCCGGCTTCGGCATCGACAACCTGGTCGTCGAGGTGACGGCGGCGGAAATGCCCATCATGGATGGGTCTTCCGCGCCGTTCCTTTACTTGTTGCAGACTGCCGGGGTGGTCGAGCAGCCCAAGAAAAAGCGTTTCATCCGCGTCAAACAGACGGTGATGGTGGAAGAGCGCGGCGTGTGGGTCCGGCTGGATCCGCACGACGGTTTCAAGATCACCTTGTCGATCGAGTTCAACCACCCGGCGTTCAACCGCGCGCCGCAGACAGTGGAAGTGGATTTCGCCCGCCATTCCTACATGGACGAGATCAGCCGCGCCCGCACTTTCGGCTTCATGCACGAGGTGGAGTACATGCGCAACCACGGCCTGGGCCGCGGCGGCAGCCTGGACAACGCCATCGTGATCGATGACGAGTACGTGCTCAATCCGGAAGGCCTGCGTTTCCCGGACGAGTTCGTCCGCCACAAGATACTGGATGCGATCGGCGACCTCTACATCGTCGGCCATCCCTTGATCGCGGCGTTTTCCGGCCACAAATCCGGCCACGCGATGAACAACAAGCTGTTGCGCAAGCTGCTGGAAACGCCGGACGCCTGGGAGTACGTCAGCTTCGACGATCCGCTGGACGCGCCGTCCAGCTTCCATCTGTTGCCGTCAGAGGAGTGAGGCCGTGTTCGGCTTCTGGCGGCTGTGGCTGCTGGCGACGGTTCTGGCGATAGGATGGGCGCTGCTGTGCTTCGCCCTCACCCATGACCGTGGCTACCTGCACCGCGTGTTGGCCATTGTCCGCTGGAGCGGCGGGCTGTTGCTTGTCGTCTCCTGCTTCTGGCTGATTTTCCGCCTGCTGCGCTGAGCGCGGCGGGCGTTTTTCATTGAAGGATTGCCCATGACCCGACTGACCCATTTCGACGCTGCCGGCCAGGCCCATATGGTGGACGTCGGCGGCAAGGCCGCCACAGCCCGCCGCGCGGTGGCCGAGGGCGCGATCCGCATGCTGCCGGCCACGTTCGCCTTGGTGAGGGACGGTGGCCACAAGAAGGGCGACGTGCTGGGCATTGCCCGCGTCGCCGCCATCATGGCGGCCAAGAAGACCTGGGACCTGATTCCGCTGTGCCACCCGATCGCGCTGACGCGGCTGGCGGTGGAGTTCGAACTGCTGGACGGCGAATCGGTGGTGCGGATAGAAGTGACCGCCGAGTGCAACGGCCAGACCGGCGTCGAGATGGAGGCGCTCACTGCGGTCAACATCGGCCTCTTGACCATCTACGACATGTGCAAGGCGGTGGACCGCGGCATGGAAATCACCGGCGTTCGCTTGTTGGAGAAAGACGGCGGCAAGAGCGGGTCATGGCGCCATGCCGATACGGATGCCTGATTTTCCTCTTGGCTGTTAGGATTTCTATTTGTCGGCACCGATCATGGGTTTTTCCTCCTGATTTATTCTATTTTTGTTCCCATCTAGATAGCTTGCACAGTTTGCTGGGGCGCGCTCCGGCAATGATATTTCGCTACTGAAGAATTGCCACTGGTTTTATTTCTTTATTTCAATGCGATGATGGTATTGATGCAATGCCATTGGAATGTTAATCTTTGCGCGTATTCGCCACTTTATAATATTAACGATATTGTTGAATTGGCGCTGGTGTGAAGTATTAATTAATCCAAACAAGGGCATATCATGTCAAGAGTCGTCGTAATAAGCGGTGGCGGAACGGGGATTGGCTATGCTTGCGCACAGTATTATGCCAAGCAGGGCATGCAGCTTGTGATATTGGGTCGCCGGCCGGATGTGTTGCGGCAAGCGGTGGATAATATCGCTGCGGAATTTTCTCATGCGCCGTCTGTTTTGGCGTTGACGGCGGATTTATCTATTCCGGAGCAAGTTCAAAACGCATGCGATGCAATACAACAGGAATTTAAAGCGGTCGACATCCTGATCAATGCGGCGGGCAGCAATGCGATCCGCCGCGCGCCAGCGGGAAGTTACGCTGATGGTTTAGCGGGCGTGGCGAGGCGGTGGAATGATAATTTTCAAAATAATACCCTCTCGGCCGTATTGCTGACGGAAGGCATTCGCCCAATATTAAAGCGGCCAGGCGGAAGCATCATTCTGATCAGCTCCATCGCGGCATATCGCGGCTCGTCCATCGGCTGTTATGCGGCGGCCAAGGCGGCATTGCATCCATATTGCTACGATTTGGCGGCGGCATTAAGTCCAGAAGGTATTACGGTCAACGCGGTGGCGCCGGGCTATGTGCAGGACACCGAGTTTTTTGGCGCGGCGCTGTCGCCGGAGCAGCAAAAGAGCAAACAGGCGGAAGCGTTGAATGGCCGGGGCGGGACTCCGCAGGATGTCGCCAATGCCATCGGCTGGCTGACTTCCCCCGAGGCGGAGCATGTCACCGCGCAGATCATCCAGATCAACGGCGGAGCGGAAAAGGGGCGTTGAGCCGATGGCCTTCCATTCCGGAGAGCGGAATGGAAGGCTGTTCCCTTCTTTAGGCGGGACGCACTCCGCCGCGGAGCACGCCGGGCTGGATTGTATGGAAGATTGTCGAGAACGCTTCCGGCAGCGGCCGAGTGAATTCGCTCGCCAGCCAGCAACGCAGCAGACAGCGCTCAGCGCCCGGCGCATCGACGAACTCGGTCCGGGAATGCAGCGTGGTGTGATTGTTGACCAGCGCGATGCTGCCCTTTTCGAAGCTGACTTGCACTGACATGTCGGGATGGTTGATGACTTCGTCTATGCCGCTCAGCATGGCTTTGGCCTCGTCCGGCAGCGCGATGCCGTGGCGGATGACGGAGTCGTTGAATTTTCGGATGTAGCGCAGGACGAAAGCGCCGCCGGACTCGCTGAGGATGGGCAAATGGCAGTAGCTGTCGCCGGCGCTGCCCTCGTCGCGCAGGTCGTGCGGAATCGGCGTGGTCAGCCACTGGAGCCAATCGGGATTGCGGCGCTCCAGCACCTCGATCAATTTGGCCGACGAGCAGATCTTGAATTCGCCGCCGCTGCGGGCGGTTTCCCAACAGGCCAGCACCGTGATGTCGGCGCGGTCGGAGTGGAAGGCCAGCTCCTGGTTGGTCATGTGGCCGCGGGCCGGCGCCAGCTTGGAGTCTTTGTGGCCGGCATCCTTGACCTCCTTGATGACGTCGCCGTTCTTATTGATGGACACCGGCAGGCCGAGCAGCGTGCAGAGTTCGAAGAACGCGTGGTGGAACGCTTCGCGCGGCGCCTGGGCCAGCGCTTCGCTGTGGAACCAGATCGCGCCGCTGCCGGACTCCAGTTGCTGGTGCATGGCGCGGCGCAGCGGCCCGGCCCCCCGCGCATGTGCCGTGTGGCTGTCGCCATTGGTCAAATGACCTAGCAGGCGTTCCAGTTCTTCGGCTATCGGCGCGGGCAGCGCCAACGCGTCCGGCGAGGTCCAGGCGGCCGGTCGTTGATGGGTGATCGGTTGCAAGTCAATGGCATTCATCGCTTGATCCTTTGATCTTCGATGTCGTTGATCGATAGGTCCGGCGGCGGGCGCTGTCGGCGGCGGCGTCCGGGAGGGACGCCGCGTGCCTTCATGCCCTGACCGCGATATAGGCGTAGATATCAAAGTTCACCTTGACCGGCGCATCGCCGCCCACGGTCTGCATCTTGTCCAGCAGATAGTCGGCGTAGCGCGTTTCCGGGTTCTGGTCCATATAGGCGGTGACATAGCTGGTGGACAGCAGAAAGAGAGCCAGTTCAAACGGAGTCAGCTCGATGATGTTGGAAAATATCTTCCGTCTTGCCTCTTGGAGTCCCCCGGCCCGGGCGATGCGCTCCAGCGTGTCGTCGTATTGCGTCAGTCTGGGGTCGCGGAATTTGCCCCACTTGTTGACCAGCTCTTCCTCTATCAACAGGCGCAGGCCGCCGTAGGCCTGGGGCACGTCGTATTTGTAGGCGCAGAACAGCCCGCCGCCGACCAATTGCCGCTTGATGACGTCCAGCACCCTGTCGCGGTCCATCCAATAGAAGGACGTGGCGCTGGTGATGAGGTCGAACTGGCGCGGGCTGGCGTACTCTTCGGCCGCGACGGTCGCAAACCGCAGCGCGGGGTAGTTGGCGATCGCCTTATCGATCAGGTTGGCACCATGATCTATGCCTTCCACGTAATCGAAATGCGGCGCCAGCCGGATGGTCGAAACGCCATTGCCGCAGCCTATGTCCAGCGCGGCGGAGCGGCCCGGAGCATGGTCCAGCAGATATTGATACAGCTCGGCTGGATATTGGATCTTGCGGCGTATCGCGTCGTAGGCGTCTGAATGCTTGTCAAACTGTTTCATGCGCTGATCTCGAGCAGGCTGTCTTCATACTTTCCCTTGTGGACGAAGTTGATGAAGGTGCCTTTGCCGTGGAGGAAGCGATAGGTGTGTTCGGCGCCGGCCGGAACGAAGGCGGTGGCGGGGCTGTGCATGATCTTGGTTTGTCCCGAGATGGAAACCTCTACGGTCAGCCCTTGATAGTCCTCTTCGTCTCCCAGGAACATGAACACCGAGTCGCAGTTGTGCCGGTGGCTATCGACATGGCCTTTCTCATTGGGCGAAATGGCGTCCACGTGGCGCGCGATGAAATAGTAGGGCGAGGCCTTCAGCAAGCGATAGTCCAGCATCACGAAGCGCTTGCCAGGGCCGTGCCGGTGGTAGCGCAGCTCGGTGGCGGATTTTTCGAATGGCTGGATGAACAGATTCGACTCATACATCGCCGGATGTTTCTCGATCACCGATTTCGCGTGGAATATGCTGGCGTCGAAGATATTGTATGAACTGGCGTCCTTCTCGCTGGCCTGCCTATGCAGCTTCGCCGCATGCGCGAAGACGTTTTCTCCGGTGATGGGATGCATCGGGGAGTGGCCGATGCGGCTGAAGGTCGCGACCAGCTCGGATAGTGGTAGCGCGTCGACGAGCTGATATCGCGCGCTGCCGAACTTGGTTTGCAGCAAGGTGGCCAGCTGGAAAGTGTCGGTAATGCCCGCTCTTTCGCCAATGCCGTTGCAACTGGCCGAGATCCAGCGCACGCCGGCGCGCATCGCTTCCAGCGTGTTGGCCAGAGCCAGCCCTCTGTCGTTGTGGACATGGTATTCGAATTCCACTTGATGGAATTCCTTGGTCAGGTTCGACAGGATTTCAAATGTCTCCTGCGGCAGCAGGGCGCCGACGCTGTCGGCGAAGCAAACCCGGTCCGCGCCGGCCAGCTGCGCCACCCTGGTGATGCGCATCAGATCGCTGAGCGAGGTTCGGCTGGCATCTTCAATGGTGGCGCGGACAAGCAGACCCTGACTCTTGGCATAGCGAATGGAGTCGGAAAACAGAGCGATGATCTGCTCCTGCGGCAGATCGTGGAACTTGGCCGCGAGCGAGACCGAATTGAACGAGGCGAACATGCCGACCCACTGGGCGCCCGATGCGGCGACGGCGTCGATGTCTTCCTGTCGGCATCTGGCGTGGGCCAGCACGGGTATCGCGGATGCGTTGACGACTGCTTTGACCCTATCCATCTCGAAGTTGGAGATGTAGGGATGGCCGCATTCGATCATGTCCACGCCGAAGGCGGAGATTTTCTTCGCCAGAATGACGCTTTGCTCGATGTCGAATGAGCATTGGATCGTCTGGCACCCTTCCCGCAACGTGCAATCGATGATTTTGGTATTCATGATGATATCGCCATTTTTCTGCGTTTTGATCTGAGGCTCGTATTCAATTCTGGGAAGTCCATTCCTTTACCGGCGTTTTGCCGAAGGGAAGGAATATCAACTTGGCTGCGGAAAAGTCCGAATGGTGGTCCAGGCCGGTTTCGAAGCCGGTCGGACGCTCATCCACGGAGTGGGTGCGGAAGATCCGGTCCCATATCGAGAAAATGAACCCGTAGTTGGTATCCGTGTATTCAATCTCGCGCCCGTGATGGATGTTGTGGAAGGACGGCATGACGAAGAGCTTGCTGAGCAGGTTTTCCAGCTTTTGCGGGATGTTGATGTTGCTATGGTGGAAGGTGGTCACGCAGAAAGAGATCACTTCGAAGGCTACGACCGTGGTGAACGGCACGCCGATCAGTAGCATGCCTGGCAGGCGGATGGCGAGTACCAGGAATTTTTCGCCGAAGTGTTGACGGAAGCCGGTAGTGGAGTCGATGTGTTCATCGAGATGATGCATGGCGTGGAAGCGCCACAGCACCGGTATCTTGTGAGCGGACCAATGAATGGTGTAATTGAGCAGATCCAACAGCATGATGTCGATGACAAACGCCAGCGCGCCGGTATACCAGTCGGGCCGGTGCATCCGGTAGGGAAAGTCCCTGACCATGTACACCATCAGCGGGGCGATGATGATAGGCGCGGTGACGAAGCGATAACTGATGGCGACGACGACATTGTTGAAAAGACGCTTTTTACTGCGTTCCGGGCTGAAAGCGTGTTTAGGAAAGATGCGTTCCAACGCGAAGATGGCGATAAAAGCGATCGCGCAAATCACAATGCCGTGGCTGATGATATAAGTCACTGCCTCTTTCATGACGATTACTCCAGGAGTGGTGGTTTCCTAAAAATATTACATTCAAATAATTATTGATAAAACTCAGTACATAGTCATATTCACTAAGCGAATTGTTAATGAATATGTCTTTGTCATGGCCTGGGGGTTGAGGCGTCAGAGGGGGAGTTGCAGGCAAGGGGGCGTTGAGGACGGTTTGTGCTGCTGCGGAGCAGCATTGTCAGGACGGTGATGGCGGGAACTGTGCGTTTGCGCAATTTATTTCATGATGGCGGCGATGGGGCCGCGCGTGTGCGAAGATGACGCGCGAGCACTGCCGAGAGGCTCTAAGGGACAGAATATTTGTCTCGATTTTGCATCAAGACAGAACCGCGACGGCGCGCGGATTGCATTTCAGAGGCCGGCCTGGTCCGCTGCGGTCCTTAGCGGAGAAGACACGGCGGCATGGTGCTCGGCGGCGTGGAGCAAACTGGGGGAGTGGATTTCGTGCCAACGTTCGAGGCGATTCCACTCATAAAGGCCCCGCCCCAGTTGAAGATGCAGATAGACATGCTGGTAACGCGAACGCTCCAGCATGCTGTGGGTTAGCTGGTTCAATTCTTGGATGGAAATATAGAGCAGCAGCGTGGATGGGAGCGCGCCGTGCTCGAACGTGCCGGCGGCCAGCAGCAGATGCAGTTGATGGCCGTTCGGCACGTGGTAGTCCTTGCCCACCTTGGCCTCGATGCGGCAGGCGACGTCCAGCGCGTTGGCTGGCCGGGTGAACATCCAGCCTATGCCGCCGGCGGCCTGTTGGGCCTGCTGGATTTCCTTCTTGCGCGCGTTGCGGCGGGCATATTCGCCAGCCAGCACCTCGGTCACCTCGATAGCCAGGCAGCGGCCATCCGACAGCGAGACGCCGACATCGGGCGCTGGGCACTTCAGCGATTTCACATCGAGCGGATCAATGCCCTTTTGCTCGAACAGCCGCCTGACCCATTCCCTTTCCCGATTTTCCTGCAGTGTTTGCTGATCCATCGGCGCCTACGCGAATGCAAGACAGATGTTTCATCTTAGAACATCCGTTGCAGGCGTCGATCATGGCGTCAGCGGGCGCCGCGCAGCGAGGCGATCGCCTGGGCGGCGTCGCGCGGGGCGCTGTGCGACGGGCACATCAGCTCGCGCAGTTCGCGCCTGAGTTTGTCGGTGCCGTTGATCGCCAGCCACTGCGGCCGCATTGACGCGATCCAGCGGTGGTTGATGCTGTCGCCGAAGCCATAGGCCTTGTATTGGTTGTCCTTGCACAGGATGCCCTCGGCGCTGAGATTCTCCACGCCGCTGGGAGTGAGCACGCGGCTGACGAAGCGCACCACGCCGTCGCCGCCCACGCTGAGCGTTTTGGCGTCGACGAAGAAGCGGTTCTGCTGCAGCCAGTCCGGCTTCACTTCTATCCAGTCCGGCGCCTGCGGGTAGTCGGGCAGCGCGTAGTCCTGTTCGGTCCAGGGCTGCTCTTCCTGGAAGTCGATGTTCTTGTTGATTCTGTCGCTGGCGGCCAGCGCGGGCAGGCTCAGGCACAACGCCAGCAGCGCCGGCAGGGTGGTTGCGATGGCTTTCAAATGCGGATGCTCCGTCAGCGCGCCTGTCCGGCGCGCAGGTTGTAATGTCGGCGGCCGGTTTCACGGCCGGCCAGGCCCCAGCTCAGTTCTGAAAAACTGATATCGCCGCGGCTGGACACCGTCAGCAGCATCGAAGCGCGGGTGCCGTAGTCGCGGCCCTGGATGAAGATCGGCGACAGCGTCTTTTCCAGCGCCAGGCCGATGCGGGTATTGGGCAGATGGCCGGGGCCGGCTGGCGTCGGATCGGACAGCGCGGCGTAGGCCTGTTCCTCGGTCGGCGGCCGGCCGAAATCGCCCAGGCGGCTCGCCAGCCGCTGGCTCTTGAACCACGGCGTGTCCAGCGTGGCGTTGGACAGCGTGTGGATGCCCGGCGTGACGCGGGCGATCTGCCGGCCCGGGCTGTGGAAGAAGAACAGGTCCGAGGTGGTGCCGAACAGCAGGTTGAACGGACCGTAGCGATGGCATTCCTCGCGCAGCCAGTCGGCGAAGGCGAACGGATCGTCGTCGCCGGTGACGAAGCGCTGCACCAGCTCGCCGCGGGAACGCTCCGCCTTGGGCGGGAAACCGTCGCGGAAGTTGGTGACGGCGGCGATGCGGTTGCGGCCGTCCACCATCAGCCAGCCGCCGCCGGATTGCTGGTCGCGGCCGCCAAGGGTGTTGGGGAATTCCGGCCACCAGTCCAGCGGCTCGGCGGGGCGGGCATAGTATTCGTCGCGGTTGGCCAAGAGTACCAGCTGGCCCATGCCCGGCGTTTTGTAGGCGAAAGCGAGGATGCACATATTGCGGTGACCGATTTGGGTAAGGCTTGACGACTGGCGTAAACTATACGGCTGCGGCCCGCCGGTTTGCGTGGTCCGGCCGCCATGTGATTCATTGTAACCTGATATGGCTGAAGGATACCCGGCCCATGACCCCCGACAAGCATATTGATCTTTCCGGCCTGAATTGCCCGCTGCCGATACTGCGCGCCAAGAAGGCGCTGGCCGACATGGACAGCGGCGCCGTGCTGGAGGTGATCGCCACCGACCCGGGCGCGCCCAAGGACTTCGAAGCCTTCTGCCGCCAGACCGGCAACGGCCTGCTGGAATCGACCACCACCGGAGAAGGCAAGTTCCGGATGGTGCTCCGGCGCAAGTAGACATCCCTGGCGATGGTTTTCCATCGCCATTGTTTTATCCATCGTTACGGCAAGCCATCCACCATGCAGACTCTCATCCTGATCCGCCCCGACGACTGGCACCTGCACCTGCGCGACGACGCCGCGCTGGCCGCGGTGCTGCCCGACACCTGTCGCCAGATGGGCCGCGCCATCGTCATGCCCAATCTGAAGCCGCCGGTCACCACCGTGGCCGCCGCCGCCGCCTACCGCGACCGCATCCTGGCCGCGCGCCCGGCCGGCAGCGGCTTCGAGCCGCTGATGACGTTGTACCTGACCGACAACACCCGTCCCGAAGAAATCCGCCTGGCCAAGGCCAGCGGTTTCGTCCACGGCGTCAAGCTGTACCCGGCGGGCGCCACCACCAACTCCGACCACGGCGTCACCGACATCTTCAAGGCGATGCCGGCGTTGGAGGCGATGGCCGACGCCGGCCTGCCGCTGCTGGTGCACGGCGAGGTCACCGACGCCGACATCGACGTGTTCGATCGCGAGGCGGTGTTCATCGAGCGGGTGATGAAGCCGTTGCTGGCCAAGCTGCCGGCGTTGAAGGTGGTGTTCGAGCACATCACCACCCGCGAGGCGGCCGAGTTCGTCGCCGCCGCGCCGGCCAACGTCGCGGCCACCATCACCGCCCACCACTTGCTGATGAATCGCAACGCGCTGTTCGTCGGCGGCATCCGTCCGCATCATTACTGCCTGCCGGTGCTGAAGCGCGAACTGCACCGCCAGGCGCTGCTGAAGGCGGCGACCTCCGGTTCGGCCAAGTTTTTCCTCGGCACCGACAGCGCGCCGCACGCCAAGGGCGCCAAGGAGGCGGCCTGCGGCTGCGCCGGCATGTACACCGCCAACGCGGCGATCGAGCTCTACGCCGAGGCTTTCGAGTCAGTCGGCGCGCTGGACAAGCTGGAGGCGTTCGCCAGCCTGAACGGCCCGGCGTTCTACGGTCTGCCGGTCAACGGCGACAAGATCGAGCTGGTCAAGGAAAGCTGGAAGGTGCCGGACGAGCTTGCCTACCCCGGCGACAGCCTGGTGCCCTTGCGCGCCGGCGACAGCATCGCCTGGCGTTTGCGGGACTGATCCTGCCCGCGATAGCAAAGCCGCCTTCGGGCGGCTTTTTCATTTGCCTTGCGGATGCGTCGGAAATCAGCGGTAGTTATTTATTTCATATATAAGCAAAAAATTATTTGTCGACGTGATTTGAAGGGAATTGCTTCGGCTTCGGATGAATTTTGCTTGGGGTAGGCAATAATATTTCACATGGTAAAATGCCATAAGTATAAAACGATGAAGGCGCGCAGGCCGTTGATTTGCTTGACTTGACTATTGTCGGACAGATTTTCCTTTTTGAGAAAAATGAATAGCATATTGTGCTGATAGGGGCTTGATGGAATCAAAACCCTCTGCGCATAATCGTCGGACCCACTCTGGATACAATAGAGTGAAAAAATTCGAACAACCCGCCTGACGCGGGATGCTACAGAATCAGGAGAATTAGAGATGTCGAACAAGCAATCGCTGCAGGTGATCGCCGCCGCCGTCGCGCTGGCCATGGCTTCCGGATCCACGCTGGCCGCCAAGGTGCCGGCAGGCGTCAAGCTGGCCGCCAAGCAGGAACTGGTGCGCTCCAACGGCTCCGAACCGGAATCGCTGGACCCGATGGTGGTGGAAGGGGTGCCCGCCAACGTCATCACCCACGACATGTTCGAGGGGCTGACCGCCACCGACAATGACGGCACGCTGGTGCCGGGCGTGGCCGAATCCTGGAAGCAGACCGGCCCCACCACCTGGGTGTTCCACCTGCGCAAGAACGCCAAGTGGTCGGACGGCAGCATCGTTACCGCCGACGACTTCGTCTACGGCATCCGCCGCCTGGTCGATCCCAAGCTGGCCGCGCCTTACGCCGGCACCTTCGGCATCTTCTTCGAGAATGGCCCGGAAGTCGTCGCCGGCAAGAAGCCGACCTCCGCCATCGGCGTGAAGGCGCTGGACAAGTACACGCTGGAAGTGAAGACCGCCTTCCCGGTGTCCTACCTGCCTGAGCTGATGTCCAACGCCCAGCT
This sequence comes from Chromobacterium sp. INPA-IVC, assembly GCF_059047085.1. Classification (NCBI taxonomy): domain Bacteria; kingdom Pseudomonadati; phylum Pseudomonadota; class Betaproteobacteria; order Neisseriales; family Chromobacteriaceae; genus Chromobacterium; species Chromobacterium sp. INPA-IVC. Next base: position 229,930 of record NZ_JBTNLS010000008.1, on the reverse strand, counting down.
CGGCCCGGCGCCGAAGGCGGTCATCGACAAATACGGCAAGGACTGGACCAAGCCGGGCAAGATGGTTTCCAACGGCCCCTTCGTGCTGAAGGACTGGCAGGTCAACAGCAAGGTGGTGATCGAGAAGAACCCGCAGTACTGGGACGCCAAGAACGTGCAGCTGACGAAGGTCAGCTTCCTGCCGATCGAAGACCAGAACGCGGACAACAAGCTCTACCTGTCGGGCCAGACCGACATGAGCTATGAAATCCCGCCGGGCAGCTTCGCCAAGCTGAAGAGCGAGATGCCCAAGGATCTGAAGAACAATACCATTCTCGGCCTGCGCTACTACAGTCTGAACAACCGCGATCCGCTGCTGAAGGACGTGCGCGTGCGCAAGGCGCTGTCCATGGTCGTGGACCGCGACCTGCTGGCGCAGAAAATCACCGCCGACGGCCAGCAGCCGTCCTACAGCGTGATGGTCAAGGGCGTGCACGGCGCGCAACCGACCACCTACGACTGGGCGAAGTGGCCGATGGCCAAGCGCGTGGACGAGGCCAAGAAGCTGCTGGCCCAGGCTGGCGTGAAGCCGGGCACCACGCTGAAGCTGTCTTACAATACCAGCGACTACCACAAGAAGATGGCGATCTTCGTCGCGTCCGAATGGAAGTCCAAGCTGGGCCTGAACACCTCGATGGACAACACCGAGTTCAAGGTATTCCTGAAGAAGCGTCACGACGGCGATTACCAGGTGGGCCGCAATGGCTGGCTGGCCGACTACAACGACGCCACCACTTTCCTGGCGCTGGTGCAGTGCGGCAACACCCAGAACGACAACTTCAACTGCAACAAGAAGGCTGAAGAGCTGATCAAGCAGGGCAACGAATCCACCGATCCGGCCAAGCGCGCCCAGTTGCTGACCCAGGCCACCAAGCTGGTGATGGACGACTACCCGATGATCCCGGTGCTGCAGTACACGCTGCCGCGCCTGGTGAAACCGTATGTGGGCGGCTACTCGCTGAAAAACCCGGTAGACCGCTACCGCAGCAAGTACCTGTACATCGTTCAGCACTAAGCGTGAAAGCGCGGCGTTTGGCCGCGTGACGAGGCCGGTTGCGCCGCAAGGGCAACCGGCCGATGATTGTGGTGTTCTCGCCCTCCGGGGGAGGTCGGCGGCTGCCTGCCGCCGCCCCGGGCTGGCGATCGGGAGTTTCAAGCGATGTGGTCTTATACTCTTCGCCGCGTGTTGGTCACCATACCAACCGTCTGGGCCGTAACGACGGTCTGTTATCTGCTGCTGCACCTGACCCCCGGCGGTCCGTTCGACGGCGAACGCAAGATTTCTCCGGAGGTGCTGGCCAATCTGCAGGCCAAATACCATCTGGACCTGCCGTTGTGGAAGCAGTATCTCTATTACCTGAACAGTCTGCTGCATGGCGACCTGGGAGCGTCGTTCCGCTACGCGGACTGGAGCGTCAACGATCTGGTGGCCCATGCGCTGCCGGTGTCGGCCGCGATCGGCGGCAGCGCCATCCTGATCTCGCTGGTCATCGGCGTGCTGCTCGGCACCATCGCCGCGCTGCGGCAGAACAGCGCCATCGACTATCTGGTGATGCTGGTCGGCAATATGGGCAGCGCCTTCCCATCCTTCATCATCGGCCCGGTGCTGGTGCTGATCTTCTCGATGCTGCTGCACTGGCTGCCGTCCGGCGGCTGGGATGACTTTTCCATCCAGTACATGGTGCTGCCGGTGGCGCTGCTCACCTTCATCAACGTGGCCACCATCGGCCGCGTGATGCGAGGCAGCCTGATCGAGGTGATGAACAGCAACTTCATCCGCACCGCGCGCGCCAAAGGCCTGCCGCTGCGCACCATCGTGCTGCGCCACGCGCTGAAGCCGGCGCTGATGCCGGTGGTGACGCTGCTGGGGCCGCTGGCGATCTCGTCCATCACCTCCGCCGTGGTGACCGAGTCGATCTTCTCGCTGCCGGGCCTCGGCAAGCTGATCGTCAACGGCGCGTCCAACCGCGACTACACGCTGGTGTTGGGCCTGGTGGTGCTGGTGACGGTGATCACCGTGGTGTTCAACCTCCTCGTCGACCTGGCCTATGCCTTGCTCGACCCTAAGATCCGTTATTGAGGAGGACTCCGCAATGATGAAAACCAAACAAGCCGCGGTTGTCGCGGCATTGGAAAGCGGCCTCGCCGAAGCGGCGACCGAAGGCCGCAGCCCGTGGCGCGACGCCCGCGTCCGCTTCTTGCGCAACAAGGCCGCGGTGGTCAGCCTGGTGATCCTGAGCCTGATCACGCTGTCCTGTATTTTCGGGCCGATGCTGTTGCCGCACGGCTATGCCGACACCGACTGGGACGCGATCAGCCTGGCGCCGACCTTCCAGAACCTGCACCTGTTCGGCACCGACGAGCTGGGCCGCGACCTCCTGGTGCGCTCGCTGATCGGCGGCCGCATCTCGCTGATGGTCGGCGCGCTGGCCACCATCGCCGCGGTGCTGATCGGCGTGATCTGGGGCGCCACCGCCGGCTTCCTCGGCGGCAAGATCGACAACGCGATGATGCGCGTGGTCGACATGATGTACGCGGTGCCCTACCTGCTGATCGCCATCCTGATGGTGACCCTGCTGGGCCGCGAGTTCTACCTGGTGGTGCTGACCATCACCATCCTTGGCTGGATGGACATGGCGCGCGTGGTGCGCGGCCAGACGCTGGCCATCCGCTCCAAGGAGTACATCGAGGCCGCGCACGCGATCGGCGTCTCCACCCCCACCATCATCTTCCGCCACATCGTGCCCAATCTGTTGGGCATCGTGGTGATCTACACCACGGTGACGGTGCCGGGCGTGATCCTGACCGAGTCGGTGCTGTCCTTCCTCGGCCTGGGCGTGCAGGAGCCGATGACCAGCTGGGGCGTCTTGATCGGCGACGGCACCAAGGCGATGGAGAGCCAGCCCTGGATGCTGCTGTTCCCGGCCGGCATGCTGTCGCTGACGCTCTACTGCGCCAACTACATCGGCGACGGCCTGCGCGACGCGCTGGACCCGAAAGACCGCTGACCCCAGGATAGACGAGGCAAGCCATGAGCATTTTGAAAGTCAACAACCTCGGGGTTCAGTTCCAGACCAACGACGGCGTGGTCAACGCCGTCAACGGCGTGAGCTTCGAGCTGAACAAGGGCCAGACCCTGGGCATCGTCGGCGAGTCCGGCTCCGGCAAAAGCCAGACCATGCTGGCGATGATGGGCCTGTTGGCCAAGAACGGCCAGGCCAGCGGCGAAGCGCTGTTCCACGGCCAGAACCTGCTGACGCTGCCGACCCGCGACCTCAACCGCATCCGCGGCGACCGCGTGTCGATGATCTTCCAGGACCCGATGACCTCGCTGAATCCCTACCTGACGGTGGAGAGGCAGATGACCGAGGTGCTGGAGCTGCACAAGGGCATGAGCCGCCGCGACGCGAAAAAGCGCGCGATCGAACTGCTGGACGCGGTGCGCATCCCCGAGGCCGCGCGCCGGGTCAATATGTATCCGCACGAGTTCTCCGGCGGCATGCGCCAACGGGTGATGATCGCGATGGCGCTGCTGTGCGAGCCGGAGCTGCTGATCGCCGACGAGCCGACCACCGCGCTGGACGTCACCGTGCAGGCGCAGATCCTGTCGCTGCTGAAGGATCTGCAGCGCGATTTCGGCACCGCCATCATCATGATCACCCACGATCTGGGCGTGGTCGCCGGCCTGTGCGAAAACGTGCTGGTGATGTACGGCGGCAGGGCGATGGAGTACGGCCGCGCCGACGACATCTTCTACCACCCGAGCCACCCGTACACCATCGGCCTGCTGGGCGCGCTGCCGCGGCTGGACCACGAGGACGCCGCGCTGATCAGCATTCCGGGCAATCCGCCGAACATGGCCAATATGCCCAAGGGTTGCCCGTTCAGCGAACGCTGCACGCACGCCGTCGCCCGCTGCGCCAGCGATCTGCCGCCGCTGGCGGCCAATCCGCTCAACCCGCAGATTCTGCGCGCCTGTCACAAACCGGCGGAGGAACTGGTTCAAGCCGCCGAGGAGGTGACTCATGCCTGACAACAAGCAACCCATTCTATCGGTGCGCAACGTCAAGGTGCATTTCCAGGTCAAGGGCGGAGACGCCTGGCCGTGGAGCCCCAAGAAAACATTGAAGGCGGTGGACGGGGTCAGCTTCGACCTGTACGCCGGCGAGACGCTGGGCGTGGTCGGCGAGTCCGGCTGCGGCAAATCCACGCTGTCCCGCGCCATCCTCAACCTGATCCCGGCCACCGACGGCGAGATCGTGTGGATGGGCAAGGACCTGCGCAAGGGCGCGGACAAGGACTGGCTGGCCGTCCGCAAGGACATCCAGATGATCTTCCAGGACCCGCTGGCGTCGCTGAATCCGCGGATGACCATCGCCCAGATCATCGGCGAGCCGCTGCGCGTGCACAAGCCTGAGCTGTCGGCCGACGAGGTGATGAAGCGCGTCAAGGCGATGATGCGCAAGGTGGGCTTGCGCGAGCAGATGATCAACCGCTATCCGCACGAGTTCTCCGGCGGCCAGTGCCAGCGCATCGGCATCGCCCGCGCGCTGATCCTGGAGCCCAAGCTGATCATCTGCGACGAGCCGGTGTCGGCGCTGGACGTGTCGATCCAGGCGCAGATCATCAACCTGCTGAAGGAGCTGCAGCGCGAGATGGGCCTGGCGCTGATCTTCATCGCCCACGACCTGGCCGTGGTCAAGCACATCTCCGATCGCATCCTGGTGATGTACCTGGGCCGCGAGATGGAGCTGGCGCAGAAGCATGCGCTGTACGACGTGCCTTCGCACCCGTATACCCGCGCGCTGCTGTCGGCGATTCCGGTGCCGGACCCGCAACTGGAGAAGAACAAGACTATCCAGATCTTGCAGGGCGATCTGCCCAGCCCGATCAATCCGCCGTCGGGCTGCGTGTTCCGCACCCGCTGCCCGCAGGCGGAGGCGCGCTGCGCGCAGGAGGTGCCCAAGCTGCGCCGCCTGAGCGAGGAGACCCAGGCGTCCTGCCTGTTGGCCTGATTCCGCCGCATCGCCCGCGCATGCGCCGCCAGCCTCAGGGTTGGCGGCGTTTTTGTTTGCCGGCTGTTATGCTGAACTGTGATCTTCAGAAAGGAGCCTGACCATGAGCGCCCATCTTGTCGTCGCGCTGGGCTGCGCGTTCCAGACCCGGCAGTGGCAGGAGCAGAGCCTGCTGCAGACCGAAGGCGCCGGCGAGCTCAAGCGCGCCAGCATTGTCAATGAATTGACCGGCCCGCTGGCGGGCGAAGGCCGGCTGGAATACCAGCTGCTGTATCCGACATCGCCGGACGGCGATGTGATCTTCACCGGCTTCGAGCGGGTGACCGGGACCTGGGATGGATTGAGCGGCAGCTTCGTGCTGCGCCATGACGGCGTGTATTCGCCGGCCACCGGCGCCCGCGCCGCGCTGCAGGTGCTGCCGGGCAGCGGCAGCGGCGGTTTTGCCGGACTGTCTGGCGAAGGGCGGCTGGTGGCCAGCGCCGGCGAGCGCGGCGGCGAATACACGCTGATGCTGAAGCGGGGCTGATGGGGCCGGTGTTGGAAATTCATCAGCGTTGACGCCGGTTTTGGCGTTTTCCCTGTTTTTTAGCCGGTTTTCTTTGAGCTTTCCCGCGTTAATCGTTAATCTTCGGACCTTACTTATAAGAATCAAGGCGTCGCCAGAACGCCTGGGACAAGAGGTCGCGGCCCAGACCGTGACGGTATCGAAGAATCAACGGAAACACCGCCTCCGGCGCAAGCCGCTGGCGGTGTTCCATCTTGATGGGATGTGGGATGCATTACGCGCAACAGGAATATTCCGTGCGTCTGCAATGGGGCTTGCCGGCGGTTCAGCATCTGAGCGCGCAGGCGGCCCATTGCGTGATCGTCGACGTGCTGTCGTTCGGCACCAGCGTCGACATCGCCTGCGGCAACGGCGCCGAGGTGTTGCCTTACCGCTTCAGGACCACCGGCGCCGCCGATTTCGCCAGCGAGCAGCAGGCGATACTGGCCGCCGAGCGCAGCCATCACCAGCCTTCGCTGTCGCCGGCGTCGCTGTGCGGGCTGAAGGCCGGCAGCCGACTGGTGCTGCCCTCGCAGAACGGCGCGGCGCTGAGCCTGATCAGCGAGTCGGCGAACACTGTCGCCGCCTGCCTGCGCAACGCGGCCGCGGTGGCCGACTATCTTGAAGCGATGGGCGGCGACGTGCTGCTGGTGGCCGCCGGCGAGCTGGACGCGGATGGCCGGCTGCGCTTCGCCTATGAAGACTTCATCGGCGCCGGCGCCATCATCCAGCGCCTGCGCCGCAGCAAGTCTCCGGAAGCGCTGGCGGCCGAGGCGGCGTTCGAACTGGCCCGCCACGATCTGGAGCGCCAGCTGCAATACACGGCCTCGGGCGCGGAGCTGGCCGCGCGCGGCTTCCAGGACGACATCGTTCTGGCCGCGCAACTGAACATCAGCGCCTGCGTGCCGGTGCTGGACGACGGCGCCTTCCGCGCCGGACGCGAGCTGGCCGCCGCCTGAGCGGCCGGCGTCTTCAACTTCCCAGGGAGAAATCCATGCTGCCAGCCAAGATGGTCACCACCGCTTTCGAACTGCCCGGCTACCGGGTGAGCGCCAACCTGGGCGTGGTGCGCGGCATCACCGTGCGCTCGCGCTCGCTGGTCGGCAATTTCTTCGGCGGCCTGCAGTCGCTGTTCGGCGGCAACATCACCATCTATACCAGCTTGTGCGAGCGGGCCCGCTCGGAAACCTACGCCGAGATGTGCCAGCACGCGCAGGCGCTGGGGGCCGACGCGGTGATAGGCATGCGTTACGACGCCACCGAGGTGATGACCGGGCTGACCGAGGTGCTGTGCTATGGCACCGCGGTCAAGCTGGAGCCGCTGCCGGGCCGCGAGCAAAACCTCTGATCCCGCGTTGCGCTTCCTTGCCGTACTGGATGTACTGTCTGCGTCGGCGCGCCTTGGCTCAGGCGCTGCGCTAGGGTTTGCCCGCAGCCTGCCGCCCGCGAGCAGGGAGGCAAAACCGCTGATCCGGCGTTGCGGCTCCTTGCCGTGCCTAGTGCGCAGCCCGGGCCGGCGCGTCTTGGCTTAAGCGTTTAGCCGGTACAGCCGTTCGGCCTGTTCGTCGCAGAAGCGGATGTCCTGGCCGGACAGGCCGCGCAGCCACAGCAGCTGCCAGCCGCCGGCGGGCGCCGGCAGCAGTCCGCCGAAGCGGAAGCCGGCATTCTGCAGCTGGGTCCGCCGCGCCAGCGTTTCCGCCGCGGCCGGCAGCTTCAGATAGAGCAGCTGGCCGGCGGGCAGCGCGGCGATTTCGGCCAGCCGCGCTTCGGTCGGCTGTTGCGAGGTCAATTCCAGCCTTTGGCCGTGGCGCGCCAGCGCCAGGCCCGGCAAGGCCGCGCCGGCGGGCGCGCATTCTCCCTCCCCGAATGCCTGGCGCAGCGGCGCCAGCCATGTTTCCCATTCCGCCGGCCAAGCCAGGCGCGGCAGCGGCCGAGGCTGCAGCGGCAGACAGCCGAACACGATGCTTTCCGGCTCCGGCTTGCCGAACGGCGAATCGACGTAGTCCAGCAGCAGCGCGGTGTTGTGAAAGCCCAGCGCGCCGGCGACGTATTGGCTTTGGGGATGCGAGCACACCTGCTTGATGGTCAAGAGCGCGATGCCGAGGTCGGCGGCCATGGACCGCAAGTGGCGGCCCAGCAGGCTGGCGATGCCCTGGCCGCGCGCGTCCGGGTGCACCGCGTTCAGCGCCAGTTCCGCCTGGCCCGGCCGGGCCGGATCCAGCCACAGCGTCGCGTGGCCCAGCAGCCGGCCGTCGCGCACCGCCACCGCCGAGCGCCATTGCCCGCTGGCGTTGCGCTGCTGGATCTGGCTGGGCAGGTAGACGTCGGCGTAGACGTAGTGGTCGCCGTAGACGGCGCGGAACAGCGCGCTGATGTCGGCGGCGTCGGTCGGCAGGTAATCGCGCGCCCAGGCGGCGCTAGGATGGCGGGCGCTCATGCCGTCGCCTCCGCCGGCTGGTAGTCGCGCCGGTCCACCACCCGCAGCAGCTTGCCGGAGCGGGGATGGGTGCGCATCGCTTCCGGCGTGGTCTGGCGCAGCGCCAGGCTCAGCCGCTCCGCTTCGCACAGTTCGGCGATCGCCGGCTGCTTGGCCAGCAGCGCCTGGCGCATCCGCGTCAGGTCCAGCGGCGCGCGCGCCGCCAGCAGCAGCTCCAGCCGGTCGCGGCCGTGCTCGCGCGAGATATCCAGCTGCCAGCCCAGCAGCTCGTGCAGTTCGCCCAGCGCGCGGCCCAGCTCTTCCGGGAACAGCGACAGCGTGCCGACGCGTACGCGGTGGCCGTTGCCGGCCCGGCCCAGCAGCGCGAACTTGCGGTTGGGGCCGGGCGCTTCGCGCCAGCAGGCGAGGTCGCCGCTGGGGTAGCGGATCACCGGCATCAGCCGGCGCTGCAGATTGGTCACCAGCAGCAGGCCGCGCCGGCCAGGTTCCTCTATCGGCTCGCCGCTGTCCTCGTCGGCGATCTCGACGACGCTGTCTTCATCGAATACCCGGTGCTCGCCGTGCGCGCAGTCCGGGTCGGCGTAGCCGATCAGGCCGGCGTCGACGCTGGCGCAGCCGACCGATCCGATCCGGGCCAGCGGGAACACCTGCTTCAGCAAGGCGATCTGTTCGCCGAACAGGCTTTCGCCGCCGTACAGCACGGTCTCAACCTCGGGCAGCGCCCGGGATTGTTCTTCCAGATGGTGGGCGAAGCGCAGCAACTGGGCCGGGACACCGGCCAGCACGTTGATGCGGTGGCTGCGGATCGCGCCGGCGAGCGCGTCGTTGTCGACATTGCAGGTGAACGGGTATTCCAGCACCGGCGCCGGAGAATGCGACAGCGCGCCGTGGATGAACAGCAGGCTGGTGTAGAGGTCGCCGGCGAAGAACAGGTTGGCGACGCGGTCGCCGGGGCGCAGCTGGCGGGCGAGGCCGGCGCCGAAGGCGGCGACGAAGGCTTGCCATTCATCGCGGCTGAACACCGACAGCTTGCCGTCGCCGGTGGAGCCGCCGGTCTTGAATACGTGGCCGTCCTCTGGGGCGGCGGTCAGCGCCGGCCAGCGCGACAGGTCCTGCGAGTCCCACCAATAGACAGCGGGGTCGACCGGCGGCAGATCGGACAGCCGCCAGCCTTCGGCGGGCAGGCCGTGGTAAAGCGCGTTGTAGTGCGGCGAATGGTTGCGGGCGTGTTCGACCAGCGATATCAGTTTCGGATTCATGATTATGTGTGTACATGCCGGCGGCGCGCCGCCGGCCGGGTTTCATCGTCTAAGGTCCAGCACCAGCGGGGTTTTGCCGCTGTGCGGATGGCGGCGGAATTCGGCGGCCGGGGTGGCGGCCACTTCCAGTTGCAGCAGGCCGCCGCCGACCACTTCGTTCAGCATCGGCTCTTCCAGCAGCCGGCCGCGTATCGCCCACGGGTCGCCGTCGGCCAGCAGTTGGATGCGGTCGCCGCCGTTGTCGGCGTGGTCGACCAGCCATTGCATCGGCAGGCCGATTTTCTCGGTCAGCGCGGCCGGATTGACGAAGATGGTGCCCACCCGCAGCAGCGCGCCGTGGCGGCCGGTCAGGCGGAAGCGCGGCGCGGCCAGGCCGCAGGCGCAGCCGCCGTCCAGCCACTGGCCCAGGTCGCCCAGGTCGTAGCGTTCCACCCGCTGCGCCTCGCGCTGGCGGGAGGTGAACACCAGGCGGCCGGATTCGCCGGCGGCGGCGGGCTGGTCGCTGTCCATTTCCAGCACTTCCAGCCACTGGGTCTCGGCCAGCAGGTGGAACTCGCCGTCGGCGCAGTGCGGGCAGGCGTGGCCCAGCGGGCCGGCGTCCACCGAGCCGTACATCGCCGAGCGGATCAGCTCCACGCCGAAGCTGCCGATGTAGGCGCGCTGGCCGTCGCTGATGTGCTCGCCGCCGCAGAACACCTTGCGCACGCCGCCGTAGCGGCGCAGCAGCTTGTTCTCGCATTCGAACAGCCGGTGCAGCGTGCCCGGCATGCCGATCAGGGTGTTGATCTTCTGCTCGACGATGAAGTGGGCGATCTCGCTGAAATCGTCGTCGGACGGGCCGCCCATCGGGTACTGGGCGACGCCCATGTGGTCCAGGATGGTGAAGAAGCTGAGCATGCCGCCGTACAGCTTGCCGCCGTACAGCAGATTCATCGCGCGGTCGGTGGCCGGGTTCAGGCCGGCGGCCAGCAGGCCGTCGGCGGCGGCGCGCATCTGGCGGTGGTAGTCGCGGTAGCTGAAGCCGGCCAGCTTGGGCGCGCCGCTGCTGCCGCCGCTGCGGAAGAACAGCTGGGCTTTGCCATTGGCGGGCTGGCTCTGGAAGGCGGCCTTGTCCATCACCGGCAGCGCGGCCAGGCCCTCGGGCTCGGCCGGCGGCGCGTCCAGGTGGGCGTGGCCGGGCAGCGCGGCGGCGTCCAGGCTCACCGATACCCGGCGCGACAGCCGCTGCAGCGCGTAGACGCCGTCGTGGGGCTCGCCGTGGTAGCCGTCGTGCATGCGGCCGGCCGGGGCGACGCGGCTGACGCCGGCGGCCAACAGCGCGCAGCTCAGCTCCGGCAGCCGGACGGCGGGCGCGATCAGGCCGCAGCTTTGCAGATGGGTGCGCCAGGGGCGCAGGATGCGGGCCAGCGCGGCGCGCGGAGCCGGCCTCAGCTCCACGGTGCGGAACAGCGGCGACGGCGCCAGCTCCTGATTCATGTTCCATGCCAGCCGCCAGCCCTGGCCGGACAGCACCTGGCCCTGATCGTCGGCGAAGGCCTGGTCCAGCTTGTGGAAGGCCATCCGGGCGCTGATCTCGGCCGCTTCCTGCAGGTCCGGCGTCAGCGCCGGCCACAGCGGCGCGCGGCGGGCGAGCGCGGCGGCCAACCGGCGCGCCATGTCGTGGATCGCGGACGGATCGTCGCTGTCCACCAGCAGCGCCTGCGGGCTGGAGCAGGCTTGCTGGTCGAAGCGGCAGATGTCGTCGGCCAGCGCGTCCAGCGCCTCGTCCACGGCGGCGGCGGGATCGAGATAGGCGAAGCTGACGCGGTGGCCCCAGTCTATCCAGCGGCAGCCGGCGGGCAGCTGCGCGCGGATCGCGGACAGCGCGGCGTCGCCGCCCCAGGCCGACACGCCGTCGGCGTCGGCCATCAGCCGCGGCAGCGCCTCGCTCGGCGCCGGCAGCACGGCGACGCGGGCGGCCAGCCGGCCGCTGGCGTCATGGCGCAGCAGCTCGGCCAGCAGCCGGGCGCTGAGGCCCTGGTCGCTGGAGCTGGGGCGCAGCCAGTTGACGTTGCCGGCCAGCAGGCCTTCCAGCGCCGCCATGAAGGGCAGCAGCGCGGCGTTGGACGGCGTCACGTGCAGCACCAGGCCCAGCGGGCGCCAGGCTTCGAAGCGCGGCTCCCGATAGTCGGGCCGGCGCAGCGAGAACGGCCGCTCGCCCAGCTCGCGCTCCAGCTTGGCCTGCAGCGCTTCGCGGCGGCAGAAGGCGGCCAGTTGCGCGCGGCCGGCTTCGTCCAGCAGCAGGTGGCGCTCGGCGCCGGCCAGCGCGTCGGCGAAGCGCTCGGCGCAGGACAGCACGGCGTCGACGTCCGGCTCCGCGGCCAGCGCGCCGGGCAGACTGCCGCGCAGCGCGGCCAATGCGGCGTCGAGCTCGAGGTCGGCGCGCAGTTCTCCATCAATCAGATACATGTCAGGACTCCTTGATCAGTTCGGACGCGGCCATCGCGCAGCTGCGGCTCTTGCTGGTGCCGGCGCGGCCCAAGAGTTCGAACCAGTCGGTGGCCAGGCCGCAGCCGCAGCTTTCGGCCGGATGCAGCACGGCGAGATCGCTCAGCAGCATGCTGTGCGCCGGGCTGGAGGTGATGTAGGGCGAAACCAGGTGCAGGAAGCCGGCCTCGCCGTAGGGCAGCCGCGCCAGCGTCGCGGTGTCGCGCGCCCAGGCGCGGGCCCAACTGGGCACGTGGAAGCGGTGATTCGGGCATTCGACATAGGGCACCGGGTGCTCGACCGAGCCGTAGCCGTCGCGGCAGCGTTCATCGGGCAGACCCAGCTGCTCGCCCAGCCGGCGGTAGAGCTCGGCCTTCGATATCGCCTTGTCGGCGTGGGTTTTCCAGCCGCCGCCGAGGAAGACCAGCGATTCCGGGTGCAGGGAGAGCGGCGGCAGGCCCATGTCGCGCATCCGCTCCAGCGCGAACCACAGGAAGGCGGGGAAACCGAGGATGCGCACCGGCAGGCCTTCGGCGGCGAATTCCTGCAGCGCGCGCACCGCGCCGAAGGGATCGAACTCATTGCCCTTGCCGTTGTGGCGCAGCGCGTAGACGGCGCGGTTGACCGGCGCGTACTTGCACAGGAATTGGTCGGTGTAGGCGGTGCCCAAGGTGATGGCGCCGGCCGGCTCGTAACTGAGCAGCAGGTAGTTGCACGGCTGCTCCGGGGTGTTCCAGCCGTAGTGGTCGAAGATGCGGTCGACCATGCGCTGGGCTGCGCCGATGCTGCGTTCGTCGTAGCGCATCCGGCTTTTCTGGCCGGTGGTGCCGGACGAGGTCAGCTCCAGCGCGTCCTCGCCGGTCTTGCTCAGCAGCAGCTTGCGCTTGAAGTAATTGGCGAAGATGGGCGGCAGCTGCGACCAGTCGGACAGGCCGGCCAGCCGTTCCGGCGTGAAGCCGTTCTGCTCCAGCCAGCGGCGGTAGCCGGGACTGTGCTCGCAGTGATAGTCGACCAGTTCGCGCATCGCGGCGTCGAACAGGCGGTCGCATTCGGCGTCGGCGCGGTAGGGTTGTTCGAGCGCGCACAGCGCCTCGACATGGGAAAGCGTGGTCATGGCGGTTCCAGTGATGAAGAAAGCGGGCGTCAGGTGGCGACGGGTTCGGGCTGCGGGCGGCGCAGCAGCAGCCACAAGGGCGGCAAGGCCAGCAGCGAGGCCAGGCTGACGCCGGCGGCGAAGCGGGCCGGGCTGTCGCCGGCGTCCAGCAGCGCCAGGATGGCGCTGCCGCCGCCCAGCATCGCGGTGGACAGCATGCCCAGCATCGCGGCGACGCTGCCCTTGGCGTTGTCGCTGCTGTACAGCGTCAGCCGGTACAGCGTGGCGTTGCCCAGGCCCAGGCCGAAGGCGTAGACCGCCAGGCAGGCGACCAGCGCCGGCAGCGACGGCGACAGCGGCGCGGCGAGGCCGGTCAGCAGCAGGCCGCCGGCCATCGGCCATAGCGCCAGCCGCAGCAGGCGCGACAATTCCATCCGGCCGGCCAGCCGGTTCAGCAGCAGGTTGCCGGCGATCACCGCGCCGAACACCGGCAATTGCCACAGGCCGTATTCCAGGCCGCTGTAGCCGAGATGGCGGATCAGCAGCAGCGGCGACAGGCCGATCCAGGCGATCAGCGGCATGGTCAACAGGCCCAGCGCCAGGCTGCCGCAGACGAAGTCGCGGTGCTTCAGCAGTGCCAGGTAATTGGCCAGCGCCACGCCCAGGCGCAGCGGCACCGGTTGCTGCGCCGGACCGTCGCGCCGCGGCGCGCCCAGCGTTTCCGGCATCCAGCGCCACAGTCCCAGCGCCACCAGCGCGGTGGCCGCGGCAAGCGCGGCGAACAGCTGGCGCCAGGACAGGACTTCCAGCAGCAGGCTGCCCAGCAGCGGGCCGGCCAGCGGCGACAGCAGCGCGATATTGGCCAGCAGCGCCATCAGCCGCACCGCGTCGCGCTCGGCGAAGGTTTCCTGCAGCGCCGGGTAGCTGACCACCACGATGAAGCCCAGCGCGATGCCCTGGACGAAGCGCAGCAGGTTAAACCAGGCGATGTGCTGGCTGCCGGAGGCGGCCAGGCAGGCGAGCGCGAAGATCAGCGTGCCGGCCAGCAGCGTCGGGCGGCGGCCGAAGCGGTCGGACAGCGGGCCGATCAGCCACTGGAAAGCGATGCCGCCCAGCAGGAAGGCGTTCAGCGCGGTCGGCACATGGCGGCTGTCGGCGGAGAGATCGGCGGTGACGCGCAGCATGGCCGGCATCACCATGTCGCTGGCCAGATAGGTCAGCAGTTCGAAAGCGGTGAGCAGCAGGCAGAACAGCAGCGCCTGGCGGCGGGAAATGTTGTGAAGCAGCGGACGGAATGATTCTTCTGGCATGATTGTTGCAGTTTTCGCAGAATGTCTATGTATGGCTGGACGCCGGATTCGCTCCGGCGTGGAGGGCGCACAGAGTAGGTCAAGTAATCAGATGGAATCCCTGTCCTTTGGGATGGATTTTTTGTTTTGTGCTGTTTTTTGGTGTTTTTGAGAAATATCAGGTCGCCAATTTGTATCTGTTTGGAATCAATTTCGTTGATTTGGCAACAGCATTGGCATGAGTTTTTGCTCCAGTCCGGATTCGGATAGGATGCGGCGATGGACGGCGGCGGCTGCCGCGCTTGATCCCCCACCCATGGAGTCGCAATGAAAAGAAGAATCCTGGCCGGCGTTGGCCTGGCCGGCCTGCTGGCCGCGGGCGCGTCTTTCTACGCGCTGGCGGACAGCGACGCTCTGTGGCGCATCGTCGGCGAGCAGTGCGTGCCGGCCCAGCAGGCGCAGGGCCAGCCCGGCCCCTGCGCCGAAGTGGCGCTGCAGCGGGGCGTGGCGGTGCTGAAAGACCGCAACGGGCCGCTGCAATACCTGTTGATCCCCACCGACAAGGTGAGCGGCATCGAAAGCCCGCAGCTGCTGGGCGACGGTACGCCAGGCTATTGGCGCTCGGCCTGGCAGGCGCGGCGCTATCTGGACGCGCGGCGCGGCCAGCCGCTGCCCAAGCTGGCGCTGTCCCTGACCGTCAACTCCCAGTACGGCCGCAGCCAGAACCAGCTGCACATCCACATCTCCTGCACCGATTCCGTCGTGAGGCAGCAGATCGACGACCTGGCCGACGGCCTGGGCTACCGCTGGCGGCAGTTGCCGGTGGAACTGAAGGGCCATGCGTACTGGGCGCGGCGGGTGGACGCCGACCAGAACGGCGACCCCCGGGACGATCCCTTCCGCCTGCTGGCCAACGAGCTGCCGGGCGCGCGCGCCGAGATGGGCCGCTACGGCATGGCGATGCTGCCGGCGCGCTTCGGCGACGGCGAAGGCTTCGTGCTGCTGGCCACCCGCGCCGACCTGTTCGAAATCAACCGCGGCTCGGCCGAAGAGCTGCAGGACCACGCCTGCCGGATTCTGCAGCCATGAGCGCCAACAAGGCTTGCCCGTTGCTGCTGCGAAGCGACGACGCGCTGCTCTGGTTCCGCCATCCGCTGGCCGGCTGCCAGCTGGTCAAGGGAACGGTGGAGCCGGGCGAGACATCGGCGCAGGCGGCGCTGCGCGAACTGGCCGAGGAGGCCGGCATCGGCGATGCCCGCATCGCGGTGGACCTGGGCGAGTGGTCGTCGGGCCACCAGGCGCAGATCTGGTCGTTCCAGCTTTGCGTCGCGGAATCCGCCTTGCCGGAAGCCTGGAGCCATTTCTGCCTGGACGACGGCGGGCTGCTGCTGGAGTTTTTCTGGCATCCGCTTGAGCGCGAGGCGCCGGAAGGCAGCCACCCGCTGTATCATCGCGCCCTGGCCGAGGCGCGGCGCAGGCTGGCGGATGTCCCGCCGGCGGCGGCACCTGGTTGTGGAGAGAGAGCATGAAGCAGAGTTTGGCGCTGGTGTCGCTGGTGGTGGCCGACTACGACGAGGCCATTGATTTCTTTGTCGGCAAGCTGGGTTTCGAGCTGACCGAGGACAGTTACCAGGCCGAGCAGGACAAGCGCTGGGTGGTGGTGACGCCGCCGGGCTCGGCGGCCGGCCTGCTGCTGGCCCGGGCCAGCGACGATGTCCAGCGCGCCGCCATCGGCAACCAGGCGGGCGGCCGGGTGTGGCTGTTCCTGAATACCGATGATTTCTGGCGCGATTACGAGCGTTACCGGACGGCGGGCATCGAGTTCACCCGTCCGCCGATGGAGCAGGACTACGGCACGGTGGCGGTGTTCCGCGACCTGTGCGGCAATCAGTGGGATCTGATTCAGCGCAAGGGCTGAGCATCGATTGGCGATTCTTGGCGCCGCATTGGTGCTTGTTGTTGCGGGGACATGACGTTTTCGATGTGCCCCGGTCCCTTTAAGCCTGCCGCTGGGTGGCAGGCCCGAGGTTTTAAGCGGCTGTTTGTTTGAGCCCCGCGACGTTAGCGCGGGGCGAGTTCAGCCGCGCCTCGGGCCTGGCGGGACCCAGCGGGGAGCCGAAGGCCAGGCTTGCAGGGTGGCCTTTAGGGGTGGAGGGGATATTTGGCCAAGCAAATATCCCCTCCCTGTCCGCCGGGCAGCCCCGGCAATGGAAATCATCATCCGCGTAGCGGATGCAAAACCATGTGTTTTTGTAAGCAGCTGAGGCCTGCTTACTTCTTAGTCTTGGCTAGATCGGTCAGCACCCGCGACGCGGCGAACAGGCCGAAGCTGGCCGTCACCACCATGCCGGCGCCGAAACCGGCGCAGGACAGGCCTTGCGGTCCGCGCGCCTCTCCGGCCTCGCAGGCCTGGGCCTGCGGGTAGACCAGCTGCTCGGTGGAGTAGACGCAGGGCACGCCCATCTTCTTGCCGTCGCGGGCGAAGCCGTGGTGGCGGCGCAGGTTGTAGCGCAGCTTGGACAACAGCGGGTCCTGCGTCACCTCGGACAGGTCGGCCAATTTGATCTTGCTTGGATCCATCTGCCCGCCGGCGCCGCCGGAGACGATGAAGCGCTGGCGCTTCCTGGCGCACCAGGCGGCCATCGCCGTCTTCACTTTCAGGCTGTCGATGCAGTCGACGATGTAGTCGTAGCCGCGGCCCAGCATCTCGTCCATATTCTCTTCGGTGACGAAGTCTTCTATCTCCGCCACCTCGCAGGCCGGGTTGATGGCTTTGACCCGCTCGGCCAGCGCCGTCACCTTGGCCATGCCGTACAGCGGGTCCAGCGCCGGCAACTGGCGGTTGGTGTTGGATTCGGCGACGTTGTCCAGATCGATCAGCGTCAGGCGGCCGATCGCGCTGCGGGCCAGCGCTTCCACCACCCAGGAGCCGACGCCGCCTACGCCCACCACGCAGACGTGGGCGCGGCCGAAGCGCGCGAGCGCGTCGTCGCCGTACAGGCGGGCAATGCCGCCGAAGCGGCGGTCTAGATCGGCGGAGTGGTCCATCGGGATAACCTGTTGCGCAAAAACGGCCAAGGATAACCAAGGCGAGGGCGGGGTGCCAGTCCGGGCGCGGCCTGGCGGCCGCGGCGGCGTTCCGGGTGTGGCGTTTCTGGCTCCGCGTGAAGATTTTTTTACAATCCAACTGCTTGATAGATTGGAACCTTTTTCCGGTTGCCCTATCTTCTCCTATACGCGCCGGCTTCTCCGGCCGCGTTCCGAGACCGGCACGAATTGCCGTCGGCAGGTCCTCTGCCGGTCGACTCTCAGTTCTAGGGAGAATCCGATGAAGCAGCAAAGGTTCGACATCGATCTGGATAAGCATTACAACGCCACCGTGGTCATCGCCTGCGAGGAGTGTGGGCGAGAAACCCGCCAACATCTGAAGGCCTTGTTACCCGACCATGCGCTGCGCTGCAGTTGCGGCGCCGACATCACGATGGCCACGCCGGACATCCAGAAGGCGGAGCGTCAAGCCGACGCGATCCGACAATCGTACCGAATCCACTGAACCGCCTAGACTGACAATCCGTTGAATGCAAGACGCCGGCCTTCCGCGCCGGCCTTATCAGGCCAAGCCTGAATCTCCGATGCATGTCCGATGACGGCGGCCCCTGCGGCCGCCGTCGGCATTCGGCCTATTGCGCCAGCTGGGCGTCGTAGTCGCGGAAACCGTTCTCCACCGCCGGAATGATGTCGACGAACTCGAAATAGGGTTCGGTCATCAGCGGGCTGTCGCGCAGCGCGTCGACCAGGTAATAGAAGGCCTGCACCGATTCGGTCTCGAACATCGCCACGTCGCTGCAGCGGGCGGTGAAGGCTTCGGCGTCGAACCAGCGCATGCGCACCTCCGGATAGCGGGCGTAGATCGGCTTCAGGGTGTCGTCCTCGAAGCGGCGGCGTTCCGGCCGGCTCAGCCGCAGCCAGTTGGGGTGGACGCGCATCAGCGCGAAAAAAGTCAGGGTCTTGGACATGGCGATATTCCCGTGTGGATGGAAAGAGAGGGCGGGCCGGCTCCGCTCAGCCGCTAATGTAAGCGCGCTTGCGACGCCGGAAAACTCGTGTTTAGCTAGACCCATGTCCGCCATTCCGCAGCCGCGCAAACAGCCGCGCCAGGCCCGCTCCCGCCACGCCGTCGCCGCCATTTTGGAGGCGGCGGCTCGCATTCTGGCCGGCGACGGCTACGCCGCCTTCAACACCAATCGCGTCGCCGAGCTGTCCG
The DNA here is from genome assembly GCF_059047085.1 of Chromobacterium sp. INPA-IVC. Lineage (NCBI taxonomy): Bacteria > Pseudomonadati > Pseudomonadota > Betaproteobacteria > Neisseriales > Chromobacteriaceae > Chromobacterium > Chromobacterium sp. INPA-IVC. The sequence goes on along the minus strand of NZ_JBTNLS010000008.1, from coordinate 211,524 downwards.
GCGTCGGCATCGGCTCGTTGTACCAGTACTTCCCCAACAAGCAGGCCTTGCTGGCCGCGCTGCACCGCCGCCACGGCGAGGAGACGCTGGCGGCTTTGGACGACGCGCTGGCGCGCAGCGCCGGCCGGCCGCCGCGGGAGCAGCTGGCGGCGATGGTGGCCGCGGCGTTGGATCTGCACCGGCGCGAGCTGGGCCTGCATCGGGTGCTGGAACGCGAATGGCCGATCTACGACGAGCCGCCGGCCAGCAATCCCATCGACGCCGCGCTCCATGCGCGGATCGCGGCCTGGCTGGCCGAAGCCGGCGGCGATCCCGCCCGGGCCGGGCTGCTGCTGCGGATGGCAGACAGCCTGGTGCACGGCCTGCTGCTGGACGCAGATCCGCAGGCCGAGGGGCTGGAGCAAGCGATTACCGACGCGCTGGCGGGCTATCTGGCCTTGCCGGCATATCACCACACTTGAGGAGAAACGCAGATGCAGTGGATAGACTTTCGCAGCGATACCGTCACCCACCCGACGCCGGCGATGCGCCGCGCGATGGCCGAGGCCGAAGTCGGCGACGACGTTTACGGCGACGACCCCACCGTGCTGCGGCTGGAGGAACTGGCCGCCGACAAGCTGGGCAAGGAGGCGGCGCTGTTCGTCCCCAGCGGCACCTTCGGCAACCAGCTGGCGCTGTTCACCCACTGTCGCCGCGGCGACGAGGTGATCGTCGAGGACAACAGCCACATCGTCTGGCACGAGGCCGGCGCGGCGGCGGTGATCGCCGGCGCCCACCTGCGGACGATAGAGGGCGACAACGGCCTGATGGCGGTGGACGCGATCGAGCGCCGCATCCGCGTCAGCGACGACATCCATGAGCCGCGCACCGGCCTGATCTGCCTGGAAAACGCCCACGGCAACGGGCGCGTGCTGCCGCTGTCGGCGATGGCCGACACCGCCGCGCTGGCGCGCGAGCACGGCGTGCCCATCCACTTAGACGGCGCGCGGGTGTTCAACGCCGCCGCCCACCTGGGCTGCGACGCGCGCGAAATCACCCGCCACGTCGACAGCGTGATGGCCTGCCTGTCCAAGGGGCTGGCCGCGCCGATCGGCTCCATCCTGGCCGGCTCCGCCGATTTCATCGATCAGGCGCGCCGCAAGCGCAAGCTGCTGGGCGGCGGCCTGCGCCAGGCCGGCGTGATCGCCGCGCCCGGCATCTTGGCGCTGACCGAAATGGCGGCGCGGCTGGACGAGGACCACCGCAACGCCCGCTATCTGGCCGAGGGGCTGGCCAAGCTGCCGTGCGTGGACATCGATCCGACCGATGTCCACATCAATCTGGTGTGGTTCCGCTTCAACGCCGACATCGACGCCGCCGAGCTGATGTCGGCGCTGAAGCAGGCAGGCTTCCTGGCCAACCCGCCGCATCAGGGCGCGATGAGGCTGGTCACCCACTGGCAGGTGGGCCGCGCCGACATCGACCGCCTGCTGGACGTGATGCAGCGCGTGCTCAGCGACTGAGCGTTTTCCGGCCGCTTCCCGGGCGCGGGGCTCGCAAAAGGATCGAGAACCGGCCCGGGGGCCTATAACCAGTAGATGGGAACCGATGGGAGCAGGCCGGATGCGGCTACGCTTGCAGCTCGGCGCGCTGCTGGCGGCCATTCTCCTGTTTCCGATCCCGGGACGGGCCGATGGCCTGGCGCAGGTGCGCATCTACACCGACGACGATCCGCCCTACGTGATGGTGGGCCCGGGCGGACAAGTGATGGGCGGCACCACGGTGGAGAAAGTGACGCGGGTGATGCGCAAGCTGGGCCTGCCGTTCAGCGCGCTGCAGGCGGCGCCGTGGGCCCGCGCCTACCAGGAGGCGAAGAGCCGGCCCTACGCGATGGTGTTTCCCATCGCCAGGACCCGGGAGCGGGAAAAATACCTGGATTTCACTTTCAAGATCATCGATACCGACATCTATTTTTACCGGCTGGCCGCGCGCAACGACATCCAGCCGCGCACGCTGGACGAGGCGCGCAAATACAGCATCTGCGTGGTGCTGAACGACTATCGCCACGAATTTCTGGAGGAGCAGGGCTTTGCCAGGCTGGAGGTGTCGCCGGATTCCACGCTCAATGTCAGGAAGCTGGCGGCAGGCCGCTGCGACCTGCTGCCTTCAACCGAGAGCGGGATCGCCAGCAAGCTGAAGGCGCTTGGCCTGGATCGCGCGCAGGTGGCGCGCGGCATCCGGCTGGACAAGCTGGACAGCGGCCTGTACGCCGCGTTCAACAAGGACACGCCGCCCGAGGTGATCGCCCGGTTCCGGGCCGCCGCCGCCGAGCTGCCTTGAGCGCCTGCCGGCGGGAAGGCGCTGGCGTGCCGCGCCAGACATCGTGAACCGCTGTCAAGGGAGAACGCGATGCGCAATCGACTGCTGCCGCCGCTGCTGTGCTGCCTACTGGCCCTGCCGGCCTGGGCCGAGCGGCTGGTGGAGATTCCCACCCGTCCCGGCGTCACGCTGCGTTTCCTGCTGCTGGAGCCGCCGGGGCCTGCGCGCGCCAACCTGATCCTGCTCGCCGGCGGCGAGGGGCTGCTCAAACTATCGGCCAGCGGCGAGCTGGGCGCGGGCAAGGCCAATTTCCTGGTGCGCACCCGCCAAGGCTGGGCCGACATGGGTTTCCGCGTCGCAGTGGCGGACGCGCCGTCCGACATGCCGCGTGGTTTGCTCGGCGATTTCCGCGAGAGCCCGGAGCACGCGGCCGACATCGCCGCGGTGTCCGGCTACCTGCGCCAGGGCGCGGCGCTGCCGGTATGGCTGGCCGGCACCAGCCGCGGCACCACCTCCGCCGCCGCGGTGGCCTTGAACCGGCCTGGCGCGGCGGACGGCCTGCTGCTGACCTCCAGCATAGACAGCGGCCGCGGCAGTCTGGCCGGCCTGCCCCTGGAGCGGCTGGCCATTCCAGTGCTGATGATCCAGCACCGCCGCGATGAATGCCGCGCCAGCCGGCCCGGCAATCTGGGGCCGGTGGTGGACCGGCTGCGCGCCGACGCGCCGCGCGAGCTGATGCTGCTGGACGGCGGCAAGAGCGAGGGCGATCCGTGCCAGCCTTGGGCCTGGCATGGCTACAACGGCATCGAGGCGAGGGCGCTGGGCCTGGCCGGCGCGTGGATGCTGGCGCACGGCCGCCATTGAGCGGGCGCTATGGCGGTTGGGGCGCGCCGGTGCTACCCTCGCCGCCATTCTTGGATTTTCTATCGCCGACATCATGACGCCATCCCACGACCCCCACGCCTGGCTGGAAAGCCTGGATTCCGACCAAGCCGCCGACTGGGTGGCCGCGCAGAACGCCCGCACCGAGGGCGCGCTGGACGCCGACCCGCGCTTTGCAGGACTGAAGGCGGACATTCTCGCCCACCTGCGCGACACGCGGCAGATACCGTACTTCGCCGAGCATGCCGGCTGGCTGTACAACTTCCACCAGGACGAGGCGCATCCGCGCGGCATTTACCGCCGGACCACGCTGGACGCCTACCGCGCCGGCAGCCAGGACTGGCAGGCGGTGCTGGACATCGACGCGCTGGCCGACGCCGACGAGCGCGACTGGTATCTGGACGGCGTGTCGCACTGCACGGTCCGGCCCGAGCGGGCGCTGGTGCATCTGACCGACGGCGGCGGCGACGCCACCGTGGCGCGCGAGTACGACGTCGAGGCGCGGCGCTGGGTCGAGAACGGCTTCAGCTTTCCGGAAGGCAAGAACCACATCGCCTGGCGCGATCCGGACAGCGCCTTCGTCTGCCCGGGCTGGAAGGGCGCGCCGCTGACCCGTTCCGGCTACCCGCGCGAGGTGTGGCTGGTGGAGCGCGCCGCGGATGGCCAGCACGGCTGGACCCAGCTGTTCGCCGCGCCGGAAGACGCGATGATGACCGCCGCCTGGCGCTTCCTCGACAGCGACGGCAGCGCCGTCGACCTGATTGAGGCCTCCGATGGCTTCTATCGCAAGACCTATCACCTGCTGGACGGCGGCCTGGAGGCGCACGCGCTGCCCTTGCCGGCCAAGGCCGAGATCGAGGCTTATATCGGCGGCGATTTCATCGTCAAGCTGGCGGAGGACTGGTCCTGGCGCGGCGAGACTTACGCCAGCGGCAGCCTGCTGGCGGTCGGCCTGTCCGGCCTGATCGGCGACGGCCCCGCGCCGCAGCTGTTGCAGGCGCCCGAGCCGAGGCTGGCGGTGGCGGCGGTGGAAACCACGCGCGGCCGGCTGCTGGTCAACCTGCTCGACAACGTCAAGAGCCGCATGTTGTGCTTCGCCAAGCAAGACGGCGCGTGGACGCCGCAGTCGCTGGACCTGCCGACGGACGGCGTGATCGAGATCGCCGACCAGCCGTGGCAGAGCGACGTGCTCTACTACAGCTACAGCGATTTCCTGACCCCCAGCGGCCTGTACCGGCTGGATCTGGCCAGCGGCGAACAGGAATGCCTGCGCCGCCAGCCGGAAGCTTTCGAGCCGTCGCCCTATGTCGCCGAGCAATGGCAGGCGACGGCGCCCGACGGCGAGCAAATCCCGTACTTCGTGGTGCGCCGGCGCGATGCGCCGTTCGACGGCACGACGCCGACGCTGCTGTACGGCTATGGCGGCTTCGAGGTGCCGATGCTGCCTTACTACATCGAGAATTTCGGCCCGCATTGGCTGGCCAAGGGCGGCGCCTTCGTGCTGGCTTGCATCCGCGGCGGCGGCGAGTTCGGCCCGCACTGGCACCAGGCGGCGCAGGGGCCGAAGCGCCAAGTCAGCTTCGATGACTTCATCGCGGTGGCGGAAGACCTGATCGCCCGCAAGCTGACTTCGCCGGCTAAGCTGGCGATAGAGGGCGGCAGCAACGGCGGCTTGCTGGTGGGGGCGGCGATGGCGCAGCGGCCGGAATTGTTCCGGGCGGTGGTGTGCGAGGTGCCCTTGCTGGACATGCTGCGCTACACCCAGTTGCTGGCCGGCGCCAGCTGGATAGACGAATACGGCGATCCGGACGACGAGGCCGAGCGCGCCGCGCTGGCCGCCTATTCGCCGTATCACAATCTGCGCGCAGACGCGCGCTACCCGCTGGCTTTGTTCACCACCAGCGCCAGCGACGACCGCGTCCATCCCGGCCACGCCCGCAAGATGGCGGCGCGGCTGCTGGAGCTGGGCCACGACGCGCTGTTCTACGAGACCGACGGCGGCGGCCACGCCGGCAACGCCGGCCAGGAGGATACCGCCGCCGAGCTGGCGCGGGTGCTGGTGTACCTGTACCAGCGCTTGTGCGATTGAGGCGGGAGATGTGGCAGCAAAGGGCGCGAGAGCGCCCTTTTTCATTGCGGCTTGCCATTCCTGGCCGATTCCTTGGGCAATGATGTCGTTTGCATTTTGCCGATTGCCGCGGCGGGAAGCGCGGGCGTACCATCGCTCGAGGCCGGGCCATGTCCAGCCGCTTCAGAACGATAAGAGGAAAACCATGCAAGGGAAGAAATTGCTGCCGCTGGCCATGCTGTTGAGCCTGCAGGCGGCCTGGGCCGGAGGGCTGGATTACGGCGCGTACGGCATAGATTTTCAGGGAATGGACCGCGCGGCGCGGCCGCAGGACAATATCGCGCTGCATGCCAATGGCGGCTGGATGAAGCGCGCGCGGATTCCGGCCGACCGCTCGTCGACCGGCGTGGCCGAACTGCTGTACGACCGCAACCAGCAGCGGGTGCGGGAGCTGATCGAGCATGCCGATCCGGCCGCTTCCGCCGACTCGCGCAAGATCGCCGATCTTTACCGCAGCTTTCTCGACGAACAGACCATCGCCCGCCGCGGCCTGGCGCCGCTGAAATCCAAGCTGGCCGCCATCGCCGCGCTGGACAGCGCCGACGCCGCCATCGCCTACATGGGCCGGCTGCAAGACCAGCCGGAGGATACGCCGTTCCGCTTCTACGTGGCGCAGGACAACAAGAATTCCGCCGCCTATCTGGCCGGCGTCGGCCAGTCCGGCCTGGCGATGGACCGCGACTACTACCTGTTGCCGTCGGCTGATTTCGCCGCCGCGCGCAAGGCTTACCGCGCCTATCTGGCCCAGCTGCTGACGCTGGCCGGCGAAAAGAACGTCCAGGCCCGCGCTGCCGCGGTGCTGGCGTTGGAGACGCGGCTGGCCAAGGCGCAGTGGAGCAATGTCGACAACCGCGACGCGCAGAAGACCTACAACAAGACCGGCACGGCCGAGCTGGCCAAGCGCCTGCCGGGCTATGACTGGCCGGCGCTGCTGAAGGACGCGCAGCTGTCCGCCGCCGCCGATCTCAACCTGGACCAGCCCAGCTATCTGGAACAGCTGCCGGGCCTGCTGCGCGCGACGCCGCTGCCGGCGCTGCGCGATTACCTGACGCTGCGCGCGCTGGATGCGTACGCGCCCTATCTGGACAAGCCATGGGCGGCGGCGCGCTTCGCCTTCTACGGCAAGGCGCTGGACGGCCGCAGCGCCGACCGGCCGCGCTGGAAGAAGGCGGTGACGCTGGTGGACGAAGGCATGGGCGAGGCGGTGGGCAAGCTGTACGTGGCCAAGTACTTCACGCCGGAAGCCAAGCGCCAGGCCGACGAGCTGGTGCGCAACCTGTTGACCGCCTACGACCGCAGCGTGGACACGCTGGACTGGATGAGCGCGGAAACCAAGCGCGAGGCGCATCTGAAGCTGTCCAAGTACACGCCGAAGATAGGCTACCCGGACAAATGGCGCGATTATTCCAGCCTGGAAATCCGTCCCGACGATCTGATCGGCAATGTCGAGCGCGTCGCGGAATTCAGCTACCGCCGCCAGGCCAGGCACCTGGGCCAGCCGGTGGACCGGACCGAATGGGGGATGACGCCGCAAACCGTCAACGCCTATTACAACCCGGCCAACAACGAGATCGTGTTCCCGGCCGCCATCCTGCAGGCGCCGTATTTCGACCCGGCTTTCGACACGGCGGTCAACTACGGCAGCATCGGCGCCACCATCGGCCATGAGATCAGCCATGGTTTCGACGATCAGGGCCACTTGTTCGACGGCGACGGCAATATGCGCAACTGGTGGACGCCGGCCGACGAGCAGCATTTCAAGGAAGTGACAGCCAAGCTGGTCAAGCAGTACGGCGGCTACGAGCCGGTGAAGGGACACAAGGTCAACGGCGAGCTGACGCTGGGCGAGAACATCGCCGACAACGCCGGCCTGGAGATCGCCTACAAGGCGTACAAGATCGCCCTGGGCGGCAAGGAGGCGCCGGTGCGCGACGGCCTCACCGGCGACCAGCGCTTCTTCATCGCCTTCGCCCAGTCCTGGCGCAGCAAGAGCCGCGACGCGGCCACGCTGAAGCAGCTGGTGTCCGATCCGCATACGCCTGACGAATGGCGCGCCTTCGGCACCGTTCGCAATCTGGACCCGTTCTACCAGGCTTTCAACGTCAAGCCGGGCGACAAGATGTTTTTGCCGCCGGCGCAGCGCTTCCACCTGTGGTGGTGAGCGGGCGGGCATGAAAAACGGCAGCCGAGGCTGCCGTTTTTTTGACGCGTGGGCGGGATCAGAAGCTCAGTCCCGCGCCCAGGTAGGCGCCGTCGGCCAGCGTGCGGCTGCGGCTGTCGTTGTCGCGGCGGATGTCGAAGTAGCGGTAGCCGGCCTCCACGCTGAGCGGGCCGACCACGTTCCAGCGCACGCCGGCGGCGTAGTCGCTGACGCGGTCGACGCTGCCGCTGGCGAAGCTGCTCGGCGCGTAGTAGGCCTGGCCGAACAGCTTGACCTTGGGCGCGAGGTCGAAGCTGGCGCGGCCGCCGACCAGCGCGGCGGTGGCGGAGCCGCTGTCCGGCGACAGCGCCATCAGCTTGCCGCCGCCGGCCACGGTCAGCGGGCCCAGCGGCAGCGCGAACTCCAGGCCGGCGCCGCCGGCGCTGCCCTTGTGGTCGTCGCGCAGGTAGTCGAGATTGAGGCCGATGCCGAAACCGTCCGGCGTGCGGGTGAGTTGCTGGGTGCCGTTGCCGGCGCCGAACATGTAGTCGGCGGCGTGGGCGCCGCCGGCCAGCCCGGCCAGCGCCAGGGCGATTGCGAAATGCTTCATGCGGTCCATTCCTGTTGGTTCATTCAAGCGACAACAGGTAGTGACCAATTCCTAAAAAACAAGTTCAGCCCGTCAATTGCTCAGCCGCTGCTCCAGCGCCAGCACCATGGTTTTCAGCGCCGCCACTTCGGCTTCCAGCGCCGCCACCCGGCCGGTGAGGCCCACGTCTATCACTTCGCAGGCCTGGGCAGGGACGATCTGCGGCTCGCCGGACAGCAGATGGCACCAGCGCGCTTCGCGCTCGCCCGGCTGGCGTTCCAGCTTCATCGCCAGCGGCGGGTATTTGTCGGCCAGCGCGTTCAGCGCGGTTTCCACCTCGTCCACGCCGGAGAAGCTGTAGATGCGGCCGGCGCGGGCGCGGATCTCGGCGCCGGTCTGCGGGCCGCGCAGCGTCAGCAGGCACAACGCGGCCAGCCGCGCGCCGTCGATGTTCCACTCGTAGTTGAGGCGGTGCTCGTACTTGGCGACCCGGCTGCCGGCCGGCAGCCGCTCGGCCACTAGCTTCTTGGCGATCAGCGCGTCCAGCGCGGCGCTGGCGTCGGCCTCGGACAGCTGCATCACCGGCTCGCGGCTGGTCAGCTGGTTGCAGGCGCCGACCAGCGCGTTCAGCGTCAGCGGGTAGGCGTCGGGCGTCAGCGCCTGCTTTTCCAGCAGCGCGCCCAGCACGCGGACCTCCATCGGGTCGAGTTGATGCGTGTCCATACATCCTCCATGGCGAGACAATACTGTCATGATCGCATCAAATCCGTCGGCCGTCCCGCAGCCTGGTCAATCCTGCTGGCGTTTTTCCAGCGCTTCCAGCTGGCGCAGGCGGCGGATCTCGCGCAGGCGGCTGTCGTGCTCCTCCTCGTCCAGCGCGCGGTACAGCGACACCGCCATGCCTATCATGATCAGCATGAAGGGCAGCGCGCTGACGATCAGCACCGCCTGCAGCGCCTTCAGGCCGCCGCTTTGCAGCAGCACTAGCGCGATGGCGGCCAAGAGCACGCCCCAGATCAGCTTGACGCGGTGGCTGGGGTTCAGGTCGCCGCCGCTGGTGAACATGCCCAGCACGAAGGTGGCGGAATCGGCCGAGGTGACGAAGAAGATGATCACCAGCGTCATCGCCAGCAGCGACAGGACGCGGCCGCCGGGCAGCTGCTCGAACATCACGTACAGCGCGGTGGAGACGTCGGTCTTGACTGCGGACAGCAGGTCGGCGCCGCCGAACAGCTGCAGGTCCAGCGCGGTGCCGCCAAAGGCGGAGAACCAGACGAAGCTGGCCAGCGACGGCACCAGCAGCACGCCGACGATGAATTCGCGCACGGTGCGGCCGCGCGAGACGCGGGCGATGAACATGCCGACGAAGGGGGCCCAGGTGACCCACCAGGCCCAGTAGAACAACGTCCAGTTGGCCATCCAGGTACCCTGGGTGAACGGGCTCATGCGCAGGCTGGTGCTGGTCAGGTTGCCCAGATAATCGCCCAGCGTGGTGGTGAAGGTGTCGAAGATGAAGCCGGTGGGCCCCAGGACCACCACCGCCAGGAACAGCAGCGCCGCCAACAGGATGTTGAGGTTGGACAGCCACTTGATGCCGCGCGACAGGCCGGTCAGCGACGACAGCAGGAACAGCGCGGTGGCGATGACGACGATGGCCACGGTCAGGGTGGCGGACGGCGTCACGCCGAACAGCATCTCCAGGCCGCTTTCGATCTGCAGCGTGCCGAAGCCCAGCGTGGTGGCGACGCCGAACACGGTGGCCAGCACCGCCATCACGTCGATGGCGGTGCCGACGGGACCGTCGACGCGGTCGCCCAAGAGCGGACGGAAGGCGGCGCTGATCAGGCCCTTCTGGCCGCGGTTGAACTTGAAGTAGGCCAGCGCCAGCGCGGTCAGGCTGTACACCGCCCATGGGTGCAGGCCCCAGTGGAAGAAGGCGTGGCGCATCGCCAGCCGCGCCGCCTCGGCCGATTCCGGCGCGGTGGACGCGCTTGCCGGCGTGGCGAAGTGGGACAGCGGCTCGGCCACGCCCCAGAACACCAGGCCGATGCCCATGCCGGCGGAAAACAGCATGGAAAACCAGCTCAGGCGGGAAAACTCCGGCTCATCGTCCTCCTTGCCCAGCCGGATATGGCCGAAGCGGCCGAAGGCCAGATAGAGCGCGAACAGCAGGAAGCCGAACACCGATAGCAGATAGAACCAGCCGAAGCGGGAAATGGTGAAGCTCAGCCACTCGGAGGCGGTGGCGGTCATGTGCTCGGGAGCGGCGGCGCCCCAGAGCGCGAACAATACGGCGAACAACAACGACAGGCGTAGGACCATCGGTACTCCTTGCATGGCGGCGCGCGTCCCCGCGCGGGGCGCGCAGCCGTGATGGATGGTGATGCGAGGCGCGGCCTGAGCCGCGGGCGAAACCGGCGACGGCCGGCGCGAAAGCCTTGCCCGGGCCAGAGCCCGCTGCGGGACTCTGCCGCCAACGGCCGTTTGCTGCCGGGCGCTGGCGGAGCGGGCCAGCATGGATGGATAAGGGCGCGCGGGATGGGGCGGGCGCTTTCTGTCCGATGCCGGCGGGGCTGTTTGAATATATGAATAAAATCAATGAATTGCTTTTTAGATTATCATTATTAGCATTTTCTTGTAAACATCTGTTGCGAGATTTGATGCAAATGGACAGGGTTGGCGGCTTCGCTTGACAGCGGGTGGCGGCTTCGCCAACCTGTCGCGTTCATCGGAATTCGGGCAGCGGGAACGGACATGATTCGAGTGGATATTTTGCTGGTGGAACAAGGGCTTGCCGCGTCGCGCACCTCCGCGCAGAACCTGGTCGCGGCCGGCCGCGTCAGCTGCGGCGGCGCGGTGGTGGCCAAGTCCAGCCAGAAATTTCCGGCGGACGCGGCGTTCGACATCGTCGCCGACGAGGCCGACCGCTACGTGTCGCGCGGCGGGTTGAAAATGCGCGGCGCGCTGGACGCGGCCGGGCTGGACATCGCCGGCTGGACCGCGCTGGACGTCGGCCAGTCCACCGGCGGCTTCACCGACTGCCTGCTGCAGGCCGGCGCGCGCCGGGTGGTGGGCGTGGACGTCGGCCACGACCAGTTGCACCCGCGGATGCGGGAAGACGCGCGGGTGCGCTATTTCGAGGGCGTCAACGCGCGCGCGCTGGACCGCGCGGCGCTGTTGGCCGTCAATGACGGCGACGGCTTCGACCTGATGGTGTGCGACGTGTCCTTCATCTCGCTGAGCCTGGTGCTGCCGTCGGCGCTGCCGCTGTTGACGCCGGGCGGACGTCTGCTCAGCCTGGTCAAGCCGCAGTTCGAAGTGGGGCGGGAAGGGCTGTCCCACGGCGGCATCGTCCGTGACGAAAGCCTGTATCCGCAGGTTAAGGACAAGATCGACCGGGTGCTGGCCGAGCAGAACATGAAGACGCTGGCCTGGTTCGACAGCCCGATCAAGGGCGGCGACGGCAACCGGGAGTTCTTCGTCCACGCCGAGCGCCGTTGAAACAAAGCAGGCCCGCGCGAGGCGGGCCTGGCATCGCCGCCCCGCATGCGGCGGGGCGGGCGTTGAGGCTTACTCGACGCGGATGTCGTCGTCTTCCTGGCTGCGCACCACCAGCAGCGGGCACTGGCTGCGGCGCAGGATGTCCTCGGCGAAGCTGCCCAGGAACAGATGGGCCAGGCCGCTGCGGCCATGGGTGCCCAGCACGATTAGATCGGCCTGCTGCGCGCTGGCGTAGCCTATCAGCAGATCGGCCAGGTCATGGCCGCCTTCCCAGCTTTTCTCCAGATGGCTGACCACATCGGTCAGGCCTGCGTTGCGGGCGATGGTTTGGGCGCGGGCCAGCGCTTCCTGGCCTTGCTCCAGCGCCAGATCGTAGCCGGGGTCGCCGGCGTAGACGCCCAAGCTGTCGACCGCCAGGTCGCGCAGGCTGGCGACGTGGATCAGGGTCAGTCTGGCTTCGGCGAACTTGGCGACGCGGATGGCTTCGTGCAGGGCTTTGTCGGAATTGTTGCTGCCGTCTATCGCGGCGATGATGTGACGATACATGGGCTGCTCCTTCGAAACACCGGCTTGGTGGGATGCCTTCAGCATACTCCGATGGCGGCGGCGGTGTCTCGCCGGGCGAGCGCGGGTATTGATCCAGGGCAATGAAACGAATGTTTCATGAGCGCGGTGCGGACGGATGGTTTTACCGCGAATGTCGGCAGCCGACCTGCTCCCCTTTCGGCCCGTGCCGGCAAAACAGTTTTGCGTCAGGGGATGTTAAGCCGCCGTTTTTTTGATCGGCGGCGCCTGGCGCAAGACTGTTTTGTCGGGGTTTCTCGGGCCGTGGGGTCGCCTGGGGTGGTCAGGGGGCTGGCGACGCAGCCCCCTGACCCGTTTGGCGGGCGGAACCGCCGTGAAAAACATTGTCCGCGAAGCGGACTCCATGCCCCGCCGTGACTAGCCATGCATCCGCGCAGGGTGATCCGGCTAGACCAGAAACCCCAGATACTGCCGCTCCCAGGCGGTGACCTGGCGGTGATAGTCGTTCAGCTCCACCTCCTTCACCGCCAGATAGGCCCGGCTGAAGTCCGCGCCGAACAACGACTCGGCGCAACCAGCGGCCATCGCCGCGCAGGCGGCGTCCAGCGTGGTGGGCAGGCTGGCGGCCTGCTGCTTGAACACATTGCCGTGCACCGCCTCGTCAGGGACCAGCTTCTGTTCGATGCCGGCCAGGCCCGCGCCCAGGCTGGCGGCCAGCGCCAGATAGGGGTTGGCGTCGCAGCCGGGCAGGCGGTTTTCCACCCGCCGCGCCTCCGGGCCCGACACCGGCACCCTGAGCCCGACCGAGCGGTTGTCCAGTCCCCAGCTGAGGTTGACCGGCGCCGCCATGCCCTTGACGAAGCGGCGGTAGGAGTTGGGATTCGGGCAGAACAGCGGCATCAGCTCGGGCAGGAAGCGCTGCAGGCCGGCGATGAAGCCGAAGAATTCCAGGCTTTCCGAACCGTCGGCGCGGCTGAAGGTGTTGCGGCCCTGGCGGTCGACCACGCTCTGGTGGATGTGCATGGAGCTGCCGGGCTGGCCGGGCAGCGGCTTGGCCATGCATACGGCGCTGAGGCCGTGGCGATGGGCGATTTCCTTCAGCGCGGTCTTGAACAGGAAGGTGTCGTCGGCCAGCTTCAGCGCGTCGCCGTGCTTGAGGTTGATCTCGAACTGGCTGGGGCCCATCTCGTGCACGCAGGTGTCGGTGGCGATGCCGAGCGTCTCGCAGGCCTGGTACAGCTCGTCGAAGAAGGCTTCCAGCTCGCCCAGCGCGGAGAAGCCGAAGGCGTCGAAGCCGGCTTCGCGGCGGCCGCTGGCGAGCGCCGGCGGCTGGAACGGCTGCGCCGGGTCGCCGTGGGCGGCGAACAGGTAGAACTCCAGCTCCGGCGCGACCACCGGCGTCCAGCCATGGGCGTCGTAGCGCGCCAGCACCTGCTTCAGCACCGAGCGCGGGGCCAGCGGCGACAGGCCGCCGTCGTGGTCGACGCAGTCGCAGATCACCATCGCGCGCGGAGTCTTGGCCCAGGGCACCGGACGCAGCGTGTTGTAGTCCGGCGCCAGCGTGACGTCCGGATCGTGTTCGCCGTAGAAGCTGTAGTCGGGAAATTCGCCGATACAGCTTTGCAGCGGCACCGCGCGCGCGATGCGCAGCGGCTGCCCCTTGATGAAGGCGGCGGCGGGCAGGGTCTTGCCGCGGGGAAACCCATGGACGTCGGCAAAGGCGAGCTCGACGTCCCGCGCCTTGCTGTGTTGCAGCCATTCGATGAGGCCTGCCGGCATGCGGGCATCAGACATACGATTCTCCACTGAAGCGTGCTGGGGTTCCTGTCTGTCCTCAGTTTTTTTTCTTGCTTTCATGGAGCGAGTGCCCGTGGCCATTATGCCAGCCGCAACGGCGGCGGCAAGTGCGGCGATGAGTGGCGCCTGTTTACAACCTTGCTTGCGGGCGTTTCGCGGCCGTTTTCCGCAAACGGCCGCTATCGGGAAAGAGACGCCGCGCAGGTCGCTCAGAGCCGGAAGCGGCTGACTGTCTGGTGCAGATTGGTGGCTTGCTGGTCGATGTCGCGCACCGCCTCCACCGCGTGGCTGACCGAATTCTGGGTCTCCTCGACCACGCCGGCCACCTGTTCGACGTTGCCGGCGATATTGGTGCCGGCCTGGCTCTGCTCGCCCATCGCCACCACCACGTTGTGCACGTGCTCGAGCGCGGTGCTGGCCTGCTGGCTGATCGACTCCAGCGTTTCGGCCGCTTGCTGCACCTGCTCGACGCCGGCCTGCACCGCGGGGCGGATCTCGTCCATGCGGCCGGAGACGTTGCCGGTTTCGTTGATCACCGCCTGCACGATGCTGCTGATCTCGTCGGTGGCGCTGGCGGTGCGCTCTGCCAGCTTGCGCACTTCGTCGGCCACCACCGCGAAGCCGCGGCCCATCTCGCCGGCGCGCGCGGCTTCGATGGCGGCGTTCAGCGCCAGCAGATTGGTCTGGTTGGCGATGTCGCGGATGGTTTCGGCGATGCTGCTGATGCTGCGGCTGCGTTCGGCCAGCTGGCCCACCATGTCGCTGGCGCCGTGGATCTGGTCGGCGATCTGGCGGATGCCGTCGGCGGCGTTGCCAGCCAGGGTCTTGCCCTCGCTGGCCAGCTGGGCGGTGTCGCGCGCGCCGGTTTCGGTGTCGCGGGTGCTGGCGCTGACGTGGTCGATGCTGACCGACAGCTGTTCGATGGCGGCGGCGGCCGAGGTGGTGGACGAGCTGGCGATGCCGGACACCTCATGCACCTTGTCCATGTCGCGGGACAGCTGGTGGCAGGAGTGGTTGATGCTGGAGGTGGCGCGGCCGATCTCCTCTATCATCAGGCGCAGCTTGCCGCGCATGTCGTTCATCGCGCCCAGCAGGCTGTTGGGCCCACCCTTGACCTCGATCTCCACGCTGAGGTCGCCGTCGGCGATCGCCTTGACCACGTCGGCGGCGTAACGCGGCTCGCCGCCCAGCGACTGCAGTATCGAGCGCGACATCCAGCCCACCAGCGCGCCCAGCACCACTACGCAGATCACGGCGACGGCCATCAGCGTCCGCGCCTCGCTCCAGAACAGCTGGTCGATATCGTCGATGAAGATGCCGGTGCCTATCGTCCAGTCCCACGGCTCGAAACGGAATACGCCGTTCAGCTTGGGAAATTCCTCGTCGCCGCTGCCCTTGCGCTTGGTCTGGATCACCAGCACGCCGTAGTGGGCGTCCTTCATCGCATCGTCGTAGGCCTCCACCGTGGTGCGGCCGTCCGGCAGCTTGCTGCCCATGTCCAGCTTGCCGACGCGATCCTTGCTGGGGTGGAACAGCACGCGGTGCTCGCGGTTGCGGCCGAAGAAGTAAATGTCGTCCACCTTCAGCGCGGACAGCGCGGCGATGGCCTGCTTCTGAGCCTCGGCGCGCGGCATGCCCTTGGCCTCCAGCTGCTGGAAGTGGGTGAGGCTGTTCTCCGCCATTTTCAGCAGGTGGACGATTTGTTCGCTTTTTTCTTGGTGAAGGGTGGCGCGGGTGGAAAGCAAGGCAACGGTGGAAAGGCCGAGCAGCGCCACCAAGCTGGCGACGATGATGATGGTCAGGCGAGTATTCAGCTGCATTTTCGACACTCAGGTATAAGGGAACAAGCCGCCGCAGATGCGGCGGCGGCGCGGGCCCGTCGAGGACGGTCCGGCGCCGGCTGATTATGCGTTTCTGTTGTTACAGTCTAGTTCAGGACACAACCGTCAACATCGCAATTTTCCCTAATCCCGCATTTATACCGCGGCGGCGGGCAAGCGCCCGCCGCGGACCGCCGCGTCGAACAGCCGATAGTCGGTTTCCACCTGGTCGGCGTAGGCCTGCGCGTAGTCGGCCAGCGCCTGGTCGAACTTGTCCGACTCCCCCAGATAGCCGGCGATCTCGGCCGCGCAGCCGCCCGACTTGGCGTGCGCGCGCGCCAGCGTCCAGCCGCAGGCTTGGCCGTAGCTGGCCAGTTCCTCGGCATTGGTGAACGCTTCCAGCGCCGGGGCGGCCTTCATGTCGCGCAGCTGGCGCATGTAGAAGTGATGGCCGTCGGCGCCCTCGGTCCAGCCCAGGAACAGATCGCTGGTGGCCTGCATCAATCGTTGGCCGAACACCACCCGCTTGCCCTGATTGCCGTGCACGCATTCCTGGGTGAAGGCCTCCAGCACCGACGGCCGCGCCTCCTTCAACTGAAGGAACAGCGGCTGGTCGTAGTCGTCCTGCAGCAACAGCGCCAGACAGCGGGTGCCGACGCTGCCGACGCCCACCACCTTGAAGGCGGCGTCCACCAGCCGGAAGCGCTGCAGCAGTTCGCGGCGGTCTTCCTTCAGGGTGTCGATGTAGCCGGTCAGCATGCGCTGGATCTTGGCCAGGCTGTCGCCACCCAGCCAGTCGTCGCAGGCGGCGAGCGGGCCGTTACGGTCGTCGAGGTGGAAGATCACCGGCGGATTGTCGCGCAGCCGCAAGCCGCCGTCCTCCAGGTCGGTCATCTTGGGCAGCAGCCGCTCCTGGGTCTGGTTGCGCGCCTTGCCGGCCACTTTGTTCAATTGCTGGCGCATGCCCTCGTCGGTGGCCTGGGACAGCAATTGTTCGAAATCGACGCGGCAATACCACAGGTCCAGCTGGCTCATCTGCGAGAAGGCGCCGATGCGGCGGCGATAGGTGGCGGACAGGCGCTGAACGATCTCGCGGGTGGCCTGGGCGTCGAAGCCGCGGCTGCGGCCGGCCAGCACCAGGCTGACCGCTAGCCGCTTGACGTCCCATTCCCAGGGGCCGGGATGGGTCTCGTCGAAATCGTTGATGTCGAACACCAGTTGCCGTTCCGGCGAGGCGAAGAAGCCGAAGTTCATCAGGTGGGCGTCGCCGCAGATCTGCAGGCGCAGGCCGCTGTCGGGGCCGGCGGCCAGGTCGGCGGCCTGGATCATCGCCATGCCGCGGAAGAAGGCGAACGGCGACGCGTGCATGCGCGCGTAGCGCAGCGGCACCAGCGCCGGCACCCGGCCCTGAGAGGTGGATTCCACCAGCGCCACCACGTCGCGGTCGTGCGCCAGGTGGAGTTCGGCCTGGCTGGAGCGCGGGCATTGGCTGCGACGGGCCTTGCCGTCGGCGTAGTGCTGATCGTACTTGGGATGGGAGGCGGTGGTCATCGGCGAGTCCGTTCGTGGCGTATGCCGTCAGTGTAACCGCGCGGGGCGGGCGGCGCGCTGCCGACGCGGTTCGGTAAGCCAGCCAGGTTTCGCCGCTGGCGCTTATTCACAGCTTGTTCTGAAATTGTCCACATTATGCACAGGCTGTTGTGGATGAAATCACTTACCCA
This sequence comes from Chromobacterium sp. INPA-IVC, assembly GCF_059047085.1. Lineage (NCBI taxonomy): Bacteria > Pseudomonadati > Pseudomonadota > Betaproteobacteria > Neisseriales > Chromobacteriaceae > Chromobacterium > Chromobacterium sp. INPA-IVC. Next base: position 194,123 of record NZ_JBTNLS010000008.1, on the reverse strand, counting down.
CATAGTCGGCAAGGAATAAGGGTTTTGTGGCAAGTTGCCCACAGGCTTATCCCGGGATATCCAGATCATCCACAGCCAGTCACGGAATGCTGGACTTATCCACAGTTATTTGTGGGCGCAGCCGTGGATCTGCTTCTTCCAGGCCGGGCTGAGCGGCATGCCGTTCAATCTGACCTCCAGCAGGCTGCCTTCGCCTTGCGGCAGGATGTCCACCCGGGTGCCGGAGGCGTCGCTGACCGGATTGCGCAGCGCCAGGCTGCGGCTGCCGTCGCGCTCATCGCGGCGCTCGACGAAATCATCGGGGATGTGCAGCTTTTGCAAGCCTTGCTGCAGGCAGTCGGCCACTTGCTGCGGCGGGCGCTGGCTATTCAGGCTGAGCGAGGGGGCGGCGCGCAGCGGCGTGGCGCAAGCCAGCAGGGACAGGGAGACGACGAGGGGGAGAACGGCGCGGAATAGGAACATCGGCTTCGGCATGGGTTGGTGAAACAATGCCTTTTGGTGCGCCTATCGCCGCCGCGGGTTCCGTCTCCCGCGGCGGCAAGATGTTAAGCGATGTTACGCGAAGCGGTCGCCGGGCTGGCAGCGGCGCAGGAAGGCGAGCATGTCGGCGACGCGGGCGTCGCCTTCGGTCGGGGCCCAGGCGGCCTGATCGGACTCGGGCAAGGGCTGGTATGGGCCGCGCTTCACTTCGAACACCACGCTGCCCGGCTCCAGCGACACCACCGAATGCCAGGCGCCGGCCGGCATCTCGAATACGCGCGCGCCGCCGTCGCCCAGCCGATGGCGGGCGACCACGGTTTCGCCGGCGGGGTCGAATTCGATCCAGTCCAGCGCGCCGGACAGCATGATCAGCAATTCCGGGCTGCCAGGGTGGCGGTGCGGGCGGACATAGGTGTCCGGCTCCATGGCGATGGCCAGGCGCTGGACGACGTCGTCCAGCTCGGCGTGGATATTGTGGTGGGCGCGCAGGCGCGGCGCACAGGCGGCCTTGGCGGACAGGTCGGCGAGGTCTTGCTTGGTCAGGGTTTTCATGTTTTTGGCAAGGCGAGCTTGTGAGGCAAAGGGGGATTATCGCGTGAAATGAGCGGGATGTCTGATATCGCGATAGGGCGGCGGCGCCAAGAAGACGCGCGCATGAAAATCACAGTTAATGATTTTGGCATTGAAAATTTCAATTGCAGGACAATTTGAATGTTTGCCGCTCCGGCTCCGCGAAGCGAGCGAATTTCAAGCAGGCCTGAGCAGAGGGAGCTGGCGTGCCAATAAAAATGAAGAGGAACATCAAATGAAAGCAAACAAAAATGTACTGCTGGCGTTGCTGGCGGGCGCCTTCGGCTTTGCCTCCCTGGCGCATTCCGCGCCAAGCGGAGCCGATTCGGCGCAGATTCCATTCAGCGTGCCCTTGGCGAAGCAAGCCAATGGCTTCATGGCGGTCCAGGCGCGTCTCAATGGCGTGGATGGCCGCTTCTTGCTCGACAGCGGGGCGTCGATGACCTGCGTGGACCGCAAGCAGGCGGCCCGGTTTGGCTTGGAAAATGAAGGGACAACGAGGGCTTCGCATGGGTCCGCCGGGACGACGGAGACAAAGCGGGTAGCCGACAAGCCGCTGGAATGGGGCGGTAGATTGGCGGCAGACAAGCTGGCTGTGTATCTGACGGACTTCGACGCGATCAATCAAGGCTTGGCCGAGGAGGGGATTGCCGCGGTGGATGGCGTCATCGGCATGGACGTGCTGGCTGGGCAGCATGCGGTGCTGGATTATGGACAGCAGCAGTTGCGCTTGCGAAATGATGCCAAGCCGGAGGCGGCCTTCGATCGCTTGCCCCTGACGTCGCTGGGAGGCGAGCAACTGATGGTGGAGGGGGCGGTCAATGGCGTGAAAGGGCGCTTCATCATCGACACGGCCGCGGACGGGACATTCGTCACCGATGACGCGCACGCCGCCAAGTTCCATCTGGCCCGGCAGGCTGGAACGGATCAGGTGCATGGCGTCGGCGGCAGCGTCGAAAGCCATTTTTACTTATTGGACAGCTTGCAGTTGGGCCCGCGTTTCACGCTGCGGCAGCAGAAGGTGATGACCATGGACTTGGCCGGCGTGAACGCCTCGCTGAAAGCCAAGGGCCTGGAGGAGGTGGATGGCTTGCTTGGCGCCAATGTGCTGAACCAGGGGGAGGCCGTTTTTAACATCGGGCAACAGGTTTTGCAGCTCAAGCCATTGATTTGATTTTGAGCCCTAGCCGGCCGGGCTGCCTTTCGGGCCGTTCCCTGCCGGCGGGGGGCTTTGCCAAACGTTCCTGGCCGTGAGCGACACTGCGGCATGCTGTTTTTCGCACTCTGTATTTGACAGAAATGGCCGCTGCCGCAATATCAAGACGAACAGACGCTTAACGCTGTCGACGGCAGAAACGGTAGCGCATTTGAGCGGGGACGCGCCGGGGCAGGCAGTGAAGCCATGGGATCTGGATGCGCAGCGCGCAGAGGTTTGGTCGACAGCGCGGCCTGTCCACGCCCTTGCGCGCGTTTTCGTCCTCCCCCCTCCCGACGGCTGGTCCGGCCGGCAGTCCAGGGGAGGCGTCACAAGGGCCGGGGGCGGCTTACTGTCTGACCTGCCCGTCGCCCAGCACGATCCACTTCTGGCTGGTGAGTCCATTGAGGCCGACCGGGCCGCGGGCGTGGATCTTGTCGGTGGAGATGCCGATTTCGGCGCCCAGGCCGTATTCGAAGCCGTCGGCGAAGCGGGTGGAGGCGTTGACCATCACGCTGGCCGAGTCCACCTCGCGCAGGAAGCGGCGCGAGCGGCCGTAGTCCTCGGTGACGATGGCGTCGGTGTGGTGGCTGCCCCAATGGTTGATGTGCTCGATCGCCTCGTCCATGTCCTTCACCACTTTCACTGCTAGCACCGGCGCCAGGTATTCGGTGGCCCAGTCCTCGTCGGTGGCGGCCTTGACCTGTTCGCCCAGGATCGCGCGGGTGCGTTCGCAGCCGCGCAGCTCCACGCCTTTTTCCCAATAGGCGCCGGCCAGCCGCGGCAGCATGAATTCGGCGAAGGCGTTGTGCACCAGCAGCGTTTCCATGGTGTTGCAGGTGCCGTAGCGGTGGGTCTTGGCGTTGATGGCGATGTTGAATGCCTTGTCCGGATTGGCGGTGTCGTCGATGTAGACATGGCAGTTGCCGTCCAGGTGCTTGATCACCGGCACCCGCGCTTCGGCGCTGATGCGGGCGATCAGGCCCTTGCCGCCGCGCGGCACGATCACGTCGACGTATTCCGGCATCGCGATCAGCTCGCCCACCGCGGCGCGGTCGGTGGTGGCCAGCACTTGCACCGCCTCGGCCGGCAGGCCGGCGGCGGCGAGGCCCTCGTGCACGCAGGCGGCGATGGCCTGGTTGCTGTGGAAGGCTTCGGAGCCGCCGCGCAGGATGGTGGCGTTGCCGGATTTCAGGCACAGGCCGGCGGCGTCGGCGGTGACGTTGGGGCGGGCCTCGTAGATGATGCCCACCACGCCCAGCGGCACCCGCATCTTGCCCAGCTGGATGCCGGACGGGCGGTAGCTCATCTCGTCGATTTCGCCCACAGGGTCCGGCAGCGCGGCGATCTGGCGCAGGCCGTCGGCCATCGCCAGCACGCCTTTGGCGGTGAGGGTCAGGCGGTCCAGCATGGCGTCATCGAGGCCGGCCTGGCGCGCTGCGTCCAGGTCCTGGCGGTTGGCGGCCAGCAGCGTCTCCTGTTCGCGGACGATGGCGTCGGCGATGGCGTGCAACGCGGCGTTCTTCTGGTTGGCGTCGGCGCGGGCCAGCAGGCGCGACGCTTTGCGCGCGGCCTGGCCCAGCTGCTGCATGTATTCCTTTACGTTCATGGCGAAGAGTCCCGGTGCTGTTGTTTTCTGATTGTTTGCAGCTTAAACCAAAGCGCTGACAGCGAACAGAGACAGTCGGAATGTAGATTGGCTATTGTCCGGCAGGCGGTTCGCGCCAGCGTTCGGCCGGGACCATGGCCGGGCTGGCCGGTTGTTCGACGAAGTGCGGCGACATGATCTGCACGCCGAATTCGTTGAAGGCGTCCAGGATTTGGCCGTGCAGCGCGTCGCGCACCGCGGGCGCCTGGCCGGCGCGTTCCAGCCTGGCTTGCAGCTCGTATTCGATGTAGAAGTCCTGCAGAGCCAGTTTGCGCACCTGGGGCGGCGAAGCCGGGTCGATGCCGGGCGTGCGGCGCGCGGCCAGTTCCAGCAGCGCCTCCACCTGCCGCCACGGCGTGTCGTAGCCTATGGTGACGCGGGTGGCGATCATCGCGCCGGCCTCGCCGTCGTGGCGGCTGTAGTTGTTGACCAGCCCGCTGACCGCCACCGCGTTGGGAATGGTGATCTCGAAGCCCTGGCCGGTGAGCAGTTTGGTGGACAGCGCCGACAGCTCGCTGACCGTGCCTTCCGCCTCGCCTATCTTCACGTAGTCGCCGGGGCGCAGCGCGCGGGAGTAGATCAGCACCAGGCCGCTCATCGCGTGGGTCATCAGGCCGGCCGAGCCCAGGGTGACCATCAGGCCAAAAAACACGCTGACGCCCTTGAAGGCGTCGCTGTTGGCGCCGGGCAGGTAGGGATAGGCGACGATCAGCGCGAACAGCCACAACACCGCCGACGCCAGCCGGCGGGTCGCGCCGACGGTTTCCGCGTGCAGGCCCGGCAGCTCCAGCTGGCCCCGCTCCACGGTGCCGAACAGCAGGCCGAGGCCGCGGCCGATCAACCGGGTCAGCAGGAAGATCACGGCGACGATGGCGAGGCCGGGCAGCGCCGACAGGAAATCGTCGGCGATGGTGGCCAGCAGCTGGTAGAAGGCGCTGGCCAGCTTGCGTCCCAGCGGGCGGGTGTAGGGGAACTGCGCCAGCGTGTAACCGAGCCACGCATAGCCGGCGAACAGCGCGCACAGCAGGGCGGTGATGTCCACCAGTTGCCGTTCCGCGGCCAGCAGGAAGCGGCGCAGGTGCAGGCGGCCGCCCAGCAGCGGCAGCCGGTCCGGAGGCGTTTGGGCCAGCCGCCGGCGCGAAGCCGCGCGGGCGCGGATGATCAGGTACAGCGCGGCGGCGAACAGCGCCGAGGCCAGCAGAGCCAGCAGCGAGGACTGGACGATGCGTTGCGGCGAGCGCTGCTCCAGCACCGCCTGCCGCAGTTCGTTCAGCCTGTCGCGGACCAGGGCGCCGGCCTGTTCCAGCGTCAGCTGGTCGCCGGGATCGAGGTCGCCCTCCAGGATGGTGAACAGCGGCTTGCCGCGCACGCTCAGCGCCAGGCCGCGCAGGCGGCCGTCGGCGTAGGGGGCGGCCACCACCGGCTGGCGCAGGTCTTCCGGCTGCAGCGCGTTCAGCCGCTCCAGCGTGCGCTGCAGCCGCTGCTCGGGCGTCAGGCTGCCCTGGGCGGCGAGAAACAGGAAGATGGGACGGTTGTCGAGCACCAGGGTGCGGGTTTGGTCGGCGGCGGATGGCGCGGAGCGGGGCTCGGCGGCATGAACGAGCAGCGGGAGGGACAGCAGCAGCGGCAGCAGCAGCAGGCAGCGCAGGAGGGTGGACATGGCGGCTCCGGACGGCGGCGATGATATCGGCATCATCGCACAGCGCGGGCCGCGCGGCATCAGTCCACTCGCCCGGGCGTCAACGCGGGCTTGGCTGCAGTTTGGTCAGCTCGGCGGCGCGGGCGGCGGTGGACGCCAGCTCGCAGTCGGCGGCCACCAGCGATTCGGCGGTGCCGCCGTCAGGATCGACGTAGGCGCTGCAGTTGGCGGCTCGGTATTTCAGCCATAGCCGCTGGGCGACCTGCAGCCTTTGCTGGCGTTTGGCCGGCAATGCGGCAATCAGCTTGCGGTATGTGTCGTTCAGCTGCTTGTCCTGGCGCGCGTGTTCTGCCGAGAGGCAATCCAGCATGCCGGCGGTGACGCCGCCGGCCTGATCCATGCATTGGTCGTAATGGTGGCTGTACATCGCCTCCTCGGCGCAGGCGAAGGCGCGGAATGACAGAAGGCCGAGCAGCAGCAGGGCGGACAAGCGTAGGGCGAATCGAGTCATGCTTTTATGGTTTTCCAAGGTGCGCACGCGGAATGGCAAGGGAAGCCGGCCCGCGGAAGCGGACCGGCCATGGGCTTAGAACTGCAATGCGCCGGTCAGGTCGCCCGGCGGCTGCGCGCCGCGCTCGCGGAAGGCCTGGTTGCGAACCTTGACGCCCTCGAGCTCAGGCAGGCCGTGCAGGCGGCTGATGAAGCGGATGATGGAGGTGGTGTCGTAGAAGGTGTGGTCGACATGGCCTTTTTTGGCGAACGGCGACACCACGATGGCCGGAATGCGGCTGCCCGGACCCCAGCGGTCGCCCTTGGGCGGCGCCACGTGGTCCCACCAGCCGCCGTTCTCGTCGTGGGTGATGACCACCACCATGTTCTTCCACTGCGGGCTGCTCATCAGATGCTGCAGCACGTTGGCGACGTGGCGGTCGCCGCTCTCCACGTCGGAATAGCCGGCGTGCATGTTCAGATTGCCCTGCGGCTTGTAGAAGGCCACCGCCGGCAGCTTGCCGGCCACCGCGTCGGCGATGAAGCGGTTGCTGATCGGGCTGTCGCCCAGGCCGCCGTCGCGCAGGTGCGCTTCGCGGGCCTTGGTGCCGGGCGCGAAGTTCTTGAAGTAGTTGAACGGCTGGTGGTGGTATTGGAAGTTGGGCGCGTCCGGGCCGCCCTTGCCGTCCAGCGCCGCCTGCCAGCTGCCGCCGTACCAGGCCCAGTTGACGCCCTTGCGCGACAGCAGATCGCCGATGGTGTCGTAGGTTTGCGGCGGCAGAGTGCTGGCGTCGGCCGGGTCCGCGTAGCGCTTGTCGCCGCCCTCGGCCGGCTTGACGTAGCTGGGCTGGAACGGCGGGGCCATGGTGTTGACCGCGTAGCCGTCCGGCGTGATCGCGCCGTTGTTGACGAATTGCGGCGGGCCGTCCATCGCCGAACTGGGCGCTTTCACCTTCAGCTTGTAGCCCTTGGGGCCATCGTCCAGCACGGCGATCTTCTTCGCCGCCGCGGTGTCCTTGGCGTTGAAGTATTCCGGCGTGCGGGCGGAGATCAGGAACTGGTGGTTCAGGTAGGAGCCGCCGAAGGCCGCCATGAAGAAGTTGTCGCACAGCGTGTAGTGCTGGGCGATCTTCCATTGGTTGAGGTTCTTCGTGGTTTCGCTGTAATAGCCCATCACCAGCGCGCCGGAGTCGGCCCAGGCGGCGAACTGATCGTTCCGGCCGCCGTTGATCTGCATCTGGTTCTGGTAGAACAAATGCCACAGGTCGCGGGTGACCACGGCTTCCGGCAGCGGCTCGCCGTCGGCGTCCTTCAGCGGGAACGGGCCGTTGGGCAGGTTCTGGATCTTGTCTTCCTCGATCAGGTAGTACTTGCCGGCCACGGTCTGGCCGCGCTGCACCATGCCGCCCCAGATCTTGGGCAGGTTCTTCAGCCTGGAGCCGTCGCGGTCCAGCTGGATACAGGCTTCGGCCGGGGCCTTGGACAGCGGATGCTTCACGCCGGGGAAGTTGCCGTACAGATTGTTGAAACTGCGGTTTTCCAGGTAGATCACCACCACGTTCTTCACGTGGTGGCGCAGCCTGTCGTCCAGCGGGCCGTGGGTGGCCGGAGCGGCGTCGGCCGCCTGGCTGGCTATGGCGGGCAGCACGCCGGCGGCGCCGATGGCGGCCAGGCCTTCGAACAGGCGGCGGCGCGACGGGTCCTGCGGCGCGGTTTCGGGAGTGGTTTCGGGCGTATCGTGTTCGGACATGGCGATTATCCTGTGGTGCTGGACGTACAGCGGGAAACCGCCACTTTACTCCGCTTTGATGTCGATCTGAAGGCGATCAATCGTTTTGCATGGCGGCGCGCGCCTCGGCCAGCAGCGTTTTGGCTTCTTCCGGCAGAAATTCGGTGAAGCGAGGCGGCTCGGCCGGCGGCTCGCGCAGCAGCGCGACCGGGTCCTGGCCGTCGACACTGCCCAGGTTGGGCGCGTGCACGAAATAGCCGAGCAGCCGCTGCAGCCGCTCCGGCAGTTCGCGCGCCAGCTCGCGCGGCACCGCCAGGTAGTGGTTTTCCGCCTGGCGCAGCCAGCCCAGGCAGTAGCTGAGCACCACGCCGGTGCGGGGCTGGCCGGTGCGGTTGGCGCCGCCGGCGTGGATGACGGAGCCGAGGTAGATCAGCACCGAGCCGGCAGGCATCGCGGCTGGGACCACTTCGCTCTCGTCCGGCAGCCGCTCCTCGGTCCAGCGGTGGCTGCCCGGCGCGACATTGGTGGCGCCGTTGTCCTCGGTGAAGTCGTCCAGCGCGTACATGCAGTTGATCATGGTTTCCGATCCGGGGACCTTGACCGGAAACATCAGCGCGTCGCTGTGCAGGAACTGGCGCGGCTCGCCCGGGCCGATGCGTATCGCCTGGGTCAGGTTGAGCTGGTATTCGCGGCAGCCCCTGAGCAGCATGATGTCCATCAGTTGCAGGATCAGCGGGTGGATGGCCAGCTCGCGGCAGACGGGCACGCGGGCGATCAGGCCGGACAGCCGGCGGGTGGCGTAGCCGTAGAAGTCGCCCTGGCAGTCGGGCGCGGCGTCCAGCAGCGGGAAGAGCTCGGCGCGGAAGCGGGCCAGCCGCTCGGGGCAGAGCAGTCCTTCGATGATGACGCCGCCGTCGCGCTCCAGCGCGGCCGCGATGCCGGATGCGGGGTGATCGGGAGAAAAGCGTTGCAGAGCGGTCATGGCGGCTCCTGCGGAGATCAATCGAAAGGAGACTATTGGCGTCGAGGCGCGGCGGGAAAACTGGCTGTCGGTACAGTCAGCCGCGGCGCTGGCGCGAGATCAGCCGCTGCAGCGCGCGCTTGACGTCGGGGTGGCTGATGCAGTCGGACGCCTGTTCCATGCCGTCCAGCGCGGTTTCGCTGATCGCCAGCGTCTTCGGTTTTTTGACGCGGACCAGCTGCAGCGCCACCTTGACCCGCACCTTGGACGCCGGATAGCCCTGCTGGGCCAGCTGCGGCAGCAGCCCGGGCGCGGTCATCCGCAGCCGGGCGGCGACGATGCCGTTGTCGGCGTGGATCACCAGCTCGTCGTCGCGGATGCGCACCGCGCGGCAAGCCTCGCCCATCGCCGGCGGAATCAGCTTCTTGAAGGCGCGATCCAGCGCCATCAGCTCGTGCGCGGCGGCGGAGAGGCGGGCCAGGGTCTGATCCTGGCGGGTGATGTCGTTGAGCGGGCGTCCGGACATGGGCGTGGGGGGAAACGGTCGATGCCGTATTGTAGCATCGAGCGGGCTTGCGGCCGGCGAAACAAAACGGGCGCCGTCCGGGCGCCCGTTGTCGTGGCTCGCCGAAGCTTACTGGGCGCCCTCGACGTCTTCCAGGCTGAAGGTCTCGGTGTGGTCGTTGTAGGAGAAGATCTCGGCGTAGCGGCCCCAGCTGATCACGGTGTCCAGCGTCTCCTCGGCTGACTGGTCGGACAGCGAGTCTTCCAGCTCCTGGGCGAAGCGCAGCCGCGGCGCGCGCTGGCCGGGGCGCTCCTGCAGCACCTTGCGGATGTGGGCGGCCATCGGCACGTGGCGCAGCAGGTGCTCGGCGAACATCACCTTGCGCTCCTGGGTGCCGTAGTCGGCGAACAGCTTGCCGGCGGCGGTCAGCAGCATGTCGCCGTCCTTCAGCTCGACGAAGCCGAGGTGCTCCAGCACCTCGGCCACCGGGAACAGGTCATCCACCTCGAGCAGCAGCTTCTCGGCGATTTCCGGCATGTCGGCCTTGCCGAAGTAGGGCTCTTGCGCCACCTCCTCGATCAGGCCGGCCATCAGGTTGGTGGACACCTCGGTCAGGTGGCTGCCGATCTCTAGCGGCAGCTTGTGCAGGGTGTGGGCGCTGCGGCGCGCGGTCATCAGCGCGTAGATGTCGTCCACCATCTTGCGGAAGGCCGGGTCCAGTCGGTTGCGGCGGTGCGGGAACGGCACCTTGATCTCGGCCACCACGCGGCCGGGGTTGGACGACAGCACCAGGATGCGGTCGCACATGAACACCGCCTCTTCGATGTTGTGGGTGACGATCAGCACCGACTTGATCGGCAGCTGGCCTTCGCTCCACAGGTCCAGCATGTCGGTGCGCAGCGTCTCGGCGGTCAGCACGTCCAGCGCCGAGAACGGCTCGTCCATCAGCAGCAGCGTCGGGTTGACCACCAGGCCGCGGGCGAAGCCGACGCGTTGGCGCATGCCGCCGGACAGCTCGCGCGGGTAGGCGTTTTCGAAGCCGTCCAGGCCGATCAGGTCGATCGCGGCCAGCGCGCGGCGGCGGCGCTCCTTGGCGTCCACGCCCAGCGCCTCCAGGCCGGCCTCCACGTTCTGCAGCACGGTCAGCCACGGGAACAGCGCGAAGGTCTGGAACACCATGGCCACGCCTTCGGCCGGACCCTTCAGCGGCTTGCCCTGGTAGTTGACCTCGCCGCCGCTTTGCGGGATCAGGCCGGCGATGATGCGCAGCAGCGTGGACTTGCCGGAGCCGGAGCGGCCCAGGAGGCCGACGATCTCGCCTTCGCGCAGCGTCAGGTTCACATCGTCCAGCACCTGGATCTCGTCGCTGCCCTTGGAGAAGCCGCGGCAGACGTTCTTCAGTTTGAAGATTTCCTGTCCCAGGGCGTTGTTTTCGGTAGTCATGCTTGATGCCCCCTTAGTTGAGACGGAGTTTGTTTTCGGCGATGGCGTACATCGGGCGCCACAGCAGGCGGTTGAACAGGACGACGAACAGCGACATCACCACGATGCCGAGCAGGATCTTGGGATAGTCGCCGGCGGCGGTGGTCTGGGCGATGTAAGCGCCCAGACCGTGGGCGGCCAGCTTGTCGTCGCCCCAGGACACGAACTCGGACACGATGCTGGCGTTCCAGGCGCCGCCGGACGCGGTGATCGCGCCGGTGACGTAGTAGGGGAAGATGCCCGGCAGCATCACCTTGCGCCACCATTGCCAGCCGCGGATGCGGAAATTGTCGGCGGCTTCCCTGAAGTCGTTGGGGAAGGCGGTGGCGCCGGCGATGACGTTGAACAGGATGTACCACTGGGTGCCCAGCACGATCAGCGGCGACAACCAGATGTCCGGGTTCAGCTTGTAGTGGACGATGAAGATCACGAATACCGGGAACAGCAGGTTGGCCGGGAAGGCGGCCAGGAACTGCGCCAGCGGCTGGACTTTTTCGGCCAGCCGGGGGCGCAGGCCGATCAGCACGCCCAGCGGCACCCAGATCACCGACGCGACGGCGATCAGCAGGCTGACGCGCACCAGCGTGATCAGGCCCAGGCCGAACACCCGCAGCACCTCCCAGGCGCCCACTTCGGTGGCGATGAAGTGCACCAGCTTGCTGGCGACGGCGACGGCGAGCAGCGCCACCAGCGCCCACCACAGCACGTCGATGCCGCGCGACACCGGCGTGTGGTCTTCCGAGTGGATGCCCTTGGGCAGGCTGACGTTCAGCCGCAGGCGGGCGATCTTCTTCAGCAGCTTGCCGAAGGGCTTGAGCAGCTGCTGGATGAAGCGGGTGCGCTGGATCAGGTTCAGCACCCAGGATTCCGGCGCGTTCTGGCTGGCGGTGTCCTCCAGGCGGAACTTGTCGGCCCAGGCCACCAGCGGGCGGAACAGGAACTGGTCGTAGATCAGGATCACCACCGACATGGTCAGGATCACCCAGCCGACGGCGGCCAGGTCCTTGTTCTGGATCGCCAGCGCCAGGTAGGAGCCGACGCCGGGCAGCATCACGGTCTTGTCGCCGACGGTGATCGCCTCCGACGCCACCACGAAGAACCAGCCGCCGGACATGCTCATCATCATGTTCCAGATCATGCCGGGCATCGCGTACGGCACCTCCAGCTTCCAGAACTTTTGCCAGGCGGTCAGCCTGAGGTTGACCGACACTTCCTGCAGGTCGCGCGGCACGGTGCGCAGCGACTGGTAGAAGCTGAAGGTCATGTTCCACGCCTGGCTGGTGAAGATGGCGAAGATGGCGGCGAACTCGGCGCCCAGCACCCGGCCGGGGAACAAGGCCAGGAAGAAGGTGACGGTGAACGAGATGTAGCCCAGCACCGGCACCGATTGCAGGATGTCCAGTATCGGCACCAGCAGGAGGCCGGCGCGGCGGCTCTTGGCGGCCAGCGTGCCGTAGACCAGCGTGAAGGCCAGCGAGGCGGCCATCGCCGCCAGCATGCGCAGCGTGGTGCGCAGCGCGTATTCGGGCAGATTGCCGGGCTCCAGCGAGATCGGCGCGGTCTGCAGCGCGGTGATCGGCGCCCAGGTTTCGCGGATGCCGGTGGTGGCCATCAGCAAGAAGCCCAGGATCAACGGAAACGCGATCAGGTCCCAGCGGTTGGGGATCAGCCGCCGGGCGGTGGCGGGCATGAAGTGGCGGACGGCGGTGGTCATCAGGCCTCTCCGTTTTCTATGTTTATCGCGGCGGGCGGCAACCGGCCCGCTTCTATTATGACAACTCTGGAGCGGGTGTCGGCCGGCGTCCTAGACGTTCGGCATGGCCAAAGCCGTGCTGGAGAGCATTGCAAGCGATGCCGGAAGCGGCGTCGCGCCCCCGGTTTCAGCGCATGGATGCTACCAGAGAAGCCATAAAACGAATGTTAAAAACCGGGGCGCTGTGTAGGGATTTTGTGACGAAATGTACTGGTTGGAAGCGTTGGCCGCGCAACCGCGGCCAACCTGGAGGAAAGAAACCGCTTACAGCACGTTGACGGCCGGCGTTCCGGCCAGCACCTCGACAGTCTTGACGCTGGCGGTGGCCGGCGACGGCGCGGCGCCGTTCGCCAGCTTGGCCATCTTGTGGAAGGCGCAGCTGAGCTTGCCCGGCGTCAGCGTCACCACCGCGTAGCCCTGGGCGTCGGTGTCGGCGTATTTCAGCCACGGGTTGAAGGTTTGCAGCGTGCCGGTGAAGGTGTTGACCGTCTGGCCGTTCACCGTCTGGTAGATCAGCGGCGCGGCCTTGGCGAAGGCCGGCACGGTGTCCACCACGTTCTTGAAGTAGCTGAAGAAAGAGTTGCTGGAGATGCCGGCGGTGACCAGGTCCACCATCACCGGCGTCGGGCTGGCGGCGTCGAAGTCATCCATCACCGGGCCGGCGAAGAAGGCGTGGATGTCGCCGGTGATGCCCACCACGTTGCCGATGCTGTTGCCCTTCAGAAAGGCCATCAGCGCCTTGCGTTCGGCGTTGTAGCCGTCCCACTGATCGGCGTTGAGGATGTACTTGTTGAGCAGCATGCTCGGCGGCAGATTGCCGTCCAGCACGGGTTTGACCGAAGCGGCGAACACGCCGGCGCCGATGGCGCCGCCGCTGAAGGCGGCCAGCAACGGCTGGGTGTTGGCGTAGCTCAGCACCGGCGTCGCGCCGCTGGTGTCGGCGGCCAGCAGGTCCTGGTACAGCGCGCCGGTCAGTTGCTGTTGCTGGGCAGCGCTGAGGGTGAGGCCGAAATTCTGCGCCAGCGCTGCCGACAGGCCTTGCTCCAGCAGGCTGGCCACCGCCATGGTGCCGTCCACGCCCATTCGCAGCAGCGACACCTCGTTGCCCCACAGCTTCCAGGTGGTGGCCGCGCTCTGCATCTGCTGCTGCCACCAGCCGCGCTGAGTGTCGCCGAGGATGGACACCGGCTGCAGGTCGCCGCCGGCCGCCGCGATCTTGGCGGCTTCGGCCTGGGCCAGCGCGGCCTTGGGCACGAAATAGCGGCTGCCCAGATTGGCCAGGCCGGTGTTGGGCACCGCGGTTTCCGGGATGATGTGGTCGGCGCGGTACAGGCGCTGGTCGGTCATCACCAGCGTGGCCAGGTTGCCGAAGGCGAAACTGCGGTAGATCTGGATGTTCTGGAACGAGGGGTTGGCCAGATCGATGCTGACATCCGCCGGCGTGTATTCGAACCAGGCCTGGTTGGCGCTGCGGCGGCGCGGCGTGTTGGGCACGCTGTCGTCGCCGGGATAGTACACCTGGCGATCCTGCCAACAGTCGTCGGAGAATTCGTGGTCGTCCCAGATCGAGATCACCGGGAAGTTGGCATGCACCGCCTGGATGCGCGGATCGGCGCGGTAGCTCTTGTACAGGTAGCGGTAGTCGGCCAGCGTGGTGGCGTAGATCGCGCCGTCGGCGCGCTTGGTGCCGTTGGGCAGCGTCAGCGGCGGATGGCGGGTTTCGTTGTTGCCGGTCTGGAAGCCGGCGCCGACGGTTTCGTAGATGTAGTCGCCGACATGCATCACGAAATCCAGATCCAGCTGGGCGATTTCGTCGAAGGCGCCCCAGTGGTTGACGCTCCAGTCCTGGCAGGTGATGTAGGCGAATTTCAGCTGCGACAATGGCGTGCCGGCCGCCGGCGCGGTCTTGGTGCGGCCGGCCGCGCTGACGGTGTTGCCGGTCAGGAAGCGGTAGTAGTAGGTGGTGGCGCTGGCCAGGCCGGTGACCTTGTGGCGGATGGTGTAGTCCCAGCCCGGGTCGGCGCTCAGCGCCTGGCTGACCAGCAGGTTGGAGAAGTCCGCCTTGTCGGATAGCTGCACGGTGACCGACAGCGAGGCGGCATTATCGCCGCCATCGACGCGGGTCCACAGGATGATGCTGTCCGGGCGCGGATCGCCCGACGCCACGCCCAGGCCGAAGCCCTGGCCGGCTGCGAGCTGGCGCTGGCTGCCCGAATCGGAGCTGTCCGAGCCGCCGCCGCCGCAGCCCGCCGCGGCCACCGATACCGTCAGGAAACTGCCCCACTTGAGGAATTGCCGCCTATCCATCGTTTCTCCCGAGACTGTCGCTGGTTGTAGGAATGAACAAAGTTGCGGATTATCGCGGGACAATATTTAAGTTGCATGAATCGGGCGGTCAATTGAATCGAGCGTTTGCTCTAAGTCGGCGTCGCGTAAAACCAACAGCGATTTCTCGACTCACATCTTGATGTGGAGCATGGATGCCCCCATAACCTTGTCTGCGAATGTGCTACACTTTTCAGCATTTTTTGCGGACACTCTTTCCGGCCCGCTGGTTTCTGGATTCGACTACATGATTTCTTCGCTACTCAAGAAGGTTTTCGGCAGCCGCAACGATCGTCTGCTCAAGCAATATCGCCAAGAGGTGGCGCGCATCAACGCGCTGGAGCCGGCGATGCAGGAGCTGTCCGACGAGGCGCTGGCCGCCAAGACCCAAGAATTCCGCGATCGCCTGTCCAAGGGCGGCACGCTGGACGACCTGCTGCCCGAGGCTTTCGCCGTTTGCCGCGAGGCCTCGCGCCGCGTGATGGGCATGCGCCACTTCGACGTGCAGCTGATCGGCGGCATGGCGCTGCATCAGGGCAAGATCCCCGAAATGAAGACGGGCGAGGGCAAGACCCTGGTCGCCACGCTGGCCGTCTACCTGAACGCGCTGTCCGGCGACGGCGTCCACGTGGTGACCGTCAACGACTATCTGGTCAGCCGCGACGCCGGCATCATGGCGCCGCTGTACAACTTCCTCGGCCTGTCGGTCGGCATGAATTTGTCGCAGATGGCCCATGACGACAAGCAGGCCGCCTACGGCTGCGACATCACCTACGGCACCAACAACGAGTTCGGCTTCGACTACCTGCGCGACAACATGGTGTTCAGCGTCGAAGAGAAGGTGCAGCGCAAGCTGGCCTTCGCCGTGGTCGACGAAGTGGACTCCATCCTGATCGACGAGGCGCGCACGCCGCTGATCATCTCCGGCCCGGCCGACGACAACATCGACATGTACCAGCGCATGAACGCGGTGCCGCCGTTGCTCGTCCGCCAGGAAGCCGAAGAAGGCGAAGGCGACTACTGGGTGGACGAGAAGGCCCACTCGGTGCTGATGTCCGAAGCCGGCCATGAGCACAGCGAGGAAATCCTCACCCGTCTCGGCCTGCTGAAGGAAGGCGACAGCCTGTACTCGGCCACCAACATCACGTTGATGCACCACCTGATGGCCGCGCTGCGCGCCTATTCGCTGTTCCATATCGACCAGCACTACGTGGTGCAGGACGGCGAGGTGGTGATCGTCGACGAATTCACCGGCCGCCTGATGGCGGGCCGCCGCTGGTCCGACGGCCTGCACCAGGCGGTGGAGGCCAAGGAAGGCGTGGAGATCAACCGCGAGAACCAGACGCTGGCGTCGATCACCTTCCAGAACTACTTCCGCCTGTACGGCAAGCTGTCCGGCATGACCGGCACCGCCGACACCGAAGCCTACGAATTCCAGAGCATCTACAACCTGGAAACCGTGGTGATCCCGACCAACAAGCCGATGATCCGCAAGGATTCTCAGGACAAGGTCTACCGCTCCGCCAAGGAGAAGTACGAGGCCATCCTGGCCGACATCAAGGATTGCCACGAGCGCGGCCAGCCGGTGCTGGTGGGCACCACCAGCATCGAGAACTCCGAGCTGGTGGCCAATCTGTTGTCCCAGGCCAAGCTGCCGCACAATGTGCTGAACGCCAAGGAGCACGCCCGCGAAGCGGACATCGTGGTGCAGGCCGGCCGTCCGGGCGTGATCACCGTCGCCACCAATATGGCCGGCCGCGGCACCGACATCGTGCTGGGCGGCAACCCCGCGCCGGAAATCAAGGCGGTGGAGGCCGATGACAGCCTGTCCGACGCCGACAAGCAAGCCAAAATCGAAGCCATCCGCGCCGAGTGGAAGCAACGCCACGCCGCGGTGCTGGAAGCCGGCGGCCTGCACATCGTCGGCACCGAGCGCCACGAATCCCGCCGCATCGACAACCAGCTGCGCGGCCGTTCCGGCCGCCAGGGCGACCCGGGCTCGTCCCGCTTCTACCTGTGCCTGGAAGATCCGCTGCTGCGCATCTTCGCCTCCGACCGCGTCGCCGCGATCATGGACCGCCTGAAGATGCCGGAAGGCGAAGCCATCGAGCACCCGTGGGTGAGCCGTTCGATCGAGAACGCGCAGCGCAAGGTGGAAGGCCGCAACTTCGACATCCGCAAGCAATTGCTGGAGTACGACGACGTCGCCAACGACCAGCGCAAGGTGATCTACCAGCAGCGCAACGAGATCCTGGTGGAAGAGGACGTGTCCGACGTGGTGGTGAACATGCGCGAAGGCGTGATCTCCGACCTGGTCGACCTGCACCTGCCGCCGGAATCGCTGGAAGAGCAGTGGGACCTCGCCGGGCTGGAGAAGACGCTGGCGTCGGACTTCTTGCTGGAAGCGCCGGTGGCCGAGTGGCTGAAGGCCGAGCCGAACCTGGATATCGAGCAGATCCGCCTGCGCATCGTCGAAATGGCCGCCGCCGCCTACCAGGCCAAGGTGGACCAGGCCGGCGACGGCGTGATGCGCCAGTTCGAGCGCAGCCTGGTGCTGCAGATGCTGGACAACCACTGGCGCGAGCACCTGGCGGCGATGGACCATCTGCGCCAGGGCATCCACCTGCGCGGCTACGCGCAGAAGAACCCGAAGCAGGAGTACAAGCGCGAGGCCTTCGAGCTGTTTGCCGACATGCTGGAGCGCATCAAGCGCAGCGTGGTGCAAGTGCTGATGACGGTGCAGATCCGCGGCCAGGAAGACGTGGACGCGGTGGAGCCGCATTCGCTGCCGGACTTCGAGATGCAGCACGCCGAACCGGGTTCGGCGCTGGGCGACGACGAGGACAATCCGCTGTCGCCGGAAGCGCTGGCTTCGCAAGGCCTGCGCATCAACCGCAACGACGCCTGCCCTTGCGGCAGCGGCAAGAAGTACAAGCAGTGCCACGGCCGCCTGGCCTGATCGCCTGATCTAGCAGCCAAATGAAAAGCCGACGCGACCGCGTCGGCTTTTTTGCGCCGGCCCGCCTCCGCGCTTTGCAAGGCCATGCCATGGTGTTAGCATGACGGCGGGTCAACAGTTCACCCAGGCGTCGCCGGCGATTTCGCCACGCTAAACCTGTCTTGGCTTGCAGCACTCATCATCTCGCTTGGCTCGAACCCCGTGCCAGGCCGCAACGGCGACCGCGGCAGTCCTTCCCGACCTTGGCACGCAGACAGGATTCGAACCATGTCTCGCACCGTTTATCCGTTCTACAGCAGCGATATCTCGTCCCTTGCCCGCTCCCTGAAGCGGCAGTGGATGGCGGAGGCCGAAGCGCCCGGCCATCTGCAGATCCTCAACATGCTGGCCCGCTCCGCCGGCTTCCAGAATTTCCAGCACCTGCGCGCCGAGCACGACCGCCCGCTTCCGGTGGAGCCGGAAACCGTGTCGAATGAAGTCCGCCGCCTGTTGCGCCATTTCGACGGGGCAGGCCGGCTGCTGCGCTGGCCGAAGAAATTCAGCGAACAGCGCGCCTGCCTGTGGGCGTTGTGGGCCGGCCTGCCGCGCGGCGAGGAGTGGGATGAGCCGGCGGTCAACGCCGCCATCCGCGCGCTGGAGGCTTTCGGCGACCACGTGCTGATTCGGCGCGAGCTGGTGGAGGGCGACTGGATAGGCCGCACCGGCGACTGCCGCCGCTACTGGCTGATCGAGCGGGAAGCGCCGGATGAGATGGCGGAGCTGGTGGAGAAGGTTCGCTTGCGGCGCGCGGGATAAGCCGTGCGAGGGGAGCGGGTTGGCGAAGGGCCGGCCCCTCCCTTTTCTGCATGAGGGAAGGGCCGCGGGAGAAGCGATTACAGGTAGGGTTTGACCGCCGCTTCCAGTTTCTTCTCGTCCAGCTTGCCGGTCAGCGTCGCCGCCACCTTGCCCTGGCGGTCCAGCACCAGCGTGTACGGCAGGCCGCCGGTCTTGTTGCCCAGGCTGCGCATCAGGTCCAGTGTGTCGTCGTTGCCCAGCAGGATCGGGTAGCCGATCTTCAGCTGCTTGACGAAGGGCTCCACCTGCTCCTTGCTGTCCAGCGCCACGCCCACCACTTCCACGCCTTTCGGCGACAGTTTCTTGCGCAGGCCGTTCAGCATCGGCATCTCTTCGCGGCAGGGGCCGCACCAGGTGGCCCAGAAGTTCAGCACCGTCACCTTGCCCTTGTAGGCGGACACGGCCACCGGCTTGGCGTTGAGGTCGGCGAAGCGGCTTTGCTCCAGCGAGGGTGCCGCCTGGGCGGCCAGCGGCAGCGCGGCCAGCAGCAGGGAGGCGAACAGGCGTTTGGTGTTCATCGGCTTTTCCTGTGATGTCAATGGAATTGTCTTGGATTTCCGCAACTTGCGGCGATCCGGGGATGATCGAAAAATAAACTTTATGTTAAAATGTTCGATTGATTACTTTGCGGAGTGGGCATGTCTATCCTCGTCTGCGGGGCGCTCGCATACGATACCCTGTTCTCGTTCCATGGCCGATTCGACAGCCAGATCCTGCCGGATCAGCTGCACAAGATTTCGACCACCTTCCTCGCTCCGACGATGCGCCGCGAATTCGGCGGCATGGCCGGCAATATCGCCTACAGCCTGTGTCTGCTGGGCGAGAAGCCTATCGTGATGGGCGTGGTGGGCGAGGACTTCGAGCCATATCGCCAGCACCTGAAGCGGGTGGGCGTGGACGACCGTTTTATCCGCCTGATCCGCAAGCAGTATACCCCGCAATGCTTCGGCATTGCCGACAAGGACGGCAACCAGCTGATGGCCTTCCATCCGGGCGCGATGGATTTCGCCACCGAGAACCACGTGTCCGACATCAAGGACCCGATCGAGCTGGCCATCCTGTCGCCCGGGGGCTACACCGCCTTCATCCAGCACTCGCGGGAGCTGGCGGCGGCGGGCATCCCGTTCATCTTTGATCCGGGCCAGGAGCTGCCGCTGCTGTCGCGCGACGAGATCCACGAGATCGTCGAGCTGGCCAGCTATGTGGCGATCAACGACTACGAGAGCGAGCTGATGCGCGAGCGCGCCGGCCTGACCGTCGACGACCTGCGCAAGAAGGTCAAGGCGCTGATCGTCACCCGCGGCTCCAAGGGCGCCGAGATCTACGTCGACGACACGGTGCACCTGATTCCGCGCGTGCAGATGCCCATCAAGCCGGTGGATCCGATGGGCTGCGGCGACGCGTTCCGCGCCGGCCTGCTGTGGGGCATCAGCCGCGGCGTGGACTGGAAGATCACCGGCCGCCTGGCCAATGTGATCGGCGCGATCAAGGTCACCACGCCGGGCTGCCAGAACCACTTCTTCGACTGGGACTCTTTGAAGGACATCTACTTCGAAGCCTATGGAGAGGAATGGCCGCTGTAATCCGGCCTGGCCGTCAGGCCTTGGAGGGCGCCGCGTTTCGCGGCGCCTTTTTGTTTGTCCGGCGGGCTATGATGAGAGTCCTGGCGAAGGGCTAGGGAATCTCACCGCTCCGCGACTGGGGCCGGATTTTCGCCTGTCCGGCCGCCGGCATTGCGCGCCGGCACTTGAATATGACTGTCGCCACCCCCACCATTAGCGAATTCAACGTCCGTTCCAAGGGGATACCATGCCACCTGTTCCGCACCTGGCCACCGCTCTCACCGGCCCGCTTTACGAGCTGGAAAGCCGCATCCTGGCCGCCCAGCCGCAGATCGAGCACTGGTTCCGCAGCCAGTGGCATGCCCACGCCACGCCGTTCTACGGCTCGGTGGACCTGCGCAACAGCGGCTTCAAGCTGGCGCCGGTGGACATGAACCTGTTTCCCGGCGGCCACAACAATCTGAATCCGGAATTCCTGCCGCTGGCGGTGCAGGCGGCGCAGAGCGCGGTGGACAAGGTGTGTCCGGAGGCGCGCAGCATCCTGCTGATCCCGGAAAACCATACCCGCAATACTTTTTACCTGCAGAACGTCGCCACGCTGGTGCACATCTTCGAGCAGGCCGGCCTGAAAGTGCGCCTGGGCTCGCTGAGCCCCGAAATCACCGAGCCGACCGAGCTGGTCGCCGCCAACGGCGACAAGCTGACGCTGGAGCCGCTGGAGCGCCGCGGCAACCGTCTGGTGCTGGCCGACGGCTTCAATCCTTGCGTGGTGCTGCTCAACAACGACCTGTCCGGCGGCATCCCCGACCAGCTGAAGAATCTGGAGCAGACGCTGCTGCCGCCGCTGCACGCCGGCTGGGCGGTGCGCCGCAAGACCCATCATTTCGAAGCGTACAACAAGGTGTGCGACGACTTCGCCCGGCTGATCTCCATCGACCCGTGGACCATCAACCCTTACTTCTCCAGCTGCGGCGGCCTGGATTTCCACGCCCGTACCGGCGAGGAGCAGCTGGCCGAGACCGTGTCGCAGATGCTGGAAAAAATTGGCCGGAAATACCGCGAATACGGCATCGACAACGACCCCTTCGTCATCGTCAAGGCTGACGCCGGCACCTACGGCATGGGCGTGATGAGCGTGAAGAGCCCGGACGAGGTGATCGGCCTCAACCGCAAGGCGCGCAACAAGATGTCGGTGGTCAAGGAAGGCCTGGAGGTGTCCGAGGTGATCGTCCAGGAGGGCGTCTACACCTTCGAGACCGTCAACGAGGCGGTGGCCGAGCCGGTGGTCTACATGATGGACCGCTACGTGATCGGTGGCTTCTACCGCGTGCACACCGGCCGCGGCATCGACGAGAACCTCAACGCGCCGGGCATGCACTTCGTGCCGCTGTCGTTCGAGACGGCCTGCCTGCCGGACCGCAAGGGCCTGCCCGACTGCGCGCCCAACCGCTTCTACGCCTACGGCGTGATCTCGCGGCTGGCGCTGCTGGCGGCCTCGCTGGAGCTGGAAGCCACCGATCCGGACGCCGAATAACCCCCGCTGGAGCATAGACATGCGCATCCTGTTCATTGCCGACCCGCTGGAACATTTCAAGATTTACAAGGACACCACCTTCGCGATGATGGAGGAGGCGCACCGCCGCGGCCACGCGCTCAGCTTCGCCGAGGCGCGCCAGCTGTCGGTGGAGGGCGGCCGCCTGCAGGTGGACGCCTGCGACCTGGCCATCACCGAGGATCGCCAGAACTGGTACAAGCTGGGCCAGAAGCTGCGCCAGCCGCTGACCGCCTTCAGCGCGGTGGTGATGCGCAAGGACCCGCCGTTCGACATGGAATACCTGTACGCGTCCCAGCTGTTCTCGCTGGCCGAGGAGCAGGGCGTCAAGGTGTTCACCAGCGGGCAGGCGTTGCGGGACTTCAACGAGAAGCTGGCCATCCTGCACTTCCCGGAGCTGATCTCGCCGACGCTGATCACCGGCGAGGCTCATCGCCTGCGCGCCTTCGTCAACCAGCACCAGGACGTGATCCTGAAGCCGCTGGACAGCATGGGCGGCGACAGCATCTTCCGTGTCAAGCCGGATGATCCCAACCTGTCGGTGATCATCGAAACCATCACCTGGCGCGGCAAGCGCACGGTGATGGCCCAGCGCTACATCCCGGAGATCCGCGACGGCGACAAGCGCATCCTGGTGATAGACGGCGTGCCGGTCGACCACTGCCTGGCGCGCATTCCCGCGGCTGGCGAGACCCGCGGCAATCTGGCGGCCGGCGGCCGCGGCGAGGCCAGGCCCTTGAGCGCGCGCGACCGCGAAATCGCCGAGGCGGTGGGGCCGGAGCTGAAGAAGCGCGGCATCCTGCTGGCCGGCCTGGACGTGATCGGCAACTACCTGACCGAGGTCAACGTCACCAGCCCGACCTGCTTCCGCGAAATCATGGACCAGACCGGCATCAATGTCGCCGGCCTGTACCTCGACGCGCTGGAGCGGCGCTGCCAGCACTGAGCGCTTTGCCGCGCGGCGCATCCGCGCTACCATGCCGGTCTTTTGAAAGCCGGCGCCGCCGGATTGTGGAGCGATGATGGGAAAACCGCAGGAAAGTCCGTTCAAGGGCAAGACCGGCATCACCCGGCTGGTCAATGCCTTCGGCTATTCGCTGGACGGCCTGAAGGCGGCGTTCCGCCATGAGGACGCGTTCCGCCAGTTGACCATTCTGGCGGTGGTCCTGATCCCGGCCGCCTTCATCGTCCACACCACGCCGCTGGCCCGCGCGCTGCTGGTGGCCAGCAGCCTGGCCACGCTGATCATCGAGCTGCTCAATTCCGCGATCGAGGCTGCGGTCGACCATACTTCGCTGGAGCGCCATCCGCTGGCCAAGCGGGCCAAGGATATGGGCAGCGCCGCCCAGCTGCTGGGCCTGATCAATCTGGCCACGGTCTGGGGCATCGTGCTGTTCGGCTGAGGGAACCGAATGCGGCCGCTCGGTTCTGACAACAAGGCCCCGCCGCGGCGGGGCCTTTGTCTTGTCCGGAAACAGGAGAGCGATATGTGGATTTCCCCGCAACAGGCCGGCGTCGAAGAGCTGGTGCAGAACCTGGCGCTGTGGCTGAAGCTGGCGGTGGAGGCCTGCGGCGCGCTGGCGATCGCCGCCGGCGTGCTGCTGGTGGCGGGGCGCTGGCTGCGGCAGACCCTGGCCGGTCAGCCCAGCGACTACAACCGGCTGCGGCTGACCTTCGCCCGCTTCCTGGCCCTGGCGCTGGAGCTGCAGCTGGCGGCGGACATCCTGTCCACCGCGGTGGCGCCCAGCTGGGACCAGATCGGCAAGCTCGGCGCCATCGCCGTGCTGCGCACCGCGCTCAATTACTTCCTGGCGCGCGAGATCCGCGAGGCGGAGGCAGGCAGCCTGCCGGCCGCCGCCGCGCCTGGGGCGTCCAGGCGGCGGGCGTAAAAAAACCGCTCCGGGAAGGAGCGGTTTTCATGGCGGGGCTTACGCCTCGTCGGAGGCTGGCGCTTCCTTGCCTTCCGGCGGCGCGATCTGCTCGGCGTAGCCGCATTCCTTCTGCGGGCACACCTTCTCGGTGCCGCGGCGCTTGGTGGTCTTGATCGTCAGGATCGGCCAGTTGCACTTCGGGCACGGCTCGGCGATCGGCGGATTCCAGGTCGCGTACTTGCACTTCGGATAGGTGTTGCAGCTGTAGAACAGCTTGCCGTAGCGGCTCTTGCGCTCGATCAGCTGGCCGGTCTTGCATTCCGGGCAGGTGACGCCGGTTTCGCGCGGCTTTTCCAGCGGTTCGATGTGCTTGCACTTCGGATAGTTGGCGCAGCCGATGAACTTGCCGTAGCGGCCTTTCTTGATGTGCAGCTCGCCGCCGCAATCCGGGCAGGAGCGGCCTTCTATCACTGTCGGCGCTTCGGCTTCCTCGGCCGCTTGCTCCGCTGTCTCGCCCATATTGCGCGTGTAGTCGCATTCCGGGTAGCCGGTGCAGGCGATGAAGCGGCCGCGCTTGCCGAACTTGATCGACAGCGGCTTGCCGCATTTCGGGCAGTCCTCGTCCAGGCTCTCGGTGGTGACCTCGGCGCGCGAGATGCTTTCCTTCTCGTCGATCTGCTTCTTGAAGCCCTTCCAGAAGGTGTCCATCACCGGCACCCACTGGCGGCCGCCGTTGGCGATCTCGTCCAGCTGGTCTTCCAGCTTGGCGGTGAAGTTGTAGTCGACGTACTGGGCGAAGTGCTCGGTCAGGAACTTGTTGACGATGTCGCCGGTGTCGGTCGGCAGGAAGCGCTTCTTGTCCAGGATCACGTATTCGCGGTCCTTCAGCGTCGAGATGATGCTGGCGTAGGTGGACGGCCGGCCGATGCCGAATTCTTCCAGCGCCTTCACCAGGCTGGCTTCGGAGAAGCGCGGCGGCGGCTGGGTGAAGTGCTGCTCGCCGTACAGCTTGTCGACCGGCAGCTCTTCGCCTTCGGCCAGTTGCGGCAGCTTGGCGTTGTCTTCGTCCTCGGCGTCGTCTACGTCTTCCTCGTACACGGCGAGGAAGCCGGCGAAGGTCTGCACCTGGCCGCTGGCGCGGAACACGCCTTCGCCCACCAGAATGTCGACGCTGGTGGTGTCGAACTTGGCCGGCGCCATCTGGCAGGCCAGCGTCCGCTTCCAGATCATGTCGTAGAGCTTGAACTGGTCGGTGGTCAGGAAGGGCTTGACCATTTCCGGCGTGCGCAGGATGGAGGTCGGGCGGATCGCCTCGTGCGCTTCCTGGGCGTTCTTGGCCTTGCTCTTGTAGGCGACCGGGTTTTTCGGCAGGAAGTCGGCGTCCCATTTCAGGCCGATGTAGCCGCGGATCTCTTCCACGGCCTCGTTGGCCAGCGCCACCGAGTCGGTACGCATATAGGTGATCAGGCCGACGGTGCCCTGGCCGATGTCCATGCCCTCGTACAGCTGCTGGGCGGTGCGCATCGCGCGGTCGGTGGTCATGCCCAGCTTGCGCACGGCCTCCTGCTGCAGCGTCGAGGTGGTGAACGGCGCGGCGGGGCTGCGCGATTTCTTTTTCTTCTCGATGGAGCCAACCGTGGCCGGCAGGTTCTGCAGCCGGGCCAGCACGGCGGCCTGCTCGGCTTCGTTCGGGATGTCGAACTGGTCGAGCTTCTTGCCGGCGAGCTGGGTCAGCTTGGCGGAGAACTTGGTGCGGCTCTTGTGGCTGTCGAGGTGGACCGACCAGTATTCCTGCTGCTCGAAGGCCTTGATCTCGTTCTCGCGCTCGCAGATCAGCCGCAGCGCCGGACTCTGCACGCGGCCGGCGGACAGGCCGCGGCGAATCTTCTTCCACAACAGCGGCGACAGGTTGAAGCCCACCAGGTAGTCCAACGCGCGGCGCGCCTGCTGCGCGTCCACCAGGTCCTGCGCGATGTCGCGCGGGTTCTGGATCGCGTCCAGCACCGCGTTCTTGGTGATCTCGTGGAACACCACGCGCTGGGCGGTCTTGTCCTTCAGCAGCTTCTTGCTGTTGAGGATCTGCACCAGATGCCAGGAAATGGCCTCGCCTTCGCGGTCCGGGTCAGTCGCCAGATAGACGTGGTCGGCCTCGCGCACCGCGCTGACGATGGCGTCGACGTGCTTGCTGTTGCGCGCGATCAGCTGGTACTTCATCGCGAAGTCTTTTTCCGGATCGACGGCGCCGTTCTTCGGCACCAGATCGCGCACGTGGCCGTAGGAGGCCAGGACCTCGAAGTCCGGGCCCAGGTATTTTTTCAGCGTTTTCGCCTTCGATGGCGATTCAACGATCAGGAGGCTGGAGGGCATATTATCTTTTCAGCAAAATTCGAGGCCGGACGCGCCCGGCCGACACATCTTGTTATATCCGTCAAACAAAACAAGAGCGCAAGGGCGCTCTTGAATACTAAATAGGGTTACGATCGGTCGGCGGCATGTTAAGCCCGCCGCACCGAGGCTGACAAGCTATTGCATGGTTGGTTCGCCATGCACCGCTTCCAGCAGCGCCTCGCCCAGCAAGATGGGCAGCTCCGCCTGTTGCGCCCACAACACCATCAGCACCAGCAATTTGGCGGTATCGACGTCCAGATCCTCGGGGTCCAGCTCCAGCAGGCGGTCGATCACCATTTCACGCTGGGCGGGACTGAGCGCGCCGTTGTCTTCCAAAAACTGGATCAGGCCGCGCACGTCGGACGGCAGGTGTTCCAGCTCGCTGTCGGCGTAGACGCGCAGCCCGCTGCCCTCGTCGGCGCCCAGATAGGGCTCGACGCTGGTTTCGCTGACGCTGTCCAGCCAGTCCAGCGCTTCGCCGATGTCGTCGTCGTCGAAGCCGACGGCGTTCAGCTGGCGGGTCAGGGCGCCGCGATCGCCGAAGGCGGCGGGGTCGCTGTATTGCTCGAATAAATAGGTGAGTACGTCAAACATCGGTATTTTTCGTGAAGAACGCTGCGCGCTCAGAGTTGTGCGAGCCGCTGGAAGCGGCCGCCCGGCAGGCTGGCCACGCGGCCGGCCAGTTCCAGTTCGAGCAGCATCGCGTAAACCTCCCCGGGAGTCAACCCGAGCGTCCCGGCCAGCGAGTCCGCCAGCACCGGTTCCCAGCCCATGCTGAGCAGCAACGGCGGCGCTTCCGGCTCCGCTTCCCGTGCGGCGGCGGCGGGCGCGGCGGGCAGCCGGCCGATCTCGTCCAGCACGTCGTCCACGGTTTCCACCAGCCGCGCGCCGTCCTTGATCAGCCGGTGGCAGCCGCGGGCCTGGGTGTTGTGGATGCTGCCCGGTATCGCCATCACGTCGCGGTTGCTCTCCATCGCCAGCCGCGCGCTGATCAGCGAGCCGGACGCGGTGCCGGCCTCCACCACTAGGCAGCCGAGGGCGAGGCCGGCGATGATGCGGTTGCGGCGCGGGAAGTGGCCGGCCAGCGGCCCCATGCCAAGCGGGAACTCGGACAGGATCAGGCCTTCCGCCGCGACGCGGTGCGCCAGCTGGCGGTTGGACGCCGGATAGACGCGGTCGATGCCGGTGCCGATCACCGCGATGGTGGACGCGGGGTGCGCCAGCGCGCCGTGGTGGGCGGCGGCGTCGATGCCGCTGGCCAGGCCACTGACGATGGTGTAGCCGTGGGCGGCCAGCGCGGACGAGAAGTCCTCGGCGTTGCGTTTGCCCTGCGGCGTGGCGGCGCGGCTGCCGACCACGGCCAGCATCGGCCGCGCCAGCAGTTCGCGCCGGCCGCGGGCGAACAGCAGCGGCGGCGGCGACGCGGCTTCCGCCAGTTGCGGCGGGTAATCGTCGTCCTGCAGCGTGATCAGATGGCAGCCGTCGCCCTCGGCCCAGGCGAGCGCGGCCCGGGCCGGCTCCGCGGCCGCGCCGGCCTGCAGCGCCTCGGCCGCCTCGCGACCTACCAGCCTCTCGGTTTGGGCGGCGCGGGCGGCCGCCGCGTGTTCGGCCGAGCCGAACGCGTCGATCAGCTTGAGAAAGCCGACCGGCCCGATGCCGGGCGTCAGCGCCAGCGTCAGCCAGGCTTGTAGTTCAGTGGTCATCAGTCTTCCGGCGTGGCGACGCTGTCGCCGACGTAAAGGGCGCCCAGGCTATCGAGCACCAGCGCGTAGGACACCTTGTCGAACACGCGGTAGACGAACAGCGAGCCGGCCTGTTCGGTCGGCAGCTGGGTTTCGCGCTTCTTGCCGGCGGCGTCGGCGATGGTGATGGAATTGCCCTTCTTGTAGATGCCGAACACCAGGCCCGGCTCGATGTGGTTGCGCTCGCCCAGGTTGATCGCCACCGTAGAGTACTGGGCGGCGCCGTCTATGCCCTGATAGACGGCGATGATCTTGCCGCGCAGGTTTTCTTCCGGACGGCGCGGAACGTAGTTGACGAAGGCGGCCTTGGGCGCGCGCACCAGGTGGTCGCCGACCAGCACTTCGCCTGCCACGCTGCGGACGGTCAGCGTCTGGATGTCGGGACGCAGCTTGTCTACCGCCAGATCGCCACCATATACGGCTTCGACCCCTAGCACTTCCTTGCTGTCGGGGTCCACTAGCTGCTTGCCCAGCCGGTAGGCCTGCCAGGTGCCGTTCTCGGTCACGCCGCTGGCGTAGACGCGGTCGCTTTGGGTGATGGTGAGCCGCTCGTCCGGCCCGGCCACCAGCCTCGGCCCAGTGGCGAACTGGGCGGGATCGACGACCAGCGGCCGCGCGAGGAAGGGCTCGATCGCCTCGGCGGGAATGCTGGCGATGGCGCGGTCCTGCTCCTCGGGCCTGGCCTGGGGCGACAGCCTGACCTCGCGCTGGACGTCGGAAGCCAGGCTGAGCCTGGGCCGGCCGTCGACATAGTCGAGCACCAGCACATTGCCCGGGTAGATCCAGTGCGGGTTGCGGACCTGGTCGCGGTTCATCCGCCACAGTTCCGGCCAGCGCCAAGGGCTTTGCAGGTAATGGCCGGCGATGCTCCACAGCGTGTCGCCGCGCGCGACGGTGTAGCGCGAGGGGGCGTCGGGCTTGACGGTCAGATCGTCTGAAAAGGCGGGAAAGGCCAGCCCCATCAGCAGGGCAAGCGATATAATGCGTTTACGCATGCGAGGAATCCCAATTTTGATGCCGGCGCGCCAAGGCGCGGCGCCGGAGAGGAACGAAGCTGCGCCGAACCGCTCTATTATCGACGCGGGCGCGGCAATACGACAACTTGGAGTGAGTGGATAGCAATGGCGCTGTTGAACATTTTGCATTACCCGGACGAAAGACTGCACACGGTGGCCAAGCCGGTGGAGGTTTTCGACGCCGCGTTGCAGCAGCAGATAGACGATATGTTCGAGACCATGTACGAGGCCAAGGGCATCGGCTTGGCGGCCACGCAGGTCGATTACCATCGCCGCCTGGTGGTGATGGACATCTCGGAGGAGCGCGACGAGCGCCGGGTGTTCATCAACCCGGAAATCGTCGCCAAGGACGGCGAGACCGTCTACGAGGAAGGCTGCTTGTCGGTGCCCGGCATTTACGACAAGGTGACCCGCGCCGAACACGTCAAGGTGAAGGCGCTGGACCGCGACGGCAAACCGTTCGAGCTGGAAGCCGACGGCCTGCTGGCGATCTGCATCCAGCATGAGATCGACCACCTGAACGGCGTGGTATTCGTCGAGCGGCTGTCGCAGATGAAGCAGACCCGCATCAAGACCAAGCTGAAAAAGCGCGAAAAGCAGAACATGTGATTTCCGGCCGGATGGCCAGGAGCAGGCGGCGCCGCGCGACGGCGCCGCTGTCGTTGTCGGGGAACTGATCAAGATGAAACTGATTTTTGCCGGTACGCCGGAATTCGCCGCCGCCGCGCTGCGCGCGCTGATAGACGCCGGCCATGAGATCGCGCTGGTGTTGACCCAGCCCGATCGGCCGGCAGGCCGCGGCATGAAGCTGAAGCCGAGCCCGGTCAAGGAAGTGGCGCTGGCGCATGGCCTGCGCGTCGAGCAGCCGGAAAAACTGCGCGGCAACCTGGAAGCGCAGCAGATGCTGCGCGACGTCGGCGCCGAGGTGATGGTGGTGGCCGCCTACGGCCTGATCCTGCCGCAGGACGTGCTGGAGATTCCGGCGCGCGGCTGCCTGAACATCCACGCGTCCTTGCTGCCGCGCTGGCGCGGCGCGGCGCCGATCCAGCGCGCGATCCTGGCCGGCGACGCGGAAACCGGCATCACCATCATGCAGATGGATGTCGGCCTCGATACCGGCGACATGCTGAGCATCCACCCGCTGGCCATCGCCGCCGACGAAACCGCCGCCACGCTGCACGACAAGCTGGCCGCCTGCGGCGCGCAGGCCATCGTCGAGACGCTGGGCCGCCTGGACATGATTGCGCCGCAAAAGCAGCCGGAAGACGGCGTCACCTACGCGCAGAAGCTGTCCAAGGCCGAGGCCGAAGTCGACTGGACGCTGCCGGCGGGGGATGTCGCCCGCGCGATCCGCGCCTACAATCCGGCGCCGGGCGCCTTCACCGCGCTGAACGGCGAGCCGCTGAAGCTGTGGCTGGCGAGCGCCGAGGCCGGTTCCGCCGAGCCGGGCGCGGTGGTGTCCGCCGACGCCGACGGCGTGCTGGTGGGGGCCGGGCAGGGCCTGGTGCGGCTGACCGTGCTGCAGGCCGCTGGCGGCAAGCGGCTGGCGGCGCGCGATTTCGTCGCCGGCAAGAGCCTGCCGGCGGGAACCCGCCTGGGCGTTTGACGCACTAAGAGTCTGTCCGCGGTCTTTTTCTCGTGGCGGCGGTTCTCCGCCGGCCGCGAGTCTGGAAAAAAGATCGCGCGCAGTCTCTAAAAATAGGCAAACCCGCAGTTGCGAGAGGAGAGCATGAACGATAACTGGCTGAAGACCACGCTGCTGATGGCCGCGATCATGGCCCTGTTCGTCCTGATCGGCGGCATGTTGGGCGGCAAGGGCGGCATGCTGCTGGCGCTGTTGTTCGGCGGCGGCATGAATCTGTTCGCCTGGTGGAATTCCGACCGCATGGTGCTGTCGATGTACAACGCGCAGGAAGTGGACGCCAACAGCGCGCCCGAATTCTACGGCATGGTGGCCGAGCTGGCGCAGCGCGCCGGCCTGCCGATGCCGCGCGTCTACGTGATCCACGAGGACCAGCCCAACGCCTTCGCCACCGGCCGCAATCCGGAAAACGCCGCGGTGGCCGCCACCAGCGGCATCATGCGCATGCTCGACTACCGCGAACTGCGCGGCGTGATGGCCCATGAGCTGGCCCATGTCAAGCACCGCGACACGCTGATCTCCACCCTCTCCGCGACGATGGCGGGCGCGATCTCCGCGCTGGCCAACTTCGCGATGTTCTTCGGCGGCCGCGACGAGAACGGCCAGCCGGTCGGCCTGCTGCCGCGGCTGGCGGTGGCTTTCCTCGCGCCGGTAGCGGCCAGCCTGATCCAGATGGCGATCTCGCGCGCGCGCGAGTTCGAGGCCGACCGAGGCGGGGCGGAAATTTCCGGCGATCCGCTGGCTTTGGCTTCCGCTTTGCAGAAAATCGAATATTATGCCCAGGGCATTGCGATGCCGGCCGCCGAGGCGCACCCGGAGACCGCGCAGATGATGATCATCAATCCGCTGTCCGGCGGCGGCGTCGGCGATTTGTTCCGCACCCACCCGCATACCGCCGACCGTATTGAACGGCTGCACGCGCTGGCGCGCGGCGCCTGTTGACGCAAGCACTTGAACCGACCCGCGGCCAGTCCTCAGGACTGGCCTTGTTTCATCGAAAGACACACCATGCATCAAATCCAGCAACTGGCCGCCGAGATCCTGGCCCGCATCGAGGCCGGCACCACCCTCACCGACGCGCTGGCCGACGCCCATCGCCAGGCCGGCAAGCTGACGCCCGCCGAACGCGGCGCGCTGCAGGACCTGAGCTACGGCAGCCTGCGCCATCTGGGCGTGCTGCGCCACTGCCTGCGCCAGCTGGTGCCGCATCCGCTGCCGGAGCCGCAGGTGGAGCGCCTGCTGCTGATCGCGCTGTACCAGCTGCAATACACCCGCGCCGCGCAGTACGCGGTGGTGCACGAGGCGGTGACGCTGGCCGGCATGATGGCGCGCGGCAAGTTCAAGGCCCTGGTCAACGGCGTGCTGCGCAACTTCCAGCGCCGCCGCGACGAGCTGCTGGCCAACGCCGCGGCCGATGAG
This sequence comes from Chromobacterium sp. INPA-IVC, assembly GCF_059047085.1. Lineage (NCBI taxonomy): Bacteria > Pseudomonadati > Pseudomonadota > Betaproteobacteria > Neisseriales > Chromobacteriaceae > Chromobacterium > Chromobacterium sp. INPA-IVC. The sequence goes on along the minus strand of NZ_JBTNLS010000008.1, from coordinate 162,362 downwards.
GTGGCGCAGGCCAACCATCCTGACTGGTGGGTGGCGCGGCTGAAGGCGGCCTATCCCGCGGAATGGCGCGGCATCCTGGACGCCAGCAATGTCCATCCGCCGCTGACGCTGCGCGTCAACCGCCGCCGCGTCTCGGTGGACGATTATCTGGGGCGGTTGGAGGAGGTTGGCCTGGCGGCCAAGGCGCTGGGCGACGACGCGGTGCAGTTGGCGCGGCCGGTGGCGGTGCGCGATCTGCCCGGCTTCGCTGACGGTCTGGCCTCGGTGCAGGACGAGGGCGCGCAGCGCGCCGCGCATTGGCTGGATCTGCAGCCGGGCTTGCGGGTGCTGGACGCTTGCGCCGCGCCGGGCGGCAAGACCGGCCACATGCTGGAGCGGGCCGATGTGGAGGTGACCGCGCTGGACATCGACGCCACGCGGCTGGCCCGCGTCGGCGACAATCTGCGCCGGCTGGGCTTGTCCGCCCAGCTGATCGAGGCCGACGCGTCGCGGCCGGACGAGTGGTGGGGCGGCCGTCCGTTCGACCGCATCCTGGCCGACGTGCCGTGCTCGGCTTCCGGCGTGGTGAGACGCCATCCGGACATCAAATGGCTGCGCCGGCCCGGCGATTTCGCCGCGCTGGGAGAGCAGCAGGCGGCGATGGCCGACGCGCTGTGGCCGCTGCTCGCCAGCGGGGGAAAAATGCTATACGCTACCTGCTCGATTTTTCCCGAAGAAAACCGCCAGCAATTGGAGGGCTTCCTCAAGCGCCACCCGGATGCGGCGTGCCTGAAGGAAGAACAACTGCTGCCTTGTGAGCGACATGACGGCTTCTATTACGCGCTGCTTGAGAAACATTAGCCTGCTGTTGGTTCTGCTCTGTTGCCTGTTGCCGCCGGCGCTGGCCGACACCATAGGCTCGCGCCGCGCCGAGGCCGAGGTGATGCCGGACGGCACGCTGGCGGTCAGCACCCGTTTTCTCACCAAACTCACCCCCAGTCTCAGCGAGGCGCTCGAGCAGGGGGTGGTGCTGGGCTTCCGGCTGGAGTTCGAGCTGACCAAGCCGAGGACCACGTCCTACTACCTGTCGCTGCGCGAGTGGTTCGATCCCCATGCGCAGCTGGCTTTCAAGCTGTCCTACCAGCCGCTGACCGGGCGCTACCGCGTCACCATCGGCAGCCTGTCCAACTATTACCCCACCTTGCGCGAAGCTTTGTCCGCCCTTGGCGCGATCCAGGGCTGGCGCGTGCTCAATCCCGGCACCCTGGACCCGAAGAAGCCGGGCCAGGTGGCCGGCCAGGTCCGGCTGATGCTGGACATCGGCGATCTGCCCAAGCCGTTCCAGATGAACGCACTGGGTTCTGACGACTGGTCGCTGGATTCCGGCTGGATCAAGCTGGATGTCAAGGACGCCGGCTGATGCGCTACGCCACCATCGCGATGGCGACGATCGGAGCCATCCTGCTCTATCTGTTGGCGGTGGCCACCGGCAACGCCTCAAAACTCAACGATTACTACTGGTGGGTGTTCGGCCTCAACAGTCTGCTGCTGCTGGCCCTGCTCGGCGTGGTGGGGCGCCAGCTTTGGCGTCTGCGCCAGCGGGTGAAGAACCGCGTGTTCGGCGCCAAGCTGACGCAGAAGCTGGCGTTGATGTTCGCCGGCGTCGCGTTGGTGCCGGGTTTGCTGGTATTCACCGTGTCGGCGCAGTTTCTGACCCGTAGCATCGAGAGCTGGTTCGACGTGCGTGTCGAGGCGGCGCTGGATCGCGGCCTGGTGCTGGGCCGCAGCGCGCTCAATTACGTGCTGGACGACGTCGGCCGCAAGGGGCGGATGGTGCAGGACGAGGTGGAGGCGCTGCCGGACGGCGTGCTGCCGGTGCGGCTGGAACGGCTGCGCGAGCAGCTGGGCCTGAAGGAAATCGCCATCTTCAACCGCGGCAACGGCCAGCTGCTGGCTTTCGCCGGCGGCGACGCGCGCGGGTTGCCGCAATCCCCTGGCCATGAGGCGCTGCGCGCGGTCAAGCTGCGCACGCCGCAGCAGAGCATAGAAAACGACGGCAACAACGGCCTGGCGCTGAAAGTGCTGCTGGCTTACCGGGGGCCGGGCGAGCAGACGCGGGTGCTGCAGCTGCTGCAGGCGGCGCCGGCCGACATCAGTCGCGACGCTGAACAGATCGAGAGCGCTCGCTCCGAGTATCGGCAGCTGCTGCTGGCGCGCCAGGGCCTGCGCACCTTCTACATGCTGACGCTGGCGCTGGCGGTGCTGCTGGCGCTGACGGCGGCGCTGGCTTTCGCGCTGTTCCTGTCGGAGCGGCTGTCGGCGCCCTTGTCCGAGCTGGCGGCGGGTACCCGGGCGGTGGCGCAGGGCGACTTTTCCAAGCGCCATCCGGTCTACCGCCGCGACGAGCTGGGCATGCTGACCACGCTGTTCAACCGTATGACGCAGCAATTGGACGAGGCGCGGCAACTGGCGGAAAAGAGCCGCGGCGAGCTCGAAGGCGGCAAGCTTTATCTGGAAAGCATACTGACCAATCTGTCGGCCGGCGTGATCGCCTTCGGCGGCGACTGGCAGATCCGCACCGCCAATACCAGCGCCTCGCGCATTCTGGGCGTCGATTTCAGCCAGTTGGCGGAGCACCGATTCCCGGAATGGGGCGGTCTGATGCCGGCAGTGTCCAGCCTGGTGGAAACGGTGATGCAGCATGCCGACAGCGACGTCGAGAGCGACTGGGAGACCCAGCTCGACTACGACACCGCCCAGGGCGAGCGCACGCTGCTGGTGCGCGGAGCGCGGCTGCCCGAGCATTCCAGCGACGGCTACGTGCTGGTGTTCAACGACATCACCGAACTGGCCCGCGCCCAGCGCGACGCGGCCTGGGGCGAGGTGGCCAAGCGGCTGGCGCACGAGATCCGCAATCCGCTCACGCCCATCCAGCTGTCCGCCGAACGGCTAGCGATGAAGCTGGCGGACAAGCTGGAAGGGCCGGAAGCGGACATGCTCAAGCGCTCCACCGACACCATCATCAAGCAGGTCGGCGCGCTGAAAAGCATGGTGGAGGCGTTCCGCGACTATGCCCGCGCGCCCAAGATCAAACTGGTGAAACTTGATCTCAATCAGGTGATCCGGGAGGTGATGGCCCTTTACGAATCCAATCCTGCTGTTAAGATTGCGCTGGACGAAGTTCCGCTGATGATCATGGGGGATGCTGCTCTACTGCGGCAGGTGCTGCATAACCTGATGCAAAACGCCCAGGATGCAGTCCTTGACGTTGGCATCCCGATGATTCAAATTAGCAGCCGACAAGAAGAAGGAAACGCGCTCGTCAGCGTCGAGGACAATGGCGCGGGCTTCGGCCCGGACATCCTCAGACGCGCGTTCGAGCCATATGTGACCAGTAAAGCCAAGGGAACCGGTCTTGGACTGGCCGTGGTCAAGAAGATTATGGAAGAACACCATGGACAGGTCATTTTGGGGAACGCCGGGCAGCATGGAGCGCGCGTCCTTCTCTCCCTGCCATTGCTGGAGGCCTAATGCGTAGCAGCGACATTTTGATTGTGGACGACGAGATCGGCATCCGAGAGCTGCTCTCCGAGATCCTGCAGGACGAAGGTTATACCGTGGCTTTGGCGGAAAACGCCGAAGTGGCCCGCCAATTGCGCAATCAGACCCGGCCGGCGCTGGTGCTGCTGGATATCTGGATGCCCGATTGCGACGGCGTCACCCTGCTGAAGGAATGGGCCAAGTCCGGCCTGCTCAACATGCCGGTGGTGATGATGTCCGGCCACGCCAGCATAGACACCGCGGTGGAAGCCACCCGCATCGGCGCCTTTGATTTCCTGGAAAAGCCGATCGCGCTGCAGAAGCTGTTGACCACGGTTCAGCGCGCGCTGAAGTACGGCGACATGCAGGCCAACACCTCGTTGAACCTGGACAAGCTGGGCCGCAGCGAGCCGATCCAGGAGCTCAAGCGCCAGCTGGAGCGCGTGGCCAAGGTCAAGTCGCCGGTGCTGCTGACCGGCGAGTCCGGCTCCGGCTTCGAGCTGGTGGCGCGCTTTTTCCACCAGGGCAACACGCCTTGGGTGACGCCGGCCAAGCTGGAGCAGTTGGCCGACGCGCCGCTGGAGCTCTTGCAGAAGGCCAACAACGGCGTGCTCTACCTGCCGGAAATCGGCCAGTACAGCCGCCGCGTGCAGCAGGGCCTGCTGTTCCTGCTGTCCAAGCTCGACCGCTTCAACGTGCGTCTGATCTGTTCCTGCAGCCGTCCGCTGCAGGAGCTGCTGGTGGATCCCGAGTGCGACAACCGCCTGCTGACCGCGCTGTCCAGCGTGATCGTGCCGATCCCGCCGCTGCGCGAGCACGCCGAGGACATCACCTTCATCGCCGAGCAGATCCTGGTGGAGCTGGTGGAATCCAAGCAGGTGCCGGCGCGCAAGCTGACCACCGCCGCGCTGAACGCGATGCGCCAGTACGACTGGCCGGGCAATCTGGAGCAGCTGCGCAGCATCATCAAGAGCCTGGCGCTGACGGCCGAGTCGGACGAAGTCGACGCCGCCGAGGTCAACAAGGTGCTGGCCCAGTTCCGCCACGAAAAGCCGGTGGAAGAGTCGGGCTTCGACTTCAACATCCCGCTGCGCGAGTTGCGCGAACAGCTGGAGCGCCGCTATTTCGAGTACCACATCTCGCTGGAGAACGGCAATATGAGCCGGGTGGCGCAGAAGGTGGGCCTGGAGCGCACTCACTTGTACCGCAAGCTGAAGCAGCTGGGCATCAAGTTCGCCCGCAAGGTGGCGGAGGAGTAAGGCAAAACGCCTGATACTGCGTCGCGCCTCCCCGCCGTGCTATTTGTACTGTCTGCGGAGGCGCGCTTGGTCTCAGGCGTTGTGCTCGACACAAATCGCTTATCGACGCCAGCCTTCCCGGCTGGCGTTTCGCATTCCGGAGCATGAGCATGGAGCAAGACCGCGAGCTGGACGACGAGGCGCTGCTGCGATATAGCCGCCACATCCTGTTGCCCGAGATCGACATCGAAGGCCAGCGCCGGCTGCTGGCGGCGCGCGCGCTGATCGTCGGCGCCGGCGGCCTGGGCTCGCCCGTGGCGTTGTACCTGGCCAGCGCCGGCGTCGGCCGGATCACCCTCGTCGACGACGACGTGGTGGAACTGTCCAATCTGCAGCGCCAGATCGCCCACGACGCCGTCAGTTTGGGCCAAGGCAAGGCCGAGTCGGCGGCGCGGCGGATGGCCGCGATGAATCCCTCGATCGAGATCAGGCCGCTGGCCGAGCGGCTGGCGGGCGATCGCTTGATCGAAGAGGTGGCTGCGCACGACGTGGTGCTGGATTGCTCCGACAATTTCGCCACCCGCCACGCGGTCAACCGCGCCTGCATCGCCGCCAGGGTGCCGCTGGTGTCCGGCGCGGCGGTGCGCTTCTCGGGCCAGTTGGCGGTGTTCGACAGCCGCGACGCGGCCTCGCCCTGCTACCACTGCCTGTTTCCGGACGAGGGCGAGGCCAGCGACGGCCCCTGCGCCACCTTCGGCGTGCTGTCGCCCTTGGTCGGCGTGATCGGCAGCCTGCAGGCGGTGGAGGCGGTCAAGCTGCTGGCCGGCGTTGCGCCGGTGCTGGGCAAGCTGACGCTGTACGACGCGCTGAGCGGCGGCTTCAAGCAGATACGCGTGCCGCGCGATCCGGGCTGCGCGGTGTGCGGGGGCATGGGGTAGGAAAACGCCCCGGCGGGCGGGGCGGTGGTTTGCGGCTTAGAGGTGCTGCTCGATCAGCTTGCGCACCTCGGGGAAGTTCATCACCCCGACGTAGCGCTTGATGATATTGCCCTGCTTGTCGATCAGGAAAGTCGTCGGCGCCAGCTGGATGTCGCCGAAGGCCTTGGCCGTGGTTCCTTGCGGGTCCAGCGCGACGAAGAAGGGCAGCTGGTTCTTGGCGACGAAGTTCTGCACGTAGTTGGGCGGGTCGTAGCTCATCGCCACCGCCAGCACGTTCAGCCCTTTGCCGCCGTAGTCCTGGTGCAGCTTCTTGATTTCCGGCATCTCCTCGACGCAGCCGGGACAACTGGTGGCCCAGAAATTGACCAGCACCACCTTGCCTTTCAGCGCCGAGGTGCTGGTGGCGGCGCCGGTCAGCGAGGTCAGCTTCACCTCGGGGGCCGGGTTGCCGGAGAACATCAGCTTGTAGGCGGCGCCGGCGGCGACCAGCAGCGCCAGCGCAATGATCAAACCCTTCTTCATCTCGATTTCCTGTCGTGTCTGCCGCTGGTTCAGACCGGAGAGGCGGTCATCTGTTCCAGCATGTCCTTCAATTGTCCTTCCAGCACCACCGCCTTGTTCTGTTTGGCGTCGAACACCACGAAGGTGACGTCGGCCTCGGCCACCACGGTGTCTGCGCCTTCCAGCAGCACGCGCTGGTGGATCACCGCGCTGCGGTTGCCGATGGACTTCAGGCCGGTCTCGATCAGCAGTTGCTCGCCCATCAGCGCCGGGCGGCGATAGTCGATGTTGATGTTGACCACAGCCAACGCCAGGCCGGATTTCAGGAACCAGTCCAGTCCGCCTTGCTCTTCGAACTGGCTCCAGCGGGCTTCTTCCAGAAATTCCAGATAGCGCGCGTTGTTGACGTGGCCGAACAGGTCCAGGTGATAGCCGCGGACCTTGATCCGGGTGTGGTGCGCCATGTGTTTCCCCTCTATTGTGTGTGGCGGTTAATCGGCGCTGCCGTCCAGATCCAGCGGCACGAAGGCCTCTCGCTCCAGCGGCTCTTCGACCAGATCGGTCAGCACCGAGTGGATTTCCACCTTGAACCATTGCTGGAACAGGTTGGGACTGATGTTCTGCGGCCACAGGCTCTGGTCTTCGCACCAGTCGGCCAGCTCGGCCTCGAACAGCTGGCGATGGCGTTGCTGCACGAAGCGGCGCGCGGCGTCGGCGTCTTCCGCCGGCGGGATCAGCAGCGCGTTGCTGTCGGCGGCCAGCGCTTCCAGCGTCAGTTGCGGATCGATGCCGCCGGGCAGGCTTTTCAGCCAGGCGAGAAACGGGGCCTGCGGGCGCAGCAGCGCGATGCTGCGGTTGACTTCAAACATGATGCTTCCTTGGTTCAATGGCTGGATAAGAGGTTGTCCCGGGTGAAGACGAAGCGCTGGTTGATGCGCATTGTTGGGGCGCGGGCCAGCGCGGGCGGAAACGGCGGAAACGGCGAGGACAGCTCGACGATGCGCTGGGCGGCTTCGTCCAGCACCGGGCTGCCGGAGCTGCGGGTGACTCGCTGTCCCTGCAGGCTGCCGTCGGCGGCTATCGTCACTTCCAGCGTCACCGCGCCATGCAGGGCCTGGCGGCGCGCTTCATCCGGGTAATTCAGGTTGCCGATGCGCTCCACTTTCAGCCGCCAGTCGGCCTGGTAGCGCGCCCAGGGATAGCCGCGGGCCGCCTCGCCGAGCGCGTTGCCGGCCTGGCCGCTCTCCTTGTCGTTGTCGACGATGGCGCTGTCGCCGCCGCGCGACAGCGCGCCGACCTGGGCCAGCAGCGAGCCGGTGCTGACCTGGCCGCTGGGCGGCGCGGGCTGGACCTTGGCCGGCGCCGGGGTTGGGCGGGCGATCGGGTTGGTCGGAGCCGGCGGCGGCATTTCCGCGGCGGGGCGCGGCTTGGGCGGCTCGCGGCGGCTGAGCAACTGGCGCGGCTCGGCGCTGTTGCCCGAACCGGCATGATCGATTTCGGCCAGCCTTTCGGTCGGCGGCGTGGCCGCCGCAGGATGGCGGATCAGGCGGATATTGATCTGGGACGCGGGCGCTTCGCCGGGCCGGTCGGGCGCGGAGAGGCGGCCGCCCAGGCTGAGCAGCAGCAGGTGGGCCAGCAGCGACACGCCCAGCGCCACCCACAGCAGCGGGGCGCTGGACGCGGATGGGCGGGGACGGTACAGGTGATCGGCCATCGCGGGTTTCCGGATTTTGCCAGAGTGTAGCATGGCGGCCATGCAAAAACGCCGCGCGGAGGCGGCGTTTCGGCGGCGGCGCGCGGCCGGCTTATTTTTCCAGCAGGCTGCGCAGCATCCAGGCGGTTTTCTCGTGCACCTGCAGGCGCTGGGTCAGCAAGTCGGCGCTGGGCTCGTCGGACGCGCGCTCCACTACGGCGAACACGCTGCGGGCGGTGCGGCACACGGTTTCGTGGCCCTCGACCAATTGGCGGATCATCTCTTCGGCCTTGGGCGGCGCGCCGGCGGATTCGGGGATGGCGGTCAGCTTGGCGTAGTCGGCGTAGCTGCCCGGCGCGTAGTGGCCCAGCGCGCGGATGCGCTCGGCGACGGCGTCCACGGCCAGCGCCAGCTCGTTGTACTGGGTCTCGAACATCAGGTGCAGGGTGTTGAACATCGGCCCGGTGACGTTCCAGTGGAAGTTGTGCGTCTTCAGGTACAGGGTGTAGCTGTCCGCCAGCAGGCGGGACAGGCCGTGGGCGATTTCCTGGCGATCTTGTTCGTTGATGCCGATATCCATGACGATGCTCCTTTTTGGCGGCGCTGCTTCCAGGCCGCGTTTTGGACTACACTTCCCGTTTTGGGCGGGAAATGGGATGAAATCTTGGTTGTCGTGCCATGACGGCTGCGTCCGGCTGACGCTGCACGTGCAGCCGGGCGCCAAGAAGACCGAGGCGGCCGGCGAGCACGGCGACTGCCTGAAGGTCAGGCTGGCCGCGCCGCCGGTGGACGGCAAGGCCAATGCCGCGCTGCTGGCCTGGCTGGCCGACCGTTTCGGCGTCGCCAAGCGCGATGTGGAGCTGCTGTCCGGCGATAAGAGCCGGCACAAGGTGGTGCGGATCGCCTGCGGCCTTGATGACGCGTCGGCGCTGGATCGCCTGGGTTTTCACTGAAGGCGGCGTCCCGGCGGCGTGGTTTCGTCGACGCGTTGGAATTCGCCTTCTATGACGTCGCTGTTGCCGGCGGGGCCGGCGGACGGGCCGGCGCCGGTGGCGCGCAGCGAGATGTCCGGGCCTTTCAGCGGCAGCAGCAGCAGGATGGCGGCGAGGTCGCTGAGCAGGCCGGGCAGCAGGAACAGCAGGCCGGCCAGCGCGTAACGCAGCGGCCACAGCAGCGAATACAGCGAAACCTTGTCGCCCTGGCGCATCACGCTGCCCAGCGTCAGCAGCGCGCCCAGCTTCTGGTTGCGCAGCATCCACAGGCCCAGCATCGAGGACAGCACTACCAAGAGGAACACCGCCAGGCCGCCGATGCGGTCGGCCAGCGCCACCAGGGCGGCGATTTCTGCGAACGGGTAAATCAACAACAGCAGCGGGAGAACGCGCATCTTGAATCCGATTCCATCTAACGATTGTTTATTGGTTGTCTGCAACGCGCCCGACGCGGAAACCGCCGAGCGCATCGCGACGACGCTGGTGGCCGAACAACTGGCCGCCTGCGTCAATATTCTGAGTCCCTGCCGCTCAGTGTACCGCTGGCAGGGCGCGGTGGAGCGGGCCGAGGAGATTCCGCTGCTGATCAAGACCCGCGCTGACGCGTATCCGCAACTGGAAGCGCGGCTGGCGGCGCTGCATCCGTACCAGGTGCCGGAAATCGTCGCGCTGCCGCTGACGCAGGGATTGCCCTCTTATCTCACATGGGTATCGAACAACGTAGTTTCAAGTGGCGAATGATTCCGGCCCGGTTTGTTCCGACTGTTTTCGCCCCGTTTTCGTTCCCCTCTCCGGGCGGCGGCGGAGAGAAATTTTTCGCGATACGGCTTGACGCATCTGAAACGTTTCATTATAGTTGCGAGCTCTCGATGGGTCGTTAGCTCAGCTGGTAGAGCAGCGGACTTTTAATCCGTTGGTCGCAGGTTCGAATCCCGCACGACCCACCAGAGAAAGCTTGATATAGTGTAGTCGCATGTCCCGGACGGGTCGTTAGCTCAGTTGGTAGAGCAGCGGACTCTTAATCCGTAGGTCGAGTGTTCGAGCCACTCACGACCCACCATCCAAAGACATGCCGCCGTACGTTGTGCGGGTCGTTAGCTCAGCTGGTAGAGCAGCGGACTTTTAATCCGTTGGTCGCAGGTTCGAATCCCGCACGACCCACCAATCAAGTTCATTTCTGTCTTTTGTGCAGACCGGATGGGTCGTTAGCTCAGTTGGTAGAGCAGCGGACTCTTAATCCGTAGGTCGAGTGTTCGAGCCACTCACGACCCACCACCATCCCTGCACCCTCCCCGACATGAATACCCCAATGGGTCGTTAGCTCAGCTGGTAGAGCAGCGGACTTTTAATCCGTTGGTCGCAGGTTCGAATCCCGCACGACCCACCAAGCATTCCCGCAAGGGCCCGGCTATTGTCCGGGCCCTTCGCATTTCCATCCCTGATATTGCTGATAACGATAATTGTTATCATTTCTTTCTTGCGCTATGCTGCGCCCTTTTGTCACGGGCGACGCTGGTGATGGACGGCTATTATCGCGAACTGCTCAATTTTCTCACCCGGGCCACCGGTTCGCGCCAGCGCGCGGAGGACGTGGCGCAGGACGCATATCTGAAAGTGTTGAATCTGCAGGCTCCGGAGGGCGATGCCGGCGGCGCGCCGGTGCGCTCGCCGCGGGCGCTGCTGTACGCAGCCGCGCGCAACCTGCTGATAGACCGCCACCGCCGCGAGCAGGCGAGGCCGCAACTGGACATGGTGGACATCGAACTGGCCGCGCCCGCGCATTTCGAGCCGGAGCGGCGGTTGGCCGCGCGGCAGCAATTGGCCCTGCTGGAGAGGACGATAGCGGGCTTGCCGCCGCGTTGCCGCCAGGCCTTCGTGCTGTTCAAGCTGGAAGGGTTGAGCCAGGCTGACATCGCGCGGGAAATGGGCATTTCCCGGAATATGGTGGAGAAACACATCATCAACGGCATGCTGGCGTGCAAGCGGGCGCTGGAACAGGAGGAGAGCCGATGAGGCGCGAGCGTGAAGCGGCGAACGGGGAGCTGGCCGACGCGGAAGCCGCGCGCTGGCGCCTGCGGCAGCGGGAAGGGCTGGACGAGGCGGAGCGGGTGGAACTGGCCGCCTGGCTGGATGCGTCCGGCGAGCACCGCCGCGCCTACGCCGCGCACGCGCGCGTCGATGCCTTGCTGTCAGGCCTGAGCGGAGAGCAGCGCCGCAGGCTGGCTGCGCCCGCGCCGTCCAGAACCCGGCGCCATGCCCTGGCCGCCTGCGCCATATTGCTGCTCGCCTGTACGCTGGGCTGGCAGTGGCGGGCCAGCCAGCCGCAGTGGACGCAGACGCTGGCCAGCGCGCGCGGCCAGCAGCTGGATCGGATGCTGGCTGACGGCAGCCGCTTGAGCCTGGACGCGGACACCGTGGTGGAGATCGCGTATTTCAAGGACCGCCGCGAGACCAAGCTGCTGCGCGGGCAGGCGATGTTCGCGGTGGCGCGGGACGCCGGGCGGCCGTTCCGGGTGGCGGCCGGTCAGGTGAGGGTGACGGTGCTGGGCACGCGTTTCGCCGTGCGCAATCTATATGGCGCGGTCGAGGTGGCGGTGGAGCACGGCAAGGTGGCGGTGGCCGACCACGGCGATGCCGAGGCGGCGGCGGGCGCGAGCGGCGAAGCGCGGAGCAAGCTGCTGCTGAGCGATGGCCAGCGCGCGCTCTGGCGCGATGGCTCGCTCCGCCGGGAAGCGGCGGAGCCGCCGGAAACCGTGGCCGCCTGGCGCGCGGGGCGGTTGGAGTTTTCCGACCGGCCGCTGGCCGAGGTGCTGGCCGAGTTCGAGCGCTACGGCCCGACAGGCCTCAGGCTGGCGCGGCCGGATCTGGGCGGTTTGCGCTTGAGCGGCAGCTTTGCCAGCCATGACGCGCCCGCGTTCGCCCGCATTCTGCCCCAGGTTCTGCCGGTTGCGCTGCGCCGGAGCGGCGGTGAAACGCTGATCGACGCCAAAAAATAGTCCGAGCAAAAAATATTTACCGACCGACGTCAGGATGCGGCGGGCGGCTGCGTCTTCATGGATGCGAATAATTATTAATTTCATCCGTGAGGTAGTCCGCCATGTCGATTTCCCGCCCGGGGGCCGCCGCCCTGCTGCTGGGTCTGGCTTGCGTCCAGCCCGCGCCGGCCCAGTCCCGCGTCGTCGCCTTCCAGATCGCGCCGCAGCCGCTGGCCGGCGCGCTGCAGCAGCTGGCCAGCCAGGCCGGCATGAATCTGCTGTTCGACCCGGCCTTGGCCGGCGGCCGCGCCGCGCCGGGGCTGCAGGGCAGCTACACGGTGCGCGACGCGCTGCGCCGGCTGTTGGAGGGAAGCGGCCTGGCCGCCAGCCTGCGGGCGGAAGGCATTGTGGTGCGGGCGGCGCCGTCGGCCGGAGAGGGCGCGGTCAATATCGGCGCCTTGCGGGTGCGCGGGGGCAGCAGCGCGCCGGGGGCCTTGTCCGACGACGAGATGTCGCTGTTCGACCGGCCGTATCTGAAGCCGGGTTCGTCGGCGGCGGTGACGCGCGAGCAGATCGAGCGCTTCCGTGGCACCTCGCCGGCCGACATGTTCAAGGGCGTGGCCGGGGTGCAGGTGGGCGAGAGCCGCAACAGCGGCTCGGTGGACGTCAATGTCCGCGGGCTACAGGGACAGGGGCGGGTGCCGGTGGTGATCGACGGCAGCGTGCAGTCGGTGACCGCCTATCGCGGCTACGGCGGCGTCGCCGACCGCAACTACCTGGACCCGGACCTGATCGGCGGCGTCACGGTCGACAAGGGGCCGGTTTTGTCGGCGCAGGGCGCCGGGGCGATCGGCGGCCTGGTGAAAATGGACACGCTGAAGGCGGAGGACATCCTGCTGCCCGGCGAGCGCCGCGGCGTGCGCCTGCGCGGAGGCTTGCAGAGCAATAGCGTCGCGCCCCCGGCCGAGCTGAACGCGACGCCGCGCCGGCATAGCCCGGCGCTGGACGGACGCGCCGGCCACGGCAGCGTCGCCGCCGCCTTGCGCGAAGACCGCTACGAATTGGTCGGCGCCTTCGCCTACCGCGACATCGGCAACTACTTCTCCGGCAAGCATGGCCATGAGCGCTATGTAGTGAAGAACGACTGGATGTCGTCCGGCACTCAGGAGGACGTCGGCGTCACCCGTATTTTCAAGCCCGGCGAAGAGGTGCTCAACACCGCTAACCGCAGCCGCTCGCTGCTGCTGAATGGCACGCTGAAGCCGGACGCCGAGCGCTCGCTGGAGCTGGGCTTCCGCCGCTACGACAGCGACTACGGCGAGATCATGACCTCGCAGATCGTCCGCAACGACGGCGATTCGATCCCGCAGTGGCCGCGCAGCCAGGTGAGGGTGGACGCCTATACTGCCCGCTTCAAGTGGCAGCCGGACGACAATCCGCTGATCAAGCTGCAGGCCAATCTGTGGCATACCGACATGGACAGCCGGGCCTACAACGGCGACGTGTTCCGCAATCCCACCCAGGGCAAGCCGCGCCCGGGCTGGGGCGATTGCGCAGACTGCATCGACTTTTCCTACCTGGCGCCGGCTCAGGCGCAACGCACCGGGGCCGATCTGAGCAACAGCTCGCTGCTGCGCACCCGGCTGGGCGCGCTGAAGTTCGATTACGGGGTATCGCTGCAGCATGAGCGGCTGGCGCCGGGCAAGGGCTTCATCCGCGACGAGGACGACATCCTCAACAACCGCAATCTGCGGGACGGCAGCCGCGACGAGCAGAGCGCCTTCGTCGGCGTCAACTGGGCGCCGGTGGATTGGCTGAGCTTCGACTTGGGCGGCCGCTATCTGCGTTTCGCCACCCAGGACAACAACGTCGAGGTCAAGAAGCTGGAGGCCTACCGCACCGTGTCGAAGACCGCCCAGCTCTACAGCGACGACACCTTCGAATACCTGGGCGAGGTGGAGTGGAAGCCGGACGCCGCCGGCAATTTCAGCGACGCCACCAATCCGTTCAAGCAGCCGGGCGCCACCTATGTCGACGGCAGCGGTCAGGCGCAGCCGCTGGCCGGCGCCAAGTCCAGCGAGGCGGAGGTGAGTTGGCGCGACAACCAGGAGCTGGCATCGCGGCAATACCGCCGCAGCCAGCCCTACCGCCGCCGCGACAGCGGCTTCGCGCCGTCCTTCGGCGTCAACCTGAAGCTGAGCCCCTCGGTCACCGGCTATCTGCGCTACGTCGAAGGCCTGCGCATGCCCAGCCTGATGGAGTCGACGCTGGGCTCGTCCTCGCCTTTCCTTGGCGAACTGAAGCCGGAACGCAGCCAGAACTGGGAAATCGGCGTCAGCGTGCTGAAGGACGGCCTGCTGCGCGGCGACGACCGCTTCCGCTTCAAGCTCGCCTATTTCGACAACACCACCCGCGACTACATCACCCGGCGGCCGATTCCCGGCAAGGAGGCGTGGGAGCAGAACTTCAGCATGGTGAACATGGACCGCTACCAGCTGTCCGGCGTCGAGCTGCAATCGTCGTACGACGGCGGCGCGCTGTTCGGCGAGCTGTCCGCCACCTACAACCGCAAGACCCGGATATGCGACCGCGCGTCGGCCGAGTACTTCCGCGGCATCACCTGGTTCGGCGGCGAGCACCCGATGGCCAATACGCCGGAATGCACGCCCAGCGGCTTTTCCAGCAGCTACGTCCGCAACCACATCCCGCCGCGCTTCAACCTGAATCTGACGCTGGGCGGACGCGCGCTCGACCGCAGGCTCAGCTTCGGCAGCCGCGTCACCTACAACAGCGAGCCGGTGGCCAAGCAGGGCGCCAGCGTGGACGACAGCCGCTGGGAGAGCTGGAACGGCACCGCCAACCAGGTGCTGACCCGCGCCTACACGCTGGTGGACGTGTTCGCCAGTTACCGGATCTCCAAGGGCGTCAGCGTTGATTTGGCCATCGACAACCTGACCGACCGCTACTACCTGGATCCGCTGGCGCTGAGCCTGATGCCGGGGCCGGGGCGCACCGCGCGGCTGAACGCGACCTGGCAATTCTGAGCGGCGCGTTTCCCTAAATAAACAAAAATAGTTATCATTAACATTTAATGGGCTTTGTCCGCAAAGCCCAGCTCAGTAGAAGAAAGCATCGGCATGACCACCATCGAACGCACCCGCACCCAGGACCTGAAGGCCCGCACCCACGACACCCACGACCAGCTGGACCAGCGCATCATGGCCAACCAGCCCTTCGCCAGCCGCGACAACTACGCCCGCTTCCTCGACGCCCAGTACCGCTTCCTGCGCGACGCCGACGCGCTGTACGATAATCCGGAGCTGGCCAAGCTGTTCCCGGACCTGGCCGAGCGCCGCCGCTACCACAGCATCGCCGCCGACATGGGTGATCTGGACCGCGCGCTGCCGCAACTGGCCGAGGCGCCGATCAGCGGCGAGCTGGACGTGGCCAGCGCGATGGGCTGGCTGTACGTGGTGGAAGGCTCCAAGCTGGGCGCGGCCATCCTGTACAAATTGGCCGGCAAGCTGGGCCTGGACGAGGCGTTCGGCGCCCGCCACCTGGCCGGCCACCCGGACGGCCGCGCCCGCCACTGGCGCGCGTTCACTTCGGCGCTGGACGGCCTGGAGCTGGACGGCGACGCCGAGGCCCGCGTCACCGCCGGCGCGGTGGCCGCCTTCGCCTGCATGAACGGCCACCTGGACCGGGTGTACGCTTGAGCGCGGCGCGGCACCCGGCAGTGCGCTGGCTTTACCTGCTGGGCGGCTGTCTGATGGTGGCGCTGGCGGTGATAGGCGCGCTGCTGCCGGTGATGCCCACCACCATCTTCCTGATCCTGGCGCTGGCCTGTTTCAGCAAGTCCTCGCCGCGGCTGGAGCAGCGGCTGCTGGATCATCCGCGCTATGGCCCGGGCCTGCGGCGCTGGCGCGAACAGCGCATCGTGCCGCTCAAGGCCAAGTGCTTCGCCGCGCTGGGCATGGGCGCGGGCTTCGTCGCGCTGCTGCTGGCGCGGCCGCCGCATTGGGTGCCCTGGCTGGTGGCGGCGATCGAGCTTTCGGTCTTGCTGTATCTGCTGAGCCGGCCGTCCCATCCCGGCGAGCCGTCGGGCTGGCGCAGGCTGTCGGCCCGGCACTGGAAGGGCCTGGCGCTGCTGTCGTGCGTTGGCCTGCATCTGGCGGCGCTGACCGCCGGGCTATGGTGGCCGGGCACCAAGCCGCAGGCACCGGCGCCGGCGGAGCAGCCGGCGATGCAGTGGCTGGCCGGCGGCGGCTCGACGGCGCCGGAGCAGAAGCGCGCCGCCGAACGCCCCAGCGAGGCGGCGTCGGCATCCCGCCGCGCGGCCGCGCCTCAGCGGGCCGGCGTTCAGCCGGACAGCCATTCGCCCCAGGCGACCCAAGCGGCCGGCAAGCCGGATCCCGCGCCGCGAGCGGATCAACCACCGGCCCCGTGGGCCGCGGCCGAGCAAGCACCCAGCCAGGCCGCCGCGCCCAAGGCTGCGTCGCAGGACGACAGCCGGCCGCGCGTGAGCCAGGGCCGCAGCAGTTGGGAGGCCAAGGTGCTGGCCAGACTGGAGCGCTATCGGCAATATCCGGCCACGTCGCGGCTGCGCGGCGACGAGGGCACGGCCTACTTGTCCATCCGCATCGACCGCGAGGGGCGGGTGCTGGCGGCGCGGCTGAGCCGCGGCAGCGGCCATCCGGCGCTGGACCAGGCCGCTCTGGACACCGTCTACCGAGCCGCGCCGCTGCCGCGCATCCCGGACGCGTTGCCGGATGCGCTGGAGCTGGCGGTGCCGGTGGAGTTCTTCCTCGAACAGTAATGCCCGCCGGTGCCGGCTTGCCGCATAATGTCGGCTGACAGCCGACAAGGGGAACACAATGAACAAGCTGATGTTGAGCGCGCCGCTGCTGGCGGCGCTCGCTGCCGGCGGAGCCTGGGCGCAGAGCGCCGACGAACAGCTGCTGGCGGCGCAGATGGCGTTCCAGCAGGCGCAGAGCCAGCAGAGACTGCTGGACGGCAAATTGAAGACGGCGCAGGACGAGAAGGCGCTTTCCGAGCAGCGCCTGGCCGGCGCGCAAGCCGCGCTGGACAAGGCCAACGCCGAACTGGCGGCGGCTACCGACGCGCAATCGCGCGGCAAGCAGGTGCTGGATCAGGCGACGCAGACGCTGAACCAGGCCTGGCAGCGCAAGGACGGAGGGCAGTAATCAGGGATTGAGCTGGCGGTAGCGGGCGATGTCCTGCTGCATCCGCTGGCGGAACGCGTCCAGTTCGGCGCGCTTGGACGCCATCTGCCGCAAGAGATCTTGTTGCGATTGCCGCAGCAGCTGCAGATTGCGCACGGTGGTTGCCGGCGGCGTCTGCTGGTTCTGCCGGGCGCGCTCCAGATCCTGCTCCAGATGGCCGCGTTGCAGCGCCAGCCCCTGGCCGCGAAGCTCCAGCGCGCGGTAGGAGGATTGCAGCACCGCCAGCTGGCGCTCGCGGTCGGCCTGCAGGTCGGCCAGCGTCGGATAGCTCTGCACCAGCGCCTGGTCGTGGCGGGCGGCGTCCATCCGTTGTTGCTGCTGTTGGCGGCCGGCGGCGGCGGACGCCTCGCGCGCCTGGCGCTGGGCGGCGGTTTCGGCCGGCTTGTTGACGGCGCCTTGCTTGCTCAGCTCGGCGACGCCGCGGCTCTGGCTCTCAAGCGGCGGCGAGTCGCTGTAATGCGTGTTGCCGGCCTCGTCCACCCATTTGTAGACGCCGGCCTGGGCCAGCGAACACAGCAGCAGCAACGGTCCGGCAAGCGCTTTCATGTCAGTCGTCGACTCCGTATTGGGCGCGGTAGGCGCGCACCGCGTCCAGATGCGCCGCCAGTTCCGGGCTGTTTTCCAGGAATCCCAGCAAGTCTTTCAGCGTGGCGATGGCCACCACCGGCAGGCCATGCTGCTGGGCCACTTCCTGCACCGCCGACAATTCGCCCTGGCCGCGCTCCATCCGGTCCAGCGCGATGGCGACGCCGGCCGGTTCGGCGCCGGCGGCGCGGATCAGCTCCACCGATTCGCGCACCGAGGTGCCGGCCGAGATGACGTCGTCGATGATCAGCACCTTGCCTTGCAGCGGCGCGCCGACCAGGGTGCCGCCCTCGCCGTGGTCCTTGGCTTCCTTGCGGTTGTAGGCGAAGGGCACGTTGCGGCCCTGCTCGGCCAGCGCCATGCCGGCGGCGGCGGCCAGGATGATGCCTTTATAGGCCGGCCCGAACAGCATGTCGAACTGGATGCCGCTTTGCTGGATGGACTTGGCGTAGAATCGCGACAGGTTCAGCGTGGACAGACCGTCGTTGAACAGGCCGGCGTTGAAGAAGTACGGCGACTTGCGGCCCGCCTTGGTGATGAACTCGCCAAACTTCAGCACCTGCTTGTCGAGCGCAAAACGAATAAAATCCTGACGAAAGTCGCTCATCCTCATTCCTTATCGAATCGTTAACTGTTTGAACGGCTGAAAAAAACCGCCGCAAGCATAGCACGGGAGACACAATGCTTCGAATCGTTTCCGCCAACCTCAACGGCATCCGCTCGGCGGACAAGAAGGGCTTTTTCGACTGGCTGGCCGGCATCAACGCCGACTTCGTCTGCGTGCAGGAGCTGAAGGCGCAGGCGGGCGACCTGTCCGAGCGGATGCGCAATCCGGACGGGCTGGCCGGCTATTTCCACTACGCCGAAAAGAAGGGCTATAGCGGCGTCGGCCTGTACACCCGCCACCAGCCGGACGCGGTGGTGGAGGGGCTGGGCGTCGACTGGATCGATTCCGAAGGCCGCTTCCTGCAACTGGATTTCGGCAAGCTGTCGGTGGTGTCGCTGTACCTGCCGTCCGGCTCCAGCAGCGACGAGCGCCAGCAAGTGAAGTTCGACTTCCTCGACGTGTTCATGCCGCACCTGGAAAAGCTGCGCGCCGACGGCCGCGACATCGTGATCTGCGGCGACTGGAACATCGCCCACAACGAGATCGACCTGAAAAACTGGAAGGGCAACCTGAAGAACTCCGGCTTCCTGCCGGAAGAACGCGCCTGGATGACCGACCTCTTGGGCCGCGTCGGCTGGCGCGACGCGTGGCGCAATCTGTACCCGGAAGCGCCCGGCTACACCTGGTGGAGCAACCGCGGCCAGGCTTACGCCAAGGACGTCGGCTGGCGCATCGACTACCAGATCGTCACGCCGTCGCTGATGGAGCTGGCCGAATCCTCCTGCGTGTACAAGGACGAGAAATTCTCCGACCACGCGCCGTTGATCGTCGACTACCGGCGGAGCCTGTGATGTGGGACGACGATGACGTCACCTTGCTGACGGTGCCGGGTTGGGGCGATTCCGGCGACACGCACTGGCACGGCTATTGGGAGAAAACCTACCCGCTGGCGCGCCGAGCCAAGCAGCGCGACTGGCTGTATCCGACCCGCGACGAATGGGTGGCCGGCCTGGCCGCGGCGGTGGCGGAGATTCCGGGGCGGCTGGTGATCGCCGCCCACAGCCTGGGTTGCCATACGACGGTCGCCTGGTTGCTGCAGGCCTCGCTGCTGGAGCAGCGCAAGGTGAAGGGCGCGCTGCTGGTGGCGCCGCCGGCGATTCCGCTGACCGACGAGCGCGCCCGCGCCAGCGGCGAGCTGCCGGAAGGCGCGCCGTTGCCGACCTTCGCCGGATTCGAGACGCTGCCGGAGCGCAAGCTGCCGGTGCCGACGCTATTGGTGGCCAGCCGCGACGATCCGTTCTGCGAGTTCGAAGAGGCGCGGCGCATGGCGGCGCTGTGGGGCGCGGAATTCGTCGACGGCGGCATGGCAGGCCATATGGGCAGCCACGCCGGCCTCGGCAGCTGGCCCGCGGGGCAGAGCCTGCTGCAGCGGCTGATCCTGGGATAGCGGACAGTCCGCTGCCACGCGATCGTCGGCGGGAAGCCCGGCTTGGCCGGGCTTTTTTCTTATGCGGCGGCGCTCAGCGCGCGACCGGCCGCGCCGGATCGCTGCACCATTCGCTCCAGGAGCCGGGGTAGAGCCGGCTGCCGGAGAAGCCGGCGATCTCCATCGCCAGCAGATTGTGGCAGGCGGTGACGCCGGAGCCGCACTGGTGGACGATGGCGGCGGGATCGAAACCCTCGCCCAGCAGCGCCTCCCACTCGGCGCGCAGCCGCGCCGCCGGCTTGTAGCGGCCGGCGTCCAGATTGTCCATGAAGAAGCGGTTGGCGGCGCCGGGGATGTGGCCGCCGACCGGGTCTATCGTCTCGCCCACGCCGCGGAAGCGGTCCGGGCTGCGGGCGTCCACCACCGTGAACGCTTGTTCGTCCAGGTTGGCCAGCACCGCGCCGGCATCCATGGCCTGCTGCAGCGAGCGGCGGATGGCGAAGCGGCAGGGACGGCGCTGCGGCGGCTCCGCGTCCACCGCGCCGCCGGCGGCCTGCCAGGCGGCGAAGCCGCCGTCCAGCACCGCGACCTTGTCATGGCCCAGCCAGCGCAGCAGCCACCAGGCGCGCGCCGCGTACTGTCCCGTGCCGTCGTCGTAGGCCACGACCTGGGTGTTCTCCCCCACGCCCAGCGCGCCCAGGTCCACCGCCAGCCGCTGGCCATCCGGCAGAGGATGGCGGCCGTTCTGGCCGTTCTTGCTGCCGGACAGATGATAATCGAGGTGCAGGTAGTGGGCTCCGGGGATATGGCCCTGTTCGTAGGCGGCGTGGCCGTAGTCGGGATTGTCCAGCTGGAAGCGGCAGTCCAGCACGATCAGCGATTCGCCAGGTTCGTCCATCAGCTGCTGGCAGGAAATCAGCGTGGTGTACATTTCTCGGCCTTGGTATCGAAGAAGCGTCCAGCCTATGGTTATCACAACGGCTTTGGCAAGTCCGGCCTGTCCGTAGGTCCGGGATTGGCGGCGGGGCGGGGAATTTTCACAGTCTGAATAAATTAGTATTAGTATCAAATCGATATTGAATTTATCAGCGTAAAATTTCAAAAAACTCATAAACCAAGCGGAGACGGGGAAGTCATGTTGAGTCAATTTTCCATAGGCCAGCGCATCGCGGCGCTGGCGGGGGCCCTGCTGTTGGCGGTGGGCGTGGTGGGCGGCGTGGGCTGGTGGTCGATGGACAAGATCAACCGCGAGCTGACGGCGCTGTTCGACCAGAAGATCGCGTTCCGGCACCAGATGGACGATCTGCAGCGGACCATGCTGCATATCCGCCAGGATGAGAAGAACGTCTTCATCAGCATCGGCAATCCGGCCAATTCCGATCAGAGCATCCAGACCAACAAGCAGCTGCTGGACAAGCACATCGGCGATTTCAAGACCGGCGTGGCCAAGGCCAAGGGGATGGCGATGGCGGCGGACCACCAGGGCGAGTTCGACGGCATGCTGGACGGCATCGCCGGCTACGAGCAGGGCATGAGCGGTCTGTACCAGAAGATATCGGCCGGCGAGATCGCGGCCGCCAATGTCGGCGACGCCGGCATCGCGTCGTTCAAACCCAAGCTGTACGCGGCGCGCGACGCGCTGGACAAGCTGAGCAAGCTGGCGGACGACAGCGCGCAGCAGGCGGAGGACAGCCTGGAGACCAGCATGTCGCGCACGCAGCAGGGCATGCTGACGGTGCTGCTGCTGGCGCTGCTGGTCGGCGTCGCGCTGGCCTGGGTGATCGTGCGTTCGATCACCGCGCCGCTGCGGGCGATGCAGGACAGCATGCGCCACGCCGCCGAGCATAACGATCTGACCATCGCGGTGGACCAAACCGGCCGCGACGAGGTCAGCGAGACCGGCCGCGCGCTGGCCCAGCTGCTGGCCAATCTGCGCGCCTTCATCGGCCAGACCCGCGATGACGCGAAGCAGGTCAACGACACCGCGCACGCGCTGTCCGAGGTGTCGCGCCGCATCGCCGAAGCGTCCAGGGTGCAGACCGACGCCTCTTCGTCCACCGCGGCCGCGGTGGAGCAGATGACGGTCAGCATCAACCTGGTGGCCGAGCACGCGACGGAAATGGCCAGCGAGGCCAAGAGCAGCATGAGCGCGGCGGTCAGCGGCAGCGAGACGGCGGGCGAGACCGCCGGCCAGATGCAGGAGATCGCGCGGGTGATCGGCCGCTCGGAAACCATCATCAGCGGCCTGAATCAGCGCTCGGACGAAATCGGCAATATCGTCGATGTGATCCACGACATCGCCGAACAGACCAATCTGCTGGCCTTGAACGCGGCGATCGAGGCGGCGCGCGCCGGCGAAATGGGCCGCGGCTTCGCGGTGGTGGCGGACGAGGTGCGCAAGCTGGCCGAGCGCACCGCCCAGGCCACCGGCGAGATTTCCGAGAAGATCCAGGCGGTGCAGGGCGACACCTCCACCGCGGCGGCCAGCATGCGCGAGGCGGCGGAGCGGGTGTCCAGCGGCGTGGAGCTGAGCGGGCGCTTGAGCGAAAGGCTGGAGCAGATCCGGACGCTGTCGGCTGGCCTGCTGGACAAGACCAGCGAGATCGCCGCGGCGATGCGCGAGCAGAGCACCGCCAGCAACGAGGCGGCGAAGAACGTCGAGCGCATCGCCAATATGGGGTCGGAAAACGGCCAGTCGGTGGAATCGTCGTCGGCGATGGCCAACCAGCTGTCGGGGCTGGCCCACGGCCTGGACGAGGCGATCAGCCGCTTCCGCACCGCCTGAGGCGGAGTCAGCCGGCCTGCAGCGCCTGGCGCAGCCGCGCGGCCAGGTCCGGCCAGGCGCGCGCCGGCGCTTCGCGGCGCGGCGCGGCCCAGATCGGGCTGGGGAAGTGGGCGTCGTCGTCGAAGCGGGGAATCACGTGCCAGTGCAGGTGGGGCACCACATTGCCCAGGCTGGCCAGATTGATCTTGGCCGGTTGCATGACTTGGCGGATGGCCGCCTCGGCGCGCCATACCCAGTCCATCAGGCGCAGGCGTTCGTCGGCTGCGAGGTCGGTCATCTCTTTGGCGTGCGCTTTCCACACCACGCGGCAGAATCCCGGGTAGCCGGGCTCGTCCACCAGCACCACCCACAGTTCGTCGTTTTGGTACAGCAGATCGCCGGCGGGTTGCCGGCACAGTTCGCAGCTCATACGTTTCTCCGATGAAATGGCCCGATTGTACGCGCGGCCGGAGCCGGCGGGGCGGTGGGCGAAAACGGCTCTGTTATACTGGACATCAAATCCATGCGTTCAGTCTCGCGAATCGGGTGGTCTTATTCGCGGCGCAGCGCCAGCACTTGTTCGGGACTTATCGTGAGCCTTGCAAACAATCTTTCCATCATCCTCCTGCTGATCGCCGCCAGCGCCTTTTTCTCGGTGTCGGAGATTTCGCTGGCCGCCGCGCGCAAGATCAAGCTCAGGCTGCTGGCCGAGGAAGGCAACGCCAACGCCGAACGGGTGCTGGAGCTGCAGCAGCAGCCGGGCCATTTCTTCACCGTGGTGCAGATCGGCCTGAACGCAGTGGCCATTCTGGCCGGCATTCTGGGCGAGGCGGCGTTCACGCCCTACTTCGCCTCGATGCTGCATCTGGTGACGCCGGCGGACTGGGTCGAGCGCTTGAGCTTCATCTTGTCTTTCCTCAGTGTGACCTCGCTGTTCGTGCTGTTCGCCGACCTGATGCCGAAGCGGCTGGGCATGGTGGCGCCGGAGCGCATCGCGCTGTTGGTGGTGCGGCCGATGATGTTTTGCGTCGCCCTGTTCCGGCCGCTGGTGTGGCTGTTCAACGGCCTGGCCAATGTGTTCTTCCGCATGCTGGGCGTGCCGACCGCGCGGGCGGAGGACCTGACTCCGGCCGACCTGTTGGCGATGATGGACGCCGGCGCGGAGGCCGGCGTGCTGCAGCAGCGGGAGCACCATCTGATTGAGAACGTGTTCGAGCTGGAAAGCCGCACCGTGCCGTCGTCGATGACCGCGCGCGAAAGCATCGTCTACTTCACGCTGCACGAGGACGAGGCCAGCATCAAGCAGAAGATCGCCGAGCATCCGCACACCAAGTTCCTGGTCTGCGACGGCGTGATCGACTCGGTGATCGGCTACGTCGACTCCAAGGATATCCTGATGCGGCTGATCAACCAGCAGAGCCTGTCGATGAAGCGCGAGCTGACGATACGCAATGTGTTGATCATTCCCGATTCGCTGACCTTGTCCGAACTGCTGGAGCGCTTCAAGGCCTCGCGCGAGGACTTCGCGGTGGTGATGAACGAATACGCGCTGGTGGTGGGCGTGATCACGCTGAACGACCTGATGAGCACGGTGATGGGCGACCTGGTCAGTCAGTTCCAGGAAGAGCAGATCGTCCGCCGCGACGACCGTTCCTGGCTGGTGGACGGCGCGACGCCGGTGGAGGATGTGCTGCGCGCGCTGGACATCGGCGCCTTCCCCGATGACGAAAACTACGAGACCATCGCCGGCTTCATGATGTATATGCTGCGCCGGATTCCCAAGCGCACCGACAGCGTGGAATTCGAGGGCTACAAGTTCGAGGTGGTGGACATCGACAACTACCGGATCGACCAGCTGCTGGTGACGCTGGTGCCGCCGACGCCGGCCGAAGGCGAGTCCGCCCGCTGACATTACGATTGGTTACACCCGCTTACACAGGCCTCACAGACGGGGTGGGGCCGTCTGCCTACTATGGGTTCAAGGACGCAGCGAACAGCGCCCCAGAAACAGAATCCTTACACTCGTATTCGGGAGCATGACCATGAAAAAACTGACCGCCCTCCTGCTGGCCGCCGCTCTGGGCCTGGGTTCCGCCGCTACCTACGCCGCCGACGCTTCCGCTCCGGCCGCCAAGGCCGCCGCGCCGGCCAAGCATCACAAGCATCATAAGAAACACCACGCCAAGAAGGCCAGCTCGGCTCCGGCCGCGCAAAAGGCGCAAGCCGCCAAGAAGCACGGCAAGCACCACCATCACAAAAAGCATCACCACGCGAAGAAAGCGGCCTGATCGGCCGGGTCATCTCCGGATGTGAGAGAAAGGAGGCTTAAGGCCTCCTTTTTGTTTTGGCGTTCTTTTTGAAGATTTTGTTGTATATCTGTCATTCAGTATCAATAAAACCTGTACGAAATGACAGACGTTTGCGCCTGTTCTTGAATTTGGGTCTGGATATTCGATTCTGATACCAATGTAATACCACATGAGACGCTCATGTTCGGTGTATGCATAGGCAGAGCGAATCCCTCCGCCGTTCACTCAATCAAGAAGAGGAGAACCACAATGATGCCATTTCCGTTGTCGCGCGCGCTGCTGGCAGTCGGCGCCGCCTTCGCGTTGTCTCAGGCGGTCTGGGCCGCGCCGTCTTGCTCGCCGTGGGCGACCGGCAAGGTCTATAACGCCGGCGACTACGCCACCTTCAACGGCAAGACCTGGCGTGCCAGCTGGTGGACCCAGGGCGAGCAGCCCGGCAGCAGCCAGTGGGGCGCCTGGCAGGAGCGTCCGGCCAGCGAATGCGTGCCTGACGGCGGCGATCCCGGCACGCCGGGCAATCCGGGCAGCGGCGTGCCGCCCGAGCCCAAGCCCACGGTCGGCCGCCATGTGGGCTCCTACTTCGCCCAGTGGGGCATCTACGACCGCAACTACAAGGTCTTCAACCTGGTGAAGTCCGGCGGCGACAAGCAGCTGACCTTCCTCAACTACGCGTTCGGCAACGTCTACGCCGACGGCAAGTGCGGCATGGTCACCCGCGCCGAGAATGGCAATGGCGACGGCGGCGACGCCTGGGCCGATTACCAGCGCTCCTTCGCCGCCAACGAATCGGTGGACGGCAAGGCCGACAACTGGAACGATCCGCTGCGCGGCAACTTCAACCAGCTGCGCAAGCTGAAGCTGGCCAATCCCTCGCTGAAAGTGCTGATCTCGCTGGGCGGCTGGACCTGGTCGAAGAACTTCGGCACCTTCGCCGCCTCGGACGCCGGCCGCAAGGCGATGGTCAGCTCGTGCATCGACCTCTACATCAAGGGCAATCTGCCGGTGGGCGAGAGCGCCGGCGGCCAAGCCGCGGCGCTGGGGGTGTTCGACGGCTTCGACATCGATTGGGAATACCCGGGCGGCGGCGGCCTGCCGACCAATAGCGTCGATCCCAACGACAAGCAGAACTACACGCTGCTGATGGCGGAGTTCCGCAACCAGCTGAACGCGTTGTCCACGGCCAACAAGCGCCGCTACTACCTGACGGCCGCCATCGGCTCCGGCGTCGACAAGATCCGCAACACCGAGCCGGCCGCCTACAGCGCCTATCTCGACTGGATCAACGTGATGACCTACGACTTCCACGGCGGCTGGGACGCCAAGGGGCCGACCAACTTCCAGTCCAACCTCTACCGCGATCCGGCCGCGCCGGTGACCGGCGACCAGGTTTACTACACCGTCGACGACGCGGTGAAGACTCTGGTGAACGCCGGCGTGCCGCGCGCCAAGATCAACGTCGGCCTGCCGTTCTACGGCCGCGGCTGGGCCGGCGTCGCCGCCGGTCCGCAGGCCAACGGCTTGTACCAGGTGGCCACCGGTCCGGCCAAGGGCACCTACGAGCAAGGCATCGAGGACTACCGGGTGCTGGTGACGCGCAGCGCCAAGCAGTTCAACAGCCCGGTGGCCAAACAGCTGTGGACCTACGACGGCAACGAGTTCTGGAGCTATGACGATCCGGCCACCATCCGCGGCAAGCTGGACTACGTGCGCTCGCAGCAGCTGGGCGGCGTGTTCAGCTGGTCGCTTGACGGCGACGACGCGCAGTCGACCTTGCTGAAGACCAGCGCCGAGGTGAGGCTGGACGCGGCCACCGCTGCCCAGCGCCGCGCGGCGGCGGCGGCGAAAGCCAAGGCGGCCAAGAAGTAAGCGGGCGGGGATGGAAAAACGGCGGGGCTTGCCCCGCCGTTTTTCATGGCTTGCCCGGACTCACAGCTCGGCGGCGGGCAGCACCCGCAGCGGCAGCGGCGTGGCGCTGGAGGCGTGCCAGACGGCGTTGAAGTGGTCGATCACCTGCTCGCCGCTCAAGGCGAAGGCGCTGAGGGTGGTATGGCCGTCGGCGATGACGGTGACTTGATAGCCGCGCGACACCGCGTTGCGCAGCGTGCTGTCGACGCAGAAATCGGTGGCCGCGCCGCCTATCCACAGCTTGCTCGCGCCCTGCGCCGACAGCTGTTGCGCCAGATCGGTTTCGCAGAAGCTGTCGCCGTAGCGCTTGTAGACGATGGCGTCGCCGTCCTGGCGCGCGAGTTTGGGGTGCAGTTGCCAGGCGTCGGAGCCGCGCGGCAGGTCGTCTTCCTCGTGCTGGACGAAGATCACCGGCATGCCGCGTTGGCGGGCCTTGGCGATGGCGAGGTTGAGATGGTCGAGCACGGCATCGAGGCGGGCGGCGCGAAGCTCGCCTTCGACGACGCCGGCTTGTACATCGATGATCAGCAGCGCGGTATCGGACATGTTTGCTCTCCGGCAGGTGTGGGAAAAGGGCGGGGCGGACTCAGGCCAGGGCTTCTGGGTTCAGCACATGCGACGCGTCGTCCTCGAAGAAGCGCAGCGCGTTGCGATAGGCGATCTCCAGATACTGGCGGTAGCTGTCGGCCTCGGCGTAGCCCAGGTGCGGCGTGCACAGCACGTTGGGACGGCGCAGCAGCGGATGGCCGGCGTCATAGATCGGTTCCTGCTCGAACACGTCGAGCGCGGCGAAGCCGGGGCGGCCGGCGTCCAGCGCCGCTTCCAGCGCGCCCGGCGCGATCAGCTCAGCGCGGCTGGTGTTGACCAGCAGCGCGTCCGGCTTCATCGCCGAGAGGTCGGCGCGGGTCACGTTGCCGGCGGTGGCGGGGAGCAGCCGCTGGTGCAGGGTGACGATGTCGGCGTCGGCGAAGAAGGCCTCGCGGCTGGCGGCGGCCCGGTAGCCCAGCGCCAACGCTTCCTCGCGGGCGCGCTCGCTGCCCCAGACCAGGATCTCCATGCCGAAGGCGCGGCCGTAGCCGGCCACCAGCTTGCCTATCTTGCCGAAGCCGAGAATGCCCAGCGTCTGGCCGCGCACCGCATGGCCCACCGGACCCTGCCATCGGCCTGCGCGCAGGCTGGCCATGTTCTCCTCCAGCCGGCGCCGCGCCGCCATGATCAGCAGCCAGGCCAGTTCCGCCGGCGCGTGCGGCGAGCCGCTGCCCTCCACCACCGCGACGCCGGCGCGGGTGCAGGCGTCCACGTCGATGTTGCGGGCGAGCTTGCCGGTCTGGCTGATCAGCTTCAACGCCGGCATCCGCTCAAGCAGCGCGGCGTCCACCACGGTGCGTTCGCGGATCAGCAGCAGGGCGCCGGTTTCGGCCAGAACGGCGTCCGCGTCCGGCAGCCGGGACAAGTCGCCGACGCTGGCGCAGCGGTAGCCGGGGTTCTGGTGCAGCGCGGCCAGCTCGGGGCCGATGTTCTGGTAGTCGTCGGGGATCAGCAGCTGGATGGAGGGCATGGGCGGACTTCGCGATGAAAGTCCACATTATAAGCATTTATCATGCGATGGGCTCGTCCAGCGGGTGATAAGGCTGGGCATGGCAGACGCGGTTGCGGCCGCCCTGCTTGGCGGCGTACAGCGCGAGGTCAGCGCGGGCGACCGCGGCTTCCAGCGTTTCCGGCGGCAGCCACTGGCACAGACCGATGCTGATGGTCACCGTCAGCCGCTTGCCGGAGGCGCTCATCATGTGATGGGCGACGATGCTGCGCAGGCGTTCGGCCAGCGCGTCGTCGACGCCGTGGCTGTGGACCAGCACCACGAATTCCTCGCCGCCCCAGCGTATCAGCAGGTCGCCGCCGCGCAGCTGCGAGCGCAGCAGGTCGGCGATCTCGCGCAGCACCTGGTCGCCGATCTGGTGGCCGTGCTTGTCGTTGACCTGCTTGAAGTGGTCGATGTCTATCATCAGTAGCTGCGGCTCGGCGCTGGCGCGCTCGCTGGCCCGCAGCCAGCCGGGCAGCAGGTCCAGGAAGGCCAGCCGGTTCAGACAGCCGGTCAGCGGGTCGGTGGTGGCCAGCTGCCGCATCCGCCGCTGGTGATGCTGCAAGGTGGCCAGCACCGCGATCAGCACCAGCAGCAGGATGGTGCTGTTGATGGCCAGGTTGACCTGCAGCGCGGCATGCAGCGGCTGCAGCGCGCGGGTTTCGTTCTGCTCCACCAGCAAATGCCAGCCCAGTTCCGGCAGCAAGCGGGTGGTCAGCAGGTAGCGGTTGCCGTCGCGGCTGTATTCCAGTTTCCTGGGCTCGGGGCCGCCGGCCAGGATGGAGTCGGTCAGCTGGGCCAGGCCAGGCAGGTCGCGCAGCTGGCGTTGCCCGGCGCCGGCGCTGTCCAGCACGATGCGGCCGCCGTGGTCGATGAAGTAGATGCGGCGCTGGAAACGCCGCTCGTGCGCGGCCAGCTGCGCGCTCAGCTCGGCCTGGGGCAGGCCGACGCCGATCACGCCCAGCAGCTTGCCCCGGCTGTCGACGATGCGATGATTGATGAACAGCGTGGTCTTGCCGCCATTGGTCATGTCCTCGTCCAGCGCGATGTCGTAAGCGCCCTGGGCGTTCTTGAGGCTGCGGAAATACCAGCGGTCTTCCGGATCGGCCGGCGACACGGTTTTCAGCACGCCGCCGGCGTAGTAGTAGCGCCGGCTGCTTTCCGACACCAGGAAGCTGCCGGTGATGCCGTAGCGGCCGTTGATGGCCGCCAGGTAGCGCGCGACGCGCTCGGGGCCGCGCTCGCCGTCCATGAGCCAATCCTGCAGAAAGGTGTCGTTGGCCATCAGCGACGCCACCGACAGCGGGCGCAGAATGCTTTTGTCTATCTCGGAAAAGATGGTGTCGCCGGTCAGCGGCAGGCCTTGTTCGACGATGCCGTGGCGAATGTCCTGGCTGCCCTGCTGGTAGTACAGGCCGGCATTGACGATGATGCCGGCCAGCAACAGCAGGGCGACGATGATGGCCAGGCGATAACGAGACAATGGGCCGGACACGGCTACCCTTCCGAATGGCAAAATCGCGGATCGTAATATGAAGATAGGCGTTGCGAGGCCGCGCGTCAGCCACGAAGCGGCATGGCCAGGTACTGGAAGTGCGGATCGTCGGGGTTGGTGACCAGCATGCCGCGCCGGCCGTCGCCCAGGCTGAAGCGCAGATGCTCGGCCGGCACATGGGTCAGCACGTCCTGCAGGTATTGCAGATTGAAGCTGGCGTCCAGCGGCGCGCCTTGCCAGTCGGTCGGCAGCGTTTCCTCCGCCTCCTCGCGGTCGGCGTTGCGGCAGCGCAGGGCCAGCTGGCCGGGACGGATCGCCAGTTCCAGCTGGCGGAACTTGGCGTGCGCCAGCACCGCCACCCGTTGCACCGCTTCCAGCAGCGGCAGGCGCGGCAGCGTCAGCTCGCAGTCGTGGCGCTCAGGCAGCAGGCGCAGATAGTCCGGCGCGCGGGCGTCCAGCAGCTTGCAGCGCAGCAGGGTGTCGCCGATCGCGCAGGCCAGTTGCCGCGCGCCGGGCTCCAGCAGGACGGGAGCGTCCCGATCGCCCAGAAGCTTGGCCAGCTCCAGCGCCGCCTTGCGCGGCAGCAGCAGTGTTCTTCCCGGCTGCGGGGCTGGCAGCGGATAGCGCTGGAAGGCGAGCCGCACGCCGTCGGAGGCGATCAGCCGCAGCTCGCCGCCGTCCAGTTGCAGCAGCAGGGCGTTGAGGTAGGGGCGGATGTCGTTGTCGGCCAGCGCGTACAGGATCTGGCCCAGCTTGCGTTTCAGCTCGCTCTGTTCCAGCCGCAGCGGGGCGGCGGTGTCGGCATCGGCCTCCAGCAGCGGGAAGTCGTCGGCCGGCAGCGCCTGCAGCAGGAAGCGGCTGCCGGCGGCCAGCAACAGCAGCTGGCTGCCATGGCGCTTCAACTGCAATTCGCAGCCTGCTGGCAGCGCGCGCAGGATGTCCAGCAGCTTGCGCGCCGGCAGGCATAGGCGGAACGGCGTATCGGTTGGAACGGCCCGGCGGCTTCGCAGCTGGATTTCCAGATCGCTGGCGGTCAGCGTCAGGTTTTCGCCGTCGGCTTCCATCAGCGCGTGCGACAGGATGGGCAACGCGTGGCGGCGCGGCGCCACGCCGCAGACGATGGAAAGCGACGCGAGCAGGGTGTCGCGGTCGGTGCGAAGCAGCATGGCCGGGTTCTCCGGAGTGGCGGACCCGGCAATTTATCACATCGCGTTATGCGAATGGATTATTCGTCAGCGGATCGGAATGTAGAGCTCGGTCAGCGAGTCCGGATGGCCGGGCGCGATGAAGCGCTGGTCCATGTATTCGAATTCGATGCCGTCCACCGCGTCCAGGCCGGCCGCCGGCAGCCAGCTGCCGTGGATGGCGCGGAAGGTGGCGGGCAGGCCGTCCACCGGGCCGACGTGGCGGAAGCGGGCGTAGCGTTGGGCGGGCACGTCGACCGCCGCCATGCCGTCGGGCACCGGCGCGTCCGGGGCCGCCTGCAGGGCGGCGAGATAGCGCCAGCCGCCGTCGGGCAACGGCTGGCACAGGCCGTAGCTGCTGCCGGGGCGGGCGTCGGCGATCTCGTGCTCGCGTTCGAGGAAACGCTGCCACATGGCCGGGATGTCGCCCTCGTCCTGGGGACTCCAGGCGAGGCCGATGACGCGGAAGGCGGGCAGGTTGACGATGTCGGGTGTTTGCATGGCGGTCTGGCTCCAGTCGGGTTGGTCGAGTCGGCGCTCGATGCGCGCGATCCGCTCGCGCCGCGTTTCGATCTCATCCCGCAGCCGCGCCGCATGTTCGCGCAGCGCGCGGCGCAGGGCGTCGTCGTCGGCGGGCAGCAGCCTAGCGATCTCGTCCAGCGGCAGGCCCAGCTCGCGCAGCATGACGACGCGGCCCAGCTCCGCCACCTGCGCCGGCAGGTAGTAGCGGTAGCCGTTGTCGCGGCCGGTCAGCGCCGGGCGGAACAGGCCGATGCTGTCGTAGTGGCGCAGCGTCTTGGTGCTGAGGCCGTAGCAGCGGGCCAGTTGTCCGATGGTGAGCATGAGTCGAAACGGGTGGCGGCGGATGGAGCCAGTCTGGACCTTGCCGCAAGGGCAAGGTCAAGCCCCGGCCTTTCCTGGGGGAAAGGCCGGGGACGGAGTTACAACAGCACCCTTTCGATGCCGCCGTCGCGGGCGCGGGCCACGTATTCCGGCAGCCAGTTCTCGCCCAGCAGGTGGCGGGCGATCTCTACCACGATGTAGTCGGCTTCGGTGCCGGTGTCGTCGTTGTAGCGCGACAGGCCCTGCAGGCAGGACGGGCAGGAGGTGAGGATCTTCACCGGCTTGGCCGGCGGCTGGCCGCCGGTCAGCGTCTGCAGATTGTTGCGGATTTCCTCCTCCTTGCGCGCGCGCACCTGGGTGGCGATGTCCGGCCGGCTGGCGGCGAAAGTGCCGGCCTCGCCGCAGCAGCGGTCGGACAGCGGCACGCCGCCGCCCATCAGCTCGTTGACCACCTTGAGCGGCTGGTGGGTCTTCATCGGCGTGTGGCAGGGGTCGTGGTACAGGTATTGCTGGCCCTGGATGCCGTCCAGTTTGACGCCCTTCTCCATCAGGTATTCATGGATGTCGATCACGCGGCAGCCGGGGAAGATGTCCTCGAAGCGATAGTGCGCCAGTTGGTCGAAGCAGGTGCCGCAGCTGACCACCACGGTCTTGATGTCCAGGTAGTTCAGCGTGTTGGCGACGCGGTGGAACAGCACGCGGTTTTCGGTGGTGATGGCGTCGCCCTTGTCCTGGTAGCCGGCGCTGGTCTGCGGATAGCCGCAGCACAGATAGCCGGGCGGCAGCACCGTCTGCGCGCCGACGTGCCACAGCATCGCCTGGGTGGCGAGGCCGACCTGGCTGAACAGCCGCTCCGAGCCGCAGCCGGGGAAGTAGAACACCGCCTCGGCGTCCTCCGCCGCTTTGGGGTTGCGGATCACCGGCACGATGTGCGGATCTTCCACGTCCAGCAGCGCGCGCGCGGTCTTTTTCGGCAGCCCGCCCGGCATCGGCCGGTTGATGAAGTGGATCACCTGCTGTTTGACCGGCGCCGGGCCGACGGTGGCCGGCGGCTGTTTCTTCTGGCCGCCGATCAGGCCCAGCCGCTTGCCGACCTGGTTGCCTAGGCGCTGCGCCTTGTAGCCGACGCCGACCAGGCCGGCGCGTATGGTCTTGATCGTCGCCGGGTCCTTGGCGGTGAGGAAGGCCATGCCCAGCGCGGTGCCGGGGTTGAATTTCTTCTGGCCGGCCTTGCGCAGGAAGTTGCGCATCGCCACCGACACGTCGCCGAAATCGATCTTCACCGGGCAGGGCTTGACGCAGCGGTGGCAGACCGTGCAATGGTCGGCCACGTCGGACAGCTCTTCGAAATGCTTGAGGCTGACGCCGCGGCGGGTCTGTTCCTCGTAGAGGAAGGCCTCGGTCAGCAGGCCGACGCCGAGGATCTTGTTGCGCGGGCTGTACAGCAGGTTGGCGCGCGGCACATGGGTGGAGCACACCGGCTTGCACTTGCCGCAGCGCAGGCAATCCTTGATCGAGTCGTTGATCGCGCCGATGTCGGATTGCTCCAGGATCAGCGACTCCGCGCCCAGCAGCGAGAACGATGGCGTGTAGGCCAGGCGCAGGTCGGCGCCGGGCAGCAGCTTGCCGCGGTTGAAGTGGCCGTTGGGGTCCACCAGCTCCTTGTAGACGCGGAACGGGCCGATCTCGTCGTCGCTGAGGAATTCCAGCTTGGTGATGCCGATGCCGTGCTCGCCGGAGATCACGCCGCCCAGCCGCCGCGCCAGCGCCATGATGCGCTCCACCGCGTGATGGGCGGTCTGCAGCATCCGGTAGTTGTCGGAGTTGACCGGCAGGTTGGTGTGCACGTTGCCGTCGCCGGCGTGCATGTGCAGCGCGACGAACACCCGGCCGCGCAGCACGTGCTTCTGCAGCTCGCGGATGGCGGCGCGGATGCCGGCGGCGGCGTTGCCGGAGAAGATCTGCTCCAGCTCGGCCAGCACCTCGCGCTTCCAGCTGACGCGCAGCGCGAAGTCGCGCAGCGCGTGGAACACGGTGTCCGGCCGCGCGGCGGCGTCTTCCAGCGGCGCGTCGGGCCAGCGGGCCGCGTACTCGTGGAAGTGCGCGTCCATGTGGTCGAGCAGCCACTGCCAGCGGTCGCGGTGCACCGCCAGCAGCGACAGCGCGGCGGC
Source organism: Chromobacterium sp. INPA-IVC (assembly GCF_059047085.1). Taxonomy (NCBI): domain Bacteria; kingdom Pseudomonadati; phylum Pseudomonadota; class Betaproteobacteria; order Neisseriales; family Chromobacteriaceae; genus Chromobacterium; species Chromobacterium sp. INPA-IVC. The sequence continues at coordinate 128,395 of NZ_JBTNLS010000008.1, read as the reverse complement.
GCGCCGGTCGCCGATCAGCTCTTCCGACGGCAGGTTGGTGTCCATCTTGTCCACTGGCAGCCGGCCGTGGAAGTACTCGGTCAGGGTGTCCAAGAGCTCGATCTTGTTGGCGATCGACAGCTCGATGTTGATGCGTTCGATGCCGTCGCTGTAGTCGCCCAGCCGCGGCAGCGGGATCACCACGTCCTCGTTGATCTTGAACGCGTTGGTGTGCTTGGCGATGGCCGCGGTGCGGCTGCGGTCCAGCCAGAAGGTCTTGCGCGCCTCCGGCGTCACCGCGATGAAACCCTCGCCGTGGCGGGCGTTGGCGATGCGCACCACCTGGCTGGCGGCTTCGGCGGCGGCGTTCTCGTCGTCGGATACGATGTCGGCGATCAGCACCATCTTGGGCCGGCCCTTGCTCTTGGCCTTGGTGGCGTAGCCGACCGCGCGCACGTAGCGCCAGTCCAGGTGCTCCAGGCCGGCCAGCTGCACGCCGGCGGCCAGACAGGCGCCGCCCGGCTTGAACAGGTCGGTGATCTCGACGATGGCCGGCGTGGCCTCGGCCACGGTGCCGAAGAATTCCAGGCAGACGGTGCGGGTGTGGCCCGGCATCCGGTGCAGCACGAAGCGGGCGCTGGTGATGATGCCGTCGCAGCCTTCCTTCTGCACGCCGGGCAGGCCGGCCAGGAATTTGTCGGTGACGTCCTTGCCCAGGCCCACCTTGCGGAAGGTGCTGCCGGGAATGATCAGCTCGCGGCTTTCCTCCACGGTCTTGCCGTCGTCGGCCAGCCGCGACACGCGGAAGCGCGCCTCGGCCACGTCGTGGATCTTGCCGTAGTTGTGGCCGATGCGCTCCACCAGCTGCCAGCGGCCGTCCGGGTCCACCATCTTCCAGCTGGCCAGGTTGTCCAGCGTGGTGCCCCACAGCACGGCTTTCTTGCCGCCGGCGTTCATCGCGATATTGCCGCCGATACAGGAGGCCTCGGCCGAGGTCGGGTCCACCGCGAATACCAGTCCGGCGGCGTAGGCGGCTTCGGAGACGCGGGCGGTGACCACGCCGGCGCCGCAATGGATGGTCGCGCGCTTGCCGTCCAGCCCGGGCAGCTCGATATGCTCCACGCCCAGATGGCGGTCCAGCTTCTCGGTGTTGATCACCGCGCTCATCCGGTCCAGCGGCACCGCGCCGCCGGTGTAGCCGGTGCCGCCGCCGCGCGGGATGATGGTCAGCCCGAGCTCGATGCAGGCGCGCACCAGCGGCGCCATCTCGGCCTCGCTGTCCGGGCTCAGCACCACGAACGGGTATTCGACGCGCCAGTCGGTGGCGTCGGTGACGTGGGCGACGCGGGACAGGCCGTCGAACTGGATATTGTCGCGGCGGGTCAGCCGGGTCAGCTTCTTCAGCACCCGGGCGCGCAGCTCGCGGGTTTCATCGAACTGGCGGGCGAACTCGTCCACGGCCTCGCGGGCGGCGGCGATCATCAATTGCACCTTGTCGTTGCCGTCGCGGCGCTTCTCGATCTCGGTCAGCCGGTGGCGCATCGCCTCCACCAGCGCGGCCAGTCGCTTGGGATTGTCCAGCAGGTCGTCCACCAGGTACGGATTGCGGTCCACCACCCAGATGTCGCCCAGCACCTCGAACAGCATTCGCGCGGAGCGGCCGGTCTTGCGCGCGCCGCGCAATTCGTCCAGCAGCGTCCACATCGGCTCGCCCAGCAGGCGGATCACGATTTCGCGGTCGGAATACGAGGTGTAGTTGTACGGGATCTCCCGCAGGCGTTGTTCGCTGGTGATGGCTGTCATTTGTCCGCAAGCTGGGTTTTATTAGAGGAGTGCCTGCCAGTTTAACGTAATTGCTGCGATGCGAAAAATACGAGTTGAATAGGGTTTTTTCTTCTTTAGATCAAGATATTGCCGGTTGGCATGAGACGCGCTCATGGGAGTCGGGCTGGATATTTTATTCACGGGGGATGACTGGCTTGGCTGCCGCGGCTTGTCATTTTATGCCGCGGATCGCCATGTTCATGAGTTTTTCGATTCCCGGCGCGCCGCCATTTTTCGGTTAAGCTATCGGTTTTGGACGCTTCCTTGCGGGGCGTTTCGCACTATCGAGAGGATGACGATCATGTGGAAGAAACTGTTGCTGGTTTTCACGCTGGCGGCCACGCTGAGCGGCTGCGGCTACAACGCGATGCAGTCTCAGGACGAAGCGGCCAACGCCGCCTGGTCCGAAGTGCTGAACCAGTACCAGCGCCGCGCCGACCTGATTCCCAATCTGGTGAAGACGGTGCAGGGCTACGCCAAGCATGAGAAAGACGTGCTGACCCAGGTGACCGAGGCGCGGGCCCGCGTCGGCAGCATCCAGATGGACGCGGCGGCGGCCACCGACGAGAACAAGCTCAAGCAGTTCTCCGCCGCGCAGAATCAATTGGGCTCGGCTTTGTCCCGCCTGCTGGTGGTGTCGGAAAACTATCCGCAGCTGAAGGCCGACCAGTCGTTCCGCGACCTGCAGGCGCAGCTGGAGGGCACCGAGAACCGCATCGCGCTGGCGCGCAAACGCTATATCGATTCGGTGCAGGCCTATAACGTCACCGTGCGCAGCTTCCCCAACAATCTGACCGCGATGATGTTCAGCCTGAAGACCCGTCCCAATTTCACCGTGGAGAACGAGAAGGCGATCTCCGCGCCGCCGCAGGTGAACTTCGACCAGCAAGGCAAGTGAGATGAGCCGCGCATGGGCCTGGCTGTGGCTCGCGCTGTGCCTGCTGGCGGGCGTCGCGCGGGCCGAGCTGGCGGTGCCGCCGCCGACCTCGCCGGTGATCGACCAGGCGTCCTTCCTGACCGACGCCGAGCGCGGCGAGCTGGAGAAGCAGCTGCTGGATTTCCACCAGCGCAAGGGCAGCCAGCTGGCGGTGCTGATCGTGCCGGCTGTCGACCCGGAAACGCCGTTCGACTACGGCACCCGGGTGATGGACAGCTGGAAGCTGGGGCGCAAGGGCGTGGACGACGGCGCGCTGCTGCTGATCGTCGCCGATTCGCACAAGACCCAGCTGCTGGTGGGGCGCGGCCTGGAGGGCGCGATCCCGGACATCTACGCCAAGCGCATCCTGCAGGACACGCTGCGGCCGCTGTTCAAGCAGGGTTTGCGTTTCCAGGGCATTCAGGCGGCGACGGCGCAGATCGAGGGCCTGATAGACGGCGAAAAGCTGCCTGAGCCGGCGAAGCAAGCCGCGCAGGGCGGCGGCTGGGGCGAAAGCTGGCCGCTGCTGGCCTTCTTCCTGCTGATCGGCTCCGGCGTGGCCGGCAAGCTGTTTGGCCGGCTGGTGGGCAGCTTCATCATCGGCTGCCTCAGCATCGGCCTGTCGGTGGTGCTGGGCGCCGACGTGATGATGGCCTTGCTGATCGGCGCGGTGGCCGCGGGCCTGTGCCTGGCGCTGGGCGAGCACGGCCTGTCGCTGGCCAGCTGGGGCAATTGGGGCGGCGGAGGCGGGGGAAGCTCCGGCTCCGGCGGCAGCGGATGGTCGGGCGGCGGCGGCGATTTCGGCGGCGGCGGCGCTTCGGGAGACTGGTGAAATGAATCGATGGCAACGCGCATGGCGCCACCTGTGCAGCACCGGCTGGCAGGCGCGGCGGCAATTCCCGGCGGCCCAGTTGAAGCGGCTGGAGCAACGGATCGCCGAATCGGAGCGGGCGCACCGCGGGCAATTGCGTTTCGTGGTGGAGTCGGCGCTGGACTGGCGCGCCGCCTGGCGCGGCATGAGCGCCAGGCAGCGGGCGCTGCAGTGGTTCGGCGAGCTGAGAGTGTGGGATACCGAAGAGAACACCGGCGTGCTGGTGTACCTGTTGCTGGCCGAGCGGAGGATAGAAATCGTCGCCGACCGCGGCATCAACCGCCGGGTGGCGGCTGGGGAGTGGGCCGGCATCTGCGCCGAGATGCAGCGGGCCTTCGCCGCCCGCGATCATGTGGCGGGTTTGGAGCTGGGGCTGAGCCGCATCCACGAGGTGCTGCTGAAGCACGCGCCGCGTGACGGCGAGCCCTTCGTCAACGAGCTGCCGGACCAGGTGGTGGTGCGCTGAGCGGCGAGGCGGAGGTCAGCGGCGCGACGAGCGTTGCGCCAGCTGTTCCGCCAGCCGCACCGCCTCGACCAGGCTGCCCGGATCGGCGCGGCCGCTGCCGGCCAGGTCCAGCGCGGTGCCGTGGTCGACCGAGGTGCGGATGATGGGCAGGCCCAGCGTGATGTTGACGCCGGCGCCGAAGCTGGCGTGCTTGAGCACCGGCAGGCCCTGGTCGTGGTACATCGCCAGCACCGCGTCGGCCTGGGCCAGCTTGTCTGGATTGAACAGCGTGTCGGCCGGCAGCGGGCCGATCAGATTGATGCCTTCGGCGCGCAGCGCGTCCAGCGCCGGTTCGATGACGTCGATTTCCTCGCGGCCCATATGGCCGCTCTCGCCTGCGTGCGGATTCAGGCCGGCCACCAGGATGCGCGGCGCGGCGATGCCGAACTTGCCGGCCAGGTCGGCGTGCAGGATGCGGATCACCTCGAACAGCAGCGGCGCGGTGATCGCGTCGGCGACGTCGCGCAAGGGCAGGTGGGTGGTGGCCAGCGCGACGCGCATGCCGCCGCCGGCCAGCATCATCACCACCTTTTTCGTGCAGGTGCGCTCGGCCAGGTATTCGGTATGGCCGGTGAACGGCACCCCGGCGTCGTTGATCACGCCCTTGTGCACCGGCGCGGTCACCATCGCGGCGAATTCGTCGGACACGCAGCCGTTTATCGCCGCATCCAGCGTGGCGAGCACGTAGCGGCCGTTGGCCGGATTCAGCCGGCCGGCTTCAGCCGGCTCGGCCAGCGGCACGTGCAGCACCTCCAGCGCGCCGGCGGGCGCCGGCAGGCCGGGGCGGTAGTCGGCCAGTTTCACATCCAGACCCAGCGCAGCGGCGCGTCCGGCCAGCAGGCCGCGGTCGGCGACCGCCACGCAGCGGGTTTCCGGCGCCAGCTCGGGCAGCCGCAAAACCAGGTCGGGGCCGATGCCCGCCGGCTCGCCGGCGGTGATGGCCAGAACGGGCCGGCTAGCCATCACTTCTCGTCCAGATGTTCTTCGACGAAGGCGGAGTCGCGCAGCTGACGCACCCAGTCGGTGTAGGCCTGTTCCATCTTGCGCGAGCGGATCTGCTGCTTGACCGCCATCTTTTCGTGGTCGCTGGACACGTCCTGGTTGCGCTTGCCTTCGACCAGGATCAAGTGCCAGCCGAACGGCGTGCGCACCGGCTGCGACACCTGGCCGATCGGTTGCGACACCATCACCTTCTCGAATTCCGGCACCAGGTCGCCCAGGTTCACCCAGCCCAGGTCGCCGCCCTTGGAATTGCTGCCGTCTTCCGAGTACAGCTTGGCCATGTCGGCGAACTTGGCGCCGCGCATGATGCGGTCGCGCACCTGGTCGATGCGGGCCTTGGCGTCGGCTTCGGACACCGCCTCGTTGGTGCGGATCAGGATGTGGCGCGGGTGGTACTGCTCCACCATCATCGGCGCGCCGCCGCTGCGCTTGTCCACCAGCTTGAAGATGAAGAAGCCTTGCTGGGTGCGGATGACGTCGGTGTCGGCGCCGACTTTCAGTTGTTCCAGCAGCTGAACGAACTCCGGCGGCAGCGAGGTGGCGCTGCGCCAGCCCATGTCGCCGCCCTTCAGCGCGTTGGGCGCGTCGGAGTAGGTGGCGGACACCTTGGCGAACGGCTGGCCGGCGGAGAGATCGGCCTGGGCCTTGTGCACCTTTTGCGACAGCAGGTCGATCTGCTTGGCGTCGGCGCGTTCCGGCACCGCGACCAGAATGCTGGCCAGATGGTATTCGGTGCGGTTGGCGCTTTGGGCGCTCTTCAGCGCCTGATCCACCTCGTTGTCGCTGACGGTGACGCGGGAAGCCACTTCGCTGTCGCGCAGGCGGGAGATGGTCAGTTCGCGGCGGATGTCGCCGCGCAGGCGGTCCATCGTGATGCCGTCTTTGGCCAGCTGGGCCTTCAGGCCGGCTTCGTTCAGCTTGTTCTGCTTGGCGAGGTTGGCCACAGCCTGGTCGACCGCGGCGTCCTCGATGCGCAGGCCGCCGCTGGCCGCGTACTGCAGCTGCACTTCCTCGGTGATCATCTGCTCCAGCACCTGGCGCTCCAGCACGTCGCGGGCGGGCGGGGCCACCTTTTGCGATTCCAGCTGCTTGATCGCTTCGTCCACGCGCGCCTGCAGTTCCTGCCAGGTGATCACGTTCTTGTTGACCACGGCGACGATGCGATCCACTTCTCGTACCGGGGTGGCGGGGGCCGCCAGCGCGCTTTGCATGACGCTGGCGATCAACAGGGCAAGCAGGGTCTTTTTCATGGTCAGGCTTTGTTACTCGTTAATCTTGGTGTAGCCGGGTACGGCCAGACGCAGCGTGTCCTGCACGCCGTTGTTGCCCAGGGCGCCTAGGCCCTTGAGTTCCAGCTGGAAGAACCACGCGTTCTTGGTGGTGGTCGGATCGGATACGTAGCGTTGGCTGTACATCCGCAGCGACCAGCAACCATCGTTGTACTCGAAGCCGGCCAGCCGCTCAATAGGCTTGCGTTCGATGAACGAATAGTTGTAGCGGCCGATAGCGTACCAGCGGCGGGCGATCGGCCACTGCGCGGCCACGTCCACCTGGCGCATCGGGCCGTAGTTATTGGAGTTGTCCAGCTGCTCGTAGCGGCCGTAGCGGTAGCGCACGCTGGCGACTTTGCCGGCGGCCGGGTTGTAGCGCAGCTGGGCGTTGTAGCGTTCGGTCATGCCCAGTTGCTGGTTGTATTGATAGCTGCTGTCGAAGCGCCATTCGCGGGTCAGATCGCCGCCGGCGGACAGCAGCAGGTCGGAGCTGGGCTGGTTGACGGTCTGGGTGACATCGTCTTTCAGATAAAAACGTTTGCCCACTGCCAGGCGCAAGCGTTCCAGGCCGTTGCTCTGGTCGATGAAACGGCTGGTCAGCGCGGTGGTGATCTGGTTGGCGCCGTTGATGCGGTCATAGCCGGAATAGCGGTTTTCGGTGAACAGCTGCGCGAAGTTGATGTCGTTGAGCGACGTATCGAACATCGGCAGCGAGTTCTGGTCCTTGTTGTTGGGAATGTTGACGTAGAACAGCCGGGGTTCCAGCGTCATCAGATGGTCCCGTCCCAGGAACTGGGTGTCGCGGTCGAAATACAGGCCGGCGTCGGTGCTGAAGATCGGCAATGTGCGGGTCTGGACATTGCTTGGATTGCCCTGGAAGGCATCCAGGTTGTAGTGGGTGTAGTTGACGCCCAGCTTTGGCCGCAGAAAGCCCCAGCTGCGGTCGAAGTTCCAGCTGACGCTGGGGTAGAGCACCAAGCGCTCGCCATTCTGCAGCGAGGGGTGGTCGAAGCGGGTCAGATCCGAGATCAGGTTGGCCGAGAAGCCGGCAGGCAGGCTCTGGTTCGCGTTGAACGTCAGTTGCGGCATCTTGGCGTAGGGGATGTCGCCGGGGGCCGGATTGATGGTCAGGTTCTGATAGCGCTGGGCGCGCAAGGTGACGTTGCCGCCGCCGCCCTGCCAGCCGAGCGCGTAGTTCAGCCAGGCTTCGCGGTTCAGGTTGACGTTGGAGGCGATGGCCACCTGGTCGCCGAAATCGGTGAAGTAGTTGTTGTCCGATACCTGGTTGAAATCCATGCCGAAGGTCAGCCCATGGCCGAAGTTCTGGCTATGGGTGGCGCTCCAGGCGTAGCGGGACTGGTCTGTCAGCTTGTCTTTAGGCAACTGCTCGGTATAGATGCGGCCGCTGTAGTCGGGCTGCAGGTAACGGAACTCGCCGGCCAGCATGTTGCCGTGCTTGACGTTGATGTGCGGCGTGATGGTGGCGTCGTAGTTGGGCGCGATGTTCCAGTAGTAGGGCAGCGAGAACTCCGTGCCCGAGCTGCCGGTCTTGAAGGTCGGCATCAGGAAGCCGGACTTGCGGTTGCTGTTGAGCGGGAAGTCCAGCCACGGCGAATACAGGATGGGCACGCCGTAGAACTGCATCCAGGCGTTGTGGGCGACGCCGACGCCGGTGTTGTAGTCGAGGTCGGTGCGCGACGACTTCAGATACCAGGCCTCGTCGCCGGGATCGCAGGTGGTCATCCGGCTGCCGTAGACCCGATATTGGTTCTGGCCCTGGAAATCCACCTGGCTGCCGTCGCCGCGCAGGGTGACCGGCTTGGCGGGCGGCGCGCCGGGCGCCGGCTTGGCGGCGGTCTGGTTCTGCCGGGCCATGGAAAACACCGGCTCCATGCCGGTGCCGCTGTAAGTGTCGACGTTGTAGTCCAGCGTGGTGCCGGTGATCACGTCGCCGCCGCGGGTCATGCGGAAGCGGTCGCCGGCCTTCACCCTGCTCTTGTTCTGGTAGTAGTCCAGCCAGTCGGACTCCACCTTTTGGTCATCCCGGGTCACCACCACATTGCCCTTGGCGTGGAGGATCACATTCATTTCGCCATCCAGATCGTCGGCATGGACCACGGTCTGGCCCGGCTCCTTGGGCGGGGCGGGGACGGCTATCGGCGGCTCTTCGTCTTCTGCGAAGGCGGCGGGGGCATTCAGGGCAAAGGCGGCGGCCAGGGCCAGCGCCAGCGGAGTCAGTTTTTGTCTGTGCATGCACAAAGCCATATCGTGGGGGGCAGTGGGCGGTATAAAATCGCCCAATTCTATCAGCACCACGATAAAGCGACATGCAAAGACAGGAACAGCTCAAGAAATGGCTGGCGCAACAGTATCCCGGCGACGAAATCCAGCTTGAATTCGCCGCGGCCGACGCCGACTTCCGCCGCTATTTCCGTGCAATCTGGCCCGATGGCGCAAGCCGCATCGTGATGGACGCGCCGCCGGAGCACATCGGCACCGACGCCTACATCAAGGTGCGAGACATCTTCTCCATGGTGAAAGTGCCCGAGATTTACCTGCGCGACCGCGAACAGGGCTTCATCGTGATGGAGGATCTGGGCAAGGTCACCTACCTGGCCGCGCTGCAGCACGACGAGCGCGCTCTGGTGCACCGCCATCTGTTGCTGGAGGCGCTGGACACGCTGGTGGAGATCCAGAAGGGCAGCCAGCCGGATGTGTTGCCGGAATACGACGAAGCGCTGCTGACCCGCGAGCTGAACCTGTTCCCGGAGTGGTTCTGCGCCAAAGAGTTGGGCAAGCCGTTGAATTTCAAGCAACGCCAGCTGTGGGACGCCGGCGTCAAGGCCTTGCTGCCGGCGCTGCTAGCCCAGGCCAAGGTCTTCGTCCACCGCGACTTCATCGTCCGCAACCTGATGCTGACCCCCGGCGCGCCAGGCGTGCTGGATTTTCAGGACGCGGTGTACGGCCCGGTCAGCTATGACGCGGTATCGTTGCTGCGCGACGCCTTCATCGAGTGGGAAGAGGAGTTCGTGCTGGATCTGGCGATTCGCTACTGGGAGAAGGCGCGCGCGGCAGGCCTGCCGGTGCCGGAGGCTTTCGACGACTTTTACCGCGCCTTCGAGTGGATGGGCGTGCAGCGCCATCTGAAGGTGGCCGGCATCTTCGCCCGCCTGCACCACCGCGACGGCAAGGACAAGTACCGCGCCGAGATCCCGCGCTTCATCAAGTACCTGAAGCGCACCACCCGCCGCTATGTCGAGCTGGCGCCGTTCTACCACTTGCTGGTGGACCTGGTGGGCCGCGACGAGACTGACGAGGAACTGCAGTCCAGCTACCCGGTGTTGGGCGTCAAGGGCCAGTGATGCGCTGGCCGCTTCTTTTGCCGTTGCTGCCGTTGGCGGCCGGTGCAGCCGATCTCCAGAAGCGGCAGTGCTTCCCGGCGCAGGAGCTGCGCGTGTGCCTGTGGCAGGATGCCAGGCTGGCCGCGCGGCAGGACGGCGGTTTCGGCGGCGACAGCGAGGGCGATGGCTGGAAGCCGGCCCTGGCGCAGTCCGAGTTGCGAATCTACGACAGTCAGGGTGGCCAGTTGTCGCGCCTTAGGGTCGGACGCGTGTCGAAGCTGGAACGCACCCGGCTCAGCGACGGCGGCAAGCCGGTGTTCCTGCTACAGGAAGACCATTCTGCCGGATTCGGCTCCTATTCCGGCGTCGAGGCGCGGCCGTTCACCGTCGGCGCGCGCGGCATCCGCTTCGCCCAGCCCGAGGGGCGCGATCCGGCCCAGCCGTTCGCGATGGCGAACGCGTTGAAGAGCGGCTGGAAAGAGGTGCGGGACGGCTTCTTGCTGGCGTCGTGCGCGCCGGATTTCCCGGCCAAGGGCGAGTGGGATGGCGAAACCTTCCGCGTCAGCTATCGCCGTTTGAAGCTGCAGGATGGCCAATGGCGGCTGACCGAGCGCAGCGAGCGCGGCTTCTGGGAGAACGAAGGCGATTTCCCGGCCGAGCGGCTGTTCCCGAAATGAACGAGAAGAATATGAAGGCAATGATACTGGCGGCCGGCCGCGGCGAGCGGATGCGGCCGTTGACCGACCATACGCCCAAGCCCTTGCTGGTCGCCGGCGGCAAGCCGCTGATCCAGTGGCATATCGAGCGCCTGGTCCGCGCCGGCGTCACCGAGCTGGTGATCAACCATGCCTGGCTGGGCGAGCGGATAGAGGAGGCGCTGGGCGACGGCGGCCGCTTCGGAGCGTCCATCGCCTATTCGCCGGAAGGCCAGGCGCTGGAAACCGCCGGCGGCATCGCCACCGCTTTGCCCCTGCTCGGCGACGCGCCTTTCCTGGTGCTGAACGGCGACGTGCTGGCGGATTTTCCGGTTGAACGGCTGATCGAGGGGGCCGCAAGGCTGGACGGCGACGCCGCGCAGGCTCACCTGACGCTGACGCCCAAGGCAGGCTACCCAACCGGCCGCGACCTGACGCTGCGCGCGGACGGCCGCGTGGCCGCCTGCGCGGACGGCGACACGCCGTATACCTTCTGCGGCCTGGCCGCCTACCATCCGGCCTTCTTCCGCGACGTGAAGTCCGGCGCGGCAAGCCCCTTGCTGCCGTGGTTGCTGGCGGCGATGGAGCAGGGCCGGGTTCGCGGAGAGGTGCAGCAGGGAGTGTGGCTGGATGTCGGCACGCCGGAGCGGCTGGCCGAGGCCGACCGCATCGCCTCCGGCTGGACGGCATGAGCCGGCGCATTCTCGGCATCGATCCCGGCAGCCGCATCTGCGGCTTCGGCGTCATCGACGTGTTGGGCAACCAGCGCCATTACGTCGCCTCCGGCGCCATCCGCACGCCGCAGGGCGCCAGCCTGGCGGAGCGGGTCAAGGTGATCGTGGACGGGATACACCAGGTGATCGCCACCTATCAGCCGACCGAGGCGGCGCTGGAGCAGGTGTTCGTCAACGTCAACCCGGCCGCCACGCTGATGCTGGGCCAGGCGCGCGGCGCCTGCATGACGGCGCTGGTGCTGAAGGACCTGCCGGTGGCCGAGTACACCGCGCTGCAGGTCAAGCAATCGGTGGTCGGCCAGGGCAAGGCGCCGAAGGAGCAGGTGCAGTACATGGTGGTGCGCATGCTCAATCTGTCCGGCACGCCGCAGGCCGACGCCGCCGACGCGCTGGCGGTGGCGCTGACCCACGCGAATCACAGCGGCGGCGCCATCGGCAAGCTGGCGAAAAGCGGGCTGAAAGTGAGAGGCGGGCGGTTGGTGTAGGCAAGATCCGGCGGCCCGCCGGTTTCCGATCGCAAAAAAAGCGGCCTGCGGGCCGCTTTTGCCATCTGCGGATCCTCAGCGCCGCCGTTCCGTCGGCCACACCCAGTCGCCGGGAGGCGGCGTCTGGCTGCCGCCCGGGCTGAGCGTTTCCGACCATGCCTGGATATTGCTGGCGTACTTGCACAGCGCGGCGAAGGCGGAAACATTGCCGGCGTTGCCGTTGTATACCCCCACTTGCACGCCCTTGGGCGACAGCAGCGGGCTGCCGGAATCGCCGCCGCGGCCGACGTTGCCGTTGGCCAGCAGGGAGACGCCATTGGCGAGCGGCGACGGGCCCAGGCGGACGATGTTGGCGACGCTGGCCTGCATCAGGCTCTGCCCCAGCTGATAGCCCTGGTCGTCCATCCGCCGCTGCGCCTGCATCGCGCCGATGCCGGCATTGCAATCCTCCTGCGCCACCACCGGGACGATGCGGGCGCCGTTGCGGCCGGCGATAGGCTGGGACAGCTTGAGCAGGGCCAGATCCACGGCGACGCCGTGGTGGTCGAACTTGATCCAGTTGGGTTGGGCGTTGTCGCGCCGGGCGCTGACCTGGTTTTCAAAATTGCGGCCATAGTAGGCGGTGACGCCGGCCCAGTTGTCCAGGATGCAATGCGAGGCGGTCAGCACCAGATCCTTTCCCACCAGCGAGCCGCCGCAGATATTTCCACTGCCATTCTGGTTCTGAAAGTTCAGCTTGATGTAATTGGTTTCCTGCGGAGAAAAAGGCGCGGCGGCGGCAAAATGGGCTAATGCCGACAGGCATGAAACGGCAAGCAGTTTCTTCACGGATGGATTCCTTGTCGATGGAGAATCAAGGCGGCTTTGCAGCCGCTGTCAAAACTGATCCCAGCAAGGTTGGGCTGATATTTCCAGTATTGATATTCTTGACTCTCGTTAATGTGGCCTTGCCGATTCATTATGCCCAGCTGAGGAGATTGTGGAATGGCAGGGTTTGCATGGGAGATTTTTTTAGAATGACGTTTGGTTTTGTGTTTGTTTGAATATTGAGTATTTTGCCGCGAAAGCGGCTGAATATCAGGCGCTGGGCGATATGGCATAAAGTGAAATAGCCATCTTGTTAATATTCACCGGCGCGCGCCAGAAAATAGTCTGGGTTTTATTTATTTTAAGCGTAGTTACTTTTGAATATTTGAATAGCTTGTCTTGATATATCAAAGGCTGGCAGCGATGGGGGTCGCCGTTGGGTGGATCCTTGCCGGGCGAGCTTGGTGGGCGCGGGCGCGGCTTGTGGGATAATGCCGGCAGCCGCGCCAGTCCGGCGCGGGCCTGATTGCGAGAATGCCAAGATGATCGGACGTCTTTCCGGAAAACTGATCGAAAAATTGCCGCCGCAAGTGGTGGTGGACGTGAACGGCGTCGGCTATGAAGTGGACGTGCCGATGACCACCTTCTACCAGTTGCCGGCGCTGGGCCAGCCCTGCACCTTGTTCACCCACCTGGCGGTGCGCGAGGACGCCCATTTGCTGTACGGCTTCGCCAGCAAGGAGGAGCGGCAGACCTTCCGCCAGCTGATCAAGGTGACCGGCATCGGCGCCAAGATCGCGTTGGCGATCCTGTCCGGCATGACCGCCGACGAATTGGCGATCGCCGTCGCCAGCGAGGATATCAAGCGCTTGTCGGCGGTGCCGGGCATCGGCAAGAAGACCGCCGAGCGGCTGGTGCTGGAGCTGCGCGGCAAGCTCGCCACCGGCGGCAACCTGACGGTGCCGGGCGGCCTGGCTTTCGCCGCCACGCCGGACGAGAAGAGCGACATCGTCAACGCGCTGCTGGCGCTTGGCTACAACGAGAAAGAAGCGGCGGCGGCCACCAAGAGCCTGCCGTCCGACGTCACGGTCAGCGAAGGCGTGCGCCTGGCCCTGAAGAGCTTGATGAAGGTCTGACGCCTATACTGTCGATGCGGCCGCGCGAGAGCCGCGTCGACGAGAGGGAGAGGGCATGAGGAGGCGATGCGTGGCTGCGGTTGCGCTGGGAATCGGCCTGGGCGCCATGCCGGCTTTCGCCTCCCCCTTTCATTGTCCGCCGCATCCGATACGGTTGGCCTTCTACCGCATCGGCCTGTTCTACACCGACCGCAACGGGCTGGATTGGGATGTCGCCGAGGAACTGCGCCGCCGCAGCGGCTGCCGCTTCGAATACGAGGTGATGCCGCGCGCCCGCATCTGGCGCGAGCTGGAGGCCGGGAAGCTGGACATCACGCTGTCGGCCATCGCCACCCCCGAGCGCGATCGCGTCTATTGGTTTCTCAACTACATCCAGCTCAAACAGTATGTGCTGCTGTCGCCCAAGCTGCCGGCGGCCATCGATTCGATGGATGGCTTCATCCAGGCCGGCGCCCCGTGGCGCTGGGCGGTGGTCCGCAGCTATAGCACCAGTTCCTATTACGACCCGCTGATGGTCCAGCTGGCGGCGACGGGCCGGGTGGTGGAGGTGCCGGAGGAGGACTTTTTGTTCCGTCTGCTGGCGCAGAACCGCGTGGCCGGCATTTTCTCCACGCCCATGGTCTATCGCCAGAAACTGCGCGAATTCAATCTGGAAGACCGCGTGCGGGTGGCCGATTGGGACAAGGTCTCGGCGCCCAGCCCGCGCGGCATCGTGTTCACCAAGCGGACGTTTTCCGAGCAGGACATCGGCCAGTGGCAGGCGCTGGTGGACAAGATGAACCGGGACGGCACCATGCGCAGGCTGATCGGCCGCTACATGACGCCGGCGGAGACCGAAACGGCGTTGTGGCATTGAGCGGACGAAAAAAAGCCCGCCTTTCGGCGGGCAAACGGATGCGGGACGGTTGCCGTCCGAGATGAACGGCGAAATCGGACTTAGCCGGCGGGCAGCAGGTTGACCTGGCTGCGCACGCTCTTCACGCCCGGCACGCGAGCCACTTCCTCGGCGATGCGGGAAACCACGTCCTGGTTCGGCGCGGTGCCGTTCAACACCACGTCGCCGTTGTTGACCTGAGCCTCGACCTTGGCGCCCAGCTGAGCGGCGGACTTGGCGATGATCTCGTTGATCTGGCGGCCCAGTTCCGCGTCGGCGGGATTGGCGGCGGCGTGTTGTTGAACTGCTTGCTCCTGGGTCGGCGAGCTGGCGGTCTGCTTGGTTTCCGCGGCGATGCCGGCGCCGGCGTACAGAGCGGGAATCAGGGTGGCGATGATCAGGGTCTTGCGCATGATGAGTCTCCTTGGACAGGGTGATGGTCATTGCTCTTGGCCGGCGGTTCCGGTGGGCTTGGGCGGAGTTGAATCTCCTCCAACCGCCCACTCCGGAGCGCCTTGCGGCCAATCGCGCTTGGTCCCGATACAGCAAGCGCCGTGCCAGCGCTTGTTTTTCCTTATTTATCAGTCATTTGACAGTTTTGGGTGGGATGCCGGCCGGCCAAAGGGGGCGAATCTGTCGCCGATTGGCGACAGCGATCCGGCCATTCGTCATAAAATCCATGCCAATCAATGGTTTGGGGCTGTCGCCTGCAGGCGACAGCCTCAGCCGTCCTTGAACGCAGCCGCGTTCAGTTCGTGCTTTTGCAGCAGCCGGTAGAACTCGGTGCGGTTGCGGTCGGCCAGCCGGGCGGCGTCGCTGACGTTGCCGCCGGTCAGGCGCAGCAGCCGCTCCAGGTAGTCGCGCTCGAACTCGCGGCGGGCCTCGGCCAGCGTCGGAATGGCGCGGGATTCGCCGGCCACCGCCTTTTCCACCTGGGCCAGGGTCAGCAGCGGGCCGGTGGCCAGCACGCAGCACTGCTCCACCACATTGGCCAGCTGGCGGATATTGCCCGGCCAGCGCGCGGCGGCGAGGAAGGCGAGAGCGTCCGGGGCGAAGCCCGTCACCGTCTTGCCGTAGCGCGCCGCCACCTGTTGCAGGAAATGCTGGGCCAACAGCGGGATGTCTTCGCGCCGCTCGGCCAGCGGCGGCAGCGTCAGCGCCACAACGTTCAGCCGGTAATAGAGATCCTCGCGGAACTGGCCGTCGGCGATGCGGGCCGGCAGGTCGCGGTGGGTGGCCGACAGCAGCCGGATATCCACCGGCAGCGGCCGGCTGGCGCCCACCGGCCGCACTTCCCGGTCCTGCAGCACCCGCAGCAGCTTGACCTGTAGCGGCAGCGGCATGTCGCCGATCTCATCCAGGAACAGCGTGCCGCCGTCGGCCTGGCGGATCAGGCCCTCGTGGCGGGCGGAGGCGCCGGTGAAGGCGCCTTTTTCGTGGCCGAACAGCTCGCTCTCCAGCAGGTTTTCCGGAATCGCGCCGCAGTTGACGGCGACGAAGGGCCGGCCGGCGCGGCGGCTGGCCTGGTGGATGGCGCGGGCCAGCACTTCCTTGCCGCTGCCGCTTTCGCCTTGCAGCAGCACGCTGGCGTCGGTGGCGGCCACCATCCGCGCTTCGCTCAGCAACTCCTCCATCGCCGGGCCGCGGCTGACGATGCCGGCGCGCCAGTCGTCGCCGGGGGCGCTGTCGCCCGCCGACAGCGTCAGGCCCTGCGCCACCTTGTCCAGCAGCAGCTGGCCGTCGAACGGTTTTTCCAGATAGCAGAACACGCCGCGGCTGACCGCCTCCACCGCGTCCGGCACGGTGCCGTGGGCGGTGAACAGGATGACCGGCAGCGTCGGATAGCGGCGGCGCGCGGTTTCGAACAGCTGCAGGCCGTCCATGCCCGGCAGCCGCCAGTCGGTCAGCAGCAGGTCGGCGCGGCGGGCGGCCATCGCCGTCAGCGCGGCTTCGGCGCTGGCCAGCGCCTCCACCTCGTGGCCGGCGGCCTCCAGCCGCAGCCTGACCAGGCATAGCAGGTCGGGATCGTCGTCCACCAGGACGATGCGTGCGGGGGCGTTCATCGCTTGCTTCCTCCGCTCAGGCCGTTGGGTTTGGGTAGATCCAGTTCCAGGCGGCGCAGCGCGTCCAGCTTGGCGGCCTGGTCGTCGATGCGTTTTTGTTGGTCGCGCAATTGCTGCTGCTGGCGGTCGTTCTGGTCCTGCAGCCGGAACTGGGACTGGGCCTGGCGCAGTTGCAGCCGCGCCAGCGCGGCGCTGGCCGGCGACAGGCTCTTGTCGGCCAGCAGCTTGTCCAGCTCGGTGGCCAGGCGGCCCGGATCGCCGCGGTTGGCGCGCAGGACGCGCAGCAGGCGGTAGCTGTCGCAGGCTTCGTAGGCCTGCCAGCGCTGGCGCACGGCTTCGTCCGGCCAGTCCAGCGCGATCAGCAGCGCGTCGCTGCCCGGGCAGTAGCGTATCGGCGGGCTGGCAGGGCGGACGCCGGCGCAGGCCGCGAGCAGCGGCAGCAGCATTAGCGGCAGCCAGCGCCGCGGGAAAACGGATGGGGTCATATCGGCTCCGGTTCAGGCCAATGGAGGCGGAAGCGCGCGCCGGGGCCGTCGTCCAGCAGCCGCAGCTCGCCGCCCATCAGCTGCGCGTAGCCGCGCGCCATGGTCAGGCCGAGGCCGCTGCCGGGGCGTTCGCCGTCGGGCGCGGGGCCGCTCCAGAAAGGTTCGAAGATCTTGTCGCGCAGCGCGTCGGGCACGCCGGGCCCCTGGTCGGCCACTTCCAGCCAGGCCTGGCCGCGCTCGCGGCCGCAACGCAGCGTCAGCCGCCCGCCGGCGGGGCTGTGGCGGATGGCGTTGAGCAGCAGGTTGTCGACGATAGTCTCTACTTTGGACGGATCGCCGCGCACCGCGCCGGGCGCGCCGTCCAGCGCCACCTCCAGCCGTTTGGCCTGCCACAGCGGCTGGCAGCTGGCCAGCCTGGCCTCCAGCAACTGGCGCAGCGGAAAGGCGGAAACGTTCAGCGTGGTGGACAGCCAGAGGCCGGCGTCCTGCTTCAGCAGCGCCTCCACCCGCTGGCGCAGCGTCAGCGCGTTATTGCCCAGAATGTCGACGATGTGGCGCTGCTGCGGATTGAGCGGGCCGGCTACCTGTTCTTTCAATAGCGCGGCGGCCTCGTGTATCGACGCCAGCGGCGTCTTCAGCTCATGTGACACCTGGCGGAAGAAGCGGGTTTTCTGTTGTTCCAGCTCAACCAGCCGCAGGTCCAGCTGTTCCAGCTCCCGGCCCAGCCGCTGCAGGTCGGCGGGGCCGGCCTGGCGCCAGTTCAGCTGTCGGGCGCCGCCGGCCAGCCGGGCGATGCGGCGCTGCAGGCCGCGCAGCGGGGCGTGGATCAGCAGGGTGACGATCAAGGCCAGCAGCACGGCGGCGGCCAGCGCCAGCCAGGCCAGGCGGTTGGCCTGCAGCCGCATCCGTTCGATGTCGTCCCGCCAGCTGGCCTGCCGCTTTTCGCCGGCCTGGGCGAGCGTCTGCTGTTGCTGATCCAGCACGCGGTTCAGTTGGCGGAACAGCGCGTCGCGCTGTTGGCGGCGATTGGGGGGGAGCCGCTGCAATTGCGAGGCCAGGGCAAGGGCGCTGTCTATGCCGGGCACCGCTTCGGCCGGCGCGTCCTGCCGCAGCGTCCGCTGCGCGCGCTGCAGCTCGCCGCGCGCCTGGCTGGCGGTCTCGTTGAGCTTGCGGTCGCGCAGGATCGCCGCCTGGCGGCTGGCGCGCTCGAATTGCACCGCCTGCTCCTGCGACAGGCGCGCGATGTCCTGCCAGCGCTGTGCTTGGCGCTGGTGAAGCTGGGCGCTGTCGGCGGCCAGGCCCAGCTCGTGGCGCAGCTGCACCAGCGCCGCGGCGGGGATCAGCGCGACGCCGAGAAAGCCGGCCAGCAGCAGGCCGCGGAAGGAAAGGAAGCGGAGCATGGAGTCGGCGATAAAGAAAACAGGGGCGCGGATGCGCCCCTGTTCTGCAGACAGGCGGGCGGCCGATTGGTTCGCGGCCGCCGGCCCGCGCTCAGCGCGCGGCCAGCGCCGGGCGGTGGCGGGCGGCCGGCAACAGCGCGGGCGCCAGCTCGTCCAGCCTGGGCGCGAGCAGCGGCATCAGTGCCGCCAGCTTGTCCTCCAGCGCCTCGCGCATGGTGTCGACCAGCACCTGGGTGTCGCGCTCGATTTCCAGGTTCAGCCGGCTGCCGGCTTGCTTGGCGCCGAGCGAGGTGGCGCGGCGGGTTTCCGGGATCAGCCACACTTCTATCCAGCCGGCCTGTTTGTCGATGTCGGCGATGGTCAGGCTGACGCCGTCCAGCGCCGCGTAGCCTTTGGCGAACAGGTAGCGCAGCGCGCCGGCGGGCACCGACAGCCGCAGGCACAGGTTGTCGCCGTATTCCTTGCGCTGCTCGATGGTGGCTTGATAATCGACATGGCCGGACAGCGCGTGGCCGCCGATTTCGGCGCCGTCGCGCAAGGCGCGCTCGGCGTTGACTTCATCGCCGACGGCGCACGCGGCCAGCGTGCTGGTGACCAGCGTCGGCAGGATCAGGTCGAACTCGGCGCGGTCTCCCTGAGGCGGCGCGGCCACGGTCAGGCAGGCGCCGTTGACGGACACGCTGCAGCCCTGGATGAGCCCGGCGCAGAAGCCGGCCGGAAAATCGACGGCGATGCGGCGGCTGGCCTCGCCTTCTTCGATGGCGGCGATGCGGCCGATGGCCTGGGTGATGCCTGTGAACATGTCGCGCCTCCTCAAGCCTGTTCGCGCTGCAGCCATTCGGCCAGCTCGGCGACCGACAGCTGGGGCAGATCGTGGCGCTCGGCGTAATCCTGCACTTGCTGGCCGCGCATCATCGTGCCGTCCGGATTCATCAGCTCGCACAGCACGCCGGCCGGGCTGAAGCCGGCCAGCCGCGCCAGCTCCACCGAGGCTTCGGTGTGGCCGCGGCGCTCGCGCACGCCGCCGGCGCGGGCGACGATGGGATAGACGTGGCCGGGCCGCACCAGGTCGCTGGCCTTGGCGTCGGGATGGATGGCGGCGCGCATGGTGGTGACGCGGTCGGCGGCGGACACGCCGGTGGTGACGCCCTCGGCCGCTTCGATGGCGATGGTGAAGGCGGTGCCGTAGCGGCTGCCGTTTTCGGCGGCCATCGGCGGCAACTGCAGCCGCTCGGCCCGCTCGGGCGTGACGCACAGGCAGACGATGCCGCTGCCGTCGCGGATCATCCGCGCCATTTCGGGCACGGTGAGCATGTCGGCGGCCAGGATCAGGTCGGCCTCGTTTTCGCGGTCGGCGTCGTCGGCGACGATGACCGGCAGGCCGCGGCGCAAGGCGTCAAGCGCGGCGTGGACGCGCAGGGAAAGGATATCGGTGTGGGCGTTCATGGAAACGGTCCTCAAATAATGGATTGAGAAACACGTCCCGTGGGCGTGAAGCGGATAGCGTACGGCTATCCGGCGCGATAAACGCGCGGATACGACACAGTTTTCCCGCCGCGGGCGCGGACGGAAAGCTGGCGTCGTCTTCTTTCATCCGGACTATTACCGTCGGCTCTGGCATTTCACCAGATCTGCTGACCCCTCGCCGTGCGGCGAAGGCGCTCGCGGGCTCGGCGCTTGCGCGCCATACCGCCGGTGGGGAATTGCACCCCGCCCCGAAGACGTTGGCCGCACAGCGCGGCCAGCGGCGAGTATAGCGCGGTGTTAGAATGTCGGCAGCAAGATTCATCCCAAGAGTTCCCCCGATGATAGAAACCGACAAGCTGTTCGGCGCCGCGCCGGAGCGCCGCATCGTCACCCCGCAACGCGCGTCCGACCAGGAAGAGGCGCTGGAGCGCGCGCTGCGGCCCAAGCTGCTGGATGAATACGTGGGCCAGAAGAAGGCGCGGGAGCAGCTGGAGATCTTCATCGAGGCGGCGAAGAGGCGCGGCGAGGCGCTGGACCACGTGCTCTTGTTCGGCCCGCCGGGCCTCGGCAAGACCACGCTGGCGCACATCGTCGCGCGCGAGATGGGCGTCAATCTGCGCCAGACCTCCGGCCCGGTGCTGGAGCGCGCCGGCGACCTGGCGGCGCTGCTGACCAATCTGGAGCCGCACGATGTGCTGTTCATCGACGAGATCCACCGCCTGTCGCCGGTGGTGGAGGAAATCCTCTACCCGGCGCTGGAGGACTATCAGATCGACATCATGATAGGCGAGGGCCCAGCTGCGCGGTCGGTGAAGATAGACCTGCCGCCGTTCACGCTGGTGGGCGCCACCACCCGCGCCGGCATGCTGACCAATCCGCTGCGCGACCGCTTCGGCATCGTCGCCCGGCTGGAGTTCTACAACGCCGAGGAGCTGACTCGCATCGTCAGCCGCTCGGCCGGCCTGCTCAATGTGCAGCTGTCCGACGACGGCGCCTTCGAAGTGGCCAAGCGCTCGCGCGGCACGCCGCGCATCGCCAACCGCCTGCTGCGCCGGGTGCGCGACTACGCCGAGGTGAAGTCCGACGGCGTGGTGACGGTGGCGGTGGCCGACGCCGCGCTGGCGATGCTGGACGTCGATCCGGCCGGCCTGGACGTGATGGACCGCAAGCTGCTGCAGGCCATCCTGGAGAAGTTTTCCGGCGGGCCGGTGGGCCTGGACAACGTCGCCGCCGCGATAGGCGAATCCACCGACACCATCGAGGACGTGATCGAGCCTTTCCTGATCCAGCAAGGCTATCTTCAGCGCACCCCGCGCGGGCGGATGGCCACTTCCCAGGCCTATCTGCATTTCGGCCTGCCGGCGAAGGATGCCTGATGTCCTGCCCATGATTCGTTGAGCGGCCCTTCGGGGCCGTTTCCGCATCCCGGATGCGGCAGAAGGGGGCTGCGTTTGTCGGCGCGCAAAGGCTGGCCGGGTGGCGAGCATGCAAAGCGCGTACAATGACAGTATTCCTTGATCGAGCAAGCCATCATGTTCTACGTGTTGTTCACCACCATCCTGATCGTGGTGGTGGTTACCGCCGCCGCCGCCGCCCGTTTCTTCGACCCCGCGGTCGGCAAGATACTCAGCCGCACGCTGGGGCAGGACCTGGCCGACGCCTGGCGCAAGTACGTGTTCTTCGCCATCGTGGTCAGCGGCATTTCCGGCGGCGTGCGCCAATGGTCGCTGCAGCAATATCTGCCGCCGGCGCCGGGCAAGGGCACCACCCAGCTGCAATTGAGCGGCGAGCGCTGGCTGCTGGAACTGTTCCAGGCCTTCATCAGCACCTTGCAATCCATCGCCTGGGTGGTGCTGCTGTTCTTCCTGTGCGCGATGCTGGCCTACGCGATCATGCGCGCGGTGGAGTACCGTCGCGAGGAGTCGGGCCCGCGCCAGCATGGCGACGAGTGACGCAGACGACAAGCTGCGCATCATCGCGCCTTTTGGGTTGGGCGATCTGTTCGGCATGGCGGTGCGCCGCAATCCGGCCAGGGCCAATCTGGAGATTTACCGGCAGCGGGTGGCGGACAAGCGCTACCGCGAGCGCTGGCCGCGGGTGACGGTGATCCATGAATGAAAAACGCCAGCCTGAGGCTGGCGTTTTTCATGGAGCGGGCACTCAGCGGCCGATCTTCACCTGCGACCACTGGCGGTTCAGCTCGCGGCGGGACTTCACGTCCAGATCCTTCAGCGCCACGTACTTGCCCTTGGCCGGCTCCAGCATGATCACCGGGTTGGCCTTGATCTGCGGCTTGAAGAAAGCCTCGGCTGCCTTCACCGGATTGGTGGCGCCGATCTGGTTGGAGATCTCAGACGCGTTCTTGCCGTCCAGCATGAAGTTGATGAACTTGTGCGCCAGGTCCGGGCGCGGCGCGTCCTTCAGGATGGTCATATTGTCGATGGCCAGCACATTGCCTTCCCGCTGCGGACGGTAAGCCAGCTCGAACGGCCGCTTGGCGGTCTTCGCATCCTGCTGCGCCTGGAACAGGTCGTTGGAATAGCCCAGCGCCACCCAGATGTTGCCGACGGTCAGCTCCTTGATGTAGCTCTGGTTGTTGAACGCGGCCCAATACGGCTTGGCCTTGCGTATCGTTTCCGCCGCCGCCTTCCAGTCGGACGGGTTGGTGGAGTTGGCGTCCTTGCCCAGATACATCAGCGCGGCGGCCATCAACTCGCGCTGGCTGTCCAGCACGGTGACCTTGCCCTTGATCTTGGCCAGCACGGCCGGATCGAATACCAGCGCCCAGCTATTGGTTTTGCCTTCGACGCCGGCCTTCTTCAGCTGGGTGGCGTTGTAGCCGATCAGCGTCAGCGACACCACGGTCGGGGCGGCGTAACGGTTGCCCGGATCGAAGGGCTGATTGAGCGCCAGATAGCCGCTGTTCAGGTTTTTCCAGTTGGGCAGCTTGCTCTTGTCCAGCGGCTGCAGCTTGCCCTGCTTCAGCAGCGTGTTCACCGCGAAGGCGGTGGGGAACACCATGTCGTAGCCCTTGGCCCCGGCGGCCAGTTTGGCCAGCATCTCTTCGTTGTCGCCGTAATAGTCCTGAACCAGCTTGCACTTGCACGACTGCTCGAAGCGCTTGGCGGTGTCCGGCGACAGCGCGTTGTTCCAGTTGTAGATGTGCAGCACGTCTTCGGCTGCGGCCGAACCGCAGGCCACCGCCAACAAGGCGGCCAGGGCGATCTTGTTCATATACGGAAAATCCTTGTCGATTATTTTGGTGTTGCAAAAACTAACCCCTGCCGGGCAGGGGTCGGGAAAACCGTTTACCGCATGTCGGGCGATGTCAGAGCGCCACCATATTGTCGCGGTGGATCAATTCCGGCTCCACGATGTAGCCGAGCGCGGCTTCGATCTCGCGCGTGCTCTTGCGCATGATCTGGCGCGCCTCGTCCGAGCTGTAGTTGACCAGGCCGCGCGCCACTTCGTTGCCGGCGGCGTCGACGCAGGCCACCGCCTCGCCGCGCAGGAAATCGCCCTCCACCGCGCTGACGCCCACCGGCAGCAGGCTGGTGCCGCGCTCGCGTATCGCCAGGGCGGCGCCGTCGTCCAGCTGCAGGCGGCCGGCCAGCTTCAGGTGGTCGGCCAGCCATTGCTTGCGCGCGGCCATGCGGTTGGTGGCGGAGACCAGCTGGGTGCCGATGCCTTCGCCGTCGGCCAGCCGCGACAGCACGTGCGGTTCGCGGCCGCTGGCGATCACGGTGGCGGCGCCGCTGCGGGCGGCGCGCTTGGCGGCCAGGATCTTGGTGATCATGCCGCCGGTGCCGATGCTGGAGCCGGCGCCGCCGGCCATTTCTTCCAGGCGCTCGTCGCCGGCCTCGGCCTGGTGGATGAATTCGGCGTCGGGATGCTTGCGCGGGTCGGCGCTGTACAGGCCTTTCTGGTCGGTCAGGATCACCAGCGCGTCGGCTTCGATCAGGTTGGTGACCAGAGCGCCCAGCGTGTCGTTGTCGCCGAAGCGGATTTCGCTGGTGACCACGGTGTCGTTCTCGTTGATGATCGGCACCACGTTCAGATTGAGCAGGCTGGTCAGCGTGGAGCGGGCGTTCAGGTAGCGGGTGCGGTCGGCCAGGTCTTCGTGGGTGAGCAGGATCTGCGCGGTGCGCAGGCCGAAGGAACGGAAAGCGCTCTCATAGGCCTGGCACAGACCCATCTGGCCGACGGCGGCGGCGGCTTGCAACTCGTGCACGCCCTTGGGGCGCACGGTCCAGCCCAGACGCTGGCAGCCTTCGGCGATGGCGCCGCTGGAAACCAGCACCACTTGCTTGCCGCGGCGCTTCAGTTCGGCGACTTCCTCCGCCCAGCGCGCCAGGGCGTTCAGGTCCAGTCCCCTGCCGTCGTTGGTTACCAGGCTGGAGCCTACTTTGACCACGATACGGTCGGAAGCGTGAATCACCGAGTGCATCAACGGACCTCTCTATGAAAGCCAATAATTATAGAGAGGGCAGTGTACCCGAAAAAGCCCGGAGCTTGCGCCAGGTCAAAATTGCTCGCTGGGACGGTATTCCATCAGCTGGAAATGCGGCGATTGCTGGTGCAGCCTGGAGACGCGGATCAGTTGCTCGCCGTTTTCATCGCGCAGCCGGAACTCGCGCAACTGGCTGAAGGGATGGCCCGGCAACAGCAGCAGCGCCGGGGCGCCGGCGCTGGCGGGCAGCCTCAGGCCGCGCTGGAAGCTGTCGCCGCTGTGGGTGATGCTGGGCATGGCCCGCACCGGCTGCGGCTGCGGCCCCAGGATTTCCACGCCGCACTCCACTTCCGCCCCGGCCGGCTGCATCAGCACCCAGCGCACCGCGCACAGCCGGACCTCGCCGGCCAGGTCCAGCAGCAGGACTTCCCCGGCGCGCAACGGCTGTTCCAGCGGCAGGCCGCGCAGCAAATAGCCCGATTCGCTGCGGTTGGCGACGGTCAACAGGCTGGAAGCGGGAGGCGGGCGCAGATGGGCGCTGTCCTCGTCGGGGGGCGCGCCGGCCGGCTGCCAGCTGCCGCCGTTGACGCGGTGCCAGATGGCGGCGACGCCGGCGGTGATTTCGGCCACCGCGCGCGCGTCTTCCCGGTTGTGCCGCCGGCGCCGCGGACGCTGCCACTCCTCGGTCAGGCTGCTGAGCAGCCGCACTTCGTCGTTGAGCATGGGAGAGGCGCTGCCGCTGGAGGTTTTGCGCAGCTGGACCAGGCTTTTCCGCATCGAGGCCAGCGCGCCGGACAGCTCGACCAGGAAGCAGTCCGGCTGGGATGGGGACGGCCGGGCCGGGAGGTAGCGGGGCGGGGCGTCTTCCCGCAGGTCTAGCACATAGCCCTGGCGGCCTTCCGGCAGTTGCGCCAGCGGCAGCAGCTCCACCTGCTTGGCCAGGTCATAAGCCAGCTGTCTGGCCAGCTGCATGTCGCCGGTCGATAGTCGGTTGGTGGCGGTGAGTCCCAACAGCAGCAATTGGCGATACATGATGGCCAGCGTGTCGTCGCCGGCCAGTGATTTGTCCTGCCAGCCGCGCTGTAGCGCCAGCCCGTACAACTGGTGGCAGTCGAGCCAGAAACCGGGAGGCAGCGGACAGTAGTTTTGCTGGCTGATGTTCAGGTATTGGCGCGCGGCCATCATCGTGTACAGCAGCAGTTCCTGTTTGGGCTGCTCGCGCTCCAGCAGCGCATGGCGGGCCAGCTTCTCGTTGAGCGTCTGCTTGAAGGCCAGGAACAGGTTGGCGAACAGCTTGACGCCGATGGCCGCCAGCAGCCGCATCTTGGGGGAGGCGACCGCATCGCCGTGCTGGGCTTCGCTCTCCAGCAAGGGGTAGTAACGATCCAGCGCTTTCAGATAGAGCTTGAGCAGCTTGTAGCGCTGCATGGGATCCATCGGGACGCGGCCCAGCTGGTGGAGGCCCTGGCCCAGCAGCTTGCCGCATTCGGCAAGGTCGGTGTAAGGGAGGCGCTCCAGCCAGGCTGCGACGCTGGCTGGCTGGGTGTCGACGAGTTGCGGGTCCATATCCTTCTTCGGCAAGACGAGTGGCGGCATTCGGGCATGGCTCCGAGGCGGGCGCTGCGAAAGGGAAGGGATGGAGGCGCTCAGGGCAGCGGGGTGGCGTCGCCGCCGGCGCTTGTTCCTGCCAGCACCTCGTCCAGCGCGTCGAGGCTGGCCGTCAGCAGCCAGTCCATCTCTTCGGGTTTCAGCGTATACGGCGGCATGAAGTAGACCGTTTTGCCTATCGGCCGCAACAGGCATCCGCGTTTCAGCATGGCCGAAAAATAAGCCAATGCAAAGTCGGAGCGCGTGGTTTCGACGTCGAAGGCCCAGATCATCCCCTGATGGCGGAAATGGCGGATTTCGGGCCGGCTGGCCAGCGGGCGCATCCGCTCGGTGAAATCGGCGGCCTTGAGCCGGTTGGCCTCCAGCACGTTGTCGTCGTCGAAGATGTCCAGCACCGCCAACGCGGCCGCGCAGGCGAGCGCGTTGCCGGTGTAGCTGTGCGAGTGCAGGAAGCCGCGCGCCACGTCGTCATGGTAGAAGGCGTGGTAGATTTCGTCCCGGGTCAGCACGCAGGACAAAGGCAGGAAGCCGCCGGTGATGCCTTTGGACAGGCACAGGAAGTCCGGCGTGACGCCGGCCTGCTGATAGGCGAAGAAGCTGCCGGTTCTGCCGAAGCCGACGGCGATCTCGTCCGCGATGAGATGCACTTCGTAGCGGTCGCACAGCCGGCGCAGCTCGGTCAGGTAGA
Organism: Chromobacterium sp. INPA-IVC; assembly: GCF_059047085.1. Lineage (NCBI taxonomy): Bacteria > Pseudomonadati > Pseudomonadota > Betaproteobacteria > Neisseriales > Chromobacteriaceae > Chromobacterium > Chromobacterium sp. INPA-IVC. The sequence goes on along the minus strand of NZ_JBTNLS010000008.1, from coordinate 101,794 downwards.
CCGGATCGTACATCGCCATGCCGGCGGCCCCTTGGACCAGCGGCTCGACGATCACCGCGGCGACCTCGCCGCCATGCTTGGCCAGCAGATTTTCCAGCGAGCGGGCGGCGCGCAGCGCGACATCAGCCGCGCTTTCGCCGGGTCCTGCCTGGCGGGCGTCCGGGCTGGGCGCGCGCAGGCCGGGCTTCAGCAGCTCGGCGTAGGTGGACGAGAACAGCGGCACGTCGGTGACCGCCAGCGCGCCGACGGTTTCGCCGTGATAGCTGTTTTCCAGACTGACGAAACGGCTTTTCTGCGGCCGGCCGACATTCTTCCAGTAATGAAAGCTCATTTTCAGCGCGATTTCGGTGGCGCTGGCGCCGTCGGAGCCGTAAAAGGCATGGCCGAGGCCGGATAGCTTGGCCAGGCGTTCGGACAGCTCCACCACCGGGCGGTGGGTGAAGCCGGCCAGCATCACGTGCTCCAGCCGGTCCAGCTGCTCGCGCACCGCTTGCTTGATCCGCGGGTGGCCGTGGCCGAACAGGTTCACCCACCAGGAGCTGACGCCGTCCAGGTAGCGCTTGCCGTCGAAATCGGTCAGCCATACGCCGTCCGCGCTGGCGATGGGTACGATGGGAAGCCGCTCGTGGCGCTTCATCTGGGTGCAGGGGTGCCAGACGGCGGCGAAACTGCGCTCCAGCCAGGCTTGGTTGCTCATGCGGCGGCTCCTGTGTATCCGGGTGGGAAAGCGATGCTAGCACAGTCCGAACGGGCAGTCGGGGTGACGAAAAACGGCAGTTTCTGACCTATGCTGACAAAGCTGTGCCCGGGCCGGCGCCGATGGCTGCTCTTTGCGGGGCTGGCATGTTTCGTGCTGGCTGGTTTCGGTACAACATGACGGGGCAAACCCGCGACCTTTGAAGATGGGAGGGAGGGATGCGCAAACGCGCCTGCCTCCGCTTTGGCTAAGCTTGGCTCAAACTGGGAGTTCAACATGAAGAAACAGCATAAACAACAGGGCTTCACGCTGATCGAACTGATGATCGTGGTGGCCATCGTCGGCATCCTGGCCGCGATCGCGATTCCGGCTTATCAGGACTACTCGAAACGCGCGCGGGTGTCGGAAGGCTTGCAGCTTGCCTCTGCCGCGCAGACAGCGGTGGCAGAATATTATTCGACCAATAACGCGTGGGCGAGCGGTACCGCTCCTTTGAACTCCCTCTATGGGCTTGCCACCACCATTCAGGGCACTTCCGTCCAGGGCGTAGCGGTTGGTGCCAACGGCATCATCTACGTTGCCTTCAATGGCACAGTGTCTTCAGGCAGCGCGATCGCGCTGGTGCCGACCGTCGGGTCCGGCAGCATCACCTGGGGTTGCTATTACTCCGCCGCATCTGCGGTAGGCACGGCGCCTACCGGCTATACGATGAACGGCTTGACCGCGAATGTGGTTCCGACGACTTGCCGGAATTGATGCTTAGAATGCAGTGATGGAACAGGAGGCGCATGCGCCTCCTTTCTTTTTTGGCGCATTCCAAGCGAGAATGCGATTGCATATCAAGCATGGGGGCGCGAGGTGGTGAGCGGCAATATTTCGAACAATATTCGTAGCGGCGGCTTGCTGGCCTTGCTGTACGCCCTGCTTTTCATTTCTCCTTTTCTGAACTTCGCTCGCTACCCTCCCTTTCAGGATTGGTGGAGCAATGCGCTTGCCGTCGGCGGCTGTGGTTTGGCGTCGATATTGCTTCTTTCGACTCGGGCAGAGCTGCTGGCCATTCCGCGAGTGGTGTTGGTATTAGCCGCGCTATTGTTGCAATGGGGCTATTTGTCCGGACTCTGGTATCAGAATTTCCTGTTCGCCATTCCCGCTCTTGGCGCCTTGTGCTGCATGCTGTTTCTTTCCCTGTTCGTCAGCAACGCCGCCCATATAAGCAGGGAGAGGTGGTGCGCGCTCTTGGCAGCTTGCTTGGTGTTGGGCGCTTCGCTCCAGATCATATTGGGCGCGATACAGATCGTGGGACTGGCGCCGCTTTTCCGCGGTTGGGTGTTGTTCAATATGGGTTCGCCGACGGATCTGCTCGGGAATGTCGGCCAGCGCAATATGTATGCCGAGTATGTGGCATGGGCCATTCCCGCGGTTTGCCTGTTGTATGCGCGCGGTGCGTTGAGAATGGGTTTCTGCTTTGCCGTTCTTTTATTTCTGGCGTTGTTCATGACCTGGACGGGAGCCCGGCTGGTGTTGGCGTATGGTTTGGCCTGGGCATGCGTCGCATGGTTCTGGTATCGCCGATCGCCAGCGGATCCAGTGCTGAAACGCATGCTGCACGCGATGCTGTCCGCAGTCATCCTGCTGGTGTTGTTGCAGGTATTCAACCGGGAGATCATTGCCGGGCTGAATCATTTGGGATTGCATCTGCAGATGCAGAGCGGTTCGGATCGTCTGATGGACGCAGGTTTCGGCGCCAGGAGGCGGATAGAATGGAGCAAGGCGTGGGAAGTCTTTCTGGCGCATCCTTGGGTGGGGGGAGGACTGGGCAGTTACGCGGCCGAGTCTGTTCGTCTGGAGGCGTTTGGAGGACTGCCCAAGGCGCCGGAAAGTTGGTTGTTTACGCACTGCCACAACCTTTTCTTCCAGCTATTGGCTGAAACAGGCTTATCCGGCGCGCTGACTGTTCTGGTCGGGCTGGTTTGGTGCCTTTTCCCCTATATGGGAAGGGGCAGGCAAACACCCGAGAACATGATGTTGATCAGCATCGCCGCGGCAATACTGATCCATAGCCAGTTTGAGTTTCCGCTATGGTATATGCCGTTTTTGGCAATGTTGACGCTGATATGCGCCTTGTCGCCTGCCGCGGCGTTGACGCTGCCTTTTTCCCGACTGCTGCGCAATGGCCTCTGCTTGTTGGCCGGCAGCGCGATGTGGGCGCATGTCGCCGGCGGCGCTTTTTTGTTTCCGAAGCTGATTCGATACAATTATCCGACACGATCGATTGCCGAAAATCAGCAGAGGATCATCTTCCTGGAAAAGGCGGGTTTGAATCCGTTCTGGACTGCGGAGACCAATCTCATGCTGGCGAACTATCTGGTGCCGACCCGGGAAATGCTGGCGCTTGAGCTTCCTCGTTTCGAACAGTTTGCCAAGTGGCAGCCTTATCCATCCACGCTGGTCAAGCTCAGCCAGCTGCAAGCTTTGGCTCATCAGCCGGAGGCTGCCCAGGCAAGCCTGGCGCTGGCGATCGCGAGCTTTCCTGACTATTGCCCTCAGTTTGCCGCAGTGCTCGCAGCTAGCCAGGAGCCGGAGATGAAGCCGTTGGCGAGCCTGGCGGGGCGATCCGCTCAGGCATACGCCGCGCATGGCATGTCTACGGATGCCGGCCGCGTGGCCGCGGTGATGACTGTCGCGTCGCCGGTCACGCGCAAGACGCTGTTCTGAGCTTTGTAACGCGCCGACACACTTGATGGGTTTTGCCGGGGCGGCGCATGCGGTATGCTGCCCGCTTCCTGCTTTCCGACATCTGATCTGCCATGACTTTTCAGAAGATTTCCGAGCGCCTGGCGTTGCTGGCACTTTGCCTGATCGCCATCGTGCCTTTCGCCTCCCGCGTCCACTTCGTGCCGCTGCCGCAGTGGTTCGGCGAGATCAACGTGATCTGGCTGCTACTGGCCGCCGGCGTGTTTCTGCTGCCCGGCGCGCGGCTGTTCGATTCGATGCCGCGCGCCGGCTGGCTGTGCCTGGCCCTGGCCGGGGCCTGGGCGCTGCAGCCGCAGTTCGTCCACCTGCTGTTTCCCGGCATGAGCTACGTCACTGCGCTGGCCTGGCTGGCGGCGGCGTTGCTGGCCTCGGTCACAGCGTCGCTGCGCGGCGCCCTGGGCGACCGGGAGTTCGCGGTGTGGCTGGCGCGGGCGGTCATCGTCGGTGGCTTGGTGCAGTCGCTGATCGGCACCGCCCAGCTGACCGGCCTGGCGCCGGCGCTGGGGCTGTTCTACGACGGTTCCCACCCCACCAGCAATATCTTCGGCCATATCGGCCAGCGCAACCAGTACGCCCATTACCTGATGTGGTCGGTGGTGTCCGGCGTCTACCTGTTCGCCGTCGGCCGCCTGGGGCGCGGCTGGCTGGTCGCGCTGGTGTTGTGGATGGCGCTGATGCTGGGCTGGGCCGGCTCGCGCACCATCCTGCTCTATCTGGTGGCGCTGTCGGCGCTGGCCGGCTTGTGGCACTGGCGCGGCCGCGACGAGGCGTCGCGCCGGATGATGCTGGCGATGTGGGCCGCTTCCGGCACGATTCTGGCCGCCCAGTTCGCGCTGCCGTTGTTCAATCACCTGATTTCGCTGCTGACCCACTCCGATGTCGAGAACGCGTCCGGCATCGCGCGGCTGGCGGCCAACGGCGACGATATGGGCGCGCGCCGCTTCGCCGAGATGCACAAGGCCTGGATGACCTTCCAGGCGCATCCGCTGTGGGGCGTGGGCTGGTCGCAGTACGCGGCGGAAAGCGTGCGCCTGCAGCCGCTGCCGCAGTTCGCCGCGGCCGGCTACAACAGCGGGCTGTTCACCAACGCCCACAATCTGCTGATGCAGCTGCTGGCGGAGATGGGCGGCGTGGTGACCGCGCTGGTGGTGGCCGGCTTCGTCTGGACGGTGCTGCCGTTCTTCCGCCGCAAGGCCGAGCCCGAAGGTGTGTTGGCGCTGGGCTGCGTCGCGGTGACGCTGACCCACAGCATGCTGGAGTACCCGCTGTGGTACTACTACTTCCTGGCGATGCTGGTGGTGTTCATGGCGATGGCGCCGCGCAGCGAGCGCCCGCTGGCCTGGCCGCTGCGGCTGCCGTTGCTGGCGGCGCTGGTATGGGTGGGCTGGCTGTCGATCAGCACCTCCTCCATGTTCTGGGAGCTGGTGAACCTCTACGTGCCGACCGGCAACGCGGCCAAGGACAAGGTCCGCACCGAGCGCCTGGTCGAAATCGTCGAAACCAAGCCCTTGTTCGCCTACCACGCGCTGTACACGCTGGACGATTATCTGCCGGTTAACCGGGACAATTTGAAGCAAAAGCTGGCGCTGGAAGACCGGCTGACCGAGTTCCGCCCTTATCCGGATGTGATGCTGAAGCGCGCCCAGCTGGAGGTGCTGGCTGGCAAACAGGCCAAGGCCGAGCAGACGCTGCGCACCACGCTGGCATCGTTCCCGACCTATGCCGGCCAGTTCCTGGAGACGCTGGGCGATCAGGAGCCGGCCTGGGCGCCGCTGCGCAAGATCAGCCGCGACGCCTACGACAAGCTGCCGGCGAAGTTCCGCACGTTGCAGGAGTGATGGTTTTCCTCCGCGCAGGATGGCGGAGGGAATAAAAAAGCCGCTCGAATCTTCGAGCGGCTTTTTCGCGTCCGGCGGCGCGGGATCAGTTGTCGAGCACCACGCCTTCGCTGAGCGCGGTTTTCATCTTGGTCAGCGCCTTGGCCTCGATCTGGCGGATGCGCTCGGCCGACACGCCGAACTCGGCGGCCAGCTCATGCAGCGTGGAGCCGCTGTCGTCGGCCAGCCAGCGCGCCTCTACGATGCGGCGGCTGCGGGCGTCCAGCGTGGACAGCGCGTATTCCAGGCCTTCCGACTGCAGATGGTCGAAAGCGCGGCGCTCCAGCGCGCGGGTCGGCTCGCTGTGGCTGTCGGCCAGCCAGTCTATCGGCGCGTAGCTGTCCTCGTCGTCGCTGTCGGCCAGCAGGGAGATGTCCTGGCCGTTCATGCGGATTTCCATTTCGCGCACTTCCTCGGGCTTGACGCCCAAGTCGTTGGCGATGGATTTGGCTTCCTGCTCGGACAGCGCGGAGAAACCGCTCTTCATGCTGCGCAGGTTGAAGAACAGCTTGCGCTGCGGCTTGGTGGTGGCGATGCGCACCAGGCGCCAGTTGCGCAGGATGAATTCGTGGATCTCGGCCTTGATCCAGTGGATGGCGAACGAGAACAGGCGCACGCCGCGGCCCGGCTCGAAGCGCTTCACCGCCTTCATCAGGCCGATATTGCCTTCCTGGATCAGGTCGGCTTGCTGCAAGCCGTAGCCGGCGTAACCGCGCGACACGGACACCACCACGCGCAGGTGCGACAGCACCATCTGCCGCGCCGCTTCCAGGTCGTTTTCCTGCTGGAAACGGGTCGCGAGTTCGGTTTCCTGCTCCGGCGTCAGCATGGGCACGCTGTTGACGGCCTGGATGTACTGTTCCAGGCTGCCGCTGGTCGACGGGACGGGAAGGGCAAATGTTGTGTTCATTGCGATGGCTACCTCCTTGGGTAGTGCTATGTTAGCACTCGAGTATTGAGAGTGCTAGCAGCGAAAGGTTCCCGAGTCAATGATATTTAACAATCGGCCCGATAGTTGAAACCTTTCGCTTGTCATTTTTACTTCGGCTCCACCTTGCGTAGGTGGTGGTCGGCCGCCAGCCGCGCGCCCAGCATCGCCAGCGCGGCGGAGATGCCGATCAGCGCCGCCAGCTCCGGCAGGTTCAGCGCGCGCAGCTCCACCCGCTCGCCGTACAGCATCGCGAACTCGCTGATGGCCGGGTTGGCCATCGCGGCCAGCCAGCAGGACAGGCCCCAGGCCAGCAGCGCCGCCAGCACGCCCTGCCAAAGCGCGTGATACAGGAAGGGGCGGCGGATGAAACTGTCGGTGGCGCCGATCAGCTTGGACACCGCGATCTCGTCCTGGCGGGCCAGGATCTGCATCCGGATCGCGTTGTGGGTGACCAGCACCAGCGCCAGGCCCAGAGCGGCGGCCAGGAACCAGGTCAGCTTCTTGCCCATCTCCACCATGCCGTACAGGCGCTTGGCCCAGCTGGCGTCGAATTGCGCCAGCTCCACCATCGGCAGGCCGGACAGCTCCTTCTGCAGCATGTCCAGCTCGCGCGGCTCGAGAGACTTGGGCGTCACCACGAAGGCGTCGGGCAGCGGGTTGCCTTCCAGGCCGTCGGACAGGCCGGACAAGCCGTTGCGCTTTTCAAGATCCTGCAGCGCCTGGCCCTTGCTGACGAAGGAGAAGCTCTTCACCTTGGGGTGGTGCGACAGCGTGCTGTTGACGGCGGCGATGTCGGCCTGTTCGGCTGTCTGCTCCATGAACAGCGTGATCTGCGGCGTGGCGGTCAGGCGGCCCACCCATTCCTGCACGCTGTTGACCGCGAGGTAAAGGGACAGCGGCAAAGCCAGCGCCAGCGCCAGCATCAACAGGGTCAGCAGGCTGCCGAAGGGCTGGCGGACGATCTTGGCCAGCGCCTGCTTGGCGCTCTGCCAGTTCAGATAGAGAAAGTGTTTCATGCGGCGAACTGTCCTTCCCTCAGGCGGATGATGCGGCGGCCGTAATCTTCCATCAGCGTTTCGTCGTGGGCGGAGATCAGCACGGTGACGCCCACCTGATGGAAGGACTTGAACAGCTCCATGATGTCCAGCGCGTAGGCGCGGTCCAGGTTGGCCGACGGCTCGTCCGCCAGCAGGATGCTGGGGCGGTGGACTACGGCGCGGGCGATGCACAGCCGCTGCTGCTCGCCGCCTGACAGCCGGATCGGCATCATTTTTTCCTTGGGCAGCAGGCCCACCTTGTCCAGCGCCGCGCGCACGCGCTTGGCGGCGTCGCGGCGGTCGAAGCCGATGATGTCCAGCGGCAGCATCACGTTGTCGAACACGCTGCGGTCGAACAGGATCTTGTGGTCCTGGAACACCATGCCCAGATGCTGGCGCACGTAGGGCACTTGGCTGGCGCGCAGCTTGGACAGGTTCTGGCCATTGACGATGACGCCGCCGCTGGTGGCGCGCTCGATGCCGGCGATCAGCTTCAGCAAGGTGGACTTGCCGGCGCCGGAGTGGCCGGCGAGAAACACCATTTCGCCGGTTTCTATGGTGAACGACAGGTTCTTCAGGGCTTCGTTGCCGCCTGGATAGCGCTTGGTGACCTGGTCGAACTGTATCATTGAGAGGTTTCCCGCTTGTTGGCTGAGAAAAGGCGGCCGCGCCTGCGGCCGCGAATCATGGTTTTATTCGAACAGCGCGTCGATGTAGTCGCGGCTGTCGAACGGCCGCAGATCATCGATGCTTTCGCCTACGCCGACGAAGCGCAGCGGAATCGGCCGCTGTTTGGCGATGGCGGCGATCACGCCGCCCTTGGCGGTGCCGTCCAGCTTGGTCAGGATCAGGCCGGTCAGGCCCAGCGCGTCGTCGAAGGCCTTCACCTGGCTGACGGTGTTCTGGCCGATATTGGCGTCCAGCACCAGCACCACTTCGTGCGGGGCGTCCGGCAGCGCCTTCTGGATCACGCGCTTCACCTTCTTGATCTCTTCCATCAGGTGCAGCTGCGTAGGCAGGCGGCCGGCGGTGTCGGCCAGCACGATGTCGATGCCGCGGGCGACGGCGGCCTGGATCGCGTCATAGCAGACGGCGGCGGAGTCGCCGCCCTGCTGAGCGATCACGGTGACGTTGTTGCGCTCGCCCCAGGCGATCAGCTGTTCGCGCGCGGCGGCGCGGAAGGTGTCGCCGGCGGCCAGGAGCACGCTTTTGCCCTGGCTTTGGTAGTACTTGGCCAGCTTGCCGATGGAGGTGGTCTTGCCGGCGCCGTTGACGCCGGTCATCATGATCACGAACGGCTTCTTGCCTTCCACGTTCAGCGGCACTTCCAGCGGGCCGATCAGATCCTGCAGCGAATCCTTCAGCGCGCCCTTCAATTCGGACGAATCCTTCAGGCCCTTCAGCGACACGCGCTCGCGCACGTCCTGCAGCAGATGGACGGTGGCGTCCATGCCCATGTCGGCGGTCAGCAGCACCGTTTCCAGTTCTTCGTACAGGTCTTCGTCGATCTTGCCGCCGCCGAACAGGCCGGCCAACTGCTTGCCCAGCCGGTCGCGGGTCTTGGCCAGGCCGGCTTTCAGCCGCTCGGTCCAACTCATTTTCTTCAGCGGCGTCGGCGCTTCTTCGACCGGCGCGGCGGGCGCGGCCGCAATCGGCGCTGCCGGGGCCGGTTCGGGGGCAGCCGGCGTGTCTGTCGTCATCGCCGGCATCGCGTCGAGCTGAGGCGCCGCGGCCGGGGCGGGGTCATGGGCCTCAAACGAGGTGGGCGCTTGTTCCGGCGCGGCCTGCGCCGGGATTTCGATTTGCGGCGTTTCCGCCGGCTTGGTCTTTTTCTTGAAGAAGCTAAACATGCGTGAATGGGCCAGAAAAGCGGTAAATGGCTAAGATTGTATCCTCAAACGCCGCCGAGCACAGAATCGGCTGGCGATGCGTGGTCGGAAAACTGCGGCGTCGCTGGAAACATATATAAGGAATAGTTGCCGAATTTCGCCGCCGGCGCGACAGATTCGCCGCCCGGCGCGCGGGAATGAGGCGCTAAAGTCCTGATCAGGTTAAACTCTCGCGCTTGTCCCTAGAGTTTAGCTTTCATGAGTCAGACACGTAATAAGGTCAGAATCATAGGCGGCGACTACCGTCGCCGCCTGTTGCCTTTCCCCGAAGCCGAAGGCTTGCGGCCGACGCCGGACCGCGTGCGCGAGACGCTGTTCAACTGGCTGGGCCAGGATTTGTACGGCAAGAGCTGCCTGGATCTGTTCGCCGGCAGCGGCGCGCTGGGCTTCGAGGCGGCGTCGCGTTCGGCGCGGCGGGTGGTGATGGTGGAGAAGTCGCGCAAAGTCTATGAGTCGTTGCAGGCCAACCGCCAGTTGCTGCAGGCCGGCACGCTAGACGTGGTCGCAGGCGACGCGCTGCTGTATCTGAAGAACAGCCGCGAAACCTTCGATGTGATCTTCCTGGATCCCCCGTACGACTCCGACCTGCTGCCGCGGGCGCTGCCGCTGGCGCTGGAGCGCTTGTCAGAAGAGGGCGTGCTGTATGTCGAGGCGCGGCAATGGCCGGATGAGTTGCCGGAAGGCCTGGCGGCGCTGCGGCGCGACAAGGCGGGCATGGTCCATTACGGCCTATTGAGCCGCCAGCCTGGATAGGAGCGTCGCGGCGGGGAGTTTGCGCCTATGGATATAACCAGCGCGAACTTGCGACCCCGGGCGGCGGGTGACAGAATTCATGTTGTGGAATACCTGAGGAAATTACTATGTCTTTGATGATTACCGACGAATGCATCAACTGCGACGTCTGTGAGCCGGAGTGCCCGAACAACGCGATCTCCCAGGGCGAGGAGATCTACCAGATCGACCCGGAATTGTGTACCCAGTGCGTCGGCCACTACGACGAGCCGCAGTGCCAGCAAGTCTGTCCGGTCGATTGCATCCCCCTGGATCCGTCCCGCGAGGAGACCCAGGATGAGCTTCACCAGAAATATCTGAAGATTTCCGGCAAGGCCTGATCAAGCTAAGTTATTGAAGCAAAATGGAATGCCCCGCAGGTCGCGGGGCATTTTTTATTTTTCGGCGAAAAAGTGAAGTTTTTTTCGCAAAAGGTGTTGACGATCAGGCGGGTCATCTATAATATTCGGGTCTCTTTCAGGAGGGATTCCCGAGCGGTCAAAGGGATCAGACTGTAAATCTGACGGCTCTGCCTTCGAAGGTTCGAATCCTTCTCCCTCCACCAGAATTAGATGAAGCGCTTGGCAGTGAAGTTAAGCTGTCTTGTTGTAAAGCCAGGCGGGTGTAGCTCAATGGTAGAGCAGAAGCCTTCCAAGCTTACGACGAGGGTTCGATTCCCTTCACCCGCTCCAAGCGTCTGATTGTAGCCTGTTTAAGGGCCCATGTAGCTCAGGGGTAGAGCACTCCCTTGGTAAGGGAGAGGTCGGCAGTTCAATTCTGCCCATGGGCACCACCAATTTTATTTGCTTGTTTCGTATTCAGGAAATTTGCCATGGCTAAGGAAAAGTTCGAGCGGACCAAACCGCACGTAAACGTCGGCACCATCGGTCACGTGGACCATGGTAAAACCACTCTGACCGCTGCTATCACCACCATTCTGTCCAAGAAGTTCGGTGGCGAAGCCAAGGACTACTCCCAGATCGACAGCGCGCCGGAAGAGAAGGCTCGTGGTATCACCATCAATACCGCGCACGTTGAATACGAAACCGAAGCCCGTCACTACGCTCACGTAGACTGCCCGGGTCACGCCGACTATGTGAAGAACATGATCACCGGCGCGGCTCAGATGGACGGCGCGATCCTGGTTTGCTCGGCCGCTGACGGTCCGATGCCGCAAACCCGCGAACACATCCTGCTGTCCCGCCAAGTTGGCGTGCCGTACATCATCGTCTACCTGAACAAGGCTGACCTGGTTGACGATGCCGAGCTGCTGGAACTGGTTGAAATGGAAGTGCGCGATCTGCTGTCTTCCTACGACTTCCCGGGCGATGACACCCCGATCGTGACTGGCTCCGCACGTCTGGCGCTGGAAGGCGACCAGTCCGAAATGGGCGAGCCGTCGATCTTCCGTCTGGCTGACGCGCTGGATTCCTACATCCCGACTCCGGAGCGCGCTGTTGACAAGCCGTTCCTGCTGCCGATCGAAGACGTGTTCTCGATCTCCGGCCGCGGCACCGTGGTGACCGGTCGCGTAGAGCGCGGCATTGTGAAAGTCGGCGAAGAGCTGGAAATCGTGGGCCTGAAGGCTACCGTGAAGACCACCTGCACCGGCGTGGAAATGTTCCGCAAGCTGCTGGATCAAGGTCAAGCTGGCGACAACGTTGGCGTGCTGCTGCGCGGCACCAAGCGTGAAGACGTGGAGCGTGGCCAGGTTCTGTCCAAGCCGGGCAGCATCACCCCGCACACCGACTTCGCAGCTTCCGTGTATGTTCTGTCCAAGGACGAAGGTGGCCGTCACACTCCGTTCTTCGCGAACTACCGTCCGCAGTTCTACTTCCGCACCACCGACGTGACCGGCGCAGTTAGCCTGGCCGAAGGCGTGGAAATGGTAATGCCGGGCGACAACGTGGAAATCACCGTTGCCCTGATCGCTCCGATCGCGATGGAAGAAGGTCTGCGCTTCGCTATTCGCGAAGGTGGCCGTACCGTCGGCGCCGGCGTGGTTGCCAAGATCATCAAGTAAGGTTTAAAGGCCAGTAGCTCAATTGGTAGAGTATCGGTCTCCAAAACCGAGGGTTGGGGGTTCGAGACCCTCCTGGCCTGCCAATTAAGACCAGCCGGCGCGTTGCGCCGGTTGGTCTTTTGTCGCATGTGTGCGAGAGAAAATCGACATGGAAATGCAAGATAAGATCAAGTTGTTCCTGGCTGGTCTTGTGGTGGTTGCCGGCATCGTCGGCTTCTATCTGATTCCGGATGGCCAAGGCTTGTTGCGCGCGCTGGCTTTCGTGGCCTCCATCGTGCTGGCTGCCGGCGTGGTGTGGACTTCTGCTCCGGGCAAGGGCTTGGTCGTGTATGCGAACGAGTCCATGGTCGAGGCCCGCAAGGTGGTTTGGCCGACGCGCAAGGAGGCGACCCAGGTGACGCTGATGGTGTTCGTATTCGTCACCGTTCTGGCGCTCTTCATGTGGCTGGTGGATTCCAGCCTGTCCTGGCTGTTTTACGATGTGATTCTCGGTCGAGGTAGATAATGGCAAAGCGCTGGTATGTGGTACACGCTTACTCTGGTTTTGAGAAGAGCGTGCAAAAAGCGCTGCGTGAACGTATCGAGCGTTCCGACATCGCGGACCAATTTGGTCAGATTCTGGTGCCGGTGGAAGAGGTTGTGGACGTCAAGAACGGCCGCAAGTCCATCACCGAGCGCAAGTTCTTCCCTGGCTACGTGCTGGTGGAGATGGAAATGACCGACGATACCTGGCACCTGGTGAAAAGCACGCCCAAGGTGACCGGTTTCGTCGGCGGCACTGCCAATCGCCCGGCTCCGATTTCCAAGAAGGAAGTCGAGGCCATCATGCAGCAGATGCAAGAGGGCGTGGAGAAGCCGAAGCCGAAGGTGTTGTTCGAGGTGGGCGAGCGCGTCCGCGTCATCGATGGCCCGTTCAACGACTTCAATGGCAGCGTCGATGAAGTGAACTACGAGCGCAACAAGCTGCGCGTGTCGGTTCAGATCTTCGGTCGCGACACGCCGGTTGAGCTGGAATTCGGCCAAGTCGAAAAGCTGTAAGATTTTGCTTGGCAAACTTTTGGAAAGCGTGTAACATTCTGCGCTTTCGTCCGGGAAGCGAACGCCTGTTCGCGCTATACCCATTTTAGGAGTTTTAATCGTGGCAAAGAAAATTGTCGGCTATATCAAGCTGCAAGTCGCCGCTGGCAAAGCCAACCCGTCGCCTCCGATCGGTCCGGCACTGGGTCAGCGCGGTCTGAACATCATGGAATTCTGCAAGGCGTTCAATGCTCAAACCCAGGGCATGGAACCCGGCATGCCGATCCCGGTTGTGATCACCGCCTACGCTGACAAGTCCTTCACCTTCACGATGAAGACTCCGCCGGCAACCTTCCTGCTGAAGAAGGCCGCTGGCATCAAGTCCGGCTCCGCCAAGGCGCACGTGGACAAGGTTGGTAAAGTAACCCGCGCTCAGCTGGAAGAAATCGCCAAGACCAAGCAAGCGGATCTGACCGCTGCTGATCTGGACGCCGCTGTTCGCATCATCGCCGGTTCCGCCCGTTCGATGGGTCTGGAAGTGGAGGGCGTATAAATGGCTAAGATCTCCAAGCGCCTGCAAACTCTGAAGGCCACCGTTGACCGCAACAAGCTGTACGCCGTCGACGAAGCCATCGCTCTGGTCAAGGCTGCCGCCACTGCCAAGTTCGACGAGTCGATCGACATCGCCGTGAACCTGGGTGTGGATCCGCGTAAATCCGACCAAGTGGTCCGTGGTTCCGTGGTTCTGCCGCGCGGTACCGGCAAGTCCGTACGCGTTGCCGTATTTGCTCAAGGTGCCAACGCCGAAGCCGCCAAGGCTGCCGGCGCTGAAGTGGTCGGTTTTGAAGACCTGGCCGAGCAAGTCAAGGCCGGCAACCTGAACTTCGACGTTGTGATCGCTTCCCCGGATGCGATGCGCGTTGTGGGTCAGCTGGGCCAGATCCTGGGCCCGCGTGGCCTGATGCCGAACCCGAAGGTCGGCACTGTTACCCCGAACGTCGCCGAGGCTGTGAAGAACGCCAAGGCCGGTCAGGTTCAGTACCGTACCGACAAGGCTGGTATCATTCACGCCACCATCGGCCGCGCTTCTTTCGAAGCAGAAGCCCTGCGTGAAAACTTCTCCGCTCTGGTTGATGCCCTGGTGAAAGCCAAGCCGGCAGCTTCCAAGGGCGTGTATCTGAAAAAGATCGCCGTCTCCAGCACCATGGGCGTCGGCGCTCGCGTAGATACCGCTACCGTCAACGCCTAAGCGTTGCCGGAGCATGACGGGGCGGCGAAAGCCGTCTTGTCAAGGCTTTGGGCTGGCAGGCTCGCCTGCCAGATTGTCAAAGACCGTAGGCGCCGAAAGGCTTAATCGCAGATTGGCTAGCGTAGCAATCCGCATCCTACGCAGATGGTGTACCCGAAACAGGCTTCTTAAGTTCAAAGCTCATGTAGCTCAGGGGTAGAGCACTCCCTTGGTAAGGGAGAGGTCGGCGGTTCAATTCCGCCCATGAGCACCAGTTCTTTTTGATGTCTCCTGATACAGGTCGCCGCTGCAAAGCGAGATGGAAATTTTTCCATTTCATTTCAGTTTAGGAGGTAGACCTTGAGTCTCAATATCGAAGATAAAAAGGCGGTCGTCCAAGCAGTTTCTGCTGAACTGGCAGGCGCTCAGACCCTCGTTATCGCTGAATATCGGGGCATCGAGGTAAGCAGCATGACCAAACTCCGCGCTCAGGCGCGCGAGAGCGGCGTTTACCTGCGCGTTCTGAAGAACACGCTGGTTCGTCGCGCCGTGGAAGGCACTCCGTTCGCTGAACTGGCTGACCAGATGGTCGGCCCGTTGGTGTACGCGATTTCCGCCGACCCGGTTGCTGCTGCCAAGGTGCTGCATCAATTTGCCAAGGCTGACGACAAGATCGTCGTGAAGGCAGGTTCCTACGAAGGCAAGGTACTGTCCGCTGCTCAGGTTGCTGAGCTGGCGTCCATCCCGAGCCGCGAAGAACTGCTGTCCAAGCTTCTCTACGTTATGCAGGCTCCGGTCGCTGGCTTTGCCCGCGCGCTGGCCGCCCTGTCCGACAAGAAGCAAGCCGAAGCCGCTTAACTTATTTGATTCTTATAGAATTCAGGAGATTTTCACATGGCAATCACCAAAGAAGACATCCTCGAGGCCGTTGCTGGTCTGACCGTGATGGAACTGAACGACCTGGTTAAGGCGTTCGAAGAGAAGTTCGGCGTTTCCGCCGCTGCTGTAGCTGTTGCTGGCCCGGCTGGCGCCGGCGCTGCTGCCGCTGAAGAAAAGACCGAGTTCGACGTTGTTCTGTCCGCCGCTGGCGACAACAAGGTTGGCGTGATCAAGGTTGTTCGCGCGATCACCGGTCTGGGTCTGAAGGAAGCCAAAGACATGGTCGACGGCGCTCCGAAGAACGTGAAGGAAGGCGTGTCCAAGGCTGAAGCCGAAGACATCCTGAAGCAACTGACCGAAGCCGGTGCCAAGGCTGAAATCAAATAATCTTCTTTGAAAAAAGAAGGTGAGGCTGGCGGAGAAATCCGCCAGCCTTATTGCGCTTGTAGTTGGCGGAAACGAAGAAGGTAAAAGCCAGCAATATACTAGGCGTGGCTGCTGACTTTTAGTTTCTTGCGCCACCCACCTCGATGGAGACTCTATGAGTTATTCGTTTACTGAGAAGAAGCGTATTCGTAAGAGCTTTGCGAAACGTGCCAGTGTTCTCGACGTCCCCTTCCTGTTGGCGACCCAGATTGATTCCTACACCGAATTTCTCCAGCTGGGCAAGCCGCTGGATGAGCGCAAGGATGTGGGTCTTCAGGCTGCGTTCAAGTCGATCTTCCCGATCGTCAGCCACAACGGCTACGCTAAGCTCGACTTTGCCCATTATATTCTGGGCGAGCCTCCGTTCGACGTGCAGGAGTGTCAGCTGCGCGGCATCACGTTTGCGGCGCCGCTGCGCGCGCGCATTCGCCTGACCATTTTCGACAAAGAGTCTTCCAAGCCGGTGGTGAAGGAAGTGCGCGAGAACGAAGTCTACATGGGCGAGATTCCGCTCATGACCGGCAACGGCTCTTTCATCATCAACGGCACCGAGCGCGTCATCGTCTCCCAGCTGCATCGCTCCCCGGGCGTGTTCTTCGAGCACGACCGCGGCAAGACGCACTCGTCCGGCAAGCTGCTGTTCTCCGCCCGCGTGATTCCTTACCGCGGCTCCTGGCTGGACTTCGAGTTCGATCCGAAAGACCTGCTGTACTTCCGTATCGACCGTCGCCGCAAGATGCCGGTGACCATCCTGCTGAAGGCGCTGGGCTACAGCAACGAAGAAATCCTGTCCGAGTTCTATAGCTTCGACACCTTCTACCTGACCAAGTCCGGCGTGTTCATGCGCGTGGTACCGGATCGTCTGAAGGGCGAAGTGGCCAAGTTCGACATCGTGGCCGCCGACGGCAAGCTGATCGTCGCCAAGGACAAGCGCATCACCGCCAAGCACATCCGCGACATCCAGACCGCTGAGCTGGACCGCATCGAAGTGCCGGCCGACGCGTTGCTGGGCAAGATGCTGGCGCACAACGTCGTCAACCAGAGCACCGGCGAAGTGATCGCGCGCGCCAACGAGGAAGTGACCGAGGAAGTGCTGGCCAAGCTGGCGCTGGCGGAAATCAACCAGGTCGACGTGCTGTTCACCAACGATCTGGACCAGGGCGCTTACATCTCGCAGACCCTGCGCACCGACGACATCCAGGATCAGCTGCAAGCCCGCGTGGCCATCTACCGCATGATGCGCCCGGGCGAGCCGCCGACCGAAGACGCGGTGGAAGCGCTGTTCCAGCGCCTGTTCTTCAGTGAAGAAACCTACGATCTGTCGCGCGTGGGCCGCATGAAGTTCAGCTCGCGCACTTATCAGTACAAGTTCGACGACAAGACCCCGGAATGGTTCAAGTCGCTGATCGGCGACAAGTTCGCTCCGCGCCGCGACGTGATGGAAGGCACGCTGTCGACTGAAGACATCGTGTCCGTGATCGCGATCCTGACCGAGCTGCGCAATGGCCGCGGCGAAGTGGACGACATCGATCACCTGGGCAACCGTCGCGTGCGTTCGGTTGGCGAACTGGCCGAAAACCAGTTCCGCGCCGGTTTGGTGCGCGTCGAGCGCGCGGTCAAGGAACGCCTGAACCAGGCCGAGTCCGACAACCTGATGCCGCACGACCTGATCAACGCCAAGCCGGTATCCGCCGCGATCAAGGAATTCTTCGGTTCCTCGCAGCTGTCCCAGTTCATGGACCAGACCAACCCGCTGTCGGAAATCACCCACAAGCGCCGCGTATCGGCTCTTGGCCCGGGCGGTCTGACCCGCGAGCGCGCAGGCTTCGAAGTCCGCGACGTGCACCCGACCCACTACGGCCGCGTGTGCCCGATCGAAACGCCTGAAGGTCCGAACATCGGCCTGATCAACTCGCTGTCCGTGTTCGCGCGCACCAACGAGTTCGGTTTCCTGGAAACCCCGTACCGCAAGGTAGTGGACAGCAAGGTCACCAACGAGATCGACTATCTGTCGGCGATCGAGGAAGGCCGTTACGTGATCGCTCAGGCCAACGCCGAGCTGAGCAAGGACGGCACGCTGATCGACGAGCTGGTGACCTGCCGCGAGAAGGGCGAAACCATTCTGGCGACCCCGGACCGCGTGCAGTACATGGACGTGGCCACCGGCCAGGTGGTGTCCGTGGCGGCTTCGCTGATTCCGTTCCTGGAACACGATGACGCCAACCGCGCATTGATGGGCGCCAACATGCAACGCCAGGCCGTGCCGTGCCTGCGTCCGGAAAAAGCCTTCGTCGGCACCGGCATCGAGCGTTCCGTGGCTGTCGACTCCGGCACCACCGTGGTCGCCCGTCGCGGCGGCGTGGTGGACTATGTCGACGCCGGCCGCGTGGTGGTCCGCGTCAACGATGAAGAAGCGACCGCTGGCGAAGTGGGCGTGGACATCTACAACCTGACCAAGTTCACCCGTTCCAACCAGAACACCAACATCAACCAGCGTCCGATCGTGAAAGTGGGCGACCACATCGCGCGCGGCGACGTGGTGGCCGATGGCGCCTCCACCGACCTGGGCGAGCTGGCGCTGGGTCAGAACATGACCATCGCCTTCATGCCGTGGAACGGCTACAACTACGAAGACTCGATCCTGATCTCGGAGAAGCTGGTCGCCGAAGACCGCTACACCTCGATCCACATCGAAGAACTGTCCGTGGTTGCCCGCGACACCAAGCTGGGGCCGGAAGAAATCACCCGCGACATCCCGAACCTGTCCGAACGCATGGCTGGCCGTCTGGATGAGTCCGGCATCGTCTACATCGGCGCGGAAGTCGAAGCCGGCGACGTGCTGGTGGGCAAAGTGACGCCGAAGGGCGAAACCCAGCTGACCCCGGAAGAGAAGCTGCTGCGCGCGATCTTCGGCGAGAAGGCCTCCGACGTGAAGGATACGTCCCTGCGCGTGCCGACCGGCACCGTGGGCACCGTGATCGACGTGCAGGTGTTCACCCGCGAAGGCATCGAGCGCGACAAGCGCGCCCAGTCCATCATCGACGTGGAGCTGAAGCGCTATCGCCTGGACCTGAACGACCAGCTGCGTATTTTCGACAACGACGCCTTCAGCCGTATCGAGCGCCTGATCGTCGGCAAAGCCGCCAACGGCGGTCCGAAGCGTCTGGCCAAGGGCACCGTGATCGACCAGGAATACCTGGCCGGCCTGCCGACCAAGCACGACTGGTTCGACATCCGCATGGCTGATGAAGACATCGCCAAGCAGCTGGAACTGATCAAGGAAAGCCTGGCGCAGAAGCGCGAAGAATTCGACCTCAAGTTCGAAGACAAGAAGCGCAAGCTGACCCAGGGCGACGAGCTGCCGCCGGGCGTGCAGAAGATGGTCAAGGTCTACCTGGCCGTCAAGCGCCGCCTGCAGGCCGGCGACAAGATGGCCGGCCGCCACGGCAACAAGGGCGTGGTCTCCCGCATCCTGCCGGTGGAAGACATGCCGTACATGGGCGACGGCCGTCCGGTCGACATCGTGCTGAACCCGCTGGGCGTACCGTCGCGTATGAACATCGGCCAGATTCTGGAAGTGCACCTGGGCTGGGCCGCCAAGGGTATCGGCGAGCGCGTCAACCGCATGATCAAGGAGCAGTCCACTGCCGAGATCCGCGGCTACCTGGAGCGCATCTATAACGAAACCGGCAAGCCGGAGGAAATCGCCGCGCTGTCCGACGTCGAAGTGCTGCAGCTGGCGCAGAACCTGAGCAAGGGCATGACCTTCGCCACGCCGGTGTTCGACGGCGCCAAGGAGGCCGAGATCAAGCACATGCTGGATCTGGCCTACCCGAATGGCGACGCGCTGACCGAGCAGATGGGTTTCAACGAGTCCAAGACCCAGATGACCCTGTTCGACGGCCGCTCCGGCGAAGCCTTCGACCGCAAGGTCACCGTGGGCGTGATGCACTACCTGAAGCTGCATCACCTGGTCGATGACAAGATGCATGCCCGTTCCACCGGTCCGTACTCGCTGGTGACGCAG
Source organism: Chromobacterium sp. INPA-IVC (assembly GCF_059047085.1). Taxonomy (NCBI): domain Bacteria; kingdom Pseudomonadati; phylum Pseudomonadota; class Betaproteobacteria; order Neisseriales; family Chromobacteriaceae; genus Chromobacterium; species Chromobacterium sp. INPA-IVC. Next base: position 82,238 of record NZ_JBTNLS010000008.1, on the reverse strand, counting down.
CAGCCGCTGGGCGGTAAGGCCCAGTTCGGCGGCCAGCGTTTCGGTGAGATGGAAGTGTGGGCGCTGGAAGCTTACGGCGCCGCCTACACCCTGCAGGAAATGCTGACGGTGAAGTCGGACGATGTGACCGGCCGTACCAAGGTCTACGAGAACATCGTCAAGGGCGAGCACAAGATCGACGCCGGCATGCCGGAATCCTTCAACGTATTGGTGAAGGAAATCCGCTCGCTGGGCCTCGATATGGACCTGGAACGTTTTTGATTGGGTAATAGGGCGCGGCGGAAAGCCGCCGCGCCTGTCCCCTGAACTGGAGACGCAATGAAAGCTTTGCTCGATCTCTTTAAGCAAGTTACGCAAGAAGAAGAGTTTGATGCGATCAAGATCGGCATCGCCTCGCCTGACAAGATCCGTTCCTGGTCTTATGGCGAAGTCAAGAAGCCGGAAACGATCAACTACCGCACCTTCAAGCCGGAGCGCGATGGCCTGTTCTGCGCCCGCATCTTCGGACCGGTGAAGGATTACGAGTGCTTGTGCGGCAAGTACAAGCGCCTGAAGCATCGCGGTGTGATCTGCGAGAAGTGCGGCGTCGAAGTGACGCTGTCCAAGGTGCGCCGCGAGCGCATGGGCCACATCGAGCTGGCCAGCCCGACCGCGCACATCTGGTTCCTGAAGTCGCTGCCGTCGCGTCTGGGCATGGTGCTGGACATGACGCTGCGCGACATCGAGCGCGTGCTGTACTTTGAAGCGTTCGTGGTGACCGATCCGGGCATGACCCCGATGCAGTACCGCCAGCTGTTGACCGAAGAGGACTTCCTGGACAAGGAAGACCAGTACGGCGAAGAGTTCGTCGCGATGATGGGCGCCGAAGCCGTCAAGGAACTGCTGAAGAAGCTGGATCTGGACGCAGAGATCGAAGGCCTGCGCCGCGAGCTGGAAACCACCAACTCCGACACCAAGATCAAGAAGATCGCCAAGCGCCTGAAGGTGCTGGAGGCGTTCCAGCGTTCCGGCATGAAGCCGGAATGGATGATCCTGGAAGTGCTGCCGGTGCTGCCGCCGGAACTGCGTCCGCTGGTTCCGCTGGACGGCGGCCGTTTCGCCACTTCGGACCTGAACGACCTGTATCGCCGCGTCATCAACCGTAACAACCGCCTGAAGCGCCTGCTGGAGCTGCGCGCGCCGGACATCATCGTGCGCAACGAGAAGCGCATGCTGCAGGAATCGGTTGACTCGCTGCTGGACAACGGCCGTCGCGGCAAGGCGATGACCGGCGCCAACAAGCGTCCGCTGAAGTCGCTGGCCGACATGATCAAGGGCAAGGGCGGTCGTTTCCGTCAAAACTTGTTGGGTAAGCGCGTCGATTACTCCGGCCGTTCCGTGATCACCGTGGGTCCGACCCTGCGCCTGCACCAGTGCGGCCTGCCGAAGAAGATGGCGCTGGAACTGTTCAAGCCGTTCATCTTCCACAAGCTGGAAGTGATGGGCCTGGCGTCCACCATCAAGGCGGCCAAGAAGCTGGTCGAGCAGGAAGTGCCGGAAGTCTGGGACATCCTGGAAGAAGTGATCCGCGAGCATCCGGTTCTGCTGAACCGCGCGCCGACGCTGCACCGTCTGGGCATCCAGGCGTTCGAGCCGGTGCTGATCGAAGGCAAGGCGATCCAGCTGCACCCGCTGGTTTGCGCGGCGTTCAACGCCGACTTCGACGGTGACCAGATGGCCGTCCACGTCCCGCTGTCGCTGGAAGCGCAAATGGAAGCCCGCACCCTGATGCTGGCCACCAACAACGTGCTGTCTCCGGCCAACGGCGAACCGATCATCGTGCCGTCGCAGGATATCGTGCTGGGTCTGTACTACATGACCCGCGACAAGGTGAACGGCAAGGGCGAAGGCATGGTGTTCGCCGACACCAAGGAAGTGCATCGCGCCTACGAAACCCGTCAGGTCGAGCTGGCCACCCGCATCACCGTCCGCCTGAAGGAATGGGAAAAGGACGAGCAGGGCGAGTTCCAGCCGGTGATCAAGCGTTACGACACCACCGTCGGCCGCGCGATCCTGTCGGACATCCTGCCGAAGGGCCTGCCGTTCGAGCACATCAACAAGGCGCTGAAGAAGAAAGAAATCTCGAAACTGATCAACGTTTCGTTCCGTCGTTGCGGCATCCGCGACACGGTGATCTTCGCCGACCAGCTGATGTACACCGGTTTCGCCTACTCCACCCGCGGCGGCATCTCCATCTGCGTGGACGACATGCAGATCCCGGCCAAGAAAGTTGACCTGCTCGGCGAGGCCAACAAGGAAGTCAAGGAGATCGAGGAACAGTACCGTCAAGGTCTGGTCACCCAGGGCGAACGCTACAACAAGGTAGTGGACATCTGGGGCCGCACCGGCGACAAGATCGCCAAGGCGATGATGGACGAGCTGTCCAAGCAGAAGGTGCTGGACCGCGAAGGCAAGGAAGTCGATCAGGAATCCTTCAACTCCATTTACATGATGGCCGACTCGGGCGCGCGGGGTTCCGCAGCCCAGATCAAGCAGCTGGCCGGCATGCGGGGTCTGATGGCGAAGCCGGACGGCTCGATTATCGAGACGCCGATTACCGCCAACTTCCGCGAAGGCCTGACCGTACTCCAGTACTTCATCTCGACTCACGGCGCCCGTAAGGGGCTGGCGGATACGGCGTTGAAGACCGCCAACTCCGGTTACCTGACCCGTCGTCTGGTCGACGTGACCCAGGATCTGGTGGTGATCGAGGACGATTGCGGCACCAGCAACGGCTTCACCATGAAGGCCGTGCTGCAGGGCGGCGACGTGATCGAAGCGCTGCGCGACCGCATCCTCGGCCGTGTGACCGCGGTCGATGTGGTGGATCCGTCCTCCGGCGAGACCGTGATCGAAGCCGGCACGCTGATGGACGAGCAGATGGTCGACCTGGTCGATAGCCTCGGCATCGACGAAGTCAAGGTTCGCACCGCGATCACTTGCGACACTCGCTACGGCCTGTGCGCGAAGTGCTACGGCCGCGACCTGGCGCGCGGCAAGCGCGTCAACGCCGGCGAAGCCGTGGGCGTGATCGCCGCTCAGTCGATCGGCGAACCGGGCACCCAGCTGACCATGCGTACCTTCCACATCGGTGGCGCGGCGTCGCGAAACGCGGCCGCCAGCCAGGTGGAAGGCAAGTCCAACGGCACCGTGCGCTTCTCCAGCCAGATGCGCTACGTGGCCAATACCAAGGGCGAGCTGATCGTCATCACCCGCTCCGGCGAAGTGGTGATCCACGACGACATGGGCCGCGAGCGCGAACGCCACAAGGTGCCGTACGGCGCGACCCTGATGGTGACCGACGGTCTGGTGATCAAGGCAGGCGCTGTGCTGGCCACCTGGGATCCGCACACCCGTCCGATCATCACCGAGTACGCTGGCCGCGTGAAGTTCGAGAACGTGGAAGAGGGCAACACCGTAGCCAAGCAGACCGACGAAGTGACCGGCCTGTCGACGCTGGTGGTCATCGACCCGAAACGCCGCGCCGGTTCGCAGTCGAAGATGCTGCGTCCGTTGGTGAAGCTGCTCGACGACAACGGCAACGAAGTGAAGCTGGCCGGTTCCGACGCGTCGGTATCGATCACCTTCCAGGTGGGCGCGATCATCACGGTCCGCGACGGCCAGGACGTGGGCAAGGGCGAAGTGCTGGCCCGCATCCCGCAGGAATCGTCGAAGACCCGCGACATTACCGGTGGTCTGCCGCGCGTGGCCGAGCTGTTCGAAGCCCGCTCGCCGAAGGATGCCGGCATGCTGGCCGAGGTGACCGGTACCGTTTCGTTCGGTAAGGACACCAAGGGCAAGCAGCGCCTGATCATCACCGATCTGGAAGGCAACGGTTACGAAAACCTGATTCCGAAGGACAAGCACGTGCTGGTCCACGACGGTCAGGTGGTGAACCGCGGCGAATCCATCGTCGACGGTCCGGTCGATCCGCACGACATCCTGCGTCTGCAGGGCATCGAGGCGCTGGCTCGCTACATCGTCCAAGAGGTGCAGGAGGTGTACCGTCTGCAAGGCGTGAAGATCAACGACAAGCACATCGAGGTGATCATTCGCCAGATGCTGCGTCGCGTCGTGATCTCCGACAGCGGCGACACCGAATTCATCCAGGGCGAGCAGGTGGAGCGCGCCGACGTGCTGGAAATGAACGACAAGATGATGGCGGAAAGCAAGGAGCCGGCGCAGTACGAAAACGTGCTGCTGGGCATCACCAAGGCTTCGCTGTCCACCGACTCGTTCATCTCCGCGGCTTCCTTCCAGGAAACCACGCGCGTGCTGACCGAAGCGGCCATCATGGGCAAGCGCGACGATCTGCGCGGTCTGAAGGAAAACGTGATCGTCGGCCGTCTGATTCCGGCCGGTACCGGTCTCGCTTACCATCGTACCCGCCGCCGCCAGAACCTGGGCCTGGACGCGGCCGATTCGATGTTGTTCGACTCGGCTCCGGCTGCGCTGGAAAGCGGCGACTAACACCGGCCTGACGGCCAAGTGTTGAAAAAACGCTGCTCCATCAACGGTTAACGTTGGCGGGGCGGCGTTTTTTATTTGACGCTTGGCCGTTGACTAAAATATAATCCTCCGTCCTTTCTGGAGGCGTGTTGTCTTCAGGAAGAATCAACTAGGAACTGATAGTAATGCCAACCATTAACCAACTCGTTCGCAAGGGCCGCGTCGCCATCACGGCGAAGAGCAAGGTGCCTGCGCTGGAAGCCTGCCCGCAGAAGCGTGGCGTGTGCACCCGTGTTTACACCACCACTCCGAAGAAGCCGAACTCGGCTCTGCGTAAAGTGTGCAAGGTTCGTCTGACCAACGGTTTCGAAGTCATTTCGTACATCGGCGGTGAAGGCCACAACCTGCAGGAACACTCGGTCGTGCTGATTCGCGGCGGTCGTGTGAAGGACTTGCCGGGTGTGCGTTACCACACCGTGCGCGGCTCCTTGGATACCGCCGGCGTTAAAGACCGTAAGCAAGCTCGCTCCAAGTACGGCGCCAAGCGTCCCAAGTAATCGGGATGTTTTGAAGGCGGCCTGATCATTCTTCAGGATCGTCTAGTAAGTGACTGCTCCGCTGGGTAGTCATGAGCGAATAGAGCTCAACTGAATATTTAAGGAAGTAACATGCCACGTCGCAGAGAAGTCCCCAAGCGCGAAATTCTGCCGGATCCGAAGTTCGGTTCCCAAGATCTGTCCAAGTTCATGAACGTTGTCATGATCGATGGCAAGAAGTCTGTTGCTGAGCGCATCATCTACGGTGCTCTGGAACAGATCGAAAAGAAATCCGGCAAGAACGCTCTCGAAGTGTTCAACGCCGCACTGTCCAACGCCAAGCCGGTGGTGGAAGTGAAGAGCCGCCGCGTAGGCGGTGCCAACTATCAAGTTCCTGTTGAAGTACGTCCGTCCCGTCGTATGGCTCTGGCCATGCGTTGGCTGCGTGACGCTGCGCGCAAGCGCGGCGAAAAGTCCATGGACCTGCGCCTGGCTGGTGAATTGCTCGATGCGGCCGAAGGCCGTGGCGGCGCAATGAAGAAGCGTGACGAAGTGCATCGCATGGCAGAAGCCAACAAGGCCTTCTCGCACTTCCGCTTCTAAGCTCACCCACTTAATCAAGGTGTAGATCGTGGCACGGAAAACCCCCCTCGAGCGCTACCGTAATATCGGTATCTCCGCTCACATTGACGCCGGTAAGACTACTACTACCGAGCGTATTCTGTTTTACACCGGTGTGAACCACAAGATCGGTGAAGTGCATGATGGCGCGGCCACCATGGACTGGATGGAGCAGGAGCAGGAACGTGGTATCACCATCACTTCCGCTGCTACCACCACCTATTGGAAAGGTATGGCCCTGCAGTACCCGGCCCACCATTTCAATATCATCGACACCCCGGGACACGTGGACTTTACCATCGAGGTAGAGCGTTCCATGCGTGTTCTGGACGGCGCCGTGATGGTTTACTGCGCTGTGGGCGGCGTTCAGCCCCAGTCGGAAACCGTATGGCGTCAGGCCAACAAGTACAAGGTTCCGCGCATCGCGTTCGTGAACAAGATGGACCGTCAAGGCGCCAACTTCTTCCGCGCGGTCGAGCAGGTGAAAACCCGCCTGCGCGGCAACCCGGTGCCCATCGTGGTGCCGATCGGCGCTGAAGACAACTTCACCGGCGTGGTCGATCTGCTGAAGATGAAGGCCATCATCTGGGATGAAGCGTCTCAGGGCATGAAGTTCGAATACGGCGATATCCCGGCCGACCTGGTTTCCGTTGCCGAAGAATGGCGCGAGAAGATGGTTGAAGCCGCCGCCGAAGTCAGCGACGAGATGATGGACAAGTACTTGGGTGGCGAAACGCTGACCGAGGAAGAAATCATCGCCGGTCTGCGCGAGCGTACCCTGAAGTGCGAAATCCAGCCGATGCTGTGCGGCTCCGCGTTCAAGAACAAGGGTGTTCAGCGCATGCTGGACGCCGTGATCGAACTGCTGCCGAGCCCGCTCGACGTTCCCCCGGTTCCGGGCGAGAACGAAGACGGCACGCCGACCACTCGCGAAGCTTCCGACAGCGCATCGTTCTCCGCGCTGGCGTTCAAGCTGATGAACGACCCGTACGTGGGCCAGCTGACCTTCTTCCGCGTCTACTCCGGCGTGGTGAAGTCCGGCGACACCGTGCTGAACTCGGTCAAGGGCAAGAAAGAGCGTATCGGCCGTATCGTGCAGATGCACGCCAACGACCGTAAAGAGATCGAAGAAGTGCACGCCGGCGACATCGCCGCTGCCATCGGTCTGAAGGAAGTCACCACTGGTGAGACCTTGTGCGCCATCGATGCTCCGCTGATTCTGGAACGCATGGAGTTCCCGGAGCCGGTGATTCACGTCGCCGTTGAGCCGAAGACCAAGGCCGACCAGGAGAAGATGGGCGTGGCCCTGAACCGCTTGGCGAAGGAGGATCCGTCGTTCCGCGTGCGTACCGACGAAGAATCCGGCCAGACCATCATTTCCGGCATGGGCGAACTGCACCTGGAAATTCTGGTTGACCGCATGAAGCGCGAATTCGGCGTTGAAGCCAACGTCGGCGCGCCGCAAGTGGCCTACCGTGAAACCATCACCAAGACGGTGACCGACGTTGACGGCAAGCACGTCAAGCAGTCCGGCGGTAAGGGTCAGTACGGCCATGCAGTCATCACCCTGGAGCCGTCCGGCGAGGGTAATGGCTACAAGTTCGTCGACGAGATCAAGGGTGGCGTGATTCCGCGTGAATTCATTCCGTCCGTGGACAAGGGTATTCAAAACACTCTGTCCAGCGGTATTCTCGCCGGCTTCCCGGTGGTTGACGTCACTGTGCGTCTGACCTTCGGTTCCTACCACGACGTCGACTCCTCGCAGATCGCGTTCGAACTGGCTGGCTCCATGGCATTCAAAGAAGCCATGCGCCGCGCCGGTCCGTGCATCCTCGAGCCGATGATGGCTGTGGAAGTGGAGACTCCGGAAGAGTACATGGGCGACGTCATGGGTGACTTGAACCGCCGCCGCGGCATGGTTCAAGGCATGGACGACGACGGTTTGGGCGGCAAAATCATCAAGGCTGAAGTACCGCTGGCCGAGATGTTCGGCTACTCCACCGATCTGCGTTCGGCAACCCAGGGTCGTGCGACCTACTCGATGGAGTTCAAGCACTACTCCGAGGCTCCGAAGCACGTCGCTGAAGCCGTAATGGCCGCCAGGAAGTAATGCGCGCTGAGGCTGGCCGGGCCGACCCGGCCAGTCCCGATCTAATGTTCTTTAATTAAGGATTTTTGCAAAATGGCAAAAGAAAAGTTTGAGCGGACCAAACCGCACGTAAACGTAGGCACCATCGGTCACGTGGACCACGGTAAGACCACCCTGACCGCCGCTATCACCACCATTCTGTCCAAGAAGTTCGGTGGCGAAGCCAAGGACTACTCCCAGATCGACAGCGCGCCGGAAGAGAAGGCTCGTGGTATCACCATCAATACCGCGCACGTTGAATACGAAACCGAAGCCCGTCACTACGCTCACGTAGACTGCCCGGGTCACGCCGACTATGTGAAGAACATGATCACCGGCGCGGCTCAGATGGACGGCGCGATTCTGGTTTGCTCGGCCGCTGACGGTCCGATGCCGCAAACCCGCGAACACATCCTGCTGTCCCGCCAGGTTGGCGTGCCGTACATCATCGTCTACCTGAACAAGGCTGACCTGGTTGACGACGCCGAGCTGCTGGAACTGGTTGAAATGGAAGTGCGCGATCTGCTGTCTTCCTACGACTTCCCGGGCGACGACACCCCGATCGTGACCGGCTCCGCACGTCTGGCGCTGGAAGGCGACCAGTCCGAAATGGGCGAGCCGTCGATCTTCCGTCTGGCCGACGCGCTGGATTCCTACATCCCGACTCCGGAGCGCGCCGTTGACAAGCCGTTCCTGCTGCCGATCGAAGACGTGTTCTCGATCTCCGGCCGCGGCACCGTGGTGACCGGTCGCGTAGAGCGCGGCATCGTGAAAGTCGGCGAAGAGCTGGAAATCGTGGGCCTGAAGGCTACCGTGAAGACCACCTGCACCGGCGTGGAAATGTTCCGCAAGCTGCTGGACCAAGGTCAAGCCGGCGACAACGTTGGCGTGCTGCTGCGCGGCACCAAGCGTGAAGACGTGGAGCGTGGCCAGGTTCTGTCCAAGCCGGGCAGCATCACCCCGCACACCGACTTCGCAGCTTCCGTGTACGTTCTGTCCAAGGACGAAGGCGGCCGTCACACCCCGTTCTTCGCGAACTACCGTCCGCAGTTCTACTTCCGCACCACCGACGTGACCGGCGCAGTTAGCCTGGCCGAAGGCGTGGAAATGGTAATGCCGGGCGACAACGTGGAAATCACCGTTGCCCTGATCGCTCCGATCGCGATGGAAGAAGGTCTGCGCTTCGCTATCCGCGAAGGCGGCCGCACCGTCGGCGCCGGCGTCGTTGCCAAGATCATCAAGTAACGGAAGCGGAGATTTCTCATGTCTAGCCAAAAGATCCGCATCCGCCTGAAGGCGTTCGATTACAACCTGATCGACCGTTCCGCTCAGGAAATCGTTGAAACCGCCAAGCGCACCGGCGCCGTTGTAAAAGGCCCGGTTCCGCTGCCGACCAAAATCGAGCGCTTCAACCTTCTGCGTTCCCCGCACGTGAACAAGACTTCCCGCGACCAGCTGGAAATCCGCACTCACCTGCGTCTGATGGACATCGTAGACCCGACCGACAAGACTGTTGATGCTCTGATGAAGCTCGACCTGCCGGCCGGTGTGGATGTGGAAATCAAGCTGCAGTAATCGCTTAAGTTCAAGGGTTTGCGGGCTAAGTGCTTGCGATTCTTGAATTTTCTGTGATACATTAGCGGACTCGCCATTTTGGCGAGTCCGTTTTTGTTTTTTATGTCGTGTTTTTTATGCCGGTCAATCGCAATCGGCGCCTGAAAAAGGAAATAAACATGAGTTTAGGTCTTGTCGGTCGCAAAGTCGGCATGACCCGCATTTTTGCCGAAGATGGCGCAACCATCCCGGTAACTGTGCTGGACATGTCCTCCAACCGCGTCACGCAAATCAAAACCGCTGAAACCGACGGCTACACTGCCGTTCAGGTTACCTATGGCTCCAAGAAGGCCAATCGTGTCAATAAGGCTACTGCCGGTCACTTCGCCAAAGCTGGCGTGGAAGCCGGTCTGGGTCTGGCTGAGTTCGCTCTGTCCGCCGACGCGCTGTCCAACTTCAAGCCGGGCGATGCTATCGCTGTCGAAATCTTCACCGTTGGTCAACTGGTTGATGTAACCGGCACCTCCAAGGGTAAGGGTTTCTCCGGCGTGATCAAGCGCCACAACTTCTCTTCCAACCGTGCCTCGCACGGTAACTCGCGTTCGCACAATACGCCGGGTTCCATCGGTCAAGCTCAAGATCCGGGTCGCGTTTTCCCGGGTAAGCGCATGGCCGGTCAATACGGCAACGTGAAGAGCACTGTTCAGTGCCTCGAGATCGTTCGTGTCGATGCCGAGCGTCAGCTGATCCTGGTCAAGGGCGCAGTCCCGGGTGCCAAGAATGGCGACGTCGTCGTGCGTCCTAGCGTGAAAGCGGGTGCGTGATGGAATTGAATGTAATCAATACCCAAGGCAAGGCTGTTGGCAGCCTGCAAGTGTCCGACGCTCTGTTCGGCCGCGAATACAACGAAGCTCTGGTGCACCAGGTTGTGACCGCGTTCCTGGCGAACGCGCGCAGCGGCAACCGCGCCCAGCTGACTCGTGCTGAAGTGAAGCACTCGACCAAGAAGCCGTTCCGTCAGAAGGGCACTGGTAACGCTCGTGCCGGTATGACCTCTACCCCGAACCGTCGTGGTGGTGGCCGTGCCTTCCCGAACAAGCCGGACGAGAACTTCACTCAGAAGGTTAACCGCAAGATGTACCGTGCGGGCATCGCGACCATCCTGTCGCAGCTGGTGCGTGACGAACGCCTGATCGTGGTTGACGACCTGTCGGTTGCCAGCCCGAAGACCAAGGAATTCGTCGGCGCCGTTCAGCCGATGGGTCTGGAGCAGGCTCTGTTCATCACCAATGAACTGAGCGAAAACCTCTATCTCTCTTCGCGTAACCTGCCGAACATGCTGGTTATCGAGGCGGTTCAAGCTGACCCGTACAGCCTGCTGCGCTTCAAGAAGACCGTGATCACCCGCGACGCCGTGAAGCAACTGGAGGAGCAGTGGGCATGAACCAAGAACGTCTGTTGCAAGTAATCCTTGCGCCCATCGTTTCCGAAAAGAGCACCATGATCGCTGAGAAGAACCAGCAAGTGGCGTTCCGCGTTGCTACCAACGCAACCAAGCCGGAAATCAAGGCCGCCGTGGAAATGCTGTTCAACGTCAAAGTTGACGGCGTGTCCACTGTGAACGTCAAGGGCAAGGTTAAGCGTTTCGGCCGCAGCACGGGTCGTCGCAGTGACTGGAAAAAGGCCTATGTTAGCCTGGTCGAGGGTCAAGAACTTGACCTGACCGCTAGCCCGGCCGCGGCGGAGTAAGGAGATAGAGCATGCCTATCGTTAAGGTAAAACCGACTTCCGCGGGCCGCCGTGCCGTTGTCAAGGTGGTACACCCTGACCTGCACAAAGGTGCTCCGCACGCTGCCCTGGTTGAGAAGAAAAACTCGACCGGCGGCCGTAACAACAATGGCCACATCACCACGCGTCATCGTGGTGGCGGTCATAAGAAGCACTACCGTCTGATCGACTTCCGTCGCAACAAGGATGGCATCCCGGCGAAAGTGGAACGCATCGAATACGATCCGAACCGCACCGCCCACATCGCCCTGTTGTGCTACGCCGATGGCGAACGTCGCTACATCGTCGCTCCGCGCGGCGTGAAGGTTGGCGCCGTGCTGCTGTCCGGCTCCGAGGCTCCGATCAAGGCCGGTAACGCTCTGCCGATCCGCAACATCCCGGTGGGTACCACTATCCACTGCGTGGAAATGCAACCCGGCAAGGGCGCTCAGATGGTTCGTTCCGCTGGCGCTTCTGCGATGCTGCTGGCTCGCGAAGGCGTGTACGCTCAACTGCGTCTGCGCTCTGGCGAGATCCGCCTGGTGCACGTCGATTGCCGTGCGACCATTGGTGAAGTGGGTAACGAAGAGCACTCCCTGCGCAAGCTGGGCAAGGCTGGCGCTTCCCGTTGGCGCGGTGTTCGCCCGACCGTTCGCGGTACGGCGATGAACCCGATCGACCACCCGCACGGTGGTGGTGAAGGCCGCACTGGCGAAGGCCGCGTACCGGTTAGCCCGTGGGGCACTCCGGCCAAGGGCTTCCGTACCCGTCGCAACAAGCGTACCGACAACATGATCGTACGCCGTCGCTATTCCACCAAAGGGTAATTGACAATGGCACGTTCGCAGAAAAAAGGCCCGTTCGTCGACCTGCATCTCCTGAAGAAGGTGGATGCGGTACGGGCAACCAGCGACAAGCGTCCGATCAAGACCTGGTCGCGTCGTTCGACCATCCTGCCGGACTTTATTGGTCTGACCATCGCTGTGCACAACGGTCGCACTCACGTACCGGTCTATGTTTCTGAAAACATGGTCGGCCACAAACTGGGTGAATTCTCTCTGACTCGTACCTTCAAAGGCCATGCTGCCGACAAGAAGGCGAAGAAGAAGTAAGGTGAAGCGATGAGAGTATCTGCAAATCTGAAAAGTGTTCGCCTTTCGGCTCAAAAGTGCCGTCTGGTAGCCGATCTGGTCCGCGGTCAGTCCGTGGCCCAGGCGCTGAATATCCTGGCCTTCTCCCCGAAGAAGGGCGCGGTAATCATCAAGAAAGTGCTGGAATCTGCAATCGCTAACGCCGAGCACAACGAAGGCGCTGACATCGACACCCTGCGTGTCACCAGCATCTTTGTTGACAAGGGCGCTAGTCTGAAGCGTTTCACTGCCCGTGCTAAGGGTCGTGGCAATCGCATCGAAAAGCAGACCTGCCACATTTCCTTGACCGTTGGCAATTAAGGGGTAAGAAATGGGTCAGAAGATTCATCCGACGGGATTCCGTCTTGCCGTTAACAAAAACTGGTCTTCCAAGTGGTTCGCGTCTTCGCAGAACTTCCCGGAAATGCTGAAACAGGATATCGAAGTTCGCGCATTCCTGAAGAAGCGTCTGGGTCACGCTTCGGTTGGCCGCGTAACCATCGAGCGTCCGGCCAAGTCCGCCCGCATCACCATTCACAGCGCCCGTCCGGGCGTGGTGATTGGCAAGAAGGGCGAAGACATTGAAGTTCTGAAGCAAGAACTGCAAAAGCGCCTGGGCGTTCCGGTCCACGTGAACATCGAAGAAGTTCGCAAGCCGGAACTGGACGCGCAAATCATCGCCGACGGCATCGCTTCCCAGCTGGAGAAGCGCGTGATGTTCCGTCGCGCCATGAAGCGCGCCATGCAAAACGCCATGCGTCTGGGTGCCGAAGGCATCAAGATCATGTCGTCCGGCCGTCTGAACGGCATAGACATCGCTCGTAGCGAATGGTATCGCGAAGGCCGCGTGCCGCTGCATACCCTGCGCGCCGATGTGGATTACGCTACTTCGGAAGCCAAGACCACCTACGGTATCATCGGCATCAAGGTGTGGGTGTACAAAGGTGAGCTGAAGCCGGGCCAGGTTGTGGCTACGCCGGCAGCTCCCGAGAAGAAAATGAGAAAGGGTGCCCGCAATGCTGCAGCCAACTAGACTCAAGTACCGCAAACAGCACAAAGGCCGTAACACTGGTATCGCCACTCGTGGCAACAAGGTGAGCTTTGGCGATTTCGGTCTGAAGGCTATGGGTCGCGGTCGCCTGACGGCTCGCCAGATTGAAGCTGCGCGTCGCGCGATGACCCGTCACATCAAGCGTGGCGGCCGCATCTGGATCCGTATCTTCCCGGACAAGCCGATCACCTCCAAGCCTGCCGAAGTCCGTATGGGCGGGGGTAAGGGCTCTCCGGAGTACTACGTGGCTGAAATTCAGCCTGGCAAGATGCTGTACGAAATGGATGGCGTATCCGAGGAACTCGCTCGCGAAGCTTTCCGTCTGGCCGCCGCCAAGCTGCCGATCGCCACTGTGTTCGTAACCAAACAGGTAGGTCAGTAATGAAAGCGTCCGAACTGAAAGCCAAAACTGTTGACGAGCTGAAGGTGGAACTGCTGAGCCTGCTGAAGGCCCAGTTTGCGCTGCGCATGCAGCACGCTACTCAGCAACTCGCCAAGACCTCTGAACTGAAGAAAGTGCGTCGCGACATTGCTCGTGTGCGTACCGTTCTGAAAGAAAAGGCAGTTTAAGATGAGCGAAACCAAAGTAGTACGTACGCTGACCGGCGTTGTGGTCAGCGACAAGATGGATAAGACTGTGACCGTTCTGGTCGAGCGCAAAGTTAAGCACCCGATCTACGGCAAGATTATCCGTCGCTCCAAGAAGTTCCACGCGCACGACGAAAACAACGAGTTCAAGGCAGGCGATCTGGTGATCATCAGTGAGTCCCGTCCGCTCTCGAAGACCAAGTCGTGGGTGGTAACTGGCCTGGTTGAGAAATCTCGTCAGGTATAAAGCTTGCAGAGGGCTGCGTCCCTCTGTATAATGGCCATCTCCTACGCGCTAACTGCGTAGGAGTTCCGCCCTTACGGGGTCCAAAACTGGCCGTTTGACACGCCACAGAATGTTCTGTGGCGTTTCCGCTGTTCGAGTCTGGCGACATATGCCCAGGCTAACGGCAGTGGAAAGTGACGGATAAAGTTGGATTAGAAAGGTAATCTCAAATGATCCAAATGCAGACCATGCTTGAGGTCGCTGACAACACTGGTGCACGTCATGTTCAGTGCATCAAAGTGCTGGGTGGCTCCAAGCGTCGCTATGCTAGCGTAGGTGACATCATCAAGGTGAGCATCAAGGATGCCGCTCCGCGTGGTCGCGTCAAAAAAGGCGACGTATACAACGCGGTCGTGGTACGCACTGCCAAAGGCGTGCGTCGTCCCGACGGCTCTTTGATCAAGTTTGACAGCAACGCTGCTGTTCTGCTCAACAACAAGCTTGAGCCGATCGGCACACGCATCTTCGGACCCGTTACGCGCGAACTGCGTACCGAGCGTTTCATGAAGATCGTATCGCTGGCTCCTGAAGTGCTGTAAGGAGAGGTCGCATGCGCAAGATTCGCAAGGGTGATGAAGTCGTAGTAATCACCGGCAAAGACAAGGGTAAGCGCGGCACTGTCCTGCGTGTTCTGGAAACCAAGCTGGTAGTGGAAGGCGTGAATGTCGCCAAGAAACACCAGAAGCCGAACCCGGTACGTGGCGTAGCTGGCGGTATCGTCGAGAAGACCATGCCCATCGACGCTTCTAACGTCGCGATTTTCAATCCGGCAAGCCAAAAGGCTGACCGCGTAGGCTTCAAGGTTCTTGAAGACGGCCGTAAGGTGCGCGTGTTCAAGTCCAGCGGCGAAGTTATCGGCGCCTAAGGAGCAAACATGGCACGTCTCTACGATTTCTACAAAGACAGCGTAGTGCCGGAACTGATGAAACAGTTCGGCTACAAGTCGATCATGCAAGTTCCGCGTATCGAGAAGATCACCGTGAACATGGGCGTGGGTGAAGCCGTTGCCGATAAGAAGGTAATGGAATTCGCCGTGGGCGACATGGAAAAGATCGCCGGCCAGAAGCCGGTCGTCACCACCGCTCGCAAGTCCATCGCAGGCTTCAAGATTCGCGACGACTATCCGGTTGGTTGCAAGGTAACTCTGCGTCGCGAACGCATGTATGAGTTCCTGGACCGCCTGGTCACCATCGCGCTGCCGCGAGTTCGCGACTTCCGTGGTGTTTCCGCCAAGTCTTTCGACGGCCGCGGCAACTACAACATGGGCGTCAAAGAACAGATCATCTTCCCGGAAATCGAGTACGACAAGATCGATGCTCTGCGTGGTATGAACATCACTATCACTACCTCGGCGAAGACTGACGAAGAGGCCCGCGCTCTGCTGGCCGCGTTCAAGTTCCCGTTCAAGGGTTAAGCACATGGCACGACTTGCACTGATTAACCGTGAAGAGAAGCGCGTCAAGCTGGCTGAGAAGTTCTCCGCCAAGCGTGAGGCCCTGATCGCCACCATCAACAACCAGAACCTCTCGGAAGAAGAGCGTTTCGCCGCCCGCCTGCAACTGCAGCAACTGCCGCGCAACGCTTCTCCGGTTCGCCAGCGTCGTCGCTGCGCCGTGACCGGTCGTCCGCGTGGTGTGTTCCGTAAATTCGGTTTGGGTCGCAACAAGCTGCGTGAGATCGCCATGAAGGGTGAGATTCCGGGTGTTGTGAAGGCCAGCTGGTAATAGGAGACACATAAATGAGCATGCACGATCCTATTTCCGATATGTTGACCCGCATCCGCAACGGCCAACAAGCTTCCAAAACCAAGGTTTCCATGCCTTGCTCGAAGCTGAAGGTTGCGCTGGCGCAGGTGCTGAAAGAAGAAGGCTACATCGAAGACTTCGCCGTCGCCGGCGAAGAGAAGAAGCCTGTTCTCGATATCCAGCTCAAGTACTACGCTGGCCGTCCGGTGATCGAGCGCATCGAGCGCGTATCCCGTCCTGGCCTGCGCGTGTACAAGGGCTCCACCGAAATCCCGAAGGTCATGAACGGCCTGGGCGTGGCGATCCTGTCCACTTCCAGCGGCGTGATGACCGATCGCAAGGCGCGCGCTGCCGGTATCGGCGGCGAACTGCTCTGCGTCGTGGCGTAAGGGGGTCAAATGTCTCGCGTAGCTAAGAATCCGGTAGCCATTCCGGCCGGCGTCGAAGTCAAGTTCGGCGCTGCAGATGTGACTGTCAAGGGTGCCCTGGGCTCCCTGAGCACCGCTCTGTGCAACGACGTGGAAGTCAAGCTGGACAACAACCAGCTGACTTTCGCCGCCAAGAACGACAGCAAGTTCGCGCGTGCCATGTCCGGCACCCTGCGCGCCCTGTTGAACAATATGGTGAACGGCGTATCCAAGGGCTTCGAGAAGAAGCTGCAGCTGGTCGGCGTGGGCTATCGTGCCCAAGCCCAAGGCGATACCCTGAACCTGTCTCTGGGTTTCTCGCACCCGGTGGCTCACAAGATGCCCGCTGGCGTCAAAGTTGAGACTCCGACTCAGACCGAGATTCTGGTCAAGGGCGCTGACAAGCAGCTCGTGGGCCAGGTCGCAGCCGAGATTCGCGCTTACCGTTCGCCGGAGCCTTACAAGGGCAAGGGCGTGCGTTATGCCGACGAGGTTGTGGTTCTGAAAGAAACCAAGAAGAAGTAACTGAGGCACTGACATGGACAAGAAACAGACTCGACTCCGCCGCGCACGTAAAACCCGTGCACGGATCGCGGAGCTCAAGATGGTGCGTCTCTCTGTACACCGCACCAATAGCCACATTTACGCCCAGATCATTGACGAGACCGGCAACAAGGTACTGGCCAGCGCTTCCTCGCTGGAAGCCGATGTTCGCTCCGCAATGGCCAATGGTGGCAACGTGGCAGCTGCAGCCGTGATCGGCCAGCGCATTGCCGAAAAGGCAAAAGCCGCTGGCATCGAGCAAGTTGCTTTCGATCGTTCCGGTTTCAAATACCACGGTCGCATGAAGGCACTGGCTGACGCCGCTCGCGAACACGGCCTCGTATTCTAATTCGGAGTAAAGAATGGCTAAGCACGAAATGGAAGATCGCGGCGACGGTCTGGTCGAGAAAATGATCAGCGTCAACCGCGTCACCAAAGTGGTTAAGGGCGGCCGTATCATGGCTTTCTCCGCCCTGACCGTGGTTGGTGATGGCGACGGCGGTATCGGCATGGGTAAGGGCCGTTCCAAGGAAGTTCCGGTTGCCGTACAAAAGGCGATGGAACAAGCCCGCCAAAACATGGTGAAGATCAAGCTGTACAACGGTACCGTGAAGCACACCGTTGAAGGCCGTCACGGCGCGACTCGCGTCCTGATCCAGCCGGCAAAGGATGGTACTGGCGTTAAGGCCGGCGGTCCGATGCGCGCGATCTTCGACGCAATGGGTATTCACAATGTTTCGGCCAAGATCCATGGCTCCACGAACCCGTACAACGTGGTGCGTGCGACTCTGGACGGCCTGAGCAACCTCAACACCCCGGCGCAAATCGCCGCCAAGCGCGGTCTGAGCATCGAGGACATCCTGGGGGTGGGTCATGAGTAACGCCAAGACTGTCAAGGTCACTCTGGTAAAGAGCCTGATCGGTCGCCTGGAGTCTCACAAGGCTTGCGCCCGCGGTCTGGGTCTGAAGAAAATTCGTCAGACTGTTGAAGTGCTCGATACCCCTGAAAACCGTGGCATGATCAACAAGATCAGCTACCTGCTCAAATTCGAGGGCTAAGAGATGCTGCTGAACACCGTACAACCGGGCGTCGGCGCCAAGCATGCCAAGCGCCGTGTAGGCCGTGGCATCGGTTCCGGCCTGGGCAAGACTTGCGGCCGCGGCCACAAGGGTCAGAAGAGCCGTGCCGGTGGCTTCCACAAGGTAGGCTTCGAAGGCGGTCAAATGCCGCTGCAACGTCGTCTGCCGAAGCGCGGCTTCAAGTCTCTGACGGCTCGCTTCGTATGCGAAGTTCGCCTGTCCGAACTGAACCTGCTGCCGGTCGATGAAATCGATCTGCTGGCTCTCAAGCAAGCCGGTCTGGTGGCTGCTCAGGCACTCGTTGCCAAAGTAGTCCTGTCCGGCAAGGTTGAGCGCGCGGTCAAACTGCGTGGTATCAGCGTTACCGCTGGCGCCCGCGCTGCCATCGAGGCTGCCGGCGGCAGCATTGAATAAGGCATAAATTTGTGGCGAATACTTCTCTAGTGGCCAATGCCAATAAGTTTGGTGATCTGAAGCGTCGTATCTGGTTCCTGATTGGCGCGTTGATCGTTTATCGTATCGGCGCCCATATTCCGGTCCCGGGTATCAACCCTGCCGAACTAGCGAAGTTGTTCCACACATCGCAGACGGGCCTGCTCGACATGTTCAACATGTTCTCGGGCGGCGCCCTCTCGAGGTTTACGGTATTTGCCCTGGGCATCATGCCGTACATCTCGGCTTCCATCATTCTGCAGCTTGCGGCCGAGGTTCTGCCCAGCCTGAAGCAGCTGAAGAAGGAAGGCGATGCGGGACGTCGCAAGATAACCCAGTACACGCGTTATGCCACCGTGGGGCTCGCGACTTTCCAAAGTTTCGGCATCGCGGTGATGTTGTACAAGCAGCCTAACCTGGTGATGACTGCTCAGTGGGAGTTTTACCTGACAACCGTGGTGTCTCTGGTCACCGGAACCATGTTCTTGATGTGGTTGGGCGAGCAGATCACCGAGCGCGGTATCGGCAACGGTATCTCGTTGATCATCTGCGCGGGTATCGCCGCAGGTGTTCCGGCTGCGATCGGCAAGACCCTGACTCTGACCAGCCAGGGCTCTTTGCCCATCCTGTTTGCCGTGCTGCTGTTTGTCGGAGTGATTCTGGTCACCTTCGTCGTTGTCTACGCTGAGCGCGGCCAACGCAAGGTGCTGGTGAACTACGCCAAGCGTCAAGTGGGCAATCGCGTCATGCAAGGCCAGAGCACGCATCTGCCGCTCAAGCTGAACATGGCGGGGGTGATTCCTCCGATTTTCGCCTCGAGCATCATCCTGTTCCCGGCCACCGTTCTCGGTTGGTTCGGCCAGGGTGAGCACATGGCTTGGCTGAAGGGCGTGGCTGACAAGCTGCATCCGGGTCAGCCGATCTATGTGCTGCTGTACGCGGCGGCGATCATCTTCTTCTGCTATTTCTACACGGCGTTGGTTTTCAACCCGAAGGAAACGGCTGACAACCTGAAGAAGAGCGGGGCATTCATCCCGGGCATCCGTCCAGGTGAGCAAACTTCTCGATATATCGAGAAGATCATCCTGCGGCTGACGCTGATCGGTGCGATCTACATCACGCTGGTCTGCTTGTTGCCGGAATTCCTGATCCTGAAGTGGAACGTGCCGTTCTATTTCGGTGGTACATCGCTGCTGATCATCGTAGTGGTGACGATGGACTTCATGGCGCAGGTGCAGTCCTACGTGTTGTCGCATCAGTACGAGAGCTTGCTGAAGAAGGCCAACTTCAAAGGCAACGCCCTTACCCGCTGACACACGAGTTGACACTGGGTTATATGGCTAAGGAAGACACTATCCAGATGCAAGGCGAGATCTTGGAAAATTTGCCCAGCGCAACTTTCAAGATCAAGCTTGAAAATGGACACGTGGTACTCGGGCATATCTCTGGGAAGATGCGGATGCACTACATCCGCATCCTGCCAGGTGACAAGGTGACTGTGGAGTTGACTCCATACGATCTGTCCCGGGCCCGAATTGTGTTCCGTGCGAAGTAACGCATTCGCTCTTTTTTGGATTTGAAAGGATCTGAACATGCGAGTACAGCCTTCTGTAAAGAAGATTTGCCGTAATTGCAAAATCATTCGTCGCAATCGCGTAGTTCGCGTGATCTGCACGGACCCGCGTCACAAGCAAAAACAAGGCTAACATTTGTTAGACCTCGATTTGCGTGATACAATCGCAAACTTTTCAAGGTCTTAAGGCTTAAGGAAAGAGTATGGCCCGTATTGCAGGGGTAAACATCCCCAATCATGCGCATGCCGTTATCGGCCTGCAGGCAATTTTCGGCGTCGGTCAGACTCGCGCTCAGCAAATTTGTGCTGCCGCTGGCGTGAATCCTTCCACCAAGGTGAAGGATCTGACTGAAGCTGAGATGGAGACTCTGCGTGATCAAGTCGCCAAGTTCACCGTTGAAGGTGACCTGCGTCGTGAAATCACCATGAGCATCAAGCGTCTGATGGACATGGGCTGCTATCGCGGCTTCCGCCATCGTCGCGGCTTGCCGTGCCGCGGTCAGCGCACTCGCACCAATGCCCGTACCCGCAAGGGTCCGCGCAAGGCGATTGCCGGCAAGAAGTAAACTAAGGAACACAGAGAATGGCTAAAGCAAACACAGCTGTCCGTGTACGTAAAAAAGTGCGCAAGTCTGTTAGCGAAGGCATCGTGCACGTGCACGCTTCGTTCAACAACACCATCATCACTATCACCGACCGTCAAGGCAATGCACTGTCTTGGGCTACCTCTGGCGGCGCTGGTTTTAAGGGCTCGCGCAAGAGTACACCCTTTGCTGCTCAGGTAGCGGCGGAGCACGCTGGTAAAGTTGCCCAAGAATATGGTGTGAAGAACCTCGAAGTTCGTATTAAAGGCCCGGGCCCGGGTCGTGAATCCGCTGTTCGCGCACTCAACTCGCTGGGTTTCAAGATCACCAGCATCTCCGACGTGACGCCGGTACCGCACAACGGTTGCCGTCCGCCCAAAAAACGTCGTATCTAATTCGGAGAGTGTGAGAACATGGCACGTTATATTGGCCCGAAGTGCAAGCTCGCTCGTCGTGAAGGCACCGACCTTTTCCTGAAGAGCGCGCGTCGTGCACTGGATTCCAAATGCAAACTGGACACCCCTCCTGGTCAGCATGGCGCTCGTCGTACCCGCCTGTCTGACTACGGCGTCCAGCTGCGTGAAAAGCAGAAAATCCGCCGCATCTACGGCGTACTCGAGCGTCAGTTCCGCAATTATTTTGCGGAAGCTGTTCGCCGCAAGGGCTCCACGGGTGAAAACCTGCTGAAGCTGCTTGAGTCCCGCCTGGACAACGTTGTATATCGCATGGGCTTTGGCTCCACTCGCGCCGAAGCGCGCCAGCTGGTTAGCCACAAGGCTATCGTGGTGAACGGCCAGGTTGTGAACATTCCGTCCTACCAGGTTAAAGCCGGTGACGTAGTGATCGTCCGTGAGAAGGCCAAGAAGCAGGCCCGTATCGTCGAAGGCCTGGCTCTGGCCGAGCAAGGCGGCTTCCCGTCTTGGGTGTCTGTTGACTCCAAGAAAATGGAAGGCGTTTTCAAATCCACTCCGGAACGTTCCGAACTGTCTAGCGATATCAACGAACAACTCGTTGTGGAATTCTACTCCAAGTAATCGCTAGCTCTTAGGGAATGACTATGCAAAACAGCGCTTCGGAATTTCTGAAACCTCGTCTGATCGATGTACAGCCGGTTTCCGCCACTCACGCTCGCGTGTCGATGGAGCCGTTCGAGCGCGGCTATGCCCATACCCTGGGCAATTCGCTGCGTCGTATCCTGCTGTCGTCGATGCCGGGCTATGCTCCGACCGAAGTGACTATCGCTGGCGTTTTGCATGAGTATTCCGCACTTGACGGCGTGCGGGAGGATGTCGTTGACATCCTCCTCAACCTCAAGGGCGTGGTGCTTAAGCTGCATGGTCGCGACAGTGTCGTGCTGACCTTGAAAAAGGAAGGCGAGGGCGCTGTCTTGGCTAGCGATATCGAGCTGCCGCATGATGTGGAAGTGATCAATCCGGAACACGTGATTTGTCACATCTCCTCCGGCGGCAAGATCGACATGGAGGTCAAGGTGGAGAAGGGTCGCGGCTATCAGCCGGTGTCCGTTCGCACCAGCCATGACGACAATCGTTCCATCGGTACCATTCAACTGGACGCTTCCTTCTCGCCGGTTCGCCGCGTGAGCTTCGCTGTGGAAAGCGCCCGTGTGGAACAGCGTACCGACCTCGACCGCCTGGTTCTCGACATCGAGACCAACGGCGTCATCGAGCCGGAGCAGGCTGTGCGCAACGCAGCCCGCATCCTGATGGATCAGCTGTCGATCTTTGCCGACCTCCAGGGCACAGCGGTTGAAGAAGTCGTTGAAAAGGCGCCGCCGATCGATCCGATCCTGCTGCGTCCGGTAGACGATCTTGAACTGACGGTTCGTTCGGCCAACTGCCTGAAAGCAGAGAACATTTATTACATCGGCGATCTGATCCAGCGCACCGAAACCGAGCTTCTGAAGACTCCGAACCTCGGCCGCAAGTCGCTGAACGAGATCAAGGAAGTTCTCGCTTCCAAGGGCCTGACTCTCGGCATGAAGCTCGAGAACTGGCCTCCGGCTGGTCTGGAAAAGCCGTAAGTTTGAGACTAAAGGACATTAACAATGCGTCATCGTTACAGTAATCGTAAACTGAACCGCACGACCAGCCATCGTCTGGCGATGCTGCGTAACATGGCCAACTCGCTGCTGAAGCACGAAGTTATCGTGACCACGCTGCCGAAGGCCAAGGAACTGCGTCGTGTGGCCGAGCCGCTCATCACGCTCGGCAAAAAGCCGTCTCTCGCCAACCGTCGTCTGGCGTTCGACCGCACCCGTGACCGCGAAATCGTGGTTAAACTCTTCGACGTGCTCGGCCCGCGCTTCTCCGCCCGCAATGGCGGTTACGTGCGTATCCTGAAGTACGGTTTCCGCAAGGGCGACAACGCCCCGATGGCTCTGGTAGAGCTGGTGGACCGCGCTGAAGATGCCGTTGCCGTTGTAGACGACTCCGCCGAGTAATCGACGAAGTTGCAAGAAAAAGCCAGCTCCTTGGAGCTGGCTTTTTTCATGTCCGTCAAAGCCGGGTTGCCTGAGGCGCCCGGCTTTGACGCGTCTAGAAGATGGACAGCCCGGTGCGGGTGGTGAAGCGGTCCAAGGCTTCCAGCCCTAGCACCGAATTGCCGCGCGCATCCAGCTGCGGGCTCCACACTGCAATGCTCATCTTGCCGGGAATCACCGCCAGCAGGCCGCCGCCGACGCCGCTCTTCACCGGCAGGCCGACGCGATAGGCGAATTCGCCGGCGGCGTCATAGGTGCCGCAAGTCAGCATGACGGCGTTCACCTGTTTGGCCTGGCTGCGGGTCAGGTATTGTCGTCCGGTCTGCGGCGAGACGCCGTGGTTGGCCAGGAACAGGCCGGCGCGCGCCAGCTCGCGGCAGCTCATCGCAATGCTGCAGTTGTGGAAATATTGATCAAGCACGGTTTCTACCGGGTTGCCGAGGTTGCCGTAGCTTTTCATGAAATGGGCCAAGGCCGCATTGCGGTCGCCATGCTCGCGCTCGGACGCCGCGATCGCCTTGTCTGCGGCCAGGCTGGAATTGCCAGCCTCGTCCCGCAGCCAGGCGAGCAAGCGCGCGTGCGCGTCGCCGAAGTGGCCGATCGCGCGGTCGGTGACCGCCAGCGCGCCGGCGTTGATGAAGGGGTTGCGCGGGATGCCGTGCTCGTACTCCAGTTGCACCAGGGAGTTGAACGGATTGCCGGACGGTTCCTTGCCGACGTGGCGCCACAACTCTTCGCCGTCGGCCTGCAGCGTCAGGGCCAGCATGAAAGCTTTGCTGATGCTCTGGATCGAGAATGGGATGTCGGCGTCGCCGCAGCCATATTCCTGTCCATCCAGCGTGTGGATGGCGAAACCGAATTGATGCGGCAGCACCGAGGCCAGCGCCGGTATGTAGTCGGCGACTTGGCCCTGGTCGTAAAACGGCAGCACTTGCTGCCGGATATCTTCAATGAGCGCTTGCAGATTCATTGACAGATTGTAAGCACTTGCCGGCAGCCCAGTCTAGAAGCTGTAACGCTGCTCGAGCACTTCCACCGGCGCGTTCAGCTCCAGCACGCCTTCGTTGCGGGCGCGCAGGTTCATGCCGAAGCAGACGCCCTCATCCAGGCGCCGGGTGCGGACCAGTGTTTGCAGCGGTTCGCCGTCGGCGCGTTTCTCGCCCAGATCCGGATCCACCGTGGTCAGCACGC
This sequence comes from Chromobacterium sp. INPA-IVC, assembly GCF_059047085.1. Taxonomy (NCBI): domain Bacteria; kingdom Pseudomonadati; phylum Pseudomonadota; class Betaproteobacteria; order Neisseriales; family Chromobacteriaceae; genus Chromobacterium; species Chromobacterium sp. INPA-IVC. Next base: position 58,034 of record NZ_JBTNLS010000008.1, on the reverse strand, counting down.
AGCGCACGCAGGGTTTCATCACGTCGAATTCAAGCTCGCCGATGCGGATCACCTGCCAGTCGTCCTCTTCCCATGGATACGCGCCGCTTACGACCAGATTGGGGCGGAAGTGGCGCAGGGTGACGGGCTCGGGGAGCTGGCGGTTCAAATCGTCGAGCGAGGCTTGGTTGACCAGCAGGAAGGGATAGCCGTCGGCGAAGCTCATCTTGTCGGGCCCGCCCTTGAACGCGCGGTTGGATTGCGCGCCCAGCCACAGCAGCCGGCATTCGCAGCCGAGGAGGTCGGCGAACCAGGCGTCGACTCGCTCGTCGCCGTGCCAGGCCTGGAAGCCGTCTTTCCACACCTGGGCCGGATGAGGCCGGGTGTAGACGGTGGCCATCGCGAAGATCGGCGGTTTGCCGGCGTGGTGAAGCAGCACGCCGCCCGGCAACAGTTCCGCGCGGACGGTGACCAGTTGGGGATGCGTCCGAGCGGTGATCTGCTGGCCGTCGGGCGTGACCAGCAGCCATTCGCGGTCATGCAGCAGACCCAGCTTGCCCGCGTAGGCGCGGTCGAAGGCGATGCCGCGGCAGGATTTGACCGGATGGATGAACATGTCGCTCAGATGCATGGGGGTCTCCGTTGTCGTATAGACGGCATGCTAGCACGGCGGCGGCGGAGGACGGGCGCGGCGTGCCGATTTTCAAGCATGGCACCTGAATGAGAACGGCAAGTTGTAACGCGGGCATTGCATATCTGCGAACGGCCATTTACATTGAGATGCCCGCCGCAGATTGTCGGACTGTCGTGCGATGGCCGGCGATGCCTATGGGGCGGATGTTTCATGCCATTCGGAAAAACGGGGGGCAAAATTCGCAAGAAGGGAATTGTTCGTTGAGCTTTATGCTGATACGGACTAAACCTGAGTAGAGGCTTACAAGACAACAGCGCCCGATGCCGCAAGCCCGCGGCCGATGCGGCCTGGCAAGTGATTGGGGATGAGGAGGAAGTGTAATGCGCTCTTTGCGTGTCAAGCTGATTGCAGTGATTGCCCTGCTGCTGGTATTGCTGGGTATGGTGATTACCGTGCTGGTCTACGGCCAGATGCGGAACGAGATCGTCCGAGGCGTCGATAATGAGTTGGGCGGCACTTCCAAGGGTTATTCGGCCCTGGTGAGCAGCTGGTACAAGAGCAAGGTGGGCGTGGTGATCGCGGCAAATCCGCTGGTGGGCACGCCGGATCCGCGCCAGACGCTGGCCCGGATGAGCCAGGCCGGCGGCTTCGATATGACCTATATCGGCACCGCCGACCATGTGATGATCCGCTCCGACATGAAGCCGCAGCCGCAAGGCTACGACCCGGTGGCGCGGCCGTGGTATCAGCAGGCGGCGGCCAGCGGCAACCCCGGCGTCTCCGATCCCTATGTCGATTTCGACACCAAGAAGCTGGTGGTGACTTTCGTCTCCCCGGTTAAAGACGGCAGCACGCTGAAGGCGGTGGTCGGCGGCGACATCTTCATCGACGACCTGGTCAAGACCGTGCTATCGGTCAAGCTGCGCGGCAACGGCTACGCTTTCCTGGTGGACAAGAGCGGCAAGGTGATCGCCCACCCGGACGCCAGCCTGACGCTGAAGCCGCTGTCCGAGAAAGTGCCGGAGCTGACCAGCGACCGTCTGACCAAGCTGGCGACCAGCACAACGATGGAAGAGGTCAGCATCGGCGGCGACAACAAGCTGATCGAGGTGCAGCCGGTGGAGGGCACCAACTGGCTGCTGGGCGTGGTGACCGACGAGTCGGTGGTCACCGGTCCGCTGAATACCTTGTTGCTGACGGTGATCGGCATCGGCGCGCTGTGCGTGGTGATCCTGATTCCGGTGGCGAGCGTGATGCTGAGCAAGATGCTGGCCGGCCTGGGTCGCCTGCGCAACGCGATGCTGGAAATTTCCCAGGGCGAGGGCGACCTGACCCGCCGTATCCAGGTGACCGGCCAGGATGAGATCGCCGAGACCGCCACCGCGTTCAACCGTTTCATCGGCCAGCTGCAGAAGATGTTCATCGCGGTGAAGGAAGAGGCCGAGCGGGTGACTGGCGGCGTCGAGAGCGTGACCGACACCGTGGACAAGGTGGCGCACGATTCGCGGCAGATTTCCGACGTGTCCAGCTCCAATGCGGCCACGCTGGAGGAGATCACCGTCAGCATCTCGCACATCGCCGACGCGGCGCGCGAGGCGGACAGCCTGGTCAACCATACCGGCCAGGTCTCCAGCGAGAGCGCGCACGGCATGCAGCAGATCTCGCAGGAGATGAACAGCACCGTCGAGGCGGTGAAGGGGTTGTCCACGATGCTGGGCTCGCTCGATCAGCGCTCGCAGCAGATCAGCGGCATCACCAATGTGATCAAGGACATCGCCGACCAGACCAATCTGCTGGCGTTGAACGCGGCGATCGAGGCGGCGCGCGCCGGCGAGATGGGCCGCGGCTTCGCGGTGGTGGCCGACGAAGTGCGCAAGCTGGCCGAGCGCACCGGCCAGGCCACGGTGGAGATTTCCGGCATGGTCAGCACCATCCGCGAGGAAACCAGCCAGGCGGTCAGCAATATGCAGCGCACCGTCAGCTCGGTCGACGGCGGCGTGGAGTTGACGCTGGGCGCGGTGCAGCGCATCGAGCAGATCCAGCAGGCGATGCAGGAAGTGATGGCCAAGATGAACGAGATCACCTTGTCCACCAGCGAGCAGCACAAGGCCACCACGATGATCGCCCAGAGCACCGAGCAGATCAACGGCCGCATCGTCGACAGCGACGACGCCTTGCAGACCGTGCGCGACACGCTGTCCGAACTGTCGCACTCGGCCAGCAGCATGCGGCAGCTGTTCTCCAGCTTCCGCGTCTGACCGACGCTCAATCCTCCCGCCCGGCATGCCCGGGCTTTTTCATGCCCGCAGCTTGCCGGACACCGCGTTTGGCAAAACGGCGTGGCGGCGGGAGGCATCCGTTTCTAGAATAATTTTGTAATCGAACTATCAAAACAAGCACGAATACGTGCGGGGTTGGGGAAGGAGCGGGAAATGGCAAACGCAGGCATGAGCCTTAAGGCCCGGCTGGTCGGGTTGATGGCATTGGTGGTGGTGGTGGTGTGCAGCCTGGGCGTGGTGTCGGTGTACAACCAGCGCCAGGTGATGTTGCAGGACAGGCAGGACAAGGTGCGCAATCTGGTGCAGAGCGCAGTGGGCCTGGTCTCCAGCTACGAGAAACTGGTGGAAAGCGGCAAGATCGGCGAGGCCGACGCCAAGCGCATGCTGTCCAAGGCGCTGAGTTCGATGCATTACGAGAAGGCGGATTATTTCTTCGCCTATGACTCGGACTGGAATTACGTCGCCCACGGCGCCAAACCGGAGCTGATCGGCAAGAACCTGGCCGGAGTGAAGGACCCGAACGGCGTCGAGTTGAAGACGCTGTTCCAGAACGCGATTTCATCGCCGGGCGGCGGAGGCTATGGCGAGTATGTGTGGAGCAAGCCCGGCTTCGACCAGCCCCAGCCCAAGATTTCCTATGTCACCACCACGCCGAAGTGGCATTGGATCGTCGGCACCGGCATTTATCTGGACGACGTTTCCGCCGCCTTCCATCGGGAGCTGCTGTGGTTGGCCGGGGTGCTGGCGGCGGCGCTGCTGGTGCTGCTGGGAATGGGCGGTATGATCCTGCGCAATGTGCTGGGGCAGCTGGGCGCCGATCCGCAGGAGACGGTGGCGGTGGTCAAGCGCATCGCCGCCGGCCAGCTGGACCAGGAGGTGGCGGTGAAGGAGGGCGATCAGGACAGCCTGATGTCCGCGGTGGGCGCGATGCAGCGCGAACTGGAGCGTCTGGTGCGCGACATCATAGACGGCGCCAACCAGCTGTCCCAGGTCAGCAGCAAGGTGACTGGCGAGGCCGAGGCGGTGGGGCGCGGCTCCGAGCAGCAAAGCGCGGCGGCCACCGCGATGGCGGCGTCGATCGAGCAGCTCACCGTCAGCGTCAACCACATTTCCGACCGCTCGCAGGATGCGCGAAACCTGGCCAACGAGTCCGGCACGTTGTCCAAGAGCGGCGGCGCGGTGATCGCCGAGGCGGTCAGCGAAATGCGGCGCATCAACGACGCGGTGGACCAGACCTCGGGCATCATCACCAGCCTGGCGGACAAGACCCAGACCATTTCCAGCATCATGCAAGTGATCAAGGACATCGCCGACCAGACCAATCTGCTGGCCTTGAACGCGGCGATCGAGGCGGCGCGCGCCGGCGAGATGGGCCGCGGCTTCGCGGTGGTGGCCGACGAGGTGCGCAAGCTGTCCGAGCGCACGGCGCAGGCGACGCAGGAAATCGCCTCCATGATCCAGGATGTGCAGCAGGGAGCCGAGCATTCCCGCCACAGCATGGAGGAGGCGGTGGGGCGGGTGAAGGCCGGCTTGGATCTGGCCGAGCAAGCCGGTTCCGAAATCGCGCGGATCCAGGACAGCGCCAGCGGCGTGGTGGCGGTGATAGGCGACATTTCCCACGCGCTGCGGGAGCAGAGCGCGGCCAGCCAGGCCATCGCCCAGCACGTGGAGCAGATCGCCCACAGCGCCACCAGCAACGCCTCGGCGTCGCAGTCGGCGTCGCAGGCCATCCACAATATGCATCAATTGGCGGCCAATCTGCGGCAACTGGTGTCGCGCTTCTCAGTCAGGGGCTGAGCGGCGCGGCGGCCGTGCTGGATTGGATGGAAAAAGCCCGGTGGCGGACACCGGGCTTTTTGTTTGAGGCGCGCGGATTGGTTCTTAGTGCTGGCCGCGGCGGCGCCAGCCCAGCAGCAGGGCCAGCAGCAGCAGCGCGCCGCAGCCGATGATGACCGGCAGATTGCCGACGCGCATGTAAGGCGTCAGACCCTCGCGGCTTTGGGCGAAGCCGGTCAGCACCTGGGCGGTGAACGGCGCCGCCACCGCGGAAATCTCGCCGTCCGGGCGGATGATGGCGGTCATGCCGTTATTGGTGGCGCGCAGCATGTAGCGGCCGGTTTCCAGCGACCGGGCCTGCGATAGCTGCAGATGCTGGCTCATCGCCTCGCTCTTGCCGAACCAGGCCAGATTGCTGACATTGGCGAGCATGCCGGCGCGGGAGGCCGGGCCGATCAGCTCTTCGCCGAAGCTGTCCTCGTAACAGACGTTGAACGCCACCTGATGCCCGGCCAGCGTCAGCGGCGGCTGGTCCGCGCCGCCGCGGCTGAAGCCGGACAGCGGCATGTCCATGTGCTGGTAGATCCAGCCGATCAGTCCCGGCAGCGGCACGAACTCGCCGAAGGGCACCAGATGATCCTTGGCGTAGTAGGGCATTTTCGGGTCGGACAGCGCCACCACCGAGTTTAGATAGCCGCGGCCGTCGTTGGTGCGGCGGGGGATGCCAGTGGCCAGCGCCATGCCGGAGCGGGACGCTTCGCCGCGGATCATCGACAGGTAGCCGGACGGCAGGTCGTCGAGGAACAAGGGCAGCGCGGTTTCCGGCAGGATCATCAGGTCGGCGCGGGTCATCGCCACCTGGCGGTAATAGGTGAGCAGCGAGTTTTCCAGGTTCTCCGGCGACCACTTCAATTCCTGGGCGATATTGCCCTGGCCCAGCGCCACCGTGATCGGCTTGCCGACCGGATGGGTCCATTCGATGTCGCGCAGCCACACGCCGCTGCCCCAGACCAGCGCCGCGGCGATCAGGATGCCGATGCGTTGCCGCATGCCGGCGCGCGCGAGCATGGCCAGCGCGCCGGCGGACAGCGCCACCAGATAGCTGACCAGGTGAATGCCGCCGACCGGCGCGTAGCCGGCCAGCGGGCTTTCGGTGATCTGCGAGTAGCCGGCCGCGCCCCAGGGAAAGCCGGTCATCACCCAGCCGCGCAGCCATTCTCCCAGCTCCCAGGCGGCCGGGAAGGCCAGCAGCCAGCGCACGCCCGGCCGCGGGTCGATGCGGCAGGCCAGCCAGGACGCCAGGCCGGGATACAGCGCCAGGTAGGCCGGCAGCAGCAGCACCAGCGGCGCGGCGATCCAGGCCGGCAGGCCGGCCACGTCGTGCAGGCTGTCGTAGATCCAGCGGAAGTTGCTGACATAGGCGCCCAGGCCCCAGGCGTAGCCTATCCAGAACGCGCGGCGCGGCTCGCGCTGCAAGAGTTCGATCAGCGCGGCCAGCGCGATCGGCATCAGCCAGAACAGCCGATAGGGGGCGAAGGCAAACAGGGTGAAGGCGCCGGCCAGCGCGGCGGCCAATAGCAGGATCAGGATTCGCATGGGGCTTGTTGCAGTTGAAGACGAGAGTTGCAGCCGGCGGCTACCGGCTGCATTCAGCATAGCCTTATTCGGCCATGTCGAGGGAGGCCTGGATGCGTTCCACCAGCAGGGTGTCCAGGCGGCGGCTGTCGGCGCGCAGCACGGTGAAGCGCAGGCCGGCGGCTTCGATCTTTTCGCCGCGCTTGGGCAGGTGGCCGGTCAGCGAGATCACCAGGCCGCCGACGGTGTCGACGTCGTCGTCGGCGTAGTCGGTGCCGAAGTAGTGGTTGAAGTCTTCGATCTCGGTCAGCGCCTTGACGCGGTAGCGCTCGTTGCCGCGCACCGGCACGATGTCGTCCTCGTCGTCGTCGATGTCGTACTCGTCCTCGATGTCGCCGACGATCTGTTCGATCACGTCTTCGATGGTCACCAGGCCGCAGACGCCGCCGTATTCGTCGACCACCACCGCCATATGGTTGTGGGTGGCGCGGAAGTCGCGCAGCAGCACGTTCAGCGGCTTGGACTCCGGCACGAACACCGCCGGGCGCAGCACGTTCTTCAGATTGAAGGTGGAGGGCGCATGGAAGTAACGCAGCAACTCCTTGGCCAGCAGGATGCCTTGCACGTCATCCTTGCTTTCGCCTATCACCGGGAAGCGCGAGTGGCCGGAATCGATCACGGTCGGCAGGAAGCGGGCGATGGGGTCGTCGATGTTCAGCACGTGCATCTGGCTGCGCGGAATCATCACGTCGCGCACGGTCAGCTCGCTGACCTCCAGCACGCCTTCGATCATGCCGAGGGCCTCGGCGTCGAGCAGGTTGCGCTCGAAGGCGTTATGCAACAGCTCGATCAACTCCTCGCGGTCTTCCGGCTCGCGCAAGAGCATGGTGGACAGGCGTTCAAGCCAACTGGGCCGCGGTTTACTGGGGTCTTCCATTTCTTAGATGTGCTCCTCGTGGTAGGGATCGGGATATCCTAGCTGTTTAACGATTACGGTTTCAAGCGCTTCCATCGCTTCGGCCTCTTCGTCCTCTTCGTGGTCGAAGCCCTGCAGGTGCAGCATGCCGTGCACCAGCAGGTGGGCGTAGTGGGCCATCAGGTCCTTGTTCTGCTCGGCGGCTTCCTGCTCCACCACCGGCGCGCACAGCACCAGATCGCCGAACAGCGGCAGGCCGGCCACCGGCTCGCCTTCGTTCAGCGCGAAGGACAAAACGTTGGTCGCATAATCCTTGCCGCGGTAATCGTTGTTGAGCTGACGGCCTTCAGCGGCGTCGACGATGACGATGCTGACCTGCGCTTGTTTGATGTCGCGGCGCAGGGCGGCCTGGCAGGCGCGGCGGATCAGCGCGGGCTCGGGCAGGACGCCGGCGTCGCTGCGCACGTCCAGGGTCAGTTCCAGCCGTCCGGCCAGGCGGGCCAGCAGCGGGTTGCGTTTAGCTTTTTTCATCTTGCTTGCTTTGGTAATGGTCGTAGGCGTCGACGATTTTCTGCACCAGCGGATGGCGCACCACGTCGTTGCTGTTGAAATGATGGAAGTGGATGCCGCGCACATGGTCGAGGATGCGCTCCACCTCCACCAGGCCGCTCTTCTGATGGCGGGCTAGGTCGATCTGGGTGACGTCGCCGGTGATCACCGCCTTGGAGCCGAAGCCGATCCGGGTCAGGAACATCTTCATCTGCTCCGGCGTGGTGTTCTGCGCCTCGTCCAGAATGATGAAGGCGTGGTTCAGCGTGCGGCCGCGCATATAGGCCAGCGGCGCGATCTCGATCAGGTTCTTCTCGAACAGCCGGGTGACGCGGTCGAAGCCCATCAGGTCGTACAGCGCGTCGTACAGCGGCCGCAGATACGGGTCCACCTTCTGCGCCAGGTCGCCGGGCAGGAAGCCTAGCTTCTCGCCGGCTTCCACCGCCGGGCGCACCAGCACGATGCGCTTGACCGCGTCGCGCTCCATCGCGTCCACCGCGCAGGCGACGGCGAGGTAGGTCTTGCCGGTGCCGGCCGGGCCGATGCCGAAAGTGACGTCGTGCTGCTGGATGGCTTTGATGTAGCGGGACTGATTGGGCGTGCGGCCTTTCAGGTCGCCGCGGCGGGTGGCCAGCACCGGCGATTCTTCCTGCTCGGTGGCGGATTGCTGCTGGCGCAGCTCCACCAGCGTCAGTTGCACGTCGTCGACCGAGATGTCCTGTTTCTCCGCCAGCAGGTAGAGCCGGGTCAATGCCTCCACCGCCAGCTTGGCGGCCGGGCCTTGGGCGCGGAAGGCTTCGCCGCGGCGCTGGACGACGACGTCCAGACCGGTCTCCACCTGTTTCAGGTTTTCGTCCAGCGGGCCGCACAGGCGGGCCAGACGCTCGTTGTCCACCGGGTTGAAGCTGAGGGATTCGCTAGTGCTCATGCGTGTGCAATTGTTCGCTTAACTGTTGAAAAACGGCGGCGTGGCGGTCGTGTGACACATGGCAGGCCGCCATGCCCAGCCGGCGCGCCGGCTCGATGTCGCGCTCCAGATCGTCTCCCACCATCAGGCAATGTTCGGGCGCGAGGCCTTCCAGCGCCAGTGCGTGGCGGAAGATGCGCGGGTCCGGTTTGGCGGCGCCGGCGTCTTCCACGGTCACCACGTGGCGGAAGTGGTGGGCGATGCCCAGGTGCGCCAGTTTGGCCCGCTGCTGTTCAGCGCCGCCGTTGCTGACGATGATGCGGATCAAATGGCGGGTGGCGTCGAGAAAGTCCGCCGCTCCGGGCGTGAGCCGGCGGTGGCGGCGGTAGGCGTCCATATACGGCTGGAACAGCCGCGCGGCTTCGTCTTCGGCGATATGCGGCAGGCTGAGAAAGTCGCGCAGCCGCTCGTGGCGCTGTTGCGCTATCGTCAGCTCGCCGGCTTCGAAGCGCCGCCAGTGGCGGTCGACGCAGACGCGCCAGCGGCGGAGCAGCTCGGTTTCGGATTCGGCGAAGCGGGCGGCATGCGGCCCGATGAAGGCGGAAAACGCCTGATGGGTGGCGTGGCTGTCGTCGAACAGCGTGTCGTCCAGGTCCAGCAGCAGGGCCTTGATGCCGCTCGCGTTCATGCTTCCTTCAGGCTTTCCAGCCCGGCGGCCGTCATGCCGGGCACGAATTCGATGATGTCATAGCGGGCGACGCCGCCCTGGGCGAACGGATCCTTCGCCAGGCGGGCCTCCAGCGCCGCGCGCTCGCCGCGCGCCAGGATCACGCCGCCCTCGCGCGGCACCTTGCGGCCGGAGGCCAGGAAGGCGCCGTCGGCGTAGGCTTGTTTCAGCCAGGCGACGTGGGCATCCAGTAGCGCGTCGACATCTGACAGCGGGGCGGTATAGGTCAGCGAGACGACGAACATCTTGAAATCCTCCGTATCGGAACCAGCCGAGCATACGCCGCCCGATGCGCATTGCATAGCAAGCCGGCTCCGTTCACGGTCAGGCGATCTCGTTGATCACCACCTCGCCGGCCAGCGAGTGCGGGCGGGCTTCGGTGATTCTGACGTCCACCGTCTGACCCAGCAGGCGCGGATGGCCGGCGAAGTTGACCACGCGGTTGTTGGCGGTGCGCGCCGCCAGCATCGCGGCGTCTTTCTTCGAGACGTTTTCCACCAGCACGCGCTGCACGGAGCCGACCATCGCTTTATTGATCTCGAAGCCCTTGGCTTCGATCACCTCGTTCAGCGCTTCCAGGCGGCGCACTTTCTCGGCGTGCGGCGTGTCGTCCGGCAGGTTGGACGCCGGCGTGCCCGGACGCGGGCTGTAGATGAACACGAAGCTGAAGTCGAACTCGCAGTCGCGCACCAGTTTCAGCGTCTGCTCGAAGTCGGCCTCGGTTTCGCCGGGGAAGCCGACGATGAAGTCCGAGCTCAGGCACAGGTCCGGACGGATCGCGCGCAGCTTGCGGATGATGGACTTGTATTCCAGGCCGGTGTAGCCGCGCTTCATCGCCATCAGCACGCGGTCGGAGCCGCTCTGCACCGGCAGGTGCAGGTGGGAGACCAGCTTGGGCAGCTTGGCGTAGCAGTCGATGATGCGCTGGCTGAACTCGCGCGGGTGGCTGGTGGTGAAGCGGATGCGTTCCACGCCCGGGATTTCGTGCACGTATTCCAGCAGCAGCGCGAAGTCGGCGATTTCGCCGTCGCTCATCAAGCCGCGGTAGGCGTTGACATTCTGGCCCAAGAGCGAGATTTCCTTGACGCCCTGGGCGGCGAGGCCGGCGATTTCGGTCAGCACGTCCTCGAACGGGCGCGATACTTCCTCGCCGCGGGTGTAGGGCACCACGCAGAACGAGCAGTACTTGGAACAGCCTTCCATGATGGAGACGAAGGCCGCGCCGCCGTCCACCTTGGCCGGCGGGATGTGGTCGAACTTTTCGATTTCGGGGAAGGAGATGTCCACCTGCGAGCGGCCGCTCTGCTTGCGGCTCTCGATCAGGTCCGGCAGGCGATGCAGCGTCTGCGGGCCGAACACCACGTCGACGTAGGGCGCGCGCTTGACGATGGCGTCGCCTTCCTGGCTGGCCACGCAGCCGCCGACGCCGATGATCAGGTTGGGGTTGGCTTCCTTCAGGGGGCGGATGCGGCCCAGGTCGGAGAACACTTTCTCCTGAGCCTTTTCCCGCACGCTACAGGTGTTGAACAGGATGACGTCGGCTTCTTCCGGGTTGTCCGTCTTGACCATGCCTTCGGCGCTGCCCAGCACGTCCGCCATCTTGTCGGAGTCGTACTCGTTCATCTGGCAGCCGAAGGTCTTGATGTATACCTTCTTCATTGCTACTCGGTTTCCAGCTCGTATTCGGTTTCAGGGTTGGATCTGGGCCTGGCGCTGTTTCAGCGCCTCGATCTCGTCGTCGCCCAGCGCCCAGATGCGGTTGATATTGCCTTGCTGATCGAAGGTCACGCCGATGGCGCGGCCTTTCAGAGCGTTCAGTTGCCCGCTCAGCAGGAAGCGGTTGTGCTCATCGAATACGCGCAGGCCGGTGGCGAGCGCGAAATGCTGCGGTTCGATGGCGATCAGCGCCGACAGTCTCTGCAGCAGCGTGCGGTCGGAGCGGACGAACTCGATGCCCGAGTCGTCGACGCCGGCCAGCTTGCCCATGACCAAGCCATCGGGCAGCAAGCGGCCTGCCGATGACGGCAGGGCGAGGCAGAGCAGGCACAGCGTGGCGATGAGTTTTTTCATAGCAAATTGAACGCGTTGCGCGCGATTCTATCATAGCCGGCGTCAGAGCCGGCCAAATGTTAGGCGTCCGGACGGGGTCTGGTCCCGGGCGGGCGCTTGCGATCTGGCTCAGGCCGCGGCTTCCGCGCGGCGGCTGTAGCGCTCCGCCAGCGCGAACATCATCGGGTTGAACAGGATGGACACGATGGAGCCGGCCAGGATCAGCGCCTGGCCGCGCGCGCTGAGCAAGCCCAGCGACATGCCCAGCCCGGCCAGAATGAAGGAGAACTCGCCGATCTGCGACAGGCTGGCGGCGATGCGCAGGCTGGTGTGGTGGCTGCGGCGGAACAGGCGGACGATGCCGTAGGCCGCCGCCGATTTGCCGACCACGATGATCAGCACGGTGGCCAGCAGCACCGGTGTGTCCTTCAGCAGCACTTCCGGATCCAGCAGCATGCCCACGGATACGAAGAACAGCACGGCGAACGCCTCGCGCAGAGGCAGCGACTCCTCGGCGGCGCGATGGCTGAACGGCGATTCGGCCATCACCATGCCGGCGAAGAAGGCGCCCAGCGCGAACGAGATCTGGAACAGCTGGGTGGCGCCGTAGGCCACGCCCAGCGCGGTGGCCAGCACGCCCAGCCGGAACAGCTCGCGGCTGCCGGTGTGGACGATGAGCTCCAGCATCCACGGAATGAAGCGGCGGCCGACGATCAGCATCAGCGCGACGAAAGCCGCCACCTTGGCCACGGTCAGCGCCAGCGTCCAGCCCAGCTGGGCCAGCGACGGCGCAGCCTGGCCGCCGCCCAGCGCGCCGGCGAAGGCCGGCAACAGCACCAGGGTGAGCACCATCACCAGGTCCTCCACCACCAGCCAGCCCACCGCCACCTTGCCGTCCTCGCTGTCCAGCCAGCCGTATTCCTCCAGCGCGCGCAACAGCACCACGGTGCTGGCCACCGACAGCGCCAGGCCGAACACCACGCCTTCGCCCAAGGGCCAGCCGAGGAAATGGGACAGGCCCATGCCCAGCAGCGTCGCCACTGCGATCTGCACCAGCGCGCCGGGGACAGCGATGGCCTTCACCGCCATCAAGTCCTTGATCGAGAAATGCTGGCCGACGCCGAACATCAGCAGGATCACCCCCAGTTCCGCCAGCTCCGGCGCCAGCGCGGTATCCGCTTGGAAGCCCGGCGTGAATGGGCCGACCAGGATGCCGGCGCAGAGATAGCCCACCAGCGGCGGCAGCCTGAGGCGCAAGGCCAGCGCGCCGAGCGCGAAGGCGAAGACCAGGCCGCCGACGATGGTGGTGATCAAGGGGGTGTCGTGGGGCATGGGCGGAATTCCGGTTGAATGGCTGGATGGTATAAAGACGGAATATCGGGAACCGAGTTCCGATAAATTTATTATTTTTATTCAACTTTCATTTTGGCACGAAGCCGTGCCGCGCGCCTTGATCTATGCGGTATGAAGCGCCCGCGCCGGCGGGGCAATGCGCATCGCCGTCGAATGGAAAACCGGAGGCGGGCAACCCGCGCGGAGGAGTCCGGCGGGCTGGCGCGGGCAAGGGTCAGAAGCGTTCGAACGGCTGCAGATAGCGCCATTGTCCCGGCTGCAGCCCGGCCAGGGCCAGGCGGCCGATGCGGATGCAGCGCGCGCTTTGCAGATTGACGCCGAGCTGGCGGCTGATTTCGGCGAAGAAGCCGGCGCGCGGCGCGTAAACCGCGCAGCGCAGCTGGTGGTCGCTCTGGCGGCTGATCTTGCACTGGCGCAAGGGCTTGCCGTCCAGGCGGATGGCGGCGACGCGGGCTTTCAACTCGTCGGCCGCCGGCGCCCGCTCCACTTGCAGCAGGAATTCCATCTCGCACTCGGCCAGATGGCGCGGCAGTTTTTTATCCTGAGTCAGGACCATCAGGCCGTGGCAGCGCTCATCCACGGCGCCGAGGACGCTCAGGTGCTGGCGGTGGCGCGCGAGCCAGACTTGTTCCGCGCCGTCCTGCGGCGAGCGGCTGTCCGGCCCCAGCAGCTGCGCCGGCGGCGCGTCCTCGCCCGCCGGGCGGTTCAATAGCATCGTCACCGGCAGCGTCGCCAGAGCCTGGGGCGTTCCGGCCAGCGTGATTTGCTGTTCCGGCCGCACCCGCGCCCCCAGCGTATTGACCACTTTGCCGTCTACTTTCACCAAGCCCTGTTCGATGCAGGCATCGGCCTCGCGCCGCGAGCACAGGCCCAGCTCCACCATGCGCTTGGACAGGCGCACGCTCGTCTCATCCATTTGTTCACACCTTGTAAAACGGACGGCGATTATCCGTTGCCGCCCGCGGGCTGGCAACGGAAACGGCGCTCAGGCGGAACGGGAGGGCCGCAGTCCGCGCCAGCCGGGGCCGGAGGCGCGGTTGCCGAGCACGATGCCGGCGATGGCGAGCGCGCCGCCGACCGCCATTTCCAGCGACAGGCGCTCTCCCAGCAGGCCGGCGCCCAGCAGCACCGCGCTGAGCGGATTGAGGGCGATGAACACGCCGGCGCGGGTGGCGCCGATCCGGCGGATGCCGTCGTAGTACCAGATATAGGCCAGCGCCGAGCCCAGCGCGCCCAGATAGAGCAATCCGCCCCATTGCGCGGCGTCCAGCTTGCCGATGGCGGCGAGGCTGGCGTCGCCGTGCAGCCATGCGGCCAGCCACAGCATCGCCGTGCCCAGCAGAATGGACCAGGTGACCGTCTGCAGCGGCCCCAGCGCCTGCGACAGGCCGCGCGAGCCTACGCTGTACGCCACCCAGCAGCCGACGCAGCCCAGAATCAGCAGATCGCCGCCGGCGCCGGCCGCGGCGGTCAGCGCGTCGGGGTTCTTGCCGACGATGACCAGCCCCGCCCCAGCCAGGCACAAGGCGACGCCGGCCAGCTTGAGCGGCGGCAAGGCTTCCTTCAGCAGCAGGAAGGAGGCGAGCGCGATCATGGCGGGATTGAGCGCGACGATCAGCGAAGCGCGGGCGGCGCCGATGTGCTGCAGGCCATAGAAGAAGAACAGGTTGTAGCCAAACACGCCGAACAGGCCCAGCAGCGCCAGCCTGAGCATTTGCCCGGGCGCAGGGCGGACCAGCGGCGTTCGCGTCAGCGCCAGGCAGCCCAGCAGCGTGGCGCTGGCGATGGTGAAGCGCAGGCAGGCGGCCAGCAGCGGCGGCAGGCCGCCGGCAAGCTGGCGGCCGGCGATGAAGGTGCCGCCCCATATCACGGCCACCAGCACCAGTTGCAGATACAGCCGGGGAGACGCGTCGCGCTCAGGCTGGCGCATGGTTCGCCTCTAGGCCGGCCTGCCGGCGTTGACAGGCCAGCAGGGTCAGGGGCAGCAGCTCGCGCTGCGCCCGGCTGCCGCCCAGCACGCTCCAATGCGGCTGCGCCGCCTGCAGGGTGCGCAGGCTGTCTGCAACGCGGCCTTCGGCGAAATGCAGGATGCCTTTGAGCACGGTGAGGCCGGTTTGGTGGGTTTGCGGGTCCAGGCCGAAGCCGTCGCTTTCCGCGATCAGTTTCTCGATCAGCACCGGCTGGCCGCTGGCGGCGAAGGCCAGAGCCGCGTGCAGACGGTGGAAGTGGGACATCGACGCGCCTATGCTGCCGCTCCACAAGAAGGCCAGCTGCTGCCAGATGTCGTCGAAGCGGGAGTCGTCCGGATGGTTGAGGCGGTAGCGCCACAGAAAGGCCACGGCGTCGAGATCCTGCTTGGCGAAGCGGCTGTCCTTCAGCGCATACATTTCGTGGAAGGTGCGCACCGACTGCTCGGTCTGCAGGCTCTTCTCGTAGCCTATCGCCAGGTGCCAGTACACATGCATGCGCATGCCGGCGTTGTCTATCCACTGCGCCTTGCATTGTTCGAGGAAGGTGCACAGCTCCTGCCAGCACTCCTGCTCGTGCAGCGCGTGCGCGACGGCGTGGATGCCGTAGATGTTGTCGGCGCGATGGCGCAGCGACTCCAGCCCCAGTTTCAGCGCCTGGCCCGGGTGGCCGGACTCGACGGTGACAAAGGCCTTGATCGCCAGGTAATAGGAGTAAAGCGGATGGTCGGCGCCGATGTGGCGGTCGCAGCGCTCCAGGTCCGGCATCAATTCCGGCGTGTGGCCGGTGCAGAAGTCGAACATGTGGGTGAAGAACAGCGCCACCACGTCGCTGGGATAGGCGTCCAGGTGCTGGCGGAACAGCTGGCGGGCCCGCGGGTAGTCGAAACTCACCCAGGCGCGGAACGCCGCCACCAGCAGGCGAAGCTTGGGACAGTCGGTTTCCTCCGGCGCCAGTCGCTGCAGGCAGAGCGTGAACTTGTACAGGTCCTTCAGTTCGCAGGAGGTGATGGCGTCGAAGCCGACCAGCAACCGGCGGTAGACCGCCCGGATGGGGGTGTCCGCCTGCAGATGGTCCGGGATGCCGCGCAGCGACAGGAAGTGGCCGCTGATTTCCGGCCAGATCTGGGAGGCGCCGTCGGCGGCGGAGTAGACGAATTGGGTCATGGTGTCGGATTCCATGGCGGGCTGGGGAGTTAGTTTTATCAGGCATATTCTTATGCCAAATGCGAGTCATGGTAAAATGAGCGATTGCTCATGATGGAGCGGATCGATGACGCTGACGCAACTGGAGATTTTCGCCCTGGTCGCCGAGATGCAGGGTTTCACCGCGGCGGCGGCCCGGCTGGGGATTTCACAGTCGGGCGTATCGCACGCGGTGCGCGAGCTGGAACGGGAGCTGGGCGTGGAGCTGCTGCAGCGGCGGCAGGGCCGGGCGGAGCTGACCGACATCGGCCGGCAATTGCTGCCCCGGGCCTGCGGCATGCTGGGGCTGGCGGAGGCGATGCGGCAGGAGGCGGCGGACGCGCGCGGTCTGCGCCGGGGCACGCTGCGCATAGGATCGTTCGGCCCCACCTCGTCTATGCGCTTGCTGCCGGGACTGTTGGCCCGTTATCGGGAACAGTACCCGGGCATCGAGGTGCATATCGACGAGGGAACGGACAGCCAGGTGTTGCAATGGCTGTTGGAGCGGCGGGTAGATGTCGGTTTCGCGGTGTTGCCCGAGCCGAGGTTCGCCAGCTGTCCGCTAGTGGAGGACCAGATGGTGGCGGTGCTGCCCGCCGGTCATCGCCTGGCGGACCGGCCGCACCTGACGCTGGACGAACTGTGCGGCGAGCCGTTCGCCCTGACCGGCGCCGGCTCGGCGGAGCTGGTCACCCGGCTGTTCCAGGCCGCCCGGCTGCAGCCGAACATCCGCTACCGCTGCGGACAGCTGCTCAGCACGCTGGAAACCGTGGCGCGCGGCGAGGCGGTCACCGTCGTCGCCGAGCTGTCGCTGCCGCTGCGCCCCTATGTGATCGGCTATGTCAGCAAGCCGCTGCATCCGGCGGTGCTGCGCCAGGTGGGCTTGGTGATGCTGGACGAGGAGCAGGCCAGTCCGGCGGCGCGAGCGTTTCTGCAGTTGGCCGGCCGGCTGAGGCGGGAAGGCGGCTTACAGGCCATGCTGGCCGAAGCGGGGCGCTCGGCCTGACCAATGGGTCAGGTTTGTTATGCGATAATCATTTAAATTGTTCCCAGTCAAATTGTATTGAATTTCCTCTGCGTAGCATGCGGCGCTTGTCCGAGCCCATACGCGGGAGAATGCAGTGCAAGCCTTGAGAATCGTTTTGCTGTCCACGGCCTTCAACGGCCTGACCCAACGCGCCTGGCTGGAGTTGCGCGAATCCGGCCACAAGCCGAGCGTGGTGCTGTTCACCGACGCCGACGAGGTGGCGCGCCAAGTGAGGGAGGCGCGGCCGCAGCTGGTGATCTGCCCCTTTCTGAAGGACAGGGTGCCGGCCGAGCTGTGGCGGGACAGCCCGTTTCCGGTGGTGATCGTCCATCCCGGCATTGTCGGCGACCGCGGCGCGTCGGCGCTGGACTGGGCGATCATGAAGGGCGAGAAGCGCTGGGGCGTGACCGCGCTGCAGGCGGTGGAAGAGATGGATGCCGGGCCGGTGTGGTCCAGCCGCGAGTTCGACCTGCCGCCGGGCATCCGCAAGTCCGAACTCTACAACGGGCCGGTCAGCGACGCCGCGATGTACTGCATTCGCGACGTGGTGGAGAAATTCGCCGGCGGCTACCAGCCGCAGGACGTCGACTACGCTGATCCGCAGGTGGCCGGCCGGCTGCAGCCGAACATGAAACAGGCCGACCGCGCCTTCGACTGGCGCCAGCCGGCGGCGGAGATCAAGCGCCGCATCGACGCCGCCGACGGCCAGCCCGGCGTGTTGGCCGATCTGGCCGGCGGCCGCTACTTCCTGTGCGACGCCCATCTCGACCACCGGACCGGCGAGCCGGGCCGCATCCTGGCGGTGCACGACGACGCGGTGCTGGTGGCCTGCGGCGACGCCAGCCTGTGGATAGGGTCGGTGCGGCGGCAGCCGGCACCGGGCGAGGAAAGCTTCAAGCGGCCGGCCCGCCACGAACTGGGCCGCCTGCTGGACGGCGCGCCCCGGCTGGAGTGGGCGGTGGACACCCACCCTCACTGCGAGGAAAGCTATCAACCCATCCGTTACCGCGAAGTGGGCCGGGTCGGCGAGCTGACCTTCGAGTTCTACAACGGCGCGCTCAGCACCGAGCACTGCCAGCGCCTGGTGCGGGCCTTGCAATGGGCGAAGCGGCAGGACACCCGGGTGTTGCTGATACGCAGCGGCTGCGGCAGTTTCTGCAACGGGGTCCATCTCAACGTGATCCAGGCGGCGGAGCATCCGGGCGAGGAAGCGTGGCGCAACATCCAGGCGATAGACGACGTCTGCCTGGAAATCCTCACCGCGCCGCAGCTGACGGTGGCCGGCGTGGCCGGCAACGCCGGCGCCGGCGGCGTGATGATGGCGCTGGCGGCCGACGTGGTGCTGGCGCGCCAGGGCGTGGTGCTGAATCCGCATTATGCGACCATGGGTCTGTACGGCTCCGAATACTGGACCTATACCCTGCCGCGCGCGGTGGGCGGCGAGACGGCGGCCAAGCTAAGCGGCGACTGCCTGCCCATCGGCGCGCGCCAGGCCTGGCGGCTGGGCATGGTGCAGGACATCGGCCCGCGCGATCCGGAAACCTTCGGCAGCTGGCTGCTGAGCATGGCCGCGGCGGCGGAGCGCAACTGGCCGGAGCTGGCCCGGCGCAAACAGGAGCTGGACCCGGCCCGGCTGCAGCAGTGCCGGCGCGCGGAGCTGGACGAGATGCGGCAGGACATGCTGGAAAACCGCCGCGGCTTCGCCGAGCGCTGCCAGGGTTTCGTGTTGAAGCGCCGCGCCTGCCGCACGCCGGAGCGCCTGATCGAGGATTGGGCGCGCGCGGTAGACTGAGGCGCATCCGGCGCCGGGCGTATTGTATGCTGGCATGCCCGGCGCCGGTTCCGGACGCGGCGTGAAATAGAGCAAGCCGCGTCAAGAAGGTTTTCGCGCATTCCCGCATAGTGGCCGCCATGGAGGACGAGCATGGACAAGGCGGACCGCTACGCGCGGCGTTTCGAAAAAGTATTGGATCACATCGCCAGCCATCTGGACCAGCCGCTCGACGTCGAGCGCCTGAGCCAGCTGGCCCATTTCTCGCGCTTCCATTTCCACCGACAGTTTTCAGCGTATCTGGGCGTGGGCGTGGCCCGCTACATCCTGATGCAGCGGCTGCGCCGGGCGTCGTACTGGCTGGCGTTTCAGCCGCGGCGCAAGATCACCTCCATCGCGCTGGACTGCGGTTTTGACAATCCCGAATCGTTTTCGCGCGCTTTCCGGCAAGCGCTGGGTTGTTCGCCCAGCGAGTTCCGGCGCCGTCCGGATTGGCCGGATTGGCATGCGCGGATGACGCCTCCCGTCAGAGAGAGAATGGACAGCATGGAAATCAACATCATCACCGTAGAGCCTGCCATGGTGGCGGCGCTGGAACACCTGGGGCCGCCGGAGCGGGTCAACGACAGCGCGCTGCGCTTCATCGAGTGGCGCAAGGCGAGCGGCTTGTCGCCGGTCGCCAGCAGCCAGACCTACGGCATCGCCTACGATAATCCGGAAACTACGGAGCCGGAACGGTTCCGCTTCGACATCTGCGGCAGCGTCGCAGGGCCGGTGCCGGCCAATCCGCAAGGCGTGATCGTTAAACAGATTCCGGGCGGGCGCTGCGCGGTGGCCCGCCACCATGGATCGCACCACAATCTGAGCGACACGATCTGGTACCTGTACCGGGAGTGGCTGCCGGCCAGCGGCGAGGCGCTGCGGGATTTCCCGGTGTATTTCCACTACCTGAACCTGGCCAGCGACACGCCGGAGCATTTGCTGCTGACCGACGTGCATCTGCCGCTGCGCTGATGCGCTTTGGGCCGGCTGCGGCCGGCGGCCCGGTCCGCTAAGCTGAAGCGATGGAGCAAACGTTCATTTGAGCGCCGCCGCGAGGCGGCGCAGTCATTCGGGAGCGGCGCGCATGAACTGGCAGACCCACGAGGTGAGCAATCAGTACGACGAGTTGCAGGATTATAGTCTGTTCGACACCGATGTCGCGCTGAAGGAGGCGCTGCATCGCGCCGGTGCGGACTGGGCGACGCCCTGGCTGGCCGATTACGGCGAGCGATTGGGCCGCGCGGAGACCTTCGAGCTGGCCGAGCAGGCCAACCGCTGCGCGCCGCAGCTGCAGGCCTTCGACCGCCGGGGCCGGCGCGTCGACCGCGTCGATTTCCACCCATCCTGGCATGAGCTGCTGGCCTTGTACCGGGCGCAGGGGCTGGTGTCGCTGCCGTTCGATAGCGAGCGCCCCGGGCGCTGGACCGCCTTTCTGGCCGGGTTCTACCTGCACGGCCAGGTGGAGGCCGGCACCCTGTGCCCCGCCACCATGACCCAGGCGGCGATTCCGCTGTTGAGGCGGGAGCTGGCGCTGTGGGCGCAACTGGGCGACAAGCTGCTCTGCCGCGAATACGACGCGCGCGACCTGCCGGCCGAGCGCAAAGCGTCGGTCTGGCTGGGCATGGGCATGACCGAGAAGCAGGGCGGCTCCGACGTGCGCGCCAACGCCACGGCGGCGACGCCGCTGGGCGCCGGCGGGCGCGGCGGCGAGTACGCGCTGCGCGGCCACAAGTGGTTCTATTCCGCGCCGATGAGCGACGCCCACCTGGTGGTGGCGCAGTTGCGCGACGGCGGCCCGTCCTGCTTCTACGTGCCGCGCTGGCGGCCGGACGGCAGCCGCAACGCGGTGGCGATCCAGCGCTTGAAGGACAAGGTGGGCAACCGCAGCAACTCCAGCAGCGAGGTGGAGTTCCAGGACGCCTGGGGCGTGCTGATCGGCGATCCCGGCCGCGGCATTCCCACCATCATCGAGATGGCCGCCTATACCCGGCTCAATTGCGTGATCGGCAGCGCGGCCCTGATACGCCAGGGGCTGGTCCAGTCCATCGCCTACGCCCGCCGGCGCGCCGCCTTCGGCAAGCGCCTGGCCGAGCAGCCGTTGATGCGCGCGGTGCTGGCCGATCTGGCGCTGGAGAGCGAGGCGGCGCTGCGGCTGGCGGCGCGGTTGGCCGAGGGCTTTGAAAACGACGAGCCGGCCTGGAAGCGCATCGTCGCGCCGGCGGCCAAGTTCTGGGTATGCAAGCGCGCGGTGGAGCTGGCCGGCGAGACCATGGAAGTGTTCGGCGGCAACGGTTACGTCGATGCCGGGCCGATGGCGCGGCTGTTCCGCGAGGCGCCGGTCAATTCGATCTGGGAAGGCTCGGGCAATGTGATGTGCCTGGACGTGATGCGGGCGCTGCGGCGCGAGCCGGAGGCCTGGCAGCGGCTGCTGGACGAGTTGGCCGGGCTGGCCGGAGACGATCGCCGCCTGCGCGCCGCGCTGGCGGATCTGCAGGCGATGGCGGCCTTGTCCGCGCCGGAGCTGGAGGCGCTAGGCCGCCGCTTCGCCCAGCAACTGGCGCTGACCGTCCAGGGTTGCCTGCTGCGGGTATGCGCGCCGGCGGCGGTGGCCGACGGCTTCATCGCCAGCAGGCTGGCGGATGGGCACTGGGGGCGGGTGGCGGGCGCGCTGGACGCGCGGGCGGTGGATGTCGGCTATCTGCTGGAGCGGGCGCTGCCGGGCGGCTGATCGCTCATCCGGACGCCGCGCGCTGGATTGTGGATAAATCGCGCGGCGCGGCCGGGCTGTGGATAAGCTGGCCGGATCAGGCCGTCGCCTCGGCTTCGACCCGGTTGCGGCCGCCGGCCTTGGCGCGGTACAGCGCCAGATCGGCGCGCTTCACCGCCGCTTCCGGCTGCGCGTCCGCGGCGTCGGCGGTGGCCAGGCCTATGCTGAGCGTGATCCGGCCGACATCCGGCGCCTGCGATTGCTCGACGGCGGCGCGGATCTTTTCGGCCAGCACCGCCGCGCCTGTGGCGTCGGTTTCCGGCAGCAGCAGCAGGAACTCCTCCCCGCCGAAGCGCGCGACGAAGTCGGTGGCGCGCGCCGAATTCAGCAGGGTGTCGGCGATGTGAATCAGCACGCGGTCGCCGGCATCGTGGCCGAAGGTGTCGTTGACGCGCTTGAAGTGGTCGACATCCAGCAGCAGCACCGCATACGGCGCGCCGGTGCGGCCATAGCGCAGGTGTTCCTCCTGCAGCTGCTCGTTGGCGGCCATGCGATTGTGCAGGCGGGTCAGCGCGTCATGGCGCGCCTGCTGCGCCAGTTCCGCGGCCTTCCGCAATAGCAGGTGGTTGGACTCGCGCAGCTGCTCGGTGCGGTCGGCCACGATTTGCTCCAGATTGGCGTTGACGTCGGCCAACTGCTGTTTGCGGGCGAGCAGCGAGCTGGTCATGTTGCGCATCGCCTCCGACAGCTGGTTCAACTCCTGGGCGCCGCCCCGGATTTCCCAGTCGGGATTCTCATCGCCTTGGCCGACTCGCTCGGCGACCCCGGCCAGTTGTTCCAGCGGGCGGCTGAACGAGGTGGCTAGCCGGTAAACCGCCGCCATCAGCAGGAGGCTGGCGATCAGGCCCAGCAGCATCAAGGCGCCGCGCAGGCGGTTGAGCGCGGCCAGCGCCTGTTGTTTGGGTTGACGGATGATCACGCGCCAGCCCAGCCCCGCTTCCTGGGCTTTGGATTCGCTGTACAGGTAGTCGCCGCCGCCGCCGGGCCAGGGGCCGAGGCGAAAGAGTTGTCCTGCGGGCATGGGCGCCGGCGCCTGCACGCGGCCCACCGCGTCGAATGGCGACAGCAAGTTGTTTTGCCTATCGACGATGAAGGTTTCCAGGCTGGATTTGGCCGGCAGCCGCTCGCGTATGATGTCTTCAACCCAATCCCACAGCGCATGGGTGGCCAGCACGCCGCGCAGCTTGCCGGCGGCGTCGTAGATCGGAGAGGCGAAGTCGACGAAGCGCAGCGGCTCGCCGCCCTGAGCTGCGGGGTTGGGCATCAGCTTGGCCAGCAGCACAGCCTGGTGGATGTCGCCGACGAAGGGCGCGCGCTGGCCGTGGATGAACCAGGGGCGCTTGGCGGCGCTCTGGCCGACCAGCATGCCGCCGGCGGCGGAGACGATCATGCCGCTGGTGTCGGCGACGCCGATCCAGGCGTAATACTTGTAAGCTTGCTTGGTGCGCTCCAGGCTCTGGCGTAGGTCATCGCCGTCCAGCGGCGCTCGGACGTAAGTGGGCGTCTGCGCCAGCAGGATCACCTCGCGGTGTCTTTCCTTTAGATTGCTCTCGATGGCTTTGGCGATGTTGCCGGCCAAGCTGTTCATGGCCTCGCCCTGGTCCCGGATGATGCGGTCGGACAGCATCCGATCCAGGCTCAGCGCGGCCAGCAGCGCTGAGGCGAGGAACAGCCCGCCAAACAAGGCGGCCAGCCGCAATCGGAAGCTGCCGGGCAGGGCGTGGAATGTGCGGATCATGGCGGCCTTGGCGGATGGGGGTATTGCTGAATTATAGATTCGCGGCGGACTGGATTGTCCACTCTCAGCCGGCTGGGCATGCGGCTGCGCGAAGCGGGCCTGGCGGATGGGGCGTTTTGTGGTTTTCGGATGGGCATCCGCTAGGAAAGCAAAAAAGGCCAGCTTGCGCTGGCCTTTTTTGTATTTGGTGGCGAATCAGGGACTCGAACCCCGGACCTGCGGATTATGATTCCGTCGCTCTAACCGACTGAGCTAATTCGCCGTGGAGAAACCGCTTGCGCGTCTTCTCGTCAAACTGTGGTGGCGAATCAGGGACTCGAACCCCGGACCTGCGGATTATGATTCCGTCGCTCTAACCGACTGAGCTAATTCGCCACATTTCGATGCTGTCGCACCGAGACGCGAACTATACGCAGCGCCCCGGGAGCTGTCAAGCGCCTTTTGCGGGATTGTGGCGGGGGCTCACAGCGTGTAGCAGCGGTCGCCGCGGGCGAAGCCCAGCCAGTCTATGGAAACGCCCTTGCCGAAGCCCATCGCCTTGAAGGTTTCGCCCATTTCCTGCGGCGACAGCAAGCGCTGTGCCGCCTTGGCCACCGGCAGATAGCTTTTGACGTCGCTGGCGTCCAGCGACTGCAGCCGGTCCACCAGGCCGCAGTTGACCAGGAACTGCGCCTGGCTGGTATAGCCTATCAGGTCGAGGCCGGCGTCGATGCCGCTTTGGGCGACGGCGCTGAAGTCGACGTGGCAGGTCAGGTCCATCAGGCCAGGCAGGTAGAACGGGTCCTGCACCGTGTGGTGGCGGTAGTGGCCCAGCAGCGTGCCCATGCTGCGCTCCGGGTGATAGTACTCTGACGCGGCGTGGCCGTAATCGATCATCAGGATGGCGCCGCGGGTCAGCGCGCCGGCGACGGTGGCGATGAAGCCGCGGTTGGCCAGGCTGATCTCGGTCTCGTAGCGCGGAATGTCCGGCACCAGCTGCGCGGCCAGCTCGGCCAGCCGGGCATCGGCGAAATCGCGGTCTTCATAGGCGAGGGCGCCGTCGCGGATGGTGACGCCGCGCTGGCGCAGCGCGCGGTTTTCGTCGCGGAACACCATCTCGCAGGGCATGGCGTCCAGCAATTCATTGCCGATGACGATGCCGTCGATGGCGTCCGGCAGCCGATCGGCCCATTCGACGCGGCCGGCCAGGTGCGGCAGCGCGGCGCGGATGTTTTGCCGCTGCCGGTCGATCAGGTCCGGCGACAGGTCCAGGATCATGTATTTTTGCGGCAAGCAGCCCAGCGCTTCCAGTTCGGCCAGCAGGTCTATCGCCAGCTTGCCGGTGCCGGCGCCGAATTCGTAGATGGCGCCGGCGGTCTGCGGCAGCAACTCGGTCAGCTGGCGGGCCAGCGACTGGCCGAACAGCGGCGTCAGCTCAGGCGCGGTGATGAAATCGCCGCTCTCGCCCAGCTTGCTGCTGCCGGCCGCGTAATAGCCCATGCCAGGCGCGTAGAGCGCCAATTCCATATAATGCGAAAAGGGTATCCAGCCGCCGGCGTCGGCGACGGCCTGGCTGATGCGGCCGCATAAGGCCTGGCTGGTGGCCAGCGCTTCTGGACTGGCGGCGGGTAAGGTGGTCATGGCTGTCGTCCTGCTACAATGTGGCGCGATTGTGGTGCAAAGCGCAGCGCCCGTGAAGGGGCGAGGAATTCGATTCGAGGAAGCAATGCTAACAGAGCGACAACAAGATGAGCGCGTGGTCCTGATCACCGGCGCCGCGCGCCGGGTGGGAGCGGGCATCGCCCGGCTGCTGCACGCGCGCGGGCTGAGGCTGGTGTTGCACTACCGCGGCTCGCGCGCCGAGGCCGAGGCGCTGGCGGCGGAATTGAACGCGATTCGGCCGGACAGCGCCAAACTGGCCCAGGCCGATCTGCTGGACGCGGCGGCGCTGCCGGAGCTGGCGGCGCGAGCGGTGGCGGCCTTTGGCCGGCTGGACGGCCTGGTCAACAACGCGTCCAGTTTCTTTCCGACGGAAGTGGGGAAGATCGACGAAGCGGCCTGGCATGATCTGATGGGCAGCAATCTGAAGGCGCCGCTGTTCCTGAGCCAGGCGCTGGCGCCGGAGCTGACGAGGCGCGGCGGCGCCATCGTCGGCATCGCCGACATCCATGTCGACAGGCCGATGGCGCGGCATGTGGTGTACAACCTGGCCAAGGCCGGCCACGCCCAGCTGATCCGCAGCCTGGCGATCGAGCTGGCGCCGGCGGTGCGGGTCAACGGCGTGGCGCCGGGCGTCAATTTGTGGCCGGAGAGCGAGGCTTCGTTCGACACGGCGGGGCGCGAAGCGATCGAGGCGAGCATACCGCTGCGGCGCACCGGCGTGCCGGAAGACATCGCCCGCGCGGTGGCTTTCCTGCTGCTGGACGCGACTTACGTCACCGGCCAGATACTGGCGGTGGATGGCGGCCGCGGCATCGTGTTGTGACGGTTTTCCGCCGCCATGGATTTTGGCGGCGGGAAACGGTAAAATCGCCTGTTTTTCAATTTCTTAGCCGTACCCATGTCCGAACTGAACGCCGCGCTCGACGACAAGGCCAAGAAGGCCGCGTTTGAAGGCAACAAACTGGCCAAGCGCCTGCGCCACCATGTCGGTGACGCCATCAATGATTTCAACATGATCGAAGAGGGCGACCGCGTGATGGTCTGCCTGTCGGGCGGCAAGGACAGCTATACCTTGCTGGACATCCTGCTGGGCCTGCAGAAGTCCGCGCCGATCGACTTCTCCATCGTCGCGGTCAATCTGGACCAGAAGCAGCCGGGCTTCCCCGAGCACGTGCTGCCGCAATACCTGGAATCCATCGGCGTCGAGTACCGCATCGTCGAGGAAGACACCTACTCCATCGTCAAGCGGCTGGTGCCGGAAGGCAAGACCACCTGCAGCCTGTGCTCGCGCCTGCGCCGCGGCATCCTGTACCGCGTGGCCGACGAGCTGGGCGCCACCAAGATCGCGCTGGGCCACCACCGCGACGACATCCTGCACACGCTGTTCCTGAACATGTTCTACGGCGGCAAGATGAAGGCGATGCCGCCGAAGCTGGTGTCCGACGACGGCCGCCACATGGTGATCCGCCCGCTGGCCTATTGCCGCGAGAAGGACATCATCCGCTACGCCGATTTGAAAGAATTTCCGATCATCCCGTGCAATCTGTGCGGCTCGCAGCCCAATCTGCAGCGCCAGGTGGTCAAGGAGATGGTCAACGACTGGGACAAGCGTTTCCCCGGCCGCGTCGAGAGCATGTTCCGCGCGCTGCAAAACGTCGTCCCGTCGCATCTGGCCGACACCAAGCTGTACGATTTCGCGTCGCTGAAAACCGGCGACGCGCCGTTCGCCGACGGCGACACCGCTTTCGACAAGGAAGAATTCCGCGATCCGGCGCCGGATGCGGACGACGCGGCCGAGGCGGCGCCGAAGCGCACCATCAGCATCCTGGACTCCCGCGCCAAGGAGTCCGGCTGTGGCGCGTAGAGCGCTGCACCCGTTCCGCCGCCGCGTGCGGCCGGCGGTGGAGGCGATGCCGGAGGTGGAGATCTCGGAAGAGGGCAATATCCGTTCGCTGCACCTGGGCTCGGAAACGATACAGAGCTCGATGGATCTGGACGATCCGCCGGATCTGGTGCTGTCCTACAGCCGGGCGATGATGGGCTTCCTGCTGTGGAACGACGATCCCAAGCACATCCTGCAGATCGGCCTGGGCGGCGGCTCTTTCGCCCGCTTCATCGATGAGTACCTGCCGGACGCCGTCAGCGTGGCGGTGGATATCAACCCGCAGGTGATCGCGGTGGCGCGCGCCTTTTTCCAGCTGCCGGAGGAGGGCGATTTCTTCGAGATCGTCGAGGCCGACGGCGCCGACTACGTGAAGATCTTCCGCGGCTCCACCGACGCCATCCTGGTGGATGGCTTCGACGGCCTGCAGATCGTCGACGCGCTGACGACGGAAGACTTCTTCGAGGACTGCAAGCGCGCGCTGAGCCCCAAGGGCGTGTTCGTCACCAATTGGTGGAGCGGCGACAAGCGCTACCAGGCTTTCATCGAACGCTTGTTGAACGTTTTCGAGGGGCGGGTGATCGAACTGCCTGCCGCTACCCACGGCAACGTCGCGGTGATCGCCTTCCGCCAGAGCCCGACGCTGACGCAGTGGGAGGCGCTGAAAAAGCGCGCCGACGAGCTGGAGGGGCGCTTCGGGTTGGAGTTCGGCGAGTTCGTCAACCGGCTGAAGCAGACCAACCAGCAGACCGCCGGGCACCTGTTGATCTGAGCCAGGACAAATCCGCCGCGAAAAGCGCGCGGTGGTTACGTTTGCTTACCCAAAAGCCGGCGCAACGCGGCGTATAATGCCAAGTTGCGCGCGCATCGAGCGCCGGTTTCGGGCCCGAGGCCCGGGTCAGACGTGGCAGTACCTTATACCTGAGTACCGAATGACCGGGCGGCAGACGGGCGTCTGCCGCTCAAGCTTTTACATCCTGTTGGGACTTTCATCGTGATCAAGCAGCAACTGCTCAATCGTATCGCGGACAAATCCGCTGTGATCGGCATCGTGGGTCTGGGCTATGTCGGCCTGCCGCTGATGCTGCGTTTCGCCGAGGTCGGCTACAAGGTTCTGGGCTTCGACATCGACAAGAGCAAGGTCGATGCCCTGATGGCCGGCAACAGCTACATCGAGCACATTTCCGCCGACAGCATCGCCACCGCCCTGACCCGCGGCTTCGAAGCCACCACCGACTTCTCCCGCGCCGGCGAAGCCGACACGCTGATCCTGTGCGTGCCGACGCCGCTGAACAAGTACCGCGAGCCGGACCTGTCCTTCGTGCTGAACACCATCGACAGCCTGGTGCCTTATCTGCGCGAAGGCCATCTGGTGTCGCTGGAGTCCACCACCTATCCGGGCACCACCGACGAAGAACTGCTGCCGCGCATGGAATCGCGCGGCCTGAAGGTGGGCGACAACGCCTTCCTGGTGTTCTCGCCGGAGCGCGAAGATCCGGGCAATCCCGACTTCACCACCCGCACCATTCCCAAGGTGTGCGGCGGCGTCACCGAAGCCTGCCAGGAAATCGGCGTCGCGCTGTACAGCGCGGTGATCGACAAGGTGGTGCCGGTGTCGTCCACCCGCGCCGCCGAAATGACCAAGCTGCTGGAGAACATCCACCGCGCGGTCAACATCGGCCTGGTCAACGAGATGAAGATCGTCGCCGACCGGATGGGCATCGACATCCACGAAGTGATCCGCGCCGCGGCCACCAAGCCCTTCGGCTTCGTGCCCTACTATCCGGGCCCGGGTCTGGGCGGCCACTGCATCCCGATCGACCCGTTCTACCTGACCTGGAAGGCGCGCGAGTACGGCGTCAACACCCGCTTCATCGAACTGGCCGGCGAAGTGAACAGCAATATGCCGGACTACGTGGTGTCCAAGGTGGCCTCCGCGCTGAACCTGCGCAAGAAATCCATCAACGGCAGCCGCGTGCTGGTGCTGGGCATCGCCTACAAGAAGAACGTCGACGACATGCGCGAAAGCCCGTCGGTGTTCCTGATGGAAAAACTGCGCGACCTGGGCGCCGAAGTGGCGTACAGCGATCCGCACGTGCCGGTGTTCCCGAAGATGCGCGAACATGCGTTCGATCTGAAGAGCGTGCCGCTGAGCGCCGAGTCCATCGCCGGCTACGACTGCGTGCTGCTGGCCACCGACCACGACAAGTTCGACTACGAGCTGATCAAGGCCAAGGCCCAACTGGTGGTCGACAGCCGCGGCAAGTACCTGGAGCCTGCCGAGCACATCGTCAAGGCTTAAGGCGTGCAAGGGCGCTTTCCCCGGGCGGGAGCGTGGCTGGCGGCGCTGGGCGCGCTCGCGCTGCTGGCCGTGCTGGCGATGACGCCGCTGATCCGCTATTCCAAGAGCTGGCTGGTGGCCGAGGCGCCCCAGCCGCGCGCGGACTGGATCGTGGTGCTGGGCGGGGAAAGCGGCGAGCGAGTGATAGGCGCGGCGGAACTGTACCATCAGGGCCGCGCGCCTTTCGTCTTCGTCAGCGGCGAAGGCGATTGCCTGTTGATTGTGAAGCGGCTGCAGATGGCCGGCGTGCCGCGCGGGAAGATAGGCTATGAGTGCCAGTCCAGGAACACGCGGCAGAACGCCGAGTTCACCCGGCAGGCGCTGGCCTCCCACCAGCCCAAGCGGATCACGCTGGTGACCTCGTGGTTTCATTCGCGGCGGGCGCTGGAAACCTTCCGCCAGGCCTGGCCGGAAGTGGACTGGGGCATGCACATCGTGTACCCGGGCAACGACCTGTACCACAGCCTGGCCTGGTATGAAGCCGGCGCGGTGCTGACCGAATATTTGAAGATACTGGTGTATTCAGTACGTTACTGGACGTTCAGATGATAGTGATTCCTCCGATTGCCGATCGCAAGATCCGCTTCGCCCTGGTCGGCTGCGGCCGCATCGCCAACAACCACTTCGGCGCGCTGGAGAAGCACGCCGACCGCGCCGAGCTGGTCGACGTCTGCGACATCGACCCGGCCGCGCTGAAGGCGGCCGTCGAGCGCACCGGCGCCCGCGGCCACGCCAGCCTGACCGACATGCTGGCGCAGACCAACGCCGACATCGTCATCCTGACCACGCCGTCCGGCCTGCATCCGAGCCAGAGCATCCAATGTTCCGAAGCCGGCTTCCACGTGATGACCGAGAAGCCGATGGCCACCCGCTGGGAAGACGGCCTGGAGATGGTCAAGGCCGCCGACAAGGCGAACCGACACCTGTTCGTGGTCAAGCAGAACCGCCGCAACGACACACTGCAGCTGTTGAAGCGCGCGATGACGGAGAAGCGCTTCGGCCGCATCTACATGGTCAACGTCAATGTGTTCTGGACCCGTCCGCAGGAGTACTACGACGCGGCCGGCTGGCGCGGCACCTGGGAATTCGACGGCGGCGCCTTCATGAATCAGGCCAGCCATTACGTCGACCTGCTGGACTGGCTGATCGGCCCGGTGGAAAGCGTGCAGGCCTACACCGCCACGCTGGCGCGCAACATCGAGGTGGAAGACACCGGCACCGTCAGCGTCAAATGGCGCTCCGGCGCGCTGGGCAGCATGAACGTCACCATGCTGACTTATCCGAAGAATCTGGAAGGCAGCATCACCATCCTGGGCGAAAAGGGCTCGGTGCGCGTCGGCGGCATGGCCGTCAACGAAATCCAGCACTGGGAATTCGCCGAGCCGCACGCGATGGACGAAGACATCAAGAAAGCCAGCTACGCGACCACCAGCGTCTACGGCTTCGGCCACCCGCTGTACTACGACAACGTGATCAAGACCATGCGCGGCGAAGCCACGCCGGAAACCGACGGCCGCGAGGGCTTGAAGTCGCTGGAGCTGTTGATCGCGATGTATCTGTCGGCCCGCGACGGCCGCCGCGTCAGCCTGCCGCTGGATTACTGATTTGACGAACGAGGTTCCGCACATGACTGCCACCATCCACCCCAGCGCCATCGTCGACGAAGGCGCCACCCTGGGCGAGGGCACCCGCGTCTGGCACTGGGTGCACATTTGCGGCGGCGCGAAGATCGGCAAGGGCTGCTCCTTCGGCCAGAACGTGTTCGTCGGCAACGACGTGCTGATCGGCGACAACGTCAAGGTGCAGAACAATGTGTCGATCTACGACGCGGTGACGCTGGAGGATGACGTGTTCTGCGGCCCGTCCATGGTGTTCACCAACGTCAACAATCCGCGCAGCCACGTCAACCGCAAGAACGAATACCGCCGCACGGTGGTGAAGAAGGGTGCGTCCATCGGCGCTAACGCCACCATCGTCT
Source organism: Chromobacterium sp. INPA-IVC (assembly GCF_059047085.1). Taxonomy (NCBI): domain Bacteria; kingdom Pseudomonadati; phylum Pseudomonadota; class Betaproteobacteria; order Neisseriales; family Chromobacteriaceae; genus Chromobacterium; species Chromobacterium sp. INPA-IVC. The sequence goes on along the minus strand of NZ_JBTNLS010000008.1, from coordinate 26,951 downwards.
GCGGCCACACGGTGGGCGAGTACGCCTTCATCGGCGCCGGCGCGGTGGTCACCCGCGACGTGCCGGCCTACGCGCTGATGGTGGGCACGCCGGCCAAGCGCATCGGCTGGATGTGCTCGTGCGGCGAGCGCCTGTCCAACGACATCGGCACCCACTCCTGCCCGGTGTGCGGCATTCATTACGAGGTCGGCGGCAATCACTGCACGCCGATCAAGAGCGGCGAGTAAGCGCCGCCCGCGCGGCTTGTCCAGGGCGGCTCCCCATCGTTGGGGATGGGCCGCCGCCGCGCGATTTTCCAAAATATTGATTCGGGGTTGATCCTCTTATGTCCATCCAGTTCATCGATCTGAAAGCGCAATACCAGCATCTGAAAGCCGACATCGACGCCCGCATCCATGCGGTGCTGGATCACGGCCAGTACATCATGGGGCCGGAAGTGAAGGAGGTGGAGGAGCAGCTGGCGGCCTACACCGGCGCCAAGCACGCCATCGGCGTTTGCGACGGCACCAAGGCGCTGCTGATCGCGATGATGGCTTTGGGCATCGGCCCCGGCGACGAGGTGATCACCACGCCGTTCACCTTCATCGCCACCGGCGAGATGATCGCCCTCTTGGGCGCCAAGCCGGTGTTCGTCGACATCGACCCGATCAGCTACAACCTGGACCCGAACCTGCTGGAGGCGGCGATCACGCCGCGCACCCGCGCCATCATGCCGGTCAGCCTGTACGGCCAGGCGGCCGACTTCGCCGCGATCAACGCCATCGCCGACAAGCACGGCATCCCAGTGATCGAGGACGGCGCGCAGAGCTTCGGCTCCAGCCAGAACGGCAAGCAATCCGGCAACCTGTCCACCATCGGCTGCACCAGCTTCTTCCCCAGCAAGCCCTTGGGCTGCTACGGCGACGGCGGCGCGGTGTTCACCAGCGACGACGCGCTGGCGAAGAAGATCCGCGAGATCCGTGTGCACGGCCAGGATCGCCGCTACCATCATCCGGTCATCGGCCTGAACGGCCGCCTGGACACCATCCAGGCCGCGGTGCTGCTGGCCAAGCTGCCCAGCTTCGCCGACGAAGTCGCCGCCCGCGAGCGCATCGGCGCCCGCTACAGCGACTTGCTGAAGGATGTGGCCCGGGTGCCGGTGATCGGCGCCGGCAACACCCACGTCTACGCGCAGTACACCATCGAGGTGGACGAGCGCGAGGCGGTGCAGGCTAAGCTCAAGGAGCTGGGCGTGCCGACCGCCGTCCACTACCCGATCCCGCTGCACCTGCAGCCGGCTTTCGCCCACCTGGGCCATGGCGAGGGCAGCTTCCCGCTGTCCGAGGCCGCCGGCCGCCGCGTGATGAGCTTGCCGATGCATCCCTTCCTGAGGGAAGAGGCGCAGGACGCCATCGTCGCCGCGGTGAAGAAGGCGCTGGGCTGAGCGGATGGTGTCATTGTCGTCGCTGCGCGTGCCTAAAAGCGGTTTCATCCGCCACATCATCACCCTGGTGACCGGGGCGGCGGTGGCCCAGGTGGTGCCGCTGCTGGCCTCGCCGCTGATCACCCGGCTGTACGACCCGCACGAGGTGGGCATCCAGGCGGTGTACGTGTCGTGGATGTCGACGCTGGCGGTGCTGGCCACCGCCCGCTACGAGATGGCCATCGTGCTGCCCGCCGACGAGCGGCGCGCCGACAATCTGATGGGCTTGTCGTTGCTGTGCTCCAGCGCGCTGGCTTTGTTGATCGGCCTGGTGGTGCTGATGGGCGGCCACTCCCATATCGCCGCCCATCTGGGTGCGCCGGAGCTGGAGTCCTGGCTGGTGCTGCTGCCGCTGTCGGTGTGGCTGGCCGGCCTGATGCAGGCCTGGACCAACTGGAACAACCGCCACCGCCGCTACCAGGCCAACGCCAACGGCCGCATGACCCAGTCCTTCGGCATGGCCGGCACCCAGGTGCTGGCCGGCTGGCTGGGCGCCGGCGCCGGCGGCCTGATCCTGGGCCAGTTGGCCGGCCAGATCGGCTCGCTGCTGGCGCAGAGCTGGCAGGATCTGAAAAGCCGGCTGGGCTGGCGGCGCGGCGTCAGCCGCCAGGGCATGCGCGAGGCGGCGATCGCCTATATCGAGTTTCCCAAGATCAACGCGCCGCATGCCTTGAGCACGGCGCTGCTGGACTCCGCCACCCTGGCGGTGCTGACCGTGCTGGCCAGCACCTCCGCCGTCGGCTTCTACGGCCTGATGATGCGGGTGCTGAAGCTGCCGGCGGCCTTGATCGGCCAGGCAGTGGCCCAGGTGGCCTACCGCGAGCTGGCCGAGGCGCGCAATCTGGGCAAGCCGCTGCGTCCCATTCTGCGCAAGATGATGCTGACGCTGTTCGGCATGTCGCTGTTTCCCTTCCTGGTGATCCAGATTTTCGGCGAGCCCTTGTTCACGCTGGTGTTCGGCCATAACTGGGCCGAGGCCGGCCGCTACGCCGAGGCGATGTCGCTGTACATCCTGTTCCATTTCGTCGCCTCGCCGCTGGGCATGGTGCCGCCGGTGATCAATCGCCAGCGCTTCGCGTTTTTCCTGTCCCTGGTGCAGGCCGTGCTGTTCCTCGGGTCGTTGTGGCTTGGCTTCCATCTCTGGCAGGATGCGGTGGCCACGTTCCAACTGGTGTCGGTCGTGATGGCCGGCTATTTCCTTGCTTACTTCACCTGGCTTTATAAGGCGGCACGATGAACTTGCACGGAATTCTCAGCCGTATCCGTTTCCGGTTGTCGGCATGGGTGCGTCCGCGGATGGTGTACGGCTTCCATCGCGGCGATGGCGTATTCCTCAAACGCACCCGCGTCTCCAACATGACGCGCATCGAACACATCGACAAACTGATGGTCGAGGACAATGTCTACATCGGCCATTTCAACCTGGTCGACGCTTCCGGCGGCCTGTACATAGGCGAGGGCTGCCAGATCACCAACTACGTGTCGGTATTGACCCACTCCAGCCATGTGGCGATCCGTTTGTACGGCCGCGAATACCTGACGCGCGACAACCACGTCGGCTATCTGAAGAAATCCACCCGGCTGGGGGCGTACAGCTTCATCGGCCCGCACTCGGTGCTGATGCCGGGCGTCGAGCTGGGCAAGGGCAGCATCGTGTCGGCCTACAGCTTCGTGCCGGCCGGCGAGTATCCGGATTTCGCCATCCTGGCCGGCAATCCGGCGCGGGTAGTCGGCGACACCCGCGACGGCGATGCAGAGTGGCTGGCGCAGAGTCCGGAGCTGCACCGCCTGTACGAGGCCTGGGCCAATGACTGACAAGATCGCCCGCCTGCTGGTGGCGGGCTCTGCCTCGATCCACACCTGGCGTTTTCTGGCTGGCATCGCGCCGCATGTGGATGAGCTGTATCTGGCCTGCAACGGAGATGTGCCGGCGGAGCGCCGTCCGGCCAACCTGAAAGGCGAGTTGCGCGTCGATTTCAGCCTGAAGGCCTGGTCCACCGCCGGCCGGCTCCAGGACTGGATCGCCGAGGTGAAGCCCGGCGTGGTCCACGTCCACCAGGCCAACAGCGTGGCCTGGCACGCCCGCCGCGCGCTGGCCGGTTCGAAGATTCCGATGTTGCTGACCGCCTGGGGCTCGGACGTGCTGCTGCTGCCCGACCAGAACCAGCTGCTGCGGGCGATGGTGCGCGGCAATCTCAAGGCCGCCGCCGCGATCACGTCGGATTCCTTGTACATGGCGGCGAAGATCCGCGAGCTGGCCGGCGATTGCCGCATCAGCCTGCTGAGTTACGGCATCGACGGGCTGCCGCCGGAGCCTGTTGTCCAGGCCAAGAAGAAGCAGGTGCTGTCATGCCGGCTGCACAAGCCGCTGTACCGCATAGACGCCATCCTCAAGGGTTGGGCCGAGGTGGAGAAGAGCGGCTGCTGCGCCGACTGGAATCTGGTCGTCGCCGCCAGCGGCGGCGAAACCGATAATTTGAAACGGCTGGCGGCTTCGCTCGGCCTCCAGCGCGTCGAATTCGCCGGCTTCGTCGACAGCGCCGCGTTGGGCAAGCTGTACGCCGAGTCGCGCGTTTTCGTCAGCGTGCCGCGCTCGGACGCTACCAGCGTCAGCCTGATGGAGGCGATGGGCCATGGCTGCCTGCCGCTGCTGTCCAATCTGCCGGCCAATGGCGAATGGGTGATAGACGGCCTCAACGGCATGATCGCCGAGGACGTCGAGCGGCTGGGGCCCGAGCTGTGCCGCGCGATGATCAAGGCCGAGGACGACGCGGCGCTGGGCGCCGCCGCCGAGATCAACCGCGGCCTGGTGGCGGCCAAGGCGCTGCACCAGGCCAATATGGCCGGCTTCGCCGACTTGATCCGCGAACTGGCCGCCAACAAGGTTTGAACCTGATGAAAATAGCCCACCTGACCTCTGCCCATCCGCGCCACGACATCCGCATCTTCGTCAAGGAGTGCAGCTCGCTGGCGGCGGCCGGCCATGAGGTGACGCTGATCGTCGCCGACGGCCAGGGCGAGGAAATCCGCAACGGCGTGCGCATCCACGATGTCGGCCCCAAAACCGGCGGCCGCCTGTCGCGGATGACCGGCACCGTCAAGCGCGTCTACCAGGCCGCGCTGAAGCTGCGGCCGGACGTGGTCCATTTCCACGACCCGGAGCTGATTCCCGCCGGCGTGCGCCTGAAGCAGGCCGGCATCAAGGTGGTGTACGACGTGCACGAGGACGTGCCGCGCCAGATTCTGGCCAAGCACTGGATACCCGGCGCGGTGCGCCCGCTGGTGTCCGGCGGCTTCGAAACGCTGGAAGACTGGGCGGCGCGCCGCTTTGACGCCATCGTCACCTCCACCCCGCACATCCGCAAACGCTTCGAAAAGCTGGGCGCCAACGCGCTGGACGTGTGCAACTTCCCGATTCTGGAAGAGCTGGTGCGCGACACGCCGTGGGAAAGCCGCCGCAACGAGGTGTGCTACATCGGCGGCATCAGCCGCATCCGCGGCATCGAGCCCATCGTCGCCGCGCTGCCGGGCACCTCCACCCGGCTGAACCTGGCCGGGCCGTGGAGCGAGAGCGATCTCCGCGCCAAGGTGACGGCCGAGCCGGGCTGGGCGCGGGTCAACGACCTGGGCGTGCTGGACCGCAAGGGCGTGGCCGAGGTACTGGCCAGGAGCAAGATCGGCCTGGTGACGCTGTTCCCCACGCCGAATTACGTGGACGCGCTGCCGATCAAGCTGTTCGAATACATGGCCGCCGGCATGCCGGTGATCGCCAGCGACTTTCCGGTCTGGCGCGAGATCGTCGACGACGCCGGCTGCGGCGTATTGGTCGATCCGCAGGACGCGGCCGCCATCTCCGCCGCCATCAACGAGCTATTGGGCGACGAGGCGCGCATGCGCGCGCTCGGCGAGTCCGGCAAGCGGGCGGTGCTCAATAAATACAGCTGGGCGGCTGAGGCCGACAAGCTGATCAAGCTGTACGCGACGTTGTAATCCATGAAAATTCTCTACATAAACCACTACGCCGGCAGCCCGCGCCACGGCATGGAATTCCGCCCCTACTACCTAGCGCGGGAATGGGTGCAGGCCGGGCACGAAGTCAACATGCTGGCGGCCGACGTGTCGCACCTGCGCCAGACCCATCCGCAGGTGGATGGCAAGTACCGGGACGAGGACATCGACGGCATCCGCTACACCTGGTGCAAGACCCGTCCTTACGAAGGCAACGGCGTCGGCCGGGTGTTGAACATCTTCAGCTTCCTGGCCAAGGTCATGGGCTTGTCGCGCCGTTATCTGAAAGAGTGGAAGCCGGACGTGGTGATCGCCTCGTCCACCTACCCGCTGGACACCGTGCCGGCGGCGTGGATCGCCGGCAAGACCGGCGCCCGGCTGGTCTACGAGGTGCACGACCTGTGGCCGCTGACGCCGGTGGAGGTGGGCGGCATGTCGCCCAAGCACCCGTTCATCCGCCTGCTGCAGTGGGCCGAGGATTTCGGCTATAGGCGCGCCGATACCGTGGTGTCGATGCTGCCCTGCGCCAGGGATTACATGATGGCGCACGGCATGGCGCCGGAAAAATACGCGGTGATCCCCAATGGCGTGGACGTGGGCGAATGGCAGGGCGAGGCGCAGCCTTTGTCCGCCGAGCACCGGATGCGGCTGGCGGAATTGAAGGCTCGAGGGCGCTTCCTCGTCGGCTACGCTGGCGGCCATGGCTTGGCCAACGCGCTGGATTATTTGCTGGAGGCAGCGGCCTTGATGCGCGACGCGCCGGTGACTTTCGTGCTGGTGGGCGACGGCCCGGACAAGCAGGCGCTGGTGGCGCGCGCCGCCGAGCTGAAGCTGGACAACGTGATGTTTTTGCCGTCCATCGCCAAGCGCAGCGTGCCCGCCTTCCTGGCCGAGTGCGACGCGCTGTACATCGGCTGGCGCAAGCTGCCGATCTACCGCTTCGGCATCAACCCGAACAAGCTGTTCGACTACATGATGGCGGGCAAGCCGGTGATCCACTCGGTGGAGGCCGGCAACGATATGGTGAAGGATGCCGGCGCCGGCCTGAGCATAGGCGTGGAAGACCCGGCGGTGATCGCCGACGCGGTCAAGCGGATGGCGGTGCTGCCGCTGGCCGAGCGCGAGGCGATGGGCGCGGCCGGCAAGGCCTATGTGCTGGCCAATCACGATTACGCGGTGCTGGCGCGCCGTTTTCTGGACGCGGTGCGGCTGCAAGGATAGGGCCGAGGCTCGCGGTGCGGGCGGTCCGCCAGGCATCGCCAGTGAATTGATGGGTATGGCGGAACGCTTTGGCTTCCGCCCGACAAAAGATTTTGCAGGCCGCGGGCGAGGCGCGCGGCGATGGACATGGATGGCGGCCAAGCGCGGCCGCGCAAAGACGAAAGAGAAAACAATGAGCGAAACGAAATTCCTGCCGTTCGCCTTGCCGGATATCGGCGAGGAAGAGATCAACGAAGTGGTCGACGCTTTGAGATCGGGCTGGGTCACCACCGGTCCCAAGACCAAGCAGTTCGAGGCTGACTTCGCGGCCTTCATCGGCGACGGCGTCGAGGCCATCGCGGTGAATTCCGCCACCGCCGGCCTGCACCTGGCGCTGGAAGCCATCGGCGTGACCGAGGGCGACGAAGTGATCGTGCCGTCCTACACCTTCACCGCCACCGCCGAAGTGGTGCGCTACTTGGGCGCGCACCCGGTGTGCGTGGATGTGGACGCCGCGACGTTCAACATCCGCCCGGACGCCATCCGAGCCGCGATCACCGCCAAGACCAAAGCCATTATCCCGGTGCACTTCGCCGGCCTCGCCTGCGAGATGGACGAGATCATCGCCATCGCCCGCGAGCATGGCCTGAAGATCGTCGAGGATGCCGCTCACGCGATGCCCACCTATTACAAGGGCAAGCTGATCGGCACGCTGGATTCCGACGTGACGGTATTCAGCTTCTACGCCAACAAGACCATGACCACCGGCGAAGGCGGCATGGTGGTGTCCAAGCACAAGGACATCATCGCCCGCTGCAAAGTGATGCGCCTGCACGGCATCAGCCGCGACGCTTTCGACCGCTACGTGTCCAAGACCCCGGCCTGGTTCTACGAAGTGGTGGCCCCGGGCTACAAGTACAATATGCCGGACACCGCCGCGGCGATGGGCATCCATCAGCTGAGGAAGATCCGCGGCTTCTACGAAAAACGCGAAGTCATGGCCCAGCGCTTCGACCGCGAGCTGGCCGGCCTGCCGCTGATCCTGCCGGCGCGCGCCAAGGACGAGGGCAGCAACCACGCCTGGCACCTGTACCCGGTGCGGATCAAGCCGGAGGCCGGCGTGTCGCGCGACGATTTCATCGCCAAGATGGCGGAGAAGGGCATCGGCTGCTCGGTGCACTTCATCCCGCTGCACCGCCAGCCGGTATGGCGCGACGGCTACCAGCTGACGCGCGAGCAATTCCCGGTGGCCGACGCCGCTTTTGAAGCCGAAGTGACGCTGCCGCTGTACACCCGGATGACCGATGACGACCAGACCCGCGTCATCGCCGCGGTGCGCGAGATTCTGGGCGCATGAGCGAGCGGTTGGAAAAAAAGGGCGGCGAATTGCTGCCGCCCTGCTGCCGGCCGCGCCGTCATGGTTCGCGGCTGGCAAAGCGCTTGTTCGACATCGCCGCTTCCGGCGCGGGCCTCATCGTACTGGCGTTGCCGCTCGCGGCGGTGGCCTTGTGGGTGAAGCTGGATTCGCCGGGGCCGGTGTTTTTCCGCCAGGTGCGGGTGGGACGGAGCGGCACGCTGTTCCGCATCCACAAGTTCCGCACCATGCAGGTGGACACCGAGCGCCAGGGCCAGCTGACCGTCGGCGCGGACAGCCGCGTCACCGGCGCCGGCCGCCTGCTGCGCAAGACCAAGCTGGACGAGTTGCCGCAGCTGATCGACGTGCTGTTCGGCGACATGAGCCTGGTCGGTCCGCGGCCGGAAGTGCCCAAGTATGTGGCCCACTATCCGGATGAGGCGAAGGACATCGTCTTGTCGGTTCGCCCCGGCATCACCGATTGGGCGTCGATCCGGATGATCGATGAAAACGAGATACTGGGCCGCGCCGCCGATCCGGAGCGCGCCTATATCGACGAGGTGCTGCCGGAGAAGCTGGGCTATTACGTCCGCTACGCCGAGACCCATAATTTGTGGGAAGACATCCGCATCATTATCGCCACCTTGATGAAGATCGTCAGCCGATGACCTTCTGCATCCGCGCCGCGCAAGCCGCCGACGCCGAAGCGCTGGCAGGCATTTATCTGGCCTGCCGCCGCGAGATGCCGTACGCGCCGCTGGCGCATGGCGACGCGGCGGTGCATGCCTGGTTCGCCGATTCGTTGCTGCCGGCGGGCGATGTCTGGCTGGCGGAGCGGGGCGGCGAGATCGCCGGCTTCGCCGCTTGCTCGGAGCAAGATGGCCTGCTGTGGCTGGATCAGCTGTATGTCGCCGCGCGGCATCAAGGCGCGGGCATCGGCGCGGCTTTGTTGCAACGGGTTTTGGCGGGACGGGCACGGGCCTGCCGATTGTACGTGTTTCAGGCCAACGCCGGCGCGCGGCGCTTTTACGAGGCGCATGGCTTCACATTGCTGAGCCTGGGCGACGGCCGGGATAACGAGGAACGCTGTCCGGACGCGCTATACCAATGGCGGCCGGATACGAAAGAATGACCATGTTTGAAAAGCTGTTAGCCTTCTCCCGCCACAACAAGATGGCGATGCTGGCGCTGATGGACGCGCTGCTGCTGCCGCTGGCGCTGTGGAGCGCGGTGTTCCTGCGCCTGGGCGGCTATTGGGACCCCAAGCTCAATCCGCACCTGTGGATCTTCATCGTGCCGCCGCTGTGGGCCATCCCCATCTTCATCAAGCTGGGCCTGTACCGCGCGGTGCTGAAGTATCTGGACGACAAGATCATACTCACCGTGTTCAGTGGCGTGACGCTGTCGGTGCTGGTGTTGCAGGCGGTGATCCAGATGGCCCACGTCTGGGCGATGCCGCGCGCGTCGGTAGTCATCTTCTGGGTGTTCGCGATGGCCTATATCGGCGGCAGCCGTTTCCTGCTGCGCGGCCTGGTGCGGCGCATCGACGCCACCGAGGCGCCGCGCGATCCGGTGATCATCTACGGCGCCGGCCAGGCGGGCCTGCAACTGATGCTGGCCTTGCAGGCCGGCCGCGAATACCGGCCGATGGCCTTCGTCGATGACAATCCCGACCTGCATCGCCGCACCTATCGCGGCGTGGCGGTGCACGCGCCTGAGGAGCTGCCGGCGCTGATCAAGGACACCCAGGCCAAGTGCATCTTGTTGGCGATGCCGTCGGTGGGCCGCGGCCGGCAGCGCGAGGTGCTGGAATCGCTGGAAAAACTCAGGGTGCCGATCAAGCGCCTGCCCGGCATGGCCGACCTGGTGTCCGGCGAAGCGCGGGTGGAGGAGTTGAAGGAAGTCGATATCGAGGACTTGCTGGGCCGCGAACCGGTGCCGCCCAAGGCCGAATTGCTGGCGCGCAATATCCGCGACAAGGTGGTGATGGTCACCGGCGCCGGCGGCTCCATCGGTTCCGAGCTGGCGCGCCAGATCGTCAAGAACCGCCCGGCGCGCATCGTGCTGTTCGAGCTGTCCGAGTTCGCGCTGTACAGCATAGACCAGGAGCTGGCGCAGATCGCGCCGCGCATTCCGCGCACGCCGCTGCTGGGCTCGGTCACCGACTATGCGCGGCTGACCCAGGCGATGCGCGCCTTCCAGGTGGAAACCGTTTACCACGCGGCGGCTTACAAGCACGTGCCGATGGTGGAGCACAACCCGGTGGCCGGCATCGTCAACAACGCCTTCGGCACCGACACCACCGCCCGCGCCGCGGAGGACTGCGGCGTCGACACCTTCGTGCTGATCTCCACCGACAAGGCGGTGCGCCCGACCAATGTGATGGGCGCCACCAAGCGGCTGGCCGAGCTGACGCTGCAAACGCGCCACGCGCGCGGCAGCCGCACCCGCTTCGTGATGGTGCGCTTCGGCAATGTGCTGGGCAGCTCCGGCTCCGTCGTGCCGCTGTTCCGCCGCCAGATCAAGGCCGGTGGCCCGATCACGCTGACTCACGCCGACATTACCCGCTACTTCATGACCATACCGGAAGCGGCGCAGCTGGTGATCCAGGCCGGCGCGATGGGCGACGGCGGCGACGTGTTCGTGCTGGACATGGGCGAGCCGGTGAAGATCATCGAACTGGCGCGGCGCATGGTGCATTTGTCCGGGCTGGAAGTGAAGGATGAAAGCCAGCCGGGCGGCGACATCGAAATCCGCGTCACCGGCCTGCGTCCGGGCGAGAAGCTGTACGAGGAGCTGCTGATCGGCGACAACGTGCTGGCCACCGACCACGCCCGCATCATGCGCGCCCAGGAATACCATTTGTCCGAAGAGGAGATGGTTTCGTTGCTGGCCCGCCTGTCCGATGCCTGCCAAAGGTTGGACGCGCCGGCGGCGTTCGCGCTGATGCGGGAGGCGGTGCACGAGTTCCAGGCGGCCGAAGCCACCCAGGACTGGGTGACGCTGCAGGGCTGATTCCGCGCCTTTCCGCCATTATCGACGGCTGCAAGCTACCACTTGCAGCCGTTGTCTTTATCCAGCGCGTCTTTCAGCAGCATCGGCGCGGCCAACAGGCCCAGGCCGGCGTAGGCATTCTTGCAATCGGCGCGCTCCGCCCGGTCGATGCCGCGCGCGAGACGGGCTTTCTCCGGGTTTTCGGGCAGCGGCTTGGCATTAGGGTTCTCCGGCGCCAGGCGGCGCATCTGCTGGCGCAGCCCCTCGATGGTGACGCGGGCCTCGCCGCTTCCCGCGCTGGCTTCGCGGCGGTCCGGCCGGGAGGGGCGGGAAACTTGGCCGCCCGCCCGCGGATGGGAGGGGGCGGCGATGCGAGGCGCGGCGCGTCCGGCCGTGGCCGCGCGCGCATGGGTTGGCGCGGCGGGCGCTTCGGCGGCGAGGGTGATCGGCAGGATCTTGATCCGCAGCGGCGGTTGGTCGGTCGAAGCGGGAGGATTCTGTTCGGTTTGCAGCCACAGCAGCGCCAGCAGATGCAACAGGCCGCTGGCGCCGACCGCCAGCGCGCGGCCGGTCCAGGGCCGCTGGTGAAGGGGAAGGGCAAAAGAGCGCATGCTTGCAATGTGCACCGATGCGAAGCCTGCGTCAAAGGCGGAAGTGTTGGCATTTTGTGCGTGGCGCGCGAGGACGGCCAGGCCCCGCCGGTGTAACATCGGGCATCCCGAATCTGGACCTCCGCGATGGAAACCCGCTGGCTGGAAGACTTCCTGGTATTGGCCGACACCGGCAGCTTCACTCGCTCGGCCGAGTTGCGCCACCTGACACAGCCGGCGTTCTCGCGCCGCATCCGCGCGCTGGAGAGCTGGCTGGGCGCGGACTTGATCGACCGCACCACTTATCCCACCAAGCTCACCGCCGCCGGCAAGCTGCTGCGCGAGCAGGCGGTGCCGTTGCTGGCCCAGCTCAACACCACCCGCACCATGCTGCGCGGCCTGCAGCCCTTGCCGCAGGGCACGCTGGAATTCGCGGTGCCGCACACGCTGTCGTTCTCCTATTTTCCCAAGTGGCTGACCGAAGTCGAGGCGGGCTTCGGCCAGTTGTCCTGTCGCTTGCAGGCCAGCAACGTCCACGACGCGGTGCTGGCCTTCGTTGAGGGCGGCAGCGATCTGCTGATGTGCTACCACCATCCCAAGCAGCCGGTGGAGCTGCACGACGCGCGTTACGGCGGCCTGCGGCTGGGCGTGGAGCGGCTGCGGCCCTACGCGGCGGCCGATGGCGGCGCGCCGCGTTACGCGCTGCCCGGCTCCGCCGACGCGCCGCTGCCTTTCCTCGGTTACGCCAGCAACGCCTATTTCCGGTTGATGAGCGATCTGCTGCTGGTTGGCGGCCCCGAGCCGGCGCATCTATCGCTGCGCTACGAGACCGATATGGCCGAGGGCCTGAAGCAGATGGCCTTGGCCGGCCATGGCCTGGCCTTCCTGCCGGAGAGCTCGGTGGCTGCCGAATGCGAGGCCGGCCGGCTGGCCGAGGCGGGCGAGGATGCGTGGAGCGTGGAGATGGAGGTCAGGCTGTATTGCGACCACCGCCGCGGCCGCGCGGCGCTGGAAGACTTGTGGGACTATCTGGCCGAGCGTTACCCGGAAGTCTAAGAACCTGTTCAAGGTCTGCTGCGCGTCGGCGATACGGCGTTGAAAACATCTTCAGAATGCTCATGTACCGTATGTACACTCCGCTTCTTCAGCTGTTTTCGCCTTGTCTCGCCTTAGCTCGCTAGCCTTTGAACAGGCTCTAAGGCAAGCCGCGCCGGGCAAGGCTGGCGCAAGGTTATGCATTTACTGCATGACCCCATCGCGATTCGGAATTGGCCAAGCTTCCGGGGCAGGCATACAGTGCGGGGCATTCCAGGCCGCGCATGACGGCCGCCCTGAGGAGACCCTCCAGATGTCCACCCGTATCGAACACGACCTGCTCGGCAACCGCGACGTGCCGGCCGACGCCTACTGGGGCGTGCACACGCTGCGCGCCATCGAGAACTTCCCGATCACCGGCCAGACCATCGCCGGCTACGGCGACCTGATCCGCGCGCTGGCCTGCATCAAGCAAGCCGCCGCCCAGGCCAACCGCGACCTCGGCATTCTCGATCCCAAGCTGGCGCAGGCCATCGTCGACGCCTGCGAGGAAATCCGCGCCGGCAAGCTGCATGATCAGTTCGTCGTCGACGTGATCCAGGGCGGCGCCGGCACCTCCACCAATATGAACGCCAACGAGGTGATCGCCAACCGCGCGCTGGAGCTGCTGGGCCATGCCAAGGGCGAGTACCAGCACCTGCACCCGAACGAGCACGTCAACCTGTGCCAGAGCACTAATGACGTCTACCCGACCGCGCTGCGCCTGGCCGCCTTCTGGGGCGTGCTGAAGCTGGTGTCGCGGATGGAAACGCTGCGTAAGGCTTTCGCGGACAAGGCCGAGGAGTTCAAGGACATCCTGAAGATGGGCCGCACCCAGCTGCAGGACGCGGTGCCGATGACGCTGGGCCAGGAATTCCAGACCTACGCCGTGATGCTGGGCGAGGACGAGCAGCGGCTGAAAGAGGCCAGCGCCCTGATGCTGGAGATCAATCTCGGCGCCACCGCCATCGGCACCGGCATCACCGCCCATCCGGACTACGCCAAGCTGGTGTGCCTGCATCTGTCCGAGCTGATCGGCAGCCAGCTGATCACCGCGCCCAACCTGATCGAAGCCACCCAGGACTGCGGCGCCTTCGTCCAGCTGTCCGGCGTGATCAAACGCGCCGCGGTCAAGCTGTCCAAGACCTGCAACGACCTGCGCCTGCTGTCGTCCGGCCCGCGCGCCGGCTTCGGCGAGATCAATCTGCCGGCGCGCCAGGCCGGCTCGTCCATCATGCCGGGCAAGGTCAATCCGGTGATTCCGGAGGTGGTGAGCCAGGTGGCGTATGAGGTGATCGGCAACGACGTCACCATCACCATGGCCGCCGAGTCCGGCCAGCTGCAGCTGAACGCCTTCGAGCCGGTGATCGCCTACAGCCTGTTCCGCAGCGCCGGCCACCTGGCCAACGCCTGCGACACGCTGACCGAGCACTGCGTCAAGGGCATCACCGCCAACCGCGAACGTCTGCGCCTGAGCGTGGAAAGCTCGATCGGCCTGGTGACCGCGCTGAACCCGGTGATCGGCTACGAGGCCGCCACCCGCGTCGCCGCCGAAGCCCACGCCAACGGCTGCAGCGTCGCCGAGGTGGTGCTGGCCCATGGCCTGCTGACCCGCGAACAGCTGGACGACATCCTGCAGCCGGACATGCTGACCCGGCCGCGCTGGGTGACGTTGTAAATCGGATTCGTTTTCTCCTTTGTTTGACTCGTGATTCCCGGCGCCTGGTGCGCCGGTTTTTTTTTGCGCGCTCACATGCGGCTGGCGGTGGCGTCCAACAGCGGGTATAAATTTATTGTGCACTGCACAAATCGGAGCGCGCGATGAATCATCCCGTCTGGTGGTGGAGTATCGAGTTTCCTGCCCGGACCTGGTCCTGCCTGCTGGACGACTGGCGTTGCCAGCAGCGCTTCTGGCGTTCCAGCTTGTTCCACGGCGCCCGGGTTTGCCTGAGCCAGGCGCCGTTGCCGGACAAGCTGGCGCGCCTGGCCAGGAGGAGCTGCGCCGACGGCATCGCGCTGTGTTACGACAGCTGTCCGCCGCATTTCGAGCTGCTCGAGCAGGCCTGCCGGCACTGGCCGCGGTGGAGAGGCGAGCGCGAGCCGTGGCGGGATTGCCTGCAGCGCAGCCAGTGCGCGGTGCAGCAAGGCTTGTTGCGATTGGGACGGGAGTGGTCGCGGCTGTAGCCGGACGCGCATCGATATCGATGCGCCCGCCATGCCATAATCTCCTCCTTTACTCTTGCGCGGATGAGACGATGGCTACCCAATTCCTCCTCAGCGAGCAGCAGCTGCAACAGCTGGCGCCGCAATTGCAGCAATACCTGTCCGACCAGCTGGGGCTGGAGATCGGCAGTTTCGACGCCCGCTTCCTGCTGGATTTCCTGGCGGACAAGATGGGACGGGATATCTACAACAAGGCCTTGCAGGATGCCCAGACCGCGCTGGCGGCGCGGATGGAAACCCTGCAGGCGGCGATCTGGGAACTGGAACGTTAGCCTGGGGCTGCCCGCGGCGGCGGCATTGAGGTTACAATCGCTTATCCCTTTCCTTTTGACTTGCGGTGCCGATGCTCTACTTGCGCTTGATGATAAGAGGCTTCCTGCTGGCGGTTCTGCTGGTGGTGCTGGGCTTCGCCTATGTCGCGTGGAGCATTGTTGACTACGGCAGCGGCGATGATGTGCCGGCTGCCGACGCCGCGCTGGTGCTGGGCGCCGCCGCCTGGGGCAGCAAGCCTTCCCCGGTGTTCCGCGAGCGCATCAATCATGCGGTCAAGTTGTACCAGAGCGGCAAGGTGCGCTGGATCGTCTTCACCGGCGGCACGCCGGAGCCGGGCTATCCGGCCGAGGCGGACGTCGGGCGCGAGTTCGCAGCCAGGCAGGGCGTGCCGATGACGGCGATGCTGGTGGAGAACCAGTCGCGCACCACCTGGCAGAACCTGTCCAACGCCCGGGATCTGGGCAGCCAGTTCGGCATCCGCTCCTATCTCTTGGTCAGCGATCCGCTGCACATGCGGCGCGCGGTGCTGATGGCCGGCGACCTGGGCCTGCGCGCTTATCCGGCGCCCACCCAGTCCAGCCGTTTCCGCACGCTGGCCAGCTGGTCTCGCTTTCTCGCGCGCGAGACCTGGCTTTATGTCGGCTACCGGGTATTCCGGCAGCTGTCATGAATCCTGTGGATAAAAACGATTTCCGCCTGATCCTGTGAATAAGCCGGGCGGGCAAGAAAAAAGCCGGCAATCACCGGCTTTTTCACATCTGGAGCAAGCCTCAGGCGGCGTGCCACAGATCGATCAGTTCGCTGGCTTCCAGCGACTTCACTTCGGCGCGGGCCTGCAGCCAGGTCACCAGATCGCCGCGCAGCGCTTCGTCGATCTGCACGCCGCTGATCGGGAAGGCCACGCCTTCCAGGCGGTTCTTGCCGTCGAAATGGCCGCCGAAGCTGATGCCGGCTTCGTCGAAGCGGGTCAGCCAGCCGTCCAGCAGCGCGTCGGCATCCGCGCCGTCGTGCAGTTCGGCCACCAGGTGGAAACCCAGCTCGCGGAACTCGCCTACGCGCATTTTCTTGCGCTGGCGGGCGTTCAACCGTTTCAGACGTTGAGCGGAGTTGGGGTTGCGCAGGAATGCCATGGTAGATCCTTGTTCGGAAAATGCGCTGAATGATAGCAGGTTTGCCGGATGGAGACGCTTCGGCCTCCTAGGCGACGGCATTTGTCTGACGATTAATTGTAATAAATTGACATTGTGCTGATTTATGTCGTGTGGCTAATATCAAGATTGTATTTAGAAATTAACCACAAAAAGACGACAAAGTGATGAAAGAGATCAAAAAGACAGTCCTGGCTTCCGTGATTCTGAGCGCGATGGTGACCGCATGCGGCGGCGGCGGGAGCTCGTCCGCCGACAACGGATCGGGCGGCGCGCCTTCGGTCGCTTTTTCCCAGCGCAGCGCCAGCGGCGTCGAGGTCGGCGCGCTGGATTGCTCGGGCGGCAGTTGCAAGTTGCCGGCCAGCGCAAGCGGCGCGGCATCGGGATCGGTCTACCGTTACAGCAATACCACCGGCCGCGACCAGACGCTGCAAGTCGCCGGCCCGGTGACCTCGGCCTGGCAGGCCGAGCTGGTCCGCGTCAGCGGCGGCGATACCTCCACCCAGTTCAAGCTTTCCGGCAGCGGCCTGCGCGGCGCCGACCGCGCCGTGGCGGACCGTCTGGAAGCGGAGAGCCAGGCGGTGCTGAACGCGGTGGCGAAGAACAGCCGCAACGGCGCGTTGCAACGGCTGCAATTGCAGCATTCGGCCAAATTGAGCGGCGCTCAGGCCGCGTTGCAGCAGCAAGCCTACGCCTTGGGCGACGCGCGCACCTGGCATGACATGGACGGCGACAGCCCCACCACGCTGAAAGCGGTGCGGGATCTGCCCAACGGCGGCGGCAAGGTCTATGTCTGGGGCCAGGGCGGCCTGGATGTGAGCGTCGACAATGCCCAGGCTGACGCCTTGGCCGAGCGCTTCGCCAACAGCGTCTATCCGCTGGAAGCCAGCGTGGTCAGCGAGCCCTGGGGCAAGGACATCCACCCGAGCTGGCGCAGCCTGGCCCTGCCCGGCGACACCAAGGACGTGCACCTGGTGCTGAGCCGGCTCAACGATCCGGCCAAGACCAGCGGCGGCCGCCTGCTCGGCTACGTGCGCTGGACCAACGCGCTGCTGGCTTCAGCCGCGGCCAGCATGTGCCAGGGCGATGCCGACTGCGCCGACGTGATCGGCAAGAGCAACCAGGCGTTGGTGACCTTCATCGATCTGGATACCTTCGCCAAGGCCGACAGCCCGGGCAACTGGTCGATGAAGGACAACGGTCCGAGCCTGGCGCTGTCGACGATGGCGCACGAGTACCTGCACGTGCTGTACGCTTACAACAAGATTTTGCGCCAAAAGCCGGGCTCGGCGCCGACCACGGTGTGGGAGAACGAGCTGGCGGCCCAGACCATGGGCTACCTGGTCTCGGCCGACACCTACACCGGCGGCCGCGGCCGCGACCGCGACGCCAACTCGCATCCGGATCTGCGTCCGCGCGGCGACTTCGAGCAGTTCCTGGCTAATCCGGCGTGCAATCTGAAGGGCTGGAGCGTCGCCGCCGACGATTACACTTGCTATCCGAAGGCGCTGGCGCTGGGCATGCAGATGCTGCACCAGTTCGGCCCCGGCGTGATGAAGCCGTGGGTGACCGGCCCCAGCAAGGGAGAGAGCGCATTGAACGACGGATTGCGCGCGGTGGGCGGCGGCGATTACAGCAGCCTGCTGCAGCGGCTGACCACCACGCTGGGTCTGGGTGCCTATAGCCAGGATGTGGCGGGCTTCGGCTTCCCGGCCAAGACCATCACCCTGCCGGCCAACCAGTATTTCCCGACCGGCAAGACGCTGGCGCTGCCGGCGGTGCGCTTCCAGGCATCCGATGTGGGTTGGCGCAACGACAGCAGCAAGGAAACCTGGCGCCAGGCCTTGTCGGTATCGCGCGGCGCGGCCCGGATCACCGTGCCGGCGAATAGCCATCTGTTGTTGGTGAAGCCGTGACGCGGCGCGCGCTGTGGCTGCTGGCCCTGCTGCCCTCGCTGCTGGCGATGGGTGGCCAGCCGTGGGAGCGCGGCGTGCTGGTGGAAGTGGGCGCCTATCCGCTGGTGAAACTGGGGATAGAGCGCAGCGACGGCGCGGTGCTGGCGATACGGCCGGCGGAGCCGGGCAAGGGTCTGGACCAGGCGGCGCTGAAACAGCTGCGCCGCCAGCTGGGGCATCCCATCCGCTACCGGGCGGCCGGCTACGCCGAAAGCCCGGTGTACGGCAGGGAAGTGATTTTGCAAGGCGCTGAAGCCGAGCGCTGAGCGCGGCTGTTCAGCGGAACGCCCATCCGGCATCATGCCGGGTGGGCGTTCATTTTTCAGGAGTCGGCATGCGCGTATTGACCCCGCAGAGTTTTCTGGACATGCCGTGGGCCAATGGCGGCGGCCGCACCCGCGAGTTGTTCCGGCTGCCGCACCCGCAGCGGCGCGACGCGTTCGCGCTGCGGATGTCCGTCGCCGAGGTGGCGGAGGGCGGGCCGTTTTCCCATTTCGCCGGGGTGGACCGCCAGCTGGGCCTGCTGGAAGGCGAGGGCATGGAGCTGAGCCTGGCCGACGGCCGCCGGCTGACGCTGGACGCGCCGGGCCAGGTGGTGGCTTTCACCGGCGAGATCGGCATCCAGTGCAGGCTGCTGGGCGGGGCCTTGCGCGATTGCAATCTGATGTTGGCGCGCGACTGGGGGCGCGGCGATCTGGAGCGGTTGTCGCCGCCAGACGGGGAAACGGTGGGGCTGGAGGCCGCCGACCTGGTCCTGCTGTATCTGCAGCGCGGCGAGTGGCGCTGCGGCGGCGAAGTGCTGCCGGATGGCGGCCTGTTGCTGCTGGAGAACGAGGCGGTCGCTTTGAGCGCCAGCGGAGGAGCCGTCGGCTGGCTGGCCATCGTCCATCGCCTGCCGGCATGACGCCGGCGCGGGCATGAAAAAAGCCGGGCGCGCGCCCGGCTTTTTGTTCGCCGCGGGCCGCTACAGCCCCAGCTCGCTCCACAGCGAGTCGACGCGCGCCTTGACCGCATCGTCCATCACGATGGGCGTGCCCCACTCGCGGTTGGTTTCGCCCGGCATCTTGTTGGTGGCGTCAAGACCCATCTTGCCGCCCAGGCCGGAGATCGGGCTGGCGAAGTCCAGATAGTCGATCGGCGTGTGGTCGATCAGCGTGGTGTCGCGCACCGGATCCATCCGGGTGGTGATCGCCCAGATCACTTCCTTCCAGTCGCGGGTGTTCACGTCGTCGTCCACCACCACGATGAACTTGGTGTACATGAACTGGCGCAGGAAGCTCCAGCAACCCATCATCACCCGCTTGGCATGGCCGGGGTACTGCTTCTTGATGCTGACGATGGCCATGCGGTAGCTGCAGCCTTCCGGCGGCAGGTAGAAATCGACGATTTCCGGAAACTGCTTCTGCAGGATGGGCACGAACACCTCGTTCAGCGCCACGCCCAGGATAGCCGGCTCGTCCGGCGGCTTGCCGGTGTAGGTGCTGTGGTAGATCGGATTCTCGCGCATCGTGATCCGGTCTATGGTCAGCACCGGGAAGCTGTCCTGCTCGTTGTAGTAGCCGGTGTGGTCGCCGTAGGGGCCTTCCATCGCCATGTCGTCGGGGTGGATGTGGCCTTCCAGCACGATCTCGGCGCGGGCCGGCACCTGCAGGTCCGAGCCGATGCACTGGACCAGCTCGGTGCGGCTGCCGCGCAGGAGGCCGGCGAACTGGTATTCGGACAGCGTGTCCGGCACCGGCGTCACCGCGCCCAGTATCGTCGCCGGGTCGCAGCCCAGCACCACCGCTACCGGATAGGGCTTATCCGGGTTTTGCTGGCGGAACTCGCGATAGTCCAGCGCGCCGCCGCGGTGGGCCAGCCAGCGCATGATCACGCGGTTCTTGCCGATGACTTGCTGACGGTAGATGCCCAGGTTCTGCCGCTTCTTGTTGGGGCCGCGAGTGACGGTCAGGCCCCAGGTGATCAGCGGCGCGACGTCGCCGGGCCAGCAATGCTGGATCGGTAGTTTGCCGAGATCGACCGCCTCGCCTTCCCAGACGATGTCCTGGCACGGCGCCTTCTTCACTTCCTTGGGCGCCATCGACAGCACCTGCTTCAACAGCGGCAGCTTGTCCCAGGCGTCCTTCAGGCCCTTGGGCGGCTCCGGCTCCTTCAGATAGGCCAGCGTCTTGCCTATCTCCCTGAGCTGCATCACGTCGTCGGCGCCCATGCCCATCGCGACGCGCTCGGGCGTGCCGAACAGATTGGCCAGCACCGGGAAGTCGTAGCGGCGGCCGTCATGGACCGGTTGTTCGAACAGCAGCGCGGGGCCGCCGGCCTTCAGCACCCGGTCGCCGATTTCGGTCATTTCCAGGTGGGGCGATACCGGCGTGTTGATGCGCTTCAGCAGCTGTTTTTGTTCAAGTTGGGCGATGAATTCCCGTAGATCGGCATATTTCATGACTGTTTCATGATCTGACGCAAAGTGTGAGAGGTAGGGCTTGGATAATCTGCCTGCGGACGTCGCACGCTACTGCCGGCGCGCATGGCTGTCAACGCCGGCATGGTTTCAGGCGGCATTACCTAGTCATTGGAGAACAGAAATGAAGAAGCTCGCACTCGCCGCCATGATCGGCATGCTGTCCGCCGGCGCGTTCGCCGCCCAAGGCGATATTTTGGCACGTTTCCGCGTGATCAATGTCGATCCGTCCACTAGTTGGAGCAACTCCGGCGTGGTGCAGGGCCTGAACGTGGATGCCAAGAACGCCACCGTGCCGGAAATCGACTTTACCTACATGATCACCAACAACATCGGCGCCGAACTGATTCTGGGCACTTCCCGCCACAAGATCACCGCCAACGGCGCCGACATCGGCAAAGCGTCCGTGGTGCCGCCGACACTGACCGCGCAATACCACTTCGCGCCGGACGCGACCTTCCGTCCGTATGTCGGTGCCGGCATCAACTACACCCGCTTCTACAGCACGGGCCTGAATGCCTTGGGCACGCCGCTGAGCGTGAAGAACAATAGCTTCGGCCCGGCGCTGCAGATCGGCGCCGACTACGCGATCAACAAGAGCTGGTTCGTCAACGTCGACGTGAAGAAGTTGTGGATTCAAACCGACGTGACTGCCGACAAGCTTGGCGGCGCCAAGCTGGGCACGCTGCATATCGATCCGTGGGTGTTCGGCATCGGCGTCGGCACCAAGTTCTGATCCAGCCAGACCATCGGCCATGCGAGGACGCCTGAGGGCGTCCTTTTGCTTTGTGGGCGATTGTAAATGATTGATGATATTGACATCGCAGGGGAAGTCGCCAATGCTGGCCGCTGGCTGAGCCGTAAAATCAGTGGGTTCCGCTGGAAAAGCGCAGCGTGTTTGTCGCGGTGGCGACATGAAAAGCGGCGCTAGGCGACATGAATCGCTCGTTTCAGACAAGTTTGTTGTCAAAATGCATCATTTCAATGAGAACCATTCGAAGTTTTCAGCGTCATCCGGAATAAGGGGTGGTCAGGTTTTTTTCAGTGAAAAGAGCAACTTATCCCGCCAGCCTGACTTGTCGGGCGCGCTAGGTAGGAAAGTGCGCTGAGGTCTTGAATTTACAAGGGATTTTCGCGGCCCCGAAAACCGATTTTTTGTTAAAATGGCGCCCTTTTTCGTGGCGGGGAAGATAGATGGCTCTCCTGGAAATCAAAAACGTGGTCAAACGCTTCGGCGACTACACGGCTGTCAATGACGTCAGCCTGTCGGTCGAGGCGGGCGAGTTCTTTACCCTGCTGGGACCCTCCGGCTGCGGCAAGACCACCTTGCTGCGCATGCTGGCCGGCTTCGAACAACCGGACGCGGGCCAGATTCTGCTGGATGGCCAGGACATGTCGCAGGTGGCGCCGGAGAAGCGCCCGGTGCATACCGTGTTCCAGAGCTATGCGCTGTTCCCGCACATGACGGTGCGCGAGAACATCGCCTTCCCGCTGAAAATGGCCAAATGGGACAAGCGCAAGATCGCCGCCCAGGTGGACGAATTGCTGGAAGACGTGCGCCTGACCCAGTTCGGCGACCGCTACCCGCACGAAATGTCCGGTGGCCAGCGCCAGCGCGTGGCTATCGCCCGCGCGTTGGTGGACCGCCCGCGCCTGCTGTTGCTGGACGAGCCGTTGTCCGCGCTCGACGCCAAGCTGCGCGAGGAAATGCAGATCGAGCTGATCAATCTGCAGAAGGAAGTGGGCATCACCTTCGTCTACGTCACCCACGATCAGGGCGAGGCGCTGGCGCTGTCGCACCGCATCGCGGTGATGAGCCACGGCAAGGTGGAGCAGCTGGACGCGCCGGAAAAGCTGTACAGCTATCCGAAGAACCGTTTCGTCGCCGACTTCCTCGGCCAGTGCAATGTGCTGGAAGGCACAGTCAAGGCCTTGCACGGCGACGCCATGACCGTGGCGCTGAAGGGCTGCGGCGACGTCAAGTGCCAGGCCGTGCCGGGCGTGAAAGAGGGCCAGCAGGGTTGGCTGGCGCTGCGGCCGGAGAAGGTCAAGCTCGACAAAGAGCTGCCGGAGCTGCCGGACGAGGCCTACTTCAAGGGCCGCGTCCATGATTGCCTGTACCTGGGCGACGTCACCCTCTATGTGGTGGAAGTGGCCGACGGCGTGATGGTGGAGGCGATGCAGCCCAACAACATCCCCGGCGTCGCCAAGTTCTTCGACGACGGCGACGTGGTCGAAGTGGCCTGGCGTTTCGACGCCGGCAGTTTCCTGACGGAGTAAGCGATGGCGATGCGTGATCGTTTCGGCAAGTGGGCGCTGTCCTGGCCCCCCTTGCTGTATCTGGTATTGTTCTTCCTGATCCCGTCGCTGATCATGCTGGTGGCCGCGTTCCGCCAGCCCGGCGACTACGGCGGCCTGGCGCCGCTGTTCACCATCGAGGACGGCCAGCGCGTCTGGGAACTGACGCTCGATAATTTCCACCGTCTGGTGGAGGAGCCGCTGTACATCGAGCTGTTCATCAAGTCGGCCGGCTACGCGCTGACCACCACCGTGGTCTGCCTGTTGATGGCCTATCCGCTGGCCTGGCTGATCGCCCGTTCCGGCAAGAAGTACCGCGACCTGATGCTGTTGTTGGTGATTCTGCCGTTCTGGTCCAACTTCCTGATCCGCATTTACGCGTGGATGATCATCCTCGGCCCGCAGTCGGCGTTCACCAAGGCGCTGAACCTGGTGCTGACCACGCTGGGCTTCGAGCCGGTGCGGCTGTTGTTCACCTCGTTCGCGGTGATCGTCGGCCTGGTGTACGTGCATCTGCCTTTCATGGTGCTGCCGCTGTACGCCAATCTGGAAAAGCACGACATGGCGTTGCTGGACGCCGCGCAGGATCTGGGCGCCAACGCCTGGCAGCGCTTCTGGCGCGTGACCTGGCCGTTGAGCCTGCCGGGCGTGTTCGCCGGCTCGGCGCTGGTATTCATCCCGGCGCTGGGCATGTTCGCCATCCCGGATATTTTGGGCGGCACCGAATCGATCATGATAGGCAATCTGATCAAGCAGCAGATCCTGGACACCCGCGATTGGCCGTTCGGCTCCGTGTTGTCCATCATGCTGACCGGCGGCGTGCTGCTGATCGCCGTGCTGGGGGCCGCGGTGGCCAGAAAGGGGAAGGCGCGTGGCTAAGAAACAATCCAAATGGCTGTGGGCTTCGGCCGGCCTGACCTATCTGTTCCTGTACCTGCCGCTGGTGATCGTGGTGCTGTATTCGTTCAACGATTCGCGCCTGAACGCCGAGTGGGTGGGCTTCACGCTGAAGTGGTACCAGAAGCTGTTCCACAACGAGAAGATGCTGACCGCGGCCGGCAACTCGCTGCTGATCGGCATCATCGCCAGCTTCTTCGCCACCATTCTGGGCACGCTGGCCGGCATCGCGCTGCATAAGTACAAGCTCAGGCTGCTGCCCTTTCTGGTGCTGACGCCGATCGCCATCCCCGAGCTGCTGATGGGGGTGTCGCTGGTGATCTTCTTCGTCATCGTCAACCAGCTGATCGGCATCCTGGAGCTGGGCTTCGTCACCATCCTGCTGTCGCACATCGCCTTCTGCATCGGCTTCGTCGCCATCGTGGTGCGGGCGCGGATGCAGGGCATGGACGATAGCCTGGTGGAGGCGGCGCGCGATTTGGGCGCCACGCCGTTCCAGGCCTTCCGCTTGATCACGCTGCCGGTGATCAAGCCCGGCATCATCGCCGGCGCGCTGATGGCGTTCACGTTGTCGATCGACGACTTCGTGATCACCTTCTTCACCGCCGGCGCCGGCGCCAGCATGCTGCCGCTGGAGATCTACTCGATGATCAAGATCGCGGTGACGCCGGAAGTGAACGCGGTGTCATCCTTGTTGATGCTGCTGACGCTGGCGTTGATCGTCATCGCGTCCAAGGTTTCGCCGAGCGCCTTGCGCGCCAACGGCTGAGCCGGGCGGCCGGGGCCGCCAGGCCGAAAGGCAGATCCGGCGGCAGGGCGTTTTGCGTTGCAGCATAATGCCTTGCCGTCGCCGCCTCATCCGGGCGACGCGAGGGGGTGTCTCCCGGTTAACTCGTAGTACCACCAAGCTGTGCAATACAAAGGAAACGAAATGAAGAAGATCCTCGCGCTGCTGGCGCTGGCTGCCTCCACCCAGGCGTTCGCCGCCGAAGAGCTGCATCTGTACAACTGGAACAACTACCTGTCCGAGAGCGCGGCCAAGAGTTTCGAGGCCTACTGCAAGTGCAAGCTGGTGCAGGATTATTACGGCGACAACGAAGAGCTGCTGGCCAAGCTGGCCGCCGGCGCCAAGGGCTACGACATCGTGGTGCCGACCGGCTTCGCCGTCGACGCGCTGATCAAGCAGGGCAAGGCCCAGCCGCTGGACAAGGCCCTGCTGCCCAATTTCAAGAACCTGAATCCGGGCTATCTGAACAGCTTCTTCGACAAGGGCAACAAGTACTCCGCCCCGTACGCGTTCACCACCACGCTGATCGGCTACAACGAGACCAAGCTGAAGCAATTGGGCCTGAGCGACAAGGTCAACAGCTGGGCGCTGATCTTCGATCCGGCGCTGCTGTCCAAGATCAAGGGCAAGGTCACCGTGCTGGATTCGCAGCGCGAGCTGATTTCCGCCGCGCTGATGTACCTGGGCAAACCGGCCAACTCCACCAATCCGGCCGATTGGAAAGCCGCTCGCGACGTGATCCTGAAAGCCAAGCCGTACTGGGCCGCCTTCAACAACCAGTCCTATATCAAGGAGCTGACCGTCGGCAACATCTATGTCGCCTTCGGCTACTCCAACGATATGTTCCAGGCCCAGCAGGACGCCAAGAAGGCCAAGCGCGCTTTCGCGCTGAACTTCAGCCTGCAGAAGGAAGGCAACACGCTGTCGCTGGATAACTTCGTGGTATTGAAGGACGCGCCGCGCAAGGATCTGGCCTACAAGTTCATCAACTTCATGCTGGACGGCAAGAACGCCGCCGGCCTGACCAATGAGATGGGCAACGGCAATCCGAACGCCGCCGCCGGCAAGTTCGTCAAGACCGAGCTGACCAAGATCCCGGCGATCTTCCCGACCACCACCGACCTGCCGCGTCTGCAGCAGCTGCACGATCTGAATGCCAAGGATCGCCGCGAGTTGAACAAGGTGTGGTCCGAGGTCAAGCTGAAGTAAGCGTATCCGTGTTGTCCAATAAAAAGGCCGGGAAGTTTCCCGGCCTTTTTCTATATATATGTGCGCTGGTTTAATCCAGGCGCAGCCGCAGCAGCTGGCTGATCTTCTCGACGCGGTGATCAACGTGGGCCGGTTTGCGCGGTTCTTTGCTGACCCAGATGGTGGTCATGCCCAGCTCCTTCGCCGTCAGCAGATTGGGCAGGGAGTCTTCCACCATGATGCAATGCGCGGGATTCAGGCCTTCGCGGGCCAGCACGGTGTGGAAGGCGTCAAGGTGCGGCTTGGGGATATAGTTCAGGCGCTCCACGCCGTATACCGATTCGAAATGATGCTGAATCCGCATCCGCTGCAGGATGCCTTCCACATAGTGCTGCGGGCCATTGGACAGGATGATCTTGCGGCCGGGCAGGGCGCTGAGGTTTTCCGCCAGCCGGTCTTCGAATTGCAGCCATTGTTCCAGCACTTCCACCGGGTGGGTTTCGATCAGGAATTGCTGCGGGTCGATGCCGTGATGGGTGGACAGGCCGTGCATGGTGGCGCCGTATTGCGCCCAGTAGCGGGAGCGCAGCGCGCAGGCCTCCGTCTCGTCCACGCCGAGGTGGCGCATCATGTATTCGGTCATCAGCTTGTTGATATGGTCGAAGATGCCGCCGCTGGCGTGGTGGAGGGTGTCGTCGAGGTCGAAGATCCAGGTCTTGTGGTTCACGTTCGAAACTGCATGAAAAGGAGGGACCGAAGATTATCCATTCATGGCGGCCGGCAGGCTAGTGGAAGCGGTTCAGAAAGCTTGCGAAGCCCGTTTCTATTGTTATCAGTGGCTTACAGTGTTTTGACCAGATTTTTTCAATTTCTTTGCAGAAAGGTGTTGACGGGTGTGGGGCCCGGGCGTATAGTTCGCCTCCTCAGCTGACGCAGCGAACGAAACAGCGGAAACGAAACGGTTCCGGTGAAGACGACGCAGCGGATGGCACTGCTCTTTAACAGAACGAATAACCGATAGGTGTAAGTGCTTGGCGAAAGC